>NZ_LZKI01000064.1 GCF_001672755.1 Mycobacterium colombiense | reverse complement strand
CGCAACGTGACCACCGGCGGCTTCGCGGGACTGACCACCGCCAACGCCAATGGCAACGTGGAAGGGCTTGCGGCGCTGATCTTCTCGCGGTACCTGTGGGCGTTCGAGCTCACCAGCGCGCTGCTGATCACCGCGGCCGTCGGCGCGATGGTGCTGGCACACCGCGAGCGCTTCGAGCGCCGCAAGCCCTTCCACGTTGCCATTGGCGTTGGCGGTGGTCAGTCCCGCGAAGCCGCCGGTGGTCACGTTGCCGATGGCGGCGATCAGCAGGATGCCGAACCCGATCCCCGCGGCCACGCCGGCGATGCGCTGACCGCGCAGCGTCTCCTTGAGCGATTCCGCGGAGTCCACACCGATGAGCATCAGCACGAACAAGAACAGCATCATGACCGCGCCGGTGTAGACCACGACCTGAACCACACCCAGAAACAGCGCGTCCTGGATCATGTAGAAGACCGCCAGGATGATCATGGTCATCGCCAGGAACATCGCCGAGTAGACGGCGTTGACGGCGGTGACCACCCCGACCGCGCCGATCACGGCCAGGACGCCCAGCACCCAGAACGCGATCGCTTCGCCGGTGGAGGTGCGGACGATGGTGTCCTGCGCAAAACTCGAGGCCACGGTGACGGCGTGGCCGGCCAATCCGGTCACCGGGAGTCTCCGGCCTGCTCGGTCTGCCGCAACCCGTTTGCGGTCACATTGCCTTGGTAGTAGTCCTTGTCGGTCGCGCCTTCGGTCCTGGGGTGTGGCGGCGCGAGCATGTCCTGCAGCAGCGGCGCCAGCAGCCGGTCCTTCTCGTAGATCAGGTCCGCGCGGTTGTCGTCGGCCATCTCGTAGTCATTGGTCATCGTCAGCGCCCGCGTGGGGCACGCCTCGATGCACAACCCGCAACCGATGCACCGCAGATAGTTGATCTGGTACACCCGGCCGTAGCGTTCCCCGGGCGAATACCTGAGTTCCTCGGTGTTGTCGGCGCCCTCGACGTAGATCGCGTCGGCCGGGCACGCCCAGGCGCACAATTCGCAGCCGATGCACTTCTCCAAACCGTCGGGATAGCGGTTCAGCTGGTGACGGCCGTGGTAGCGCGGCATGACCGGGCCCGGCTTCTCCGGATACTCCTCGGTGACATTCCTTTTGAACATCGATCCGAACGTCACGCCGAATCCGGCTACGGCGTCCAAGAATTTAGCCACGTGCTTTCTCCTTGCTCGCCGCCGCCAAAGATTTCTGACCCTTCGATGGCAGGGGCGGTGTCGGGAATACGGGTGCGGAGTCGAGTCCGGTCGGCAGCTTCTTCGCCTCGCGGCGCAGCTGTTTCTCCATCGCGCGAATACCTGGCGCGCTGAACGGCTTTCGCAGCAACAGCACGAGCGCGGTGGCGAACACGAGGCTGCTGACCACCAGGATCGGGGTCCAGTGCTGATAGCCCTCGTTCTGCAGGGTGCGAATGACGGCGGCGATCAGCACCCAGACCAGTGAGGCCGGGATCAGCAGCTTCCAGCCCAGCCCCATGAACTGGTCGTAGCGCAGCCGGGGCAGCGAGGCCCGGAGCCAGAAGTAGACGAACAGGAAGGTCCACATCTTCGCGGTGAACCAGAGCACCGGCCACCAGCCGGTGTTGGCGCCGGCCCACATGTTCAGCGGCCACGGTGCGTGCCAGCCGCCGAAGAACAGGACGGTGGCCAGCGAGGAGACCGTCATCATGTTGACGTACTCGGCCAGCATGAACATCGCGAACTTCAACGACGAGTACTCGGTGTGGAACCCGGCGACCAGCTCACCCTCGGCCTCGGGCAAATCGAATGGCGCCCGGTTGGTTTCACCGACCATCGAGATGAGGTAGATGACGAACGACGGCAGCAGCAGGAACGCGTACCAGACCCGGTCCTGCGCGGCGACGATCTGCGACGTCGACATGGAGCCGGCGTAGAGGAAGACCGCGGCGAACGACAGCCCCATCGCCACCTCGTAGGAGATGACCTGGGCGGTGGAGCGCACCCCGCCCAGCAGCGGGTAGGTGGACCCGGAAGCCCAACCGCCCAGCACGATTCCGTACACGCCGATCGCCGACAGCCCCAGGATGAACAGGACCGCGACCGGCAGGTCGGTCAGCTGCAGCGGTGTGCGGTGGCCGAACACCGACACCACCGGGCCGAACGGGATGAACGCGAACGCGGTGAACGCCGGAATCGTGGAGATGACCGGCGCCGCGAAGTAGACGAACTTGTCGACCCCACCCGGGGTGATGGTTTCCTTGAGCGCCAACTTGATTCCGTCGGCCAGGCTCTGCAGGACACCCCACGGCCCCGCCCGGTTGGGCCCGGGCCGCAGCTGCATCCAGCCGAGGATCTTGCGCTCGAGCAGAATCGCCACCAGCACGTTCAGCATGAGAAACACGAAGATCGCCAGCGCCTTGCCGAGCACCAGCCACCACGTGTCGTGCCCGAAGGCGGTCAAGCCGGTCATTTGCCAACTCCGATCTTGACTGTGTCGCCGGCCGATACGCCGAGCTGGCGATGCGCCGCCGAGCCGGGCGAGTTCACCGGAAGCCACACCACCCGGTCGGGCATGTCGGTGATCATCAACGGCAGGCTGATGGATCCGTGTGACGTGCTGACCGTGACCGCGTCGCCGTCGGCGGCGCCGATCTCGGCGGCGGTATCGGCGGACAGCCGAGCGACGGGCTTGCGGGCCGTGCCCGCCAGATGTGGCTCGCCGTCTTGCATCCGGCCGTTGTCCAGCATCATCCGCCAGCCGGCCAATACCGCCTCACCCGACGCGGGCTGGGCCGGCTCCGGGGCCGCGACTGCCGGGTTCGCGACGCGCGTGCCGTCCCAGTGCCGCAGCGCAGCCAGTTCTTCGCGGGCCGTGGCGACGGTGGACATGCCCAGGTACACGCCCATCTCGTCGGCCAGCGTGTCGAGCACCTGGTGGTCGGATTGGCTGGCCTGCTGGGCGGTGCCGCGCAGTGCGGCCTCGAATGGCCGGAAGCGGCCCTCCCAGTTGACGAATGCGCCCGCCTTCTGCGTCGTCGACGCGACCGGGAAGACGACGTCGGCGCGTTCGGTGACGGCACTGTGGCGCAACTCCAGGCTGACCACGAAGCCGACGCCGTCCAGCGCAGCCAGCACCGCTTGCGGGTCGGTGAAGTCATCGGGCTCGACACCGCCCACCAGCAGCGCACCCAGCGTGCCGTCAGTGGCGGCGGCCAGGATCGCATCGGCGTCACGCCCACTGCCGGACGGCAATTCGGACACGTTCCACGCCTGGGCGACCTGCGCCCTGGCCGTCTCGTCGTCCACCGGGCGGCCGCCGGGCAGCAGCCCGGGCAGCGCGCCGGCCTCCAGCGCACCCCGCTCGCCGGCCCGCCGCGGCACCCAGGCCAGGCGGGCGCCGGTGGTGTCGGCGAGCCGTGCCGCCGCGGACAATCCGCCCGGCACCGTGGCCAGGCGCTCGCCGACCATGATGACCGCACCCGCGGTGGAGAGCAGGTCGCTCACCTCGCCGGTGGCCAACCCGTCCAGCGCCGAAGCCTCAGCGCCGGGAACGGTTTTGATCAGCCGCCCGGACATCTTGGTCAGGGCGCGGGTGGCGAACGGCGCGATGGCGTAGACCGGCAACCCCTGCTTGCGGACCGCCTTGCGCAGCCGCAGGAAGACGATGGGCGACTCGTCCTCGGGCTCGAATCCGGCCAGCACGACGACCGGCGCCGACTCCAGATCGGCGTAGCTGACGGTGATCTGCGTGCCGGCGATCCGGGCGGCCAGGAAGTCGGCCTCCTCGGCCGAGCTCGGCCGGGCGCGGAAGTCGATGTCGTTGCTGTCCAGCACGATTCGCGCGAACTTGGAATATGCGTAGGCGTCCTCCAAGGTCGCTCGGCCGCCGACCAGCACACCCGCGCGGCCACGCGCCGCTTCAAGTCCCTTGGTCGCGACGGCGATCGCGTGCGACCACGAGGCCGGCTGCAGCGAGCCGTCGGCGTCGCGGATCAGGGGAGTGGTGAGCACATCGGGCTGGGTCGCGTAGGTGAACGCCCACCGGCCCTTGTCGCAGTTCCACTCCTCGTTGACCTCGGGGTCGTCGCCGGCCAGCCGGCGCAGCACCTTGCCGCGGCGGTGGTCGGTGCGCTGCGCGCATCCGGAAGCGCAGTGCTCGCAGACGCTGGGGCTGGAGACCAAGTCGAACGGGCGGGCCCGGAACCGGTACGAGGACCCGGTCAGTGCGCCGACGGGGCAGATCTGCACCGTGTTGCCCGAAAAGTAGGAGTCGAATGGTTCGTTGGCGTAGATGCCGACCTGCTGCAGGGCGCCCCGCTCCTGCATGTCGATGAAGGTGTCCCCGGCGATCTGCTCGGAGAATCGGGTGCAGCGCGCGCACAGGATGCAGCGCTCCCGGTCCAGCAGCACCTGCGAGGAGATGTTGATCGGTTTAGCAAAGGTGCGCTTGACGTCGGTGAAGCGAGAATCGGCGCGGCCGTTGGACATTGCCTGGTTCTGCAGCGGGCATTCGCCGCCCTTGTCGCACATCGGGCAGTCCAGCGGGTGGTTGATGAGCAGCAGCTCCATCACACCGTGCTGGGCCTTGTCGGCGGCCTCCGAGGTGAGCTGGGTGCGCACCACCATGTCGTCGGTGGCGACCGTGGTGCACGAGGCCATCGGCTTGCGCTGCCCTTCGACCTCGACCAGACACTGCCGGCACGCACCGACCGGCTCCAGCAGCGGGTGATCGCAGAACCGCGGGATCTGGATGCCCATCAATTCGGCGGCCCGGATCACCAGAGTTCCCTTGGGAACGCTGATTTCGTTGCCGTCGATGGTCAGCGTCACCATGTCCGGCGGACGCACCTCGTCGCCGGTTTCGGTCTTGGCCGCACTCGTCATCGAGTCTTACCCTTTCGCGCCGTCGCGCTCCGCCGTCAGCATGGAGTCTCGTGGATCGAAGGGGCATCCGCCGCCCTCGACGTGCGCGACGTATTCGTCGCGGAAGAACTTGATCGACGACATCACCGGGCTGGCCGCACCATCGCCCAACGCGCAGAACGACTTTCCGAGGATGGTGTCGGAGATGTCCAGCAGCTTCTGGATGTCCTCGTCAGTGCCCTTGCCGGTTTCCAGCCGCTCGTAAATCTGGTCCAGCCAGAAGGTGCCCTCGCGGCACGGCGTGCATTTTCCGCACGATTCGTGCTTGTAGAAGTAGGTCCAGCGCCGCACGGCACGCACCACGCAGGTGGTCTCGTCGAAGATCTCCAGCGCCTTGGTGCCCAGCATCGAGCCGACGCCGCCGACACCCTCGTAGTCCAGCGGCACATCCAGGTGCTCGTCGGTCAGCAGCGGGGTCGACGACCCGCCCGGTGTCCAGAACTTGAGCCGATGCCCGGCCCGCACACCGCCGGCGTACGCGAGCAACTCCCGCAACGTGATTCCCAGCGGGGCCTCGTACTGTCCGGGCCGGGCGACGTGGCCGGACAGCGAATACAGTGTGAAGCCAGGCGATTTCTCGCTGCCCATCGAGCGGAACCAGTCCACGCCGTTGCCGATGATCGACGGCACGCTCGCGATGGTCTCGACGTTGTTGATCACCGTGGGGCAGCCATACAGCCCGGCCACGGCGGGGAACGGCGGGCGCAGCCGCGGCTGGCCGCGCCGGCCTTCCAGCGAATCCAGCAGCGCGGTTTCCTCACCGCAGATGTAGGCGCCGGCACCGGCGTGCACCACCAGCTCGAGGTCGAAGCCCGAGCCGTTGATGTCGCGGCCCAGGTAGCCGGCGGCGTAGGCCTCGGCCACCGCGTTCTGCAGGCGGCGCAGGACCGGCAGCACCTCCCCGCGCACATAGATGAACGCGTGGCTGGCACGGATCGCGTACGCGGCGATGATGACGCCCTCGACCAGGACGTGCGGTGTCGCCAGCATCAGTGGAATGTCTTTGCACGTACCGGGTTCCGACTCGTCGGCGTTGACCACCAGGTAATGCGGTTTGGCGGCCGCGCCGGTGTCACCCTGCGGGATGAACGACCACTTGGTGCCGGTCGAGAATCCCGCGCCGCCGCGCCCGCGCAGGCCGGAGTCCTTCACCAGCCCGATCACCGCATCGGGCTCCATCGCCAGCGCCTTCTTCATCGCCTCGTAGCCGCCGTGGCGGTGGTAGGTCTCGAGGGTCCACGACTCGGGGTCGTCCCAGAAGCGGCTGATGACGGGAGTCAGCGGCGTCGCCTGTGAAGTGTCAGAAGTCGTTGTCATTACTGGCCTTCCGGCGCGTCCGGCGCCTGCATGCCGTGTTCCTTGGCTACCTTCAGGCCGGCCAGAGTGGCCGCCCCGGCGCCGCCCTGGCCCTGGTCGGGACGCTCGTCGGGCAGGCCGGCCAGGATGCGCGACGTCTCGCGAAAGACACACAGCGGGGCGCCGCGAGTGGGCGGCCGGGGCTCGCCGGAACGCAGCGAGTCGACGAGTTCGCGCGCCGACTCCGGCGTCTGGTTGTCGTAGAACTCCCAGTTCACCATCACCACCGGTGCGTAATCACAGGCGGCGTTGCATTCGATGTGTTGCAACGTGACCGCGCCGTCCTCGGTGGTCTCGTCGTTGCCGACGTCCAGGTGTTCTTTCAGGGCGTCGAAGATCGCGTCGCCACCCATGATGGCGCACAACGTGTTTGTGCAGACACCCACCAGGTAATCGCCGGTGGGGCCGCGGCGATACATCGTGTAGAAGCTGGCCACTGCGGACACCTCGGCCCCGGTGAGCCCCAGCTGCTCGCCGCAGAACTCCAGCCCCGCCGGCGTCAGGTAGGAATCCTGGGATTGGACCAGGTGCAGCAACGGCAACAGCGCCGAACGTTTGTTGGGGTAGCGGCCGATGATCTCCTTGGCGTCGACCTCCAGCCGGGCCCGCACCTCGGGCGGATACGTCTCGGGCGCGCCCTCGACGACGAACGCGTTGGGCTCGTCGGGCGGCGGGCCGAGCCGGATGAAGACCGGCTGTCCCTGCGGCCCGGTCACCGGTCCACCCCGCCCATGACCGGGTCGATACTGGCGACCGCGGTGATCAGGTCGGCGACCATGCCGCCTTCGCACATCGCCGCCACCGCCTGCAGATTCGTGAACGAGGGGTCTCGATAGTGCACCCGGTAGGGCCGGGTGCCGCCGTCGCTGACCATGTGCACACCCAGCTCCCCGCGCGGTGATTCGACCGCGGTGTAGACCTGGCCGGCCGGGACCCTGATGCCCTCGGTGACCAGTTTGAAGTGGTGAATCAACGCCTCCATCGAGCCACCCATGATCTTGGCGATGTGGTCCGGTGAGTTACCCAAGCCGTCGGGGCCCACCTTCAAGTCGGCCGGCCAGGCGATCTTGCGGTCCTCGACCATGGTCGGGCCCGGCTTCAGCTTGTCCAGACACTGCTCGACGATCTTGATCGACTCCCACATCTCGTTGACACGAATCATGTAGCGCCCGTAAGCATCACACGTGTCTTCGGTGATTACGTCGAATTCGTAGTTTTCGTATCCGCAGTACGGTTCGCTCTTGCGCAGATCGTGCGGTAACCCGGTGGCGCGCAGGATGGGGCCGGTGATGCCCAGCGCCATGCATCCGGTCAGGTCCAGGTATCCGACGTCCTGGGTGCGGGCCTTCCAGATGGCGTTCTCGTTGAGCAGGCCACCCATTTCGCGCAGCACCTGCCTGAGTCCCTTGAGGCCTTCGACGATCTCGGCCTCCGCGTTGGGCGGCAGATCCTGCGCCACTCCGCCGGGGCGGACGTAGGCGCTGTTCATCCGCAGGCCGGTGATCGATTCGAACAGGGTCAGCACGATCTCGCGCCCCCGGAATCCGACGAACATCGGGGTCATGGCGCCCAGTTCCATGCCGCCGGTCGCCAACGCCACCAGATGCGACGAGATCCGGTTGAGCTCCATCATCATCACCCGGATGATGTTGACCCGCTCCGGAATCTGATCGGTGATACCGAGCAGCTTCTCCACACCGAGGCAGTAGGCCGTCTCGTTGAAAAACGGTGCGAGGTAATCCATCCGGGTCACGAACGTGACACCTTGGGTCCAGTAGCGGTATTCGAGGTTCTTCTCGATGCCGGTGTGCAAATACCCGATGCCGCAACGGGCGTCGGTGACCGTCTCGCCCTCGATCTCCAGGATCAGCCGCAACACCCCGTGCGTGGACGGATGCTGCGGCCCCATGTTGACGATGATGCGCTCGCCGGGGTCGACCCCGCGGGCGGCCTCGACGACCTTGTCCCAGTCCTGGCCACCGGCGACCACGAAGGTCTCGCCGGCGCCGTCGTGCGTCGATTCAGTGGTGGTGCTCATCAGTTGTACGCTCTCCGCTCGTCGGGCGGGGGTATCTGTGCGCCTTTGTATTCGACCGGAATCCCGCCGAGGGGGTAGTCCTTGCGCTGGGGATGCCCGTGCCAGTCGTCGGGCATCTCGATGCGGGTCAGCGACGGGTGTCCGTCGAAGATGATCCCGAAGAAGTCGTAGGTCTCGCGCTCGTGCCAGTCGGTGGTCGGATAGATCCCGAAAAGCGAGGGGATGTGCGGATCACCGTCGGGCGCAGCCACTTCCAGGCGGATGCGGCGATTGTGCGTGATCGACTGCAACGGATACACGGCGTGCAGTTCGCGTCCTGTCTCGTTCGGGTAGTGCACCCCGCTGACGCCCAGGCACATTTCGAAGCGCAACCGCGGGTCGTCGCGCAGCCGGTGAGCGACCTGTTCGAGCGCGTCACGACGGACGTGCAAGGTCAGCTCGTCGCGGTACACCACGACTCTTTCGATGGCGTCGGTGAATTCGACGTTGGCCTGGCTCAACGCCGCGGCCAGTGCGTCGACCACCTCGTCGAAGTAGCCGCCGTAGGGCCGCGGGCTGCTGCCCGGCAGCAGCACCTCGCGCACCAGTCGTCCGTAACCGGACGTGTCACCCGAGCCCTTGGCGCCGAACATGCCGCGGCGCACGTCGATGACTTCTTCGTCGGCGCGGCTGATCGCTTCTTTGGGATCTTGGTCCGGTGAGCTCATCTCAGCAGTCCGCGCATCTCAATCGTGGGCCGGGCCGTCAGCGCCGCCTGCTCGGCTTCAGCGATGGCGGTTTCCCGGTTGACGCCCAGCGGCATCTCCTGAATCTTCTCGTGCAGCTTCAGGATTGCGTACAACAGCATCTCCGGTCGCGGCGGGCAGCCGGGCAGGTAGATGTCCACCGGGACCACGTGATCGACGCCCTGCACGACCGCGTAGTTGTTGAACATCCCGCCGGATGATGCGCACACGCCCATGGCCAGCACCCATTTCGGCTCGGCCATCTGGTCGTAGATCTGTCGCAGCACGGGAGCCATTTTCTGGCTGACCCGGCCGGCGACGATCATCAGATCGGCCTGCCGGGGGGTGGCCGAGAATCGCTCCATCCCGAACCGCGCGATATCGAATCTTGGCCCGGCCGTTGCCATCATCTCGATGGCGCAGCAGGCCAACCCGAACGTCGCCGGCCACAGTGAGTTCTTGCGGACGTAGCCCGCGACCTTCTCGACTGTTGACAGCAGGATCCCGCCGGGCAGCTGTTCCTCAAGACCCACGTCTTACCTCAATCCCACGTCAGGCCGCCGCGGCGCCACACATAGGCGTAGGCCACGAAAACCGTCAGCATGAAAATCACCATTTCGACCAGAGCGAACGTGCCCAGCGCGTCATAGCTGACCGCCCAGGGATACAGAAACACGATTTCGATGTCGAAGACGATGAACAGCATCGCGGTGAGGTAGTACTTCACCGGAAAGCGCTGTCCGGCTGTCGCATGCGGGCCGCTCACCGATGTCTCGGTGGGCTCGATTCCGCATTCGTAGGCCGACATCTTCGACTTGTTGAAACGTGACGGGCCGGCCAGGCTCGCGATCGCCACCGAGCCCACGGCGAAGGCAGTGGCGATGGCGCCTAGCACCAGGATGGGTATGTAGACGTTCAACTCGCTCCATGATCCGTCGTACGAGCCGCCTGCAGCGGCCAGGCGGTAACCGGGCTGCTGTGACGAACCGGGTCTGAGGCCCGTCACAGTGATTTACAACATAGCGTCGCGGCGTGCGGCGCGCTTGTCCGGGGTGGGCGTTTTGCAGTATTGGCGGTGCCATGTCGCGCTGTGCTGCGCAAACTCGATAGCAGGTACAACCAACGCTCGCCGCCGGACGCGATCCGCCGCACCAACCGCTCGATGAGCACCAGCAAAGGCGCGGCGACGCCGATCGCAGCGGCACCAAAGATCAGGGGCGTCGCCAGGGCGGATGGTCCGCCGTCAGCAACGTCGCGAGTAGCGGCGGTCGCGGTGGCATCGGCCGCCGAAGTGGTCAGGACTGCCGCGTTTGACGGCCGGGAATCAACGGCCGCGGCAAAGACGCGGCGTGGAACGAATCAGCGAACCGGTGCTCGCAGCAGGCTGAGCACCGTGCGGCCCAGCAGGATGGGGTCGATGGGATGCGGCACCGCGCCCTCGGCGCGCGACCAGGAGGCCAACCACGCATCGTCGGGCCGCCCGGTCAGCACGACCAGGGGTGGGCAGGTCTCGAGTTCGTCTTTGAGCTGCTTTGCGATTCCCATGCCACCGGTCGGGGAGGCCTCGCCGTCCAGGATGGCCAAGTCGATGCCGCCCTTGTCCATCGTCGCCACCACCATGGGCCCGGTCGCCACCTCGACGTAGCTCAGTTCGGGCAGATCGGGATGCAGCTGCTTGCCCAGCGCACGCATCACCCGCTCGCGGGTTTGCACATTGCTGCTGTAGACGAGGATCCGCAGGGCGATGGTGGAGTCGGGCACGGTGCAGATGCTACTGGTGTCGCACCCGGTTCAGCGGGGTGCCCGCAGAAATCCCTACTGCGATACCCGCACGAAGATGGCGTCGGCCGCGACCGTTGCCGTCGAGCTCACCATGCCGAGCTGGTTCCAACCCAGGTCGAACCGGTCCCGATCGAGCTTGGTTTCACCGGTGATTCGGATCGAGCCGTCGTCGAGCTCGGAGATCGTCACGGGCAGCTGCACCTCCGCGGTGACGCCCTTGATGGTGAATGTGGTCCGCAGGTCCGCGGCCCTGCCTTTGGTCGGCTGCACCGCCGTGACGACGACGCTGATCTCCGCGAAGCGGTCGACGTCGAAGAAGTCGGCCGAGCGCAGGTGTTTGTCCCGACGGCCGATGCCCGTGTCCAGCGAGGCGGTCCGGATGTCCACCCGGCCGAAAACCGCTCCCTTGCCGGTCAGTTGGCCGTCGCCGGTGAAGTCGGTGAAGCGGCCCTTGACGTTCAGCAGGCCCCACATGTTCCTGATCTTGAAAGTGATGGCCGAGCGATCCGGGGCCAGGTTCCACACGCCGGCCATGTCGGGATCGTGAAGCAGTGTCTCCAAGGTCGTCATCGTCACCCCCAATGTGTCGTGGCGAATCTAGCGCTAGTTCATCAGCGGCGCGATCCCGGCCGGGTCGAAATACTCGTCGATCCGCTCGATCAGGCCGTCGGTACCGACCCGGATCACGATGCAGACCCGCAGCGAGATCGACTGCCCGGCATGCCCGGTGGCGTGCAAGATGTGCTGCTGAACGAAGCCCCGGGCGGATCCGTCATCGAAGAGCTGCCGGTCCAAAATCTCGTAGCGGCGCTGCGTCGTCGCGCCGATGAACCAATCGATGACCCGCATCGCGCGGGCCTTGTCGTCGTCGCGCCGTGAGCCGACCCGCCACACCGCGATGTCGTTGCTCCACATCGCGTCAACCGCGGCGACGTCGCTCCGCTCGATCGCCGTGAACAGGCGGTTGGCCGCGTCGAGGACGGTCTCGGTGCTGGAAGCGGGCATGTCTGGCTCCTCGCTGATGGCCGGGCTATTCGGTGTCGTATCCGGGGTGGGCGACGGCCAATCGGCGTCGCACCAGGGTGCGCAGGCAGGCGGTCACCTGGTCGGCTCGCCCGTCCAGCTCGCCGGCCCGTATCGCCGCGGCCAGCTGTTCCTCGTCGGCGAAGCCCAGGCCGGCCAGCGCGGTGCGGGATTCCGCTTCGCTCTCGTCGAGCAGTTCGCGCTCGACGATGCGCAGCGCGTTGGCGGCGACCCGGGCGTGGAAGTTGACCTGTCCTTCGGTCGCACCGCGCACATCGCTTTCCAGGAATTCGGCGACCGCGGCCACGAGTTCGGCGGCCAGCGGGCGGCCGTATGCGCCGATCATGGGCCCAGCCCCGATCGCCCGCTTCCTCCTCGCGCCGCCCAGCGGCGCGCATCGTCATCGGGCGCCTCGAGCAGGTTGAGCAGGTCCCACTCGGTCTCGCAGACTCGGCGCCCGATGGTGGCCAACTCGACCGAGCGATGTTGCCCGCTCAGGTGCCGTTCGGCCTGGAAGCGGCAGATGACACCCCAGCGCAAGGTGGCCAGCACCAGCCACCAGTGAAATGCCACCCGGTCGACGGTAGTCGCGCTGGCCTGCTCGTAGGCGCGCAGGAAGCTTTCGATGCTGCCCAGGCCGCCGGCGCCGAGGCTGGCCGGGGCGCCGAATCGCCAGGCCCGGATGCAGAACCACGCCAGGTCTTCGTAGGCCTGCCCGACGTGCACCAGCTCCCAGTCCAGCACCGCGGCGAGGTTGGATCCGTCGACGATGAGGTTGCCCATCCGAAAGTCCCCGTGCACCAACACCGCCGGCGACTGCTGCGGACGGTGGGCGGCCAGCCAGCGGAACCCCCATTCGAATGTCGCGGTGGTGTCGCCCATGTCGTCGAGGCGCTGGCGCCATTCGGCGAGTTGGTCCTCGTGCGTCAGGTCCGGGATGTCGGTGTCGGCGCGGTGGATGGCGGCCACCGCGTGCGCGCATTGCTGCAGCAATCGGGTGCGCGCCGCGTGCCCGTCGGCGCCGTCGAGCTGGCGCTGGATGCGCCGCACGATGGTCTCGCCCTTGATCGCGTCACAGATCAAATACGGATTGCCAAGTGCGGCAGGGGAATTGTCGGCGATCAGCACGTGGGGGACCGGCGCCCCGGCGGCCGCCGCGGCCGCCTGCGTCCTGGCTTCCAGTTCCATGCCGGCGTGCACATCGTCGGGTGGGCCGGTGCGCAAGATCAGCGCACGACGCTGCGCGTTGATGACGACCTCAAACGCCCAGGTGGTTCTGCTGGCGCCACCGGTCAGCGCGCGCAGATTCTCGACCGCGGTGTCGGCGCCGACGGCCGCCGTGAGCACCCTGGCCAGTTTGGTGCCCAGTTCCGCCGACTCGTCGCTGTCCATCACTTCTTGCCGAATTTGAACAGCCGCTGCGCGACCCGGCGAATCTGGATCTCCTCTGCGCCCTCGGTGATCCGGTAGCGGCGGTGATGGCGGTAGATGTGTTCGAACTGCTCGTGCCGGCTGTAGCCGAGGCCGCCGTAGACCTGCATGGCGCGGTCGGCGGCGTCACAGACCAGCCGGTTGGCGCGGTAGTTCGCCATCGACACCTTGTCGGAGACCTCCATGTGGTGGTCGCGGTCCAGATGCCAGGCGGCGTACTGCACGAGCAGCCGCACCATCTGCGCTTCGGTCTGCAGCTCGGCCAGCGGCCACTGCACGGCCTGGTTCACCGACAGCGGCTTGCCGAATACCTTTCGGCCGGCCGCGTATTCGGCGGCGCGGTCAATACAGTACTGCGCCGCGCCCAGGCTGCTCGCCGCCTGCCGAATCCGGTTCTCGTGCAGGAAGGTCTGGGCGACCTCCAGGCCGCGGTCCACGTCGCCGAGCACCGCGTCGGCGGGAATTCGAACATCGGTCAACTCGACTTCGCCGTGGTCGGTGGGCATGTTGAAGGTCCACCAGTAGTAGGGGACGTTGAAGCCGGGCGCGTCGGTGGGCACCAGGAACGCGGTGATGCCGAACGCGGCCCCCGGCTCGCCGGAGGTGCGCGCGAAGACCAGGTCGTGGGTCGCGCGGTGCACGCCGGTGTTGAACCGCTTGGAGCCGTTGATCACCCAGCTGTCGCCGTCTCGTTCGGCGTGCGTCTCCAGCCAGGTGGCATCCGATCCGTGTTGCGGCTCGGTCAGGCCGAACGCCATGGACCGCTCCCCGGTGATCAGCGCCTCCGACCAGTCCTTGCGTTGCTCGTCGGTGCCGAACCGCTCCATCATGATCACCTGCGGGAAGTTCCCGACGATCGACGATTCGTTCTGCAGGTCGTTGTGCAGGCCAAGCCCCTTGTGCGCCAGATGTTCCCGGATGATTGCCATGTCGACGTTGCTGCCGTCGCGGCCACCCAGTGCGGCCGGCAATCCGTAGCGCAGCCAGCCCGCCTTATCGGCCCGCCGGCGCATCTCGGAGAGCAGATCCTCCCATTCGCGCGTCGGGATCCCGTCGTTGTCCCAATCGGTGCGCGCGTGCTCGCGGCGCTGGTCGAAGTACTGCATGTTCTCGCGTTCCAGCGGCTTGATCTCGGTCTCGATGAACTCGTCCATCTCGGCGAGCAGGCCCGGAAGATGTTCTGGCAGAGTGAAATCCACGTCTTCTCCTACGATTTCGTGAGGTCGCCGTACAGGGTTTTCTTCCAGATCGTCGACAAGGTCGCGATGGCGTCGTCGTCGCTGAGGTCCACGCCCAACCCCGCGGGGCCAGATGGCCCGACGAACACCGTGGTGAAGTTCTCGAACAGCAACGCGATGGCCGCCGCCGTGTGCTGGGGGTGCAGCTCGGTGCCGTAGCCCTGTTCCTGCGCGCGGCGCACCGAGGCCGCCACGAGATCGATTCCGAACCGCCGGAATTCGTTCTGGACGGCGGCGAAGCGCTGCTGGGTGGCGGCCAGCTGGGCCATGGCGATCATGATGCCGATGTTCTGCTTGAACATGTTCCAGTAGCCGGTGACCACCGCGGTGAAAAAGTCGTCGTCGTCGGTGGGGGCACTCCCCCCCACGCGGGAGGTACCCCCAGCCGCTTGCGGGGGAGAGTCCGGCAGGTGCACGCTGAGTCCCGACGGCGCCACCACCTCGTGCAGGAACGATTCCGCGAGGGCGGCCAGCAGGTCTTCCTTATCGGTGAAGTATCGGTAGAACACCGCGGGTGATTTTCCCGCGGCCGAGGTGATGTCGGCGAGGGTGGTGCCGTGAAAACCCCTTTCGGCGAACAGCTTTCGGGCGGCTTGTTCGATCGCCTGCCTGGTCTGGCGGCCTTTGGCGGTCAGCTCGCGGTTCGCCTCCGGGGCGGACATCAGTTCCGCATCCGGTCGCCGGCGCGCAACAGGGCGCTCGGCAGGTCGTGACCCACCGCCGACTTGGCCACGCCGGCGGCGGCGATGGCGGCCTGCAGGTCGACGTCCACGTCGATGCCGCTGTCGGCCAGCAGGTATACGAGATCCTCGGTGGCGATGTTGCCGGTGGCGCCCGGCGCGAAGGGGCAGCCGCCCAGACCGCCGACCGAGGCGTCCAACCGGGTCACCCCGGAGTTGACCGCGGCGTAGGCGCTGGCCAGTCCGGAGCCGCGGGTGTTGTGGAAATGTCCGCCCAACGGCAGGTCGCCGATCACCGGACGAAGTTGTGCGATCAGCGAACTCACCCGGCCCGGGGTGGTGGTGCCGATGGTGTCGGCGATCGACAGGCGGTCTGCGCCGCGGTCGCGGGCGGCCGCGGCGATCTCGAGAACCCGCTGGGGCGGGGTCGGGCCTTCGAACGGTGAGTCCCAGGCGGTGGCGATGACGACTTCCACGGTGGCGTCGCCGTCGTGCGCGATGGTCAGGATCTCGTCGATCTGGTTGGTGGCCTCGGTGCTGGTGCGCCCGACGTTGGCTTTGCTGAAGGTGTCGTCGGCGGCCACCACGTATTCGATGGAGCGCAGCCCCGCGGCGACTGCCCGCCTGGCGCCGTTGGGGCTGGCCACCAGGGCCGAGAATTCGATGTCGGGATAGTCATGCAAATGGGCGGCCAGCTCGGCGGCATCGGCCATCGACGGCACCTTGGTGGGCGAGACGAACGCGGTGACCTCGACCTCGCGAACCCCGGTGGCCGCCACCGCGGCCAGCAGTTCAAGCTTGGCCGACAACGGAATTGGCGTTTCGATCTGCAGACCGTCGCGCAGGGCCACTTCTCGAATGTCGACGTGTGTCATTGGCGCCGCTCTCCCCCGCAAGCGGGAGGTGCCCCCACCTCATCGCTGCGCTCTGCATCGTCGCCGACGTGTGTCACAGCACCTCCTCGGCACGCAGCTCGTCGAGCTCCTCGGCCGTCTTGCCCAGTAGCCCGATGAAGACGTCGTCGTTGTGCTGGCCGGGGCGTGCGGGGCCGGCGTTGCGGACCTGCCCCGGCGATTCCGAGAGCATCGGCACGATGCCCGGGCCCAACACGTTGCGCTGCACGCGCTCGTCGTAGTGCTCGACCAGCATGCCGCGCGCCCGCAGCTGCGGGTCGTCGACCACCTCGGCGACGGTGTTGATCGGCCCCGCGATCACCCCCGCGGCGGAGAGGGTTTCGATGATCTCGCCTGGCTGACGTTCCGCGGCCCATGATCCGATGATGTTGTCGAGTTCGTCTTGATTGCGGCCCCGCGCGACGTGCGTGGCGAACCGGTCGTCGGTGGCCAGCTCCGGGCGGCCCATCGCCTTGCACAGCCGGGCGAAGACGGTGTCCTGGTTGGCGGCGATCACCACCCACGAGCCGTCGGCGCTGCGGTAGATGTTGGACGGGGCGATGCCCTCGAGCCGGGTGCCCGACGGCCCGCGCACCACGCCGCCGACGTCGTAGTCGGGGATGGTGGATTCCTGTACGGCCAAGCATGATTCGGTCAGGGCGACGTCGACCACCTGGCCGCGCCCGGTGACGCTGCGCCGGTACAGCGCGGCCAGTGCGCCCTGGGCGCCGAACATGCCGGCCAGGCTGTCGCCGAGCGACAGCGCCAGCCGGGGCGGCGGACCGCCCGGAAAACCGTTGAGGTGGCGCAGCCCGCTGGCCGCTTCGGCGACCGACGCGTAGCCGGCCTTGGTGGCGTCCGGTCCGGTCTGCCCGTAGCCGGACACCCGGACCAGGATGATGCCCGGATTGCGTTCGCTGAGCACGTCGTAACCCAGGTTCCACTTTTCCAGGGTGCCCGGGCGGAAGTTCTCCACCACGATGTCGGACTTCTCGACGAGCTCGCAGAACAGTTCACGCCCACGGGGATGACGCAGGTCGAGGGTGATCGCTTTCTTGTTGCGCGCGTGCACCGTCCAGAAGACATGCTGCCCGTCGAGCTCGGCCTGACCCCAGGTGCGCAGCGGGTCCGGGGCCTTGGGCAGTTCCACCTTGATGACGTCGGCGCCCATGTCGCCGAGCAGCCGGCCGGCGAAGGGCCCGGCGATCAGGGTGCCCAGTTCTAGCACCCGAACGCCGTCCAGCGGGCCGGTCACCGTCATTCGGCACTCGCGAAATCATGCCGTACCAGCCAGTCGGTGACGATGGTGACGGCGGACCGCAGCGCATCGCGCTGGTCGGGGCCCGCGTAATAGTGTGTGGCGCCGGGGATTTCGTGCATCTCCTTGTCCTCGTGTCCGATCGCCTGGAACAGCCGCCGGGTGTGGCTGGGCGTGCAGGCGTCATCCGCCAGGTTACCGATCACCAGCGCGGGAATCGCGATGTCCGGACCGCAGGCCACCGCGTCGCCGCGGGCGTCGTCGTAGCTCCACTGCGAAAGCCAGCCGCGCAGGGTGGAGAACCGGGCCAGCCCGACCGGGCTCATGTTCACCACCTGAGGATCCCCCAGATAGCAGGTGCCGGGCACGCGTTCGTTGGGATCGACGGCCGGGTCCAGCCAGCGCGGGTCGGCCATGGTGCCGTGCACGACGAAACCGAACTCGTCGTCGGGTCGGCCGGCGGCCGCCAACTCGGCCAGCTTGGCCCTGACCCACGCGGTGATGCGTCGGTTGCGGTCGATCTGCGCCTGCCGGTAGCGGTCCAGGAATTCTTGGCTGTACGGCGGCTGATTGGGGTTGTCGGGGTTGTACAGGTCCAGTTCGGGATCGCGGTTGCCGGGGTCGGATTCGTCGAGGATCGACGCGTCCAGCCATTCGGTCAGCGTGCCGTGCCGGCTGATGTGCGCGGCCAGCAGCATGATGCCGTCGGCCGCCGGCAGGTCGAGTTTGGTCAGGTCGGGGCCGTCGCCGGTCGGGCTGGACGTGATGGTGGGATTCTGCGCCTGCTGCTGGTAGAACACCGACAGCGAACCGCCGCCACTCCACCCGGCCAGCACCACCTTCTGGTAGCCCAGCCGCTTCTTGGCGTCCTTGATGCACTCGCCGAGATCCTCGACGACCTTCTCCATCAGCAGCGCCGAGTCGGTGCCGCGGAAGCGGCTGTTGCAGTAGATGACGTGATGGCCGGCCCGCGCCAGCGCGTTGATCATCGGCAGGTAGGCGCCGCCGCCGATGGGATGCATGAACACCAGCACGGTGTCCGACGGCTTGTCCTTCGGCTTGAGCAGGTAGCTCTCCAGCACGGTGATCTCGGCCAGCCCGCCGTAGACGTCTCGTACCCCGGAATTGTTCTGGAAGGCAACGAGATAGGGGATTCGCTCGTATTCGTGCTTCTTGGGTTTCACGGCTTGCGCTTGCGTCATCAGTGTTGTCCTAGGTCGTGGGCCAGTACCTCGGCCGACGGGGTGAGCCGCCGGCGCGTGTCGATGGCGATTACCTGCCAGTCGACGCGGGAGTAGTCGTCGAACTTGCGGCGCGCCCGTTCGCGCGCCTTCTCCGGTGCGCCGTGGTGAACCCCTTGCGGCGCATGGGAAATCAAACCGGGCGGCATCGGGATGCCGTACAGCGAGCCGCCGTGGAAGAAGGCGATCTCGTCGTAGTCGACGTTGCGGTGATACCACGGTGTGCGTTCGGTGCCCGGAATCCCCTCGGCGGGCTTGGGCAGGAAGTTCATCACGTAGACGCCGGTGGCCTGCATGAACAGGTGCACCGTCGGCGGCAGGTGGACACTGTCGGAGGTGACCACGTTGTAGTCGGCGATGTTGAACGTGAATGCGAAGTTGTCGCCGCGCCAGCCCTCGACGTCGAGCGGATTATGTTGGTAGAACAGCGTTGTCGGGCCGCCTTCGTGGATGAGCCGAACCTCGAATTCGCCGTCGGCCTCGTCGGCCGGCGCCGGCTCGGGGATGACGACCTGCGACGGGTCGAAGGGGAAGTGGCGGCCCAGCGCGCCGGGTGGCGGCACCCGGAACTCGTCGGTGGCCTCGATCATCAGCATCGTCGTCGCGCTGTCGGGTAGCTGGCGCCAGGTGCATGCCTTCGGGATGTACAGCCAGTCGCCCTCCCGGTAGCGCAGCGGCCCGAATTCGGTCTCGGCCAGGCCGCTGCCCTGATGCACGAAGCACAGCAGGTCGCCGTCGACGTGACGGACGAAGAACGGCATCGGCTCGTGACGACGGCTCAACAGGATTCGGCAGTCGTCGTTGCTGAACATCAGCAGCGGTCCACCGTCAGCCTCGGTGGCGTCGCTGGGCTTGAGCTCACTGGACAGCACATCGATGGGCCGCAGTGGGCCGACCGATCGGTACGCGGTGGGGTCGTGACGCCGGTACAGGTTGGCGGTGCGGCCGGTGAAGCCGCCCCGGCCCAACTCGTCGTCCTTAAGGCCTTCGAGGTCGGCGTGCAGGCGGCGCGGTGTTCGGCCTTTTCGCAGGTGCACAAAGGATTCCATGGACGGCTCCTCCGGTGGGGACCAGCTGGGTGGCGAGCGAGATTACAAAACTGAAAGTGACATTACTTTCTCTTTTTGGACCGCACAAGGGTCGCCGGCAGGCGGCCGCACCAGGGCCGGCGCGAGCCGTCGTCGTCACCGTCCCGCGCTCGTCACAATCGCCACAGGCGTCTCCGCCGGGCAGGACTTGTCGTGCGCCCACCTCACAGCGACAACACCAGTGACGCGTGCAGCCGGCGGGCGAATGTCGCTACGAGGCGGGCAAACAGTCGACTGCCCCGCGCCGAAACCACTGGGGCAGCTGGGGACAAGTGCAGCGCCTAACCGCGAACGCGCAGCACGACCTTGCCCTTGGCGCTGCGATTCTCCAGGGATGCGACGGCGGCCCCGGCTTCTTCCAGCGGGTAGGTCACCGGCTCGGGCGGGGCCAGCTCCCCGGAAGTGAGCAATCGCTCGAGTCCGGCCCACTGCTCGGCCAGCGCGCCCGGATGCGTCCCCGCCCAGGCGCCCCAACCCACGCCGACCACGTCAACGTTGTTGAGCAGCAACCGGTTTACCTTGACGGTGGGAATCTCGCCGCCGGTGAACCCGACGACCAGCAGCCGCCCGCCGGGAGTAAGCGAGCGCACGGAATCGGTGAACCGGTCGCCGCCGACCGGGTCGACGACGATGTCGACACCACGGCCGTGGGTCAACTCCTTGACCGCGTCCTTGAAGCCGTCGGCCAGCACCACATCGGTCGCGCCCGCGGCCGTCGCGATGTCGGCCTTGTCCTGGGTGCTGACCACGGCGATGGTCCGGGACGCGCCCAGCGCCGGCGCCAGCCGCAGCGCCGAGGTCCCGATGCCTCCGGCCGCGCCGTGCACCAAAACCGTCTCGCCCCGCTGCAGCCGACCCCGAACGGTCAGCGCGAAGTACACCGTCAGGTCGTTGAACAGCAGGCCGGCGCCCGCCTCGAAGCTCACGTTGTCGGGCAGCTTGAACACCCGGTCCGGGGCCAGCACCGCGACCTCGGCCATGCCGCCGGACAGCATCGTGAGGCCGACGACCCGGTCGCCGGCGCGCACGTGCGCGCCCTCGGGTGCGGATCGCACCACACCGGCGATCTCGGCACCGAGGACGAACGGCAGCTCGGGGCGGTATTGGTACAGACCCCGGGTGAGTAGGGCGTCCGGGAAGGCGACCCCGGCGGCGTGCACGTCGACGAGGACCCCGTCGCCCGACGGTTCGTCGATGTCGGTCAACTCGACCGCGTCCGGACCATCGAGCCGAGTCACCTGTACCGCGCGCATGCCAGCAGAGCCTACTGGCCGCTCAAAATCCGCCCGCGACCCGCACCACGGCCCGGCCGGAGAATTTCCCGGCGCGCACCTGATCGATCACGCCGACGACGTCCTTCACGTCGACGTCGCTGACCAGCGAGTCCAGGTGACGTGGCCGCAACGAATCGCCGAGCCGGGACCACAATTCGCGGCGCGGTCCGATCGGCATCAGCACCGAGTCCATGCCCAGCAACGCGACGCCGCGCAGGATGAAGGGCAGCACCGTGGTGTGCAGGGCTGGGCCACCGGTGAGGCCGCTGGCCGCCACCGCGCCGCCGTAATCGACGGTGCTGAGCACGTCGGCCAGCGTCGCGCCGCCGACACAGTCCACCCCGCCCGCCCAACGCGCCTTGCCCAGCGGCCGTGGCTTGGCGTCGCGGTCCGCGGGCAGCCGGCCGATAACCTCCACGGCGCCAAGGGCTTTGAGGCGGCCGGCGGCCTCCGTCTTGCCGCTCGAGGCGACGACTTGATAGCCGGCGGCCGCCAGCAGGTCCACGCTGACCGAACCGACGCCGCCGGTGGCTCCGGTGACGACGATGGGACCGGCGTCCGGCGTGATGCCCCAGTCGATCAGCGCCTGCACGCTCATCGCGGCGGTGAAGCCCGCCGTTCCGATCGCGGCGCCCTCGTGCGGGCTCAACGCGCCGAGCGCCACCACCTGGTCGGCGGGCAAGCGTGCGTACTCGGCGTAGCCGCCGTGGTGGCCGGTGCCGATGGCATACCCGTGGGCCAGTACCTGGTCTCCGACGGCGAAGTCGGCGGACGTCGACTCCACGACCTCACCGGTCAGGTCGATGCCGGGGACCACCGGGTAGTTGCGCACCACGCCGCCACCTGGCGTCAGCGCCAGCGCATCTTTGTAGTTCACGCTGGAATACAGGACCCGGATGGTCACATCGCCGGGCGGCAGCTCGGAGTGGTTCAGCGTCTCGACCGACGCGGTTATCCGGTCTCCATCTTGGCGCGCGACGAGCGCGTGAAACGTGTCCATCCTTCGACGCTAACCTCACCGTATGGATCCCTTTCCACTCGGTGGGTTTTCGGTCAACCGCGTCGGCTTCGGGGCCATGCAGTTGCCCGGGCCCAATGCTTTCGGTCCGCCGCGCGACCGCGACGAGGCGCTGGCCGTGCTGCGCCGCGCGGTCGACCTCGGCGTCGACCACATCGACACCTCGCAGTTTTACGGACCCGACATCGCCAACGAACTGATTCGTGCCGCATTACATCCCTATCCGCGGAACCTGGCGCTGGTCAGCAAGGTCGGCGGGCGCCGCGACGACAAGGGCGCCTGGCTGCCGGCCGGTGCGCCGGCCGAGTTGAGCCGCGACATCGAAACGAACCTGCGCAGCCTCGGCGTCGAGCGACTGGCGGTGGTCAACCTGCGGGTATTCGAAAGCGACGGTCCGGACCAGGAGTTCGACGATCAACTCTCGGCCATGATCGAGGCCCGCGACCGGGGGCTGATCGGCGGCGTCGGGCTGAGCAACGTCAACCGCGACCACCTGCTACATGCCTTGGGGCGCACCGAGATCGCTTGTGTGCAAAACGCATTCAACCTGGTGCACCGGGAGTCGGCCCCGGTGCTCGAGGAATGCGAGGCGCGCGGAATCGCCTTCGTCCCGTTCTTCCCGCTCGGCGCGGCCTTCATGCAGCCCAACCCGGTGCTCAGCCACCCGGTGGTCCAGGAGATCGCGCAGCGCCTGGGCCGCACCCCGGCTCAGGTCGCGTTGGCGTGGACGCTCGGCGTGGCGTCCAACGTGCTGCTGATCCCCGGCACCTCGTCGCTGAGTCACCTGGAAGAGAACATGGACGTCGCGTCCATCCAACTGGACGACGAAGCCCGCGAGCGACTGAACGCGATCGCTGCGTAGGTTTCGCCGAACGTGTACTCACGGCGAAAAAATCGTCAATATTCCGCCGTGGTTGCACGTTCGGCGCAGAGGGCCGCTACGTGATCGCTACTTGAGTTCGGCGGAGGACAGGCCGAGCAGGCGGCGGGCGACCACCAACTGCTGAATCTGTTGGGTGCCTTCGAAGATGTCCAGGATCTTCGAGTCGCGCGCCCACTTCTCCAGCAGCAATTGCTCGGAATAGCCTGCGGTGCCGGCCAATTCGACGGTCTTGAGCGTGACGTCGGTGGCCATCCGGCCGGCCTTGGCCTTGCTCATCGAGGCTTCTTTGGAGTTGGGGATCTTGTTGTCGGCTTGCCATGCCGCACGCAGCGACAGCAGGTAGGCGGCCTCCCAGTCGGCTTCCATCCGCAAGAACTCCGATGCTGCCGCACTCTGGACGTGCGAGGGCTTGTCGTAGGAGATCTCCACGCCGGCCTCGGTGAGGATCTTGCGAATCTCCTCCAACGCGGCGCGGCCGACACCGACCGCCATGGCCGCGACGATGGGCCGGGTGTTGTCGAAGGTCTCCATCACTCCGGAAAAACCTTTGCCCACCTCGATTTCGGGGTTGCCGAGCAGGTTTTCCTTTGGGATGCGGGCGTTGTCGAATCGGATGACCGCGGTGTCGGAACCCTTGATGCCGAGCTTGTGCTCCAGCCGTTCGACCGTGACACCGGGGTGCTCACGCGGCACGACGAACGACTTGATCGCCGCCCGGCCCTGTGACTTGTCCAGCGTCGCCCACACCACGATGTGGGTGGCGCGTGATCCCGCGGTGACGAAGATCTTCTCGCCGTTGATCACGTACTCGTCGCCGTCCAGGGTGGCGGTCGTCGACACGGCCGCCGAGTCCGATCCGAAGCCGGGCTCGGTGATGGCCATCGCCGCCCACACCTTGCCCAGGCGTTGCAGCTGTTCCTCGTTGGCGACGGCGGAGATGGCCGCGTTCCCCAGCCCCTGATAGGGGACTGACAGCATCATCGCCAGGTCGCCCCAGCTGGCTTCCAGCGTCTGCAGCAACGCGGCCATGTTGGCGCCGTTGTGGTTCTTGTCCCGTTCTTCGTCCTCGCCGCCCAGCGCGTTCGCTCCTGCGAATTCGATTGACTCCGAAGCCCCTTCGAAGAGACTGAACAGCGTGTCCAGCTCGACCGGGTAGGCGTGCTCCTTGAGGTCATACTTGCGGGCGATCGGCCGCATCAACTCGGCGGCGCCCTGATGCGTCTTCGTCGTTACCGCCTGCATCTTGCGGGGAAGTTCCAGATTAATTGCCATGATTGAACTTTCAGTTCGAGTTGGATACCGGCCTAGATGACGACGACGCCCTCGGCGACGCCGATGGCCCGCAGGTCGCGGTACCAGCGCTCGACCGGGTGCTCTTTCGTGTAGCCGTGGCCGCCGAGCAGCTGAACGCCGTCCAGGCCGATCTGCATGCCCTTGTCGGCGCCCAGACGCTTGGCCAGGGCCGCCTCGCGGACGAACGGCAGGCCTTGCTCGGCCCGCGCGGCGCCGCGCCAGGTGATCAGGCGCAGCCCGTCCAGTTCGATGGCGATGTTGGCGCACATGAAGGCGACCGCCTGCCGGTGAGCGATCGGCTCACCGAAGGCCTCGCGCTCCTTCACGTACGGAACGACGTAGTCGAGGACCGCGTGCGAGGTGCCGACCGTCAGCGCCGCCCAGCCCAGCCGGGCCAGCGCGATCGCCTCGGAGTAATCCTCATCGGTCGCCTCGTCCTCGCCGAGCCGCGCGTTCGGTGGCACCGTCACCCCGGACAGTTCCAGGTGGCCCAGGGCCGCCGCGCGAATCCCCATGCTCGGATCCGCTTTCACGCTAGCGCCTTTGGACGAAGACTCGACGACGAACAACGCCGGCTTGCCGTCCAGTTGCGCGCCGACGATGAACAGCTCCGCGTCGGAGGCGGCCGGGACCAACGACTTCACCCCGTCGAGGCGGTACCCGCTCGGGGTGCGCACCGCTGTGGTCTTGAGCCGGGTGGGGTCGAAGAGCGGCTGCGGCTCGGCGATGGCCACGCACGCCTGGGGCACGTTCTCACCGGCGAACTCGGGCAAATAGGTGGCCTGCTGGTCGGCGCTACCCCAGTGGGTCAGCGCGGAGGCCACGCCTCCCGGCGCCAGCAGTGGCAACGCCAGACCCATGTCGCCGTAGGCCAGCGCCTCGGCGACCAGCACGTTGGTCACGCTGGACCGGTGCGCGGCGATGCCGTCGAAGTCCTCGGGGATGTTGATCGCGGTGATGCCGAGCTCGGCGGCCTTGCTGATCAGTTCGTGCGGGTAGGTCGCCGCCTCGTCGGCGTCGTGCGCGGCGGGGCGCAGCACCTCCTCGGCGAACTCGTCGAGAGTCTCGACGATCATCTTCTGCTCGTCGTCGGGCGTCAGGTCGAAGTAGTCCTTGCCGCTGGACTTGAGCCGGGTCGGCCCACCGCGCAGGTTCTGGATCCGCTTGAACTCCCGAGAAGAAGTGGCGGCGGTGGAGAAGACGGTCTTCGTGCCGTAGCGCAGGGCGCGGTTGAGCGGGTCGCGCAGCTGGTACTTGTCCAGGAACTCCTGCCCGACCAGCGGGGTGATCAGCGCGATCGCGATGTCGATGCCGGTGCGCTTGTGTGGTTGTAGCCCGACCGCGGACTTGTGGTCGCGCCGTTTGACGCGGGAGCGGACGGATTGTGAAGTCTCTTTGGAACCGGAACCGGTCATTTTTCAGCAGCCTCAGGTCGACGGGCAATGCGGATATCTCCGATCTTACTCCGGAGTAAGATCGGAGAGAACACCTGTTAACTAATTCACACCGGCGGGACCGAGAGGCTGCCGAGCACCTGCTGTTGCAGCAGGCCGTTGGTGGCCACGGCGCTGCCGTGATGCGGCCCCGCGGTGCCGTCCAACGCGGTCAGCGCCCCGCCCGCCTCGCGCACCAGGACGTCGAGTGCGGCGAGATCCCACACCGACACTTCCGGTTCGGCGGCGATATCGACCGCCCCTTCGGCGAGCAGGCAATAGGACAGAAAGTCGCCGAAGGCGCGCACTCGCCACACCGCATCGGTCAGCGCGATGAACCGGTCCCGCACACCGAGTTGCGCCCACCCGGACAGGCTGGAGAACGAAAGACTGGCCGAATTCAGTTGGGCCACTGAGGAAACCGAGAGACGACGGGCCGGCGCACCGTTGACCGCGACGAAGGCGCCCTGGGTGTGCGCGGCCCACCACCGGCGCTGCAATGCCGGCGCGCTGACGACACCGACGACGGGGACACCGTCGTGCAGCAGTGCGATCAGGGTGGCCCACACCGGCACCCCGCGCACGAAGTTCTTGGTGCCGTCGATCGGGTCGATGATCCACTGACGTCCGGTGAACGTCGTGTCGCCGCCGAACTCTTCGCCGACGATGCTGTCCTCCGGTCGTTCGCGCCCGAGCGCCTCGCGCAGCTCGGCTTCCACCGCGCGATCGGCGTCGGTCACCGGCGTCAGGTCGGGTTTGGTGTCGACGCGCAGGTCCAGCGCGCCGAATCGAGCGGACGTCAACGTGTCTGCGCGGTCGGCCAGCATGAGCGCCAGCGCCAGATCGCCGGTGCGATTCATCACGCAGTCTTATCACGGACCTACCATGGCCTCGTGTGGGAATTCGGACTGCTGCTCCTGCTGGTGGCGATATTGGGCGTGTTCCTCGTCCAGCGGTTCGTCCCGCGTGGCCCCCGCGGTGAGCTGCTGAGCGGCACGCTGCTGGTCACCGGGATCAGCCCCCGGCCCGACGCCACCGGCGAGCAGTTCGTGACCATCGCCGGCGTGATCAACGGGCCCACCGTGAACGAACACGCGGTCTATCAGCGCATGGCCGTGGACGTGAATCAATGGCCGACCATCGGCCAGCTTTTCCCGGTGGTCTATTCGCCGAAGAACCCGGACAACTGGAAGTTCGCCCCCGCGGTACCGCCGACGCCGCCCGGGCCGCCCGCGCCACCCGAGTCGCCGCAGCCCCCGACGGGCTGAGTTTCCGTCAACCGGCCGCGGGTGGACGCGTCATCACCGTGATCCGTCTGCCGTAGCGCGGGACCACGAGTGTCGCCCGCCTGACCGTCCCGCCCGGGATCCCGGGGACGCCGGGCGTCGCGGACCCGGCCCGGGCGACCGCGTCGCTCGCCGTCAGGTCGGACAAGCCGCCGCCCGGCAATGCCGCGACTTGGTTGCCTGTCGCGCTGGCCCAGCCGGCGGGCACCGACATCGGGCCGATCCGTTCGGCACGCGCGAGTACCGCGTTGACGTTGCCCAGTCCCGACGTCGCGCCGCTGAGGGCGGGAGATTTGGGCAGCGCGGCCGGGATCGCGCCCAGGTTCGGCAGAATCCCTAAGTTCTTGTCGGCCTGGATGATTCCGGAAGTGGTCCCCTCGGCGGTGAAGATGGATCTGAACGTGGTCTGGGCGCCCTGGATGGTGTCAAGGAATCGGAAGAGTTCCGACGACGAATTGGAAGCCGAGGAGTTCACCACCACCACGTCCGATCCCGAGTCCGTGCCAGAGTTCGACGCGTTGGCGGCGGCTTGGACGACGGCATCCTGTTGCGCCGTCGTCGCATCGGTGGTGGTGGTCTGGCGCGGGGAGGAAAATGGTGAGAACTGCACCGCCGCAGCAGAACTGGCGGAATAGCCATACATCGCTGCGGCGTCCTGAGCCCAGTATTCGGCGTACTGGGCTTCGGTGGCCGCGATCGCCGCGGTGTTCTGGCCGAAGAAGTTCGTTGCCACCAGCGTGGCCAGTTGGGTGCGGTTGGCCGCGACCGCGGGCGGGGGCACGGTCATGGCATGCGCCAGCTCGTAGGCCGCGGCGGCCACCCGGGCCTGCATGGCCGTCTGCTGTGCACGCTCGGCGGTCGCATACAGCCACGCCACATAGGGCGCCGCACTCGCGGCCATCGCCTGGGCGGCGGGCCCGTGCCAGTACAAACCGGTCAGGCCGGACAGCACCGATTCGTAGACCGCGGCCGTGAAGCCCAGCTCGGCCGACAGCGAGTCCCAGCTTCCCGCGGCAGCCAGCAGCGAGCCCGAGCCGGGGCCCGCGTACATCCGGCCAGAGTTCACCTCTGGTGGAAGAAAGCCGAATTCCATTGTCTTACAGCGCTAAAAGCTGCGTGAAGCGAAACTGCTTGCGGCGACGGGTTCGTCCCATGACCGACAGCAGTCGGGCCAGTGGCGCCACGTCACCCGGCAGCCGGCGGGCGTGGCATCACGGTGAGCCGCACGCCGTAGCGTGGCGGGACCCCCGCGCCGGCCGATCGCGCGGCACCGCCGCCCGGCATGCCGGGGTACCCGGGATACCCGGACGCCACCGGCTCCTCGGTTCCCGGAATCGTGGTGAATCCCGCGGGTTCCAGTGGCGAGATGTGGGTGCTCGTGGGTGCGGCCCAGGACGCGGGGACCGACATCGGCCCGATGGTGCCGGCGTGCGACAGGGTCGCGGTGACGTTGCCCAGGCCACCGCCGAGGCCCGCCGTGGCGCCGCGGAGTGCGGGCGCTGCGATCGCGGGAGCGAGATTGGCCGCGGCCGCCCCGGGCTTGGCGAGGATGCCCAAATTGTTTTCCGCCCCGATGATGCCGGACACGAACTGCTCCATGTTGTAGGGAGCACTGAAGCCGAGGCCGGTCCCCTGAATCGCGTCGAGGACCCGGAAGGCGTTGTTGCCCGAGGTCGAGGCGTCCAGGTAGGTGATGTCGCCCGTGCTGATCCCTCCCGATCCGGATGGATCGGTGGATAGCGGTGAAAACGTCTGCGCGGCAGCCTTGGTCGCGCCGGCGTTGGTGTTGGCCGTGGCCACGGCGGCGTTCTGGGCGCTCACGCCGGATTCGGTGGTGGACTTGTTCGCGGTGGCGAACCGGGGCAACTGCGTCGTCGCCGCCGTCGACGACGCCGAGTAGCCGGCCATGGCGGCGGCGTCCTGAGCCCAGAAATCGGAGTACTGCGCCTCGGTGTCGGCGATGGCCGCGGTGTTCTGCCCCACGATGTTCGACGCCACCAGCGATGCCAGCAGCGTGCGGTTGGCGGCGATCACCGGCGGCGGCACGGTCATCGCATACGCCTGCTCGTAGGCCGCCGCGGCCGTCCGCGCCTGGATGGCCGTCTGCTTTGTCTGCTCGGCGGTGGCTTGCAGCCAGCCCATGTAGCGGGCGGCCGAATACGCCATCGACTCAGCGGCGGGGCCCGCCCATTGCAGGCCCAGGCCCGCGAGCACCGATTCGTAGGACTCGGCGGTGGAGGCCAGCTCGGCCGACAGCGCGTCCCAGCTTCCGGCGGCGGCCAACAGCGAGGCCAACCCGGGGCCGGTGTACATCCGGGCTGAATTGATTTCGGGTGGAACAAAAGCCCAATCCATCTGTGATACATCCCCTCAAAGTCGGTTTCGGGCAAACGCCACTGGCGCCGGCGCTCGCCGCATCGGCGTGTTCTCAAGAAAAGGCCGCTCCCGGAATCGCTTTGCGGCTCGCAAAGCTCACCCCGCGTCAGGTGAGAGGGCAGCCCGGCGCGATCGCGCTACCGCCGACTAACGGTCAGCGTGGCGCGTGTTATCGGGTCGGCGGAGCGTGCGCGCATGGCATTGAAGAAGACCTTCGGTTTTCGGGCCCTTCAAACGTCGCAGGTGCGGCTGATGCATGCGGGGTTTTGCCTATTTCCCGGCACCGACCTGGCAGAATTCAGCTGGTGTTCATCTTCCGTTCATCTTTCATTAACCAACGGCCCGAGCTAGATTTACACCTGTTGAACAACGAAAGTATTTGAAATGCTTGATAACTGGTAGGAGTGCGTGCGTGGTCACCCGCGATGGTTCAAGCTATCGACCACACCCTGCAGCGCCTCGGGGTGCCGGAGGAACGGCGTGATGATGTCGACGGGCAACGGGAAGACGACGGTCGAGTTCTGATCCGCCCCCAACTCCAACAGCGTCTGGAGATAGCGCAGCTGCAGTGACGCCGGACTCTTCGAGAGGGTCTCGGCGGCTTCGCGCAGTTCCTCCGACGCCTGCAGCTCGCCGCGGGCATTGATGACTTTCGCGCGGCGTTCGCGCTCGGCTTCGGCCTCCCGGGCCATCGCCCGCTGCATCGACTCGGGAATCTCGACGTCCTTGATCTCCACGACGCGCACCTGCACGCCCCAGGGTTCGGTCTGCTTCTCGATGATCGTACGCAAGTCACTGTTGAGGTCCTCGCGGTGTGCCAGCAGCGTGTCCAGGTCTGCCCGGCCCAACAGCGAACGCAGGGTGGTCTGGGCGATCTGCGACGTCGCCACCGCGTAATTCTCCACCGCCAGGATCGCTTTCAGCGGTTCCATCACCTGAAACATCACGACGGCGTTGACCCGGGCCGGCACGTTGTCCCGGGTGATCACCTCCTGCGGCGGAATGGTGAGTGTCACCAGACGCTGGTCGACCCGAATCATCTTGTCCACCAGCGGAATCAGAAACCGCAATCCGGGACCGTACAGCGGGCGCGCGTGTCCCATCCGGAACACGACCCCGCGTTCGTACTCGCGCAGCACGGCCAGCGACCACGTCGCGAGCACGGCAAGCAGGACTATCCCGGCGCCGATCAGGCCGACCACAAGGGCAGTCATGTCGTGTTGTCCTCCTTGCTTTTCCAGCCGCCGCCCCAACGCGTGGAGTACCGGTCGATCGCGGCGGCCACCTGGTCCTCGATCGCGGTGCGGTGCGGCAGGTGGTCGGGCGCGTTGGACGGAGTGTTCCACAGGTGGCGGACCAGCGGCAGCCCCAACAGCGCGACGATCAACACGGTCGCCGTCAGGACCAGCGCGTCGGCGGCGGAGTGGTTGGCGACCAACGTCGCCAGCGGCAGGACGATCCCCAGTGCGGCTACGCAGCAGGCGATCCCGCGGTGAAACCGTCCGGCGTCCGAATGCGGCCACGGGTCGACCTCGCGGCTGATCTCGCGGCCGTGCTCGGAGGTCGTGCAATCGGATTTGACGGGACAGCTGTTGCACACCACCGGCAGCGCGCGATATCGCATGACCCGATGTTTCGGATCGAACGACGTCGGCCACAGCCAATGATTCTGCGGACAGATCCATGCATCATGGTCGGGCCGGTAGGTGAATTGCCCTGTGCGCCAACGTGCCGCGTGCGCGGAAGCCCGCCGGGCCATCACGTCGAAGCTCCAGCCGACGGCCAGCAGCGCCAGGGAATACCCGGCGATCATCCACACCGAGGCGCTCGGCGCGGTCACCGGTCAATCCCTCGCCGGCACCGCGGCACCGGGCTCCGGTTCCGTCGGTGCCTGGGTGTACAGCGGGTTTTCCGGCAGCTCGTCGGCGGTGGTCCCGGACCGGAAGTGGCGCAGCGCCGTCAGGGCGATCCAGACGAACGGCACCACCCCACCGACGATCAGGATGGCGTCGCCCGGTAGCCGGAGCCACTCCAGGACGGCGTTGCCCGGCTTGGTGATGTAGCCCAGCGACCGGGCCTCGAAGTAACCGTCGTTGACCGAGTGGTAAAGCTGCAGTATGCCCAGCGGCAGCAGGGTGGCGAACACCATCCACGCCAATCCGATGTTCATGCACCAGAACGAGATTCGCGCCAGCTTCTCGGGCCACTTGTCGGGCGGGATCACGTAGCGGAAGGCGAACATGGCCAGGCCGACGGCGAGCATGCCGTACACGCCCATCATCGCCGCATGGGCGTGGTTGGCCGTCAGCGCGGTGCCGATCTGATAGTAGGACACCACCGGGAGGTTGATCAGGAATCCAAAGATTCCCGCCCCCAAGAAGTTCCAGAATCCGACCGCGACCAGGAACATGACCGCCCAGCGGTGCGGGAACGGGTTGGCGTCGCCGGATTGCTGACGCGCACCCAACTGCAGGAATGCCCACGCCTCGACGGTCAGGAAGGTCAGCGGGATGACCTCGGCGGCCGAGAAGAATGCGCCGAGGGCCATGTGCTCCACCGGGGTTCCGGAGAAGTACAGGTGGTGCATGGTGCCGATGACCCCACCGGCGGAGTACAGGATGACGTCGAGGAAGATCACGCCCAGGGCGATCTTCTCGCGCACCACGCCGAGCAACACGAACATGTAAGCCACCATCACGGTGGTGAACAGCTCGAGGAAGTCCTCGACCCACAGGTGCACGACCCAGAACCGCCAGAAGTCGGCGACGGTGTAGTGGGCGTCACTGCTGGCCAGCAGGCCCACGGCGTAGAAGCCCGGGATGGCCAGCCCGGAGAAGAAGAACAGCCAGGGCATGTTCATCTTCGACTCACCCTTGAGCCTGCCGCGGATGCCGCGCCAGATGATGGCGATCCACACGAACATGCCGATGATCAGCAGGATCTGCCACAGACGTGGCAGGTCGAGGTACTCCCACTGTTGGGAGAACAGCCCGCCCGCCGGGATCACGCCGTAGATGGACAGCGCCTCGCAGATCAACGACCCGAACACCACCACGGCGACCGCGCCCAGCAGCACGTAGGCCAACAGCGCCTGGCGTTTGGGCTCGCGGCGCGCGATGAACGGCACCAGGAAGATGCCACCGGCCAGGAAGGCCGCCGCGGTCCAGAACAGCGACAGCTGCAGATGCCAGGTTCGGGCCAGGTTGTAGGGCAGCACGCGGGCCAGATCCAGCCCGAAGAAGTTGGACAGATCGGCCCGGTAGTGTTCGGCCGCGGCCCCCAGCAGCGTCTGGGCCAGGAACAGCACCGACACGATGGCGAAGAACCAGATGCAGGCGCGCTGCGCCGGGGTCAGGCTCACCTCGCCGGGCTGGCGGAAGGACAGGGTGGTCGACTCGGCGCTGTGCCAGCCGACCTTCTGGCTCCAGCGACCGTAGACCGCGAACATGATTCCGATGCCGCCCAGCAACGCGATCAGCGACAGCGCCGACCAGACGATCACCGCCGCGGTAGGCCCGTTGTCGACTCGCGGCTCGGCCGGCCAGTTGTTGGTGTAGGTGTACTTGTGGCCGGGCCGTTCGGCCGCCGCGGCCCAGGCCGTCCAGGCGAAGAATGCCGTGAGGTCTCGGATCTGCGCCTTGTCGGTGATCATGTGGGGCAGCAGGCCGTATTTCGTTGAGTTCTCACCGAAGTAGGCGGCGTACTGGCTCTGGATGTGGTCGAACGCCACGGCCTGGCGATCGGTGAACACCAACGTCTTATCGGCGGGGTTGTAGCGATTGGTGCGGAATTCGGTGACGACGCGTTCGCGCGGATCGGTGACACCTTGCGCACGAAGTTGACCGGCGACATCCTCTGTAGCGGTCCGCAGGTATTCGGCGGTGTAGTCGGGACCAAGGTAAGCCCCGTGGCCGAGCACCGAGCCGTACTCCATCAGGCCGCGGGCCTGGTAGAGCTCCTGTCCCCGGGTGATGTCCTGGCCGGTGAACAGGATCTGACCCGATTCGTTGACGACCTTGTCCGGCATCGGCATCGACGCCGAATACGTGCGGTAGGCCAGGATCCCCATCACCAGGAAGCCGAAGATCATGACCAGAGCGACGCCCTGGACCCAGCCTTTTCCGACCAGGGGCTGTGACGATGACTGTTGAGCGGATGTCTCTTGAGCGGTCATGCGCGAGGTCTCCCGTCCAGGCGATGGGTGGTGGTGCCCGCTGTCTCGCTTGTCAAACACACCTAGGTTCGTCCGCACCTAATACTCGATCGCTGGCGTCGCGATGGCAACAGTCAATTCGGTTATATGAGCGGACCATAGAGTCCAATGGCACCTATTTCGGGACCAATGCCTCTGGGGGAGTGGGGTTTACGGGTCATAAAGTCTTAACTGAATGGTGTAATGAACACTTTTCTACCGCGCAATGAAGGAAGTCGCGATGAGCAACATGTATCCCGCTCCCGCAATTCTGGTAGGTGTCGACGGATCCAGGGCGGCGATACATGCGGCCGTCTGGGCGATCGACGAGGCGGTCAGCCGCGACATTCCGCTGCGATTGGTGTATGTCATCGACCCGCACGACGCATCTGGCGCGGGCACCGATGACACCCGGCTCGCCGTCGCCCGTGCCGCGTTGACCGACGCGCACCGGGCCGTCGACGCCGTGGGCGAACCGGTCAAGATCGAAACCGAAATCCTCAGGGGCAGGACGGTTTCCAAGCTGCTCGAAGCATCGAGGTCTGCGGTCATGCTCTGCATAGGGCGGATTGGGCTCAACCACGCCTGCCACGGGGGACCCGCTGTCGCGGCCTCGTTGGTCCGCTCGGCGGTGTGCCCGGTCGCCGTGATCCAACCGTCGGCGAGCCGTCCGACCACGCCGCAGGTCAGTGGCGTGGTGACCGAAGTGGACAACGGCACGGTGCTTCGGCACGCGTTCGACGAAGCCAGGCTGCGCCGAGCGACGCTGCGGGCGGTGTCGGTATCCAAAGCCGCGGAAGCGCCCGACGGAGATGCTGAAAAGCTCTCAGCGCAAGGGCAATTGGATCGCAAGCTGGCGCGGTGGATGCGGCTGTACCCGGATGTGGAGGCCGAGCCGGCGATGGTGACCGGCGGCGTGGAGCGGTACCTGCGCGCCCATCACGATGGCGGCCAGCTGCTCGTCACCGACTCCTATCGGGCCGAGGCCCTGTGTAATGAGGGCCACTCCGTGCTCGCGATACGTTGCGGCAACCTGTAAGTCCGGACAGCCCTGCTGTGATCTGAAACATACTGCTCTGCAACAGCGTTCATCGAAGTCGGGCTGGCGCATTCCGGGAATTTTCTCCGGTATGTGCCGGCTTTTCCTGGCGGTGTCAAGGGACGAATGGCCCTGTTGTGAGACCACGCCCTCGGGCAAGATGGCGTTACGCTGAGTTGCAGATATATCGAAAGGGTTGCCGACCATGAGCCAGCTGACGGCCGAGGCGGGTGCGGACCTGGTCGACCGCGCCGACGTGGAGGCGTTGCTGCGCCGTTTCTACGGGCGGGCGTTGGACGACGAGGTCCTGGCGGAACCGTTCGCCGAGTTGCGGGCGACGGGGTTGGAGAGTCACGTTCCGACGATGTGCGACTTCTGGGAGACCGTGCTGTTCCGCGCCGGGCTCTATCGCGGCAGCGCGTTGCAGGTGCACCGCCAAATCCACCGGCGTGCCCCACTGTCGAATCGCCACTTCCGGCGCTGGCTCACCTTGTGGCACAACACTGTTGACGAGATGTATCGCGGCCCGGCGGCCGACCGGGCGAAAGTTCAGGCCGGCCGGATCGCATGGGCCCTGCACCGACGACTGACCGGAGCCGACGCACCCGAGTTGCTCGTCACGCAACCGGCTCGTGATGGTCAGGCTCCGGACCGAACCGGAAATGACGGCCGGTGATTTCGGCCGGCGTGATGCGCACATAGTGTGGTTTGAGCGTTGCCGTCCACGGCAACAACTGCGCGCGTTCGGCTCGTTGGATGTCCGCGTCCGCCTTCAGCAATCGTGCGCGACCGCGCACGATCACGCTCCACCCCGCGACGAGGTTGTGGTCGTCGACCTCGAAGACCACCGCGTGATTGGCCACGGCCGAGAACAGTTTGGTGCCCTCGGCGGTGCGGAACAGCACGGTGCGGTCTTGTACGACGAAGTTGACGGGAAAGATCTCGGGCTCACCGGCGAAGTTGGTGACCAGGCGGCCCAGCGCGACACTGCCCAACAAATTCCAGTTCTCGTCCTCGGAAAGCACGGTTACCGGTTGGTCGCTGCCCACGCCCCCAACGCTACGGAGAATTGCGGGCGTTGAGTAGAGCCCTTCGTACTCCCGTGGCAGGCTCACCCGTGGCTGATCCGAAGCAACTTCGCCAAACTCGGCAGCTTGACGCGGGGCCGTCCGTGCGGTTCGCCGGCCGCGCGCTCGTGGGCGTCGATGAGATCCCAGTGCGCCGAGGTGACCAGCTTGGGCTGGCGCGACGCCAGCCAGTCGGCCAGCTTTTCGGCGCGGTCGCCGGGGAAATCCGCCAGGCCGTCGGCGCCGGACAAATCGGCCAGCAGCGTGTCCACGGTGTCCTGGGAGTCCTTCTTATTGGTGCCGATGACACCGGTCGGCCCGCGCTTGATCCACCCGACCACGTATTCGTTGCGGCTGCCCTCGACCCGGCCGCCGCTGTTGGGGATCGTCGCGGTCTTGTCGTCGAACGGCAGGCCCGGGGTGGGCACACCGCGGTAGCCGACCGAGCGCACCACCAGCTGAACCGGTAGCTCCTCGCGCTCGCCGGTGTCGTGGGCGGACACCCGCCCGTTGTCGTCGGTGACCAGCTCGTTGCGGCCGAGCACGATCCCTTCGACCCTGTCGTCGCCCTTGATCTCGATCGGGGAGGTCATGAAGCGCAGCACGATGCGGCGGTGTCCGGGGCGCGGGTCGCGCTTCGCGTAATCGCGCAGCACGTTGATGTTCTGCTTGGCCGTCTTGCCGGCCGCGGCCGCGTCCTCGTCGCTCACGCCCTCCAGCTGGGCGGGGTCGACGATCACGTCGACGTTGTCCAGTTCTCCCAGCTCTCGGAGCTCGAGGGTGGTGAACGCGGTCTGCAGCGGCCCGCGCCGCCCGATGACCACCACCTCGTCGACGCCACACGGGCGCAGCGACTCGAGCGCGTGGTCGGCGATGTCGGTCAGTCCCAGCACCTCGGGATCGGTGACCAGAATGCGCGCGACGTCGAGTGCGACGTTGCCGTTACCGACGACGACGGCCCGGGACCCCGAGAGATCGGGCGTGGCCTCCTCGAAGTTCGGGTGCGCGTTGTACCAGCCCACGAAGTCGACGGCGGCGATGCTGCCCGGCAGGTTCTCGCCCGGAATGTTCAGCGCACGGTCCGATTGCGCGCCGACCGCGTAGACGACGGCGTCGTAGCGCTCCGCGAGCTCGTCGGCCTGCACGTGTTCGCCGACCGAGATGTTGCCGAAGAAGCGGAAGCGCGGATCCTGGGACGTCTTCTCGAACTGCTTGCTGATCGACTTGATCTTCGGGTGGTCGGGCGCGACGCCGGAGCGCACCAGCCCCCACGGCGTGGGCAGCATCTCCAGCATGTCGACGGCGATATCGATGTCTTCGGACCCGTCGGCCGCCTTCAGCAAGGAGGACGCGGCGAAGAAGCCCGACGGTCCGGAGCCAACGATTGCAACGTGATAAGGGCGCATTCTCGACCTTCTATTCGTGCCCGAATGCGCGCAAGGGGCTGTCGCGCGCAAAGCGGGGCGCACATGATCGTGACTCGATGCTAAACGCATGACCGCTGGTCGTGACCTGGACACTCGCAGCGAGCGGAAGCTGCCCGGAGGGCCCCGGTAACGTTGTCGCCTGTGGAGCCCGACCGTCAAGCCGATATCGCCGCCCTCGACGCCACCCTGACCACGGTGGAGCGAGTGCTCGATGTGGACGGTCTGCGCGCGCGCATCGAGAAGCTCGAACACGAGGCATCCGATCCCCAACTGTGGGACGACCAGGCGCGCGCCCAGCGGGTAACCAGCGAGTTGTCGCACGCTCAGGGCGAGCTGCGCCGGGTCGAGGAGCTGCGGGGACGCCTGGACGATCTGCCGGTGCTCTATGAGCTGGCGGCCGAGGAGGGCGAGGGTGCCGCCGACGCGCTGGTCGAGGCCGACGCCGAGCTGAAGGCGCTGCGCGCGGACATCGAAGCCACCGAGGTGCGCACCCTGCTGTCGGGCGACTACGACGAACGCGAGGCGCTGGTCACCATTCGTTCCGGCGCGGGTGGAGTGGACGCCGCGGACTGGGCCGAGATGCTGATGCGGATGTACATCCGCTGGGCCGAGCAACACAAGTATCCCGTCGAGGTGTTCGACACGTCCTACGCCGAAGAGGCGGGCATCAAGAGCGCGACGTTCGCGGTGCACGCCCCGTTCGCCTACGGCACGCTGTCCGTAGAGCAGGGCACCCACCGGCTGGTGCGAATCAGCCCGTTTGACAACCAGAGCCGCCGTCAGACATCGTTCGCCGAGGTCGAGGTGCTTCCCGTGGTGGAGACCACCGACCACATCGACATTCCGGAAGGTGATGTGCGCGTTGACGTTTACCGTTCGAGTGGTCCGGGAGGCCAGTCGGTGAACACCACCGACTCTGCGGTACGTTTAACCCATATCCCAACGGGTATCGTCGTGACTTGTCAGAACGAAAAATCGCAGTTGCAGAACAAGATTTCGGCAATGCGAGTTCTTCAAGCAAAGTTGTTGGAGCGCAAGCGTTCCGAAGAACGCGCTGAGCTAGACGCGCTAAAAGGCGAAGGTGGCAGTTCGTGGGGCAACCAGATGCGCTCCTACGTTCTGCAGCCGTATCAGATGGTCAAGGATCTGCGGACCGAGTACGAGGTCGGCAATCCCGCGGCCGTCCTGGATGGAGACATCGACGGGTTCCTGGAAGCGGGGATCCGTTGGCGCAACCGAAAAGATGACGAATAACACAAGTTTTCTCGCCGCATCGATGACGCACCGCTGGCACGACTTCTGGCGGGGCGAGCTCGGTGAGTGGATCATCGCCCGGGGTCTGCGGATCGTCATGATCCTGATCGCCGCGGTGCTGGCGGCCCGGTTCGTCAACTGGGTGGCCCAGCAGGTGACGCATCAGCTCAACCTGGGCTTCGCCGAGAGCGATGCGCTGGTGCGCTCGGAGGCGTCCAAGCACCGGCAGGCCCTGGCGTCGGTGATCTCCTGGGTGTCGGTCGTCATCATCGGCATCTGGGTCATCATGCAGATCTCGTCGGTGCTGCAGTTCTCAGTGGGCGGACTGGTTGCGCCGGCCACCGTGGTCGGCGCCGCCCTGGGTTTCGGGGCACAGCAGTTGGTACGAGATCTGTTGGCCGGCTTCTTCATTCTGGTGGAGCGCCAGTACGGCTTCGGAGACCTGGTCACCATCACCGTGGTGTCCGCCACGGAGGCCAGCGGCACGGTCGAGAACGTGACGTTGCGGGTGACCCGGCTGCGGTCAGCGGACGGCGAGGTGTTGACCATTCCGAACGGGCAGATCGTCAAGGTGGTCAACCTGTCGAAGGATTGGGCCCGCGCGGTGGTGGACATCCCGGTGTCGACCAGCGCCGACCTCAACCGGGTCAACGAGGTCTTGCACCAGGAATGCGACCGCGCGATGGACAACCCGGTACTCGGACAGCTGCTGTTGGATGCTCCCACCGTGATGGGTGTGGAAAGCATCGCGGTCGACACCGTGACCCTGCGTCTGGTGGCCCGGACGCTGCCCGGCAAGCAGTTCGAGGTCGGCCGGCAGCTGCGCGTGCTGGTCATCCGGGCGTTGGCCCGCGTCGGGATCGTGACCGCGGCGGACGCGAAGGTGGGCCTGGTCGAGGACCCCTCGGTTCCGGCCGCCCAGGCCGCCGAACAGCAAAACGATGATGAAGTCCAAGGTGCGGTGCAGAAGCGTTGAAGTTCACCCTGAACATCCTCGAGAAGCGCGGCGACGACTCGGATGCGGAGCATCGCTGGCCGAAGCACATGTTCGGCGGGCGGATGCGCACGTCGACGTTCGTACTGATCGTCGCTTTCTTCGTGGCGTGGTGGGTCTACGACACCTACCGCCCGGAACCGGCGCCCAAGCCCCCGGCCCAGCAGGTGGTGCCGCCCGGCTTCGTGCCCGACCCCAACTACACCTGGGTGCCGCGCAGCCGCCTTCAGGCGCCGCAGGCGACCGTCACCTTCACGCCGACGCCGACGAGCACGCCGCCGCCGCCCCCGCCACCGCCGCCACCACCGGTGACGACGACCACAACCACCACACCGCCGTTCCAGCTGCCGCAGCTGCCGTGCATCCTGCCGGCGCCGTTCTGCCCGCCCAGCTCAAGCCCCGCCACACCGACGCCGCAGCAACCCCAGCCGGGGCCCGGGCCGGTGCCGAGTTCGCCGCCACCGGCCAGTTGACTTCGCCTGCCAGCGAAAATCACCGCTACACTGGCGTGCCGTGATGATCACCCTGGACCATGTCAGTAAGAAGTACAAAGCGTCGGCCCGCCCGGCGTTGGAAGACGTCAACGTCAAGATCGACAAGGGTGAATTCGTCTTCCTGATCGGCCCCTCGGGGTCGGGCAAGTCCACCTTCATGCGGCTGCTGCTCGGCGCGGAGAACCCGACCAGCGGCGACGTTCGGGTGTCAAAGTTCCACGTCAACAAGCTGCGGGGTCGGCACGTCCCAAAGCTGCGCCAGGTCATCGGCTGCGTTTTCCAGGACTTCCGCCTGCTGCAGCAAAAGTCGGTCTACGAGAACGTCGCGTTCGCGCTGGAAGTGATCGGCAAACGAACCGACGCGATCAACCGGACGGTGCCGGAGGTGCTGGAAACCGTCGGCCTGTCCGGCAAAGCCAATCGGTTGCCGCACGAGTTGTCCGGTGGTGAGCAGCAGCGGGTGGCGATCGCCCGCGCGTTCGTCAACCGGCCGCTGGTCCTGCTGGCGGACGAGCCGACGGGCAACCTCGACCCAGATACCAGTAAGGACATCATGGATTTGTTGGAGCGGATCAACCGCACGGGGACGACGGTGCTGATGGCAACGCACGATCACCACATCGTCGACGCGATGCGCCAGCGCGTCGTCGAGTTGTCCCTGGGCAGGCTGGTTCGCGACGAGCAGCGCGGCATCTACGGGATGGACCGCTAAGTGCGCTTCGGTTTCCTACTCAACGAGGTCCTGACCGGGTTTCGTCGCAACGTCACGATGACGGCCGCGATGATCCTGACGACCGCGATCTCCATCGGCCTGTTCGGCGGCGGTCTGCTGGTCGTCCGGCTCGCCGACAACTCGCGCGAGATCTACCTCGACCGCGTCGAGACGCAGGTGTTCTTGACCGACGACATCTCGGCCAACGACACGACGTGCGCGTCGGCGGCCTGTAAGGGGCTGCGCGACAAGATCGATGCACGGCAAGACGTGAAATCGGTGCGGTTCGTCAACCGGCAGGACGCCTACAACGACGCCATCAAGAAGTTCCCGGAGTTCAAGGACGTGGCGGGTAAGGACTCGTTTCCGGCGTCGTTCATCGTCAAACTGAACAATCCCGAACAGCATGCGGAGTTCGATGCCGCGATGCAGGGCCAGCCCGGGGTGCGCAGCATCCTCAATGAGAAGGACCTCATCGACCGGTTGTTCGCCGTCCTGGACGGCCTGCGCGACGCCGCGTTCGCCGTCGCCCTGGTGCAGGCCGTAGGGGCAATCCTGTTGATTGCCAACATGGTGCAGGTCGCCGCCTACACCCGCCGCACCGAGATCGGGATCATGCGTCTGGTGGGTGCCAGCCGGTGGTACACCCAGCTGCCCTTCCTGGTGGAGGCGATGCTGGCCGCGGCCATCGGTGTGGCGATCGCGGTCGTCGGACTCATGCTGGTTCGGGCATTGTTCCTGGACAACGCTCTGAGCCAGTTCTATCAAGCACACCTCATCGCCAAGGTCGACTACGCCGACATCCTCTACATCTCGCCGTGGCTGTTCCTGCTTGGCGTGTCGATGGCGGCGGTGACGGGGTACGCGACCTTGCGCCTCTATATACGGCGGTAGCTGTGGCCAAGGGTTCCGGCCGAGCCAAGGCGGCGGGCGGCAAAGGTGGCAGCAAACAAGTCATCGCCACCAATCGCAAAGCGCGGCACAACTATTCGATCATCGAGTTGTTCGAGGCCGGAGTGTCTTTGCAGGGCACCGAGGTCAAAAGCCTTCGCCAAGGCCAAGCATCGTTAGCTGACGCGTTCGCAACGATCGACGACGGCGAAGTCTGGTTGCGTAACTTGTACATTCCGGAGTATCAGCACGGTAGCTGGACCAATCATGAGCCGCGTCGCAACCGAAAGTTGTTGTTACATAGGCAACAAATTGACAGGCTGGTCGGCAAGATACGAGATGGTAACCTCGCCTTGATGCCGTTGTCTCTGTATTTCTCCGAGGGCAAGGTCAAGGTCGAACTTGCCCTTGCGCGCGGTAAAAGGGCTTACGACAAGCGCCAGGACATGGCGCAGCGCGATGCACAGCGTGAAGTGGTTCGTGAGATGGGACGTCGAGCAAAGGGCATGACCTGATCGGGGCGGCGTACGCCCAGCTGTCTGCCGTTACGTACGGAGTCAGCGATTTCGTGGGCGGTGTAGCAGCTCGGCGGGTGGCCGCGCTGCGCGTCATGCTCGTCGCCTACCCGATCGAGACGCTGTTACTGGGCGTGATGGCCGTTTTCGTCGGCGGCCCTATTCACACCGGCGCCGTTCTATGGGGATGCCTATACGGCATCGGCATGGCGTTCGGTATGTGGGCGTTCTTCGCTGCCCTTGGCTCCGGGCCGATTTCGGTTGTCTCGCCGTTGGCGGCCGTGCTCAACGCCGCGGTACCAGTCGCGGTGGGTATGGCGCTGGGGGAGCGGCCCGGGCAGGCGGCCCTGGTGGGCGTCGTCCTGGCGCTGGGCGCGGTGATGCTCGTGAGTCGTGAGGCCCCCGTCGAGGGCACGCCGTACCGTTTTACGCCAAAAGTGGCCTGGCTCACAGTAGTTGCGGGCTCGGCGATGGGGTTGAACCTGGTGTTCCTGCACCAGGCGCCGCACGCGTGCAAGCTTTGGCCCCTCGTCTTCGCCCGGGTGGCGGCCAGCCTGGTGGTGTTCGCCATGGCCAAAACCAGCCAGAACCTGGAGATGCCGCGCGGACGGCCACTCAAATTGGCCGTGGCCGTCGCGGTGCTCGATATCTTCGCCAACATCACCATGCTGGCGGCGCTGCACACCTGGCTGCTGTCGCTGGCCAGCATCCTGATCTCGCTGTATCCGGCCGCGACGGTCGTGCTGGCGATGGTGGTGCTGCGTGAGCGGGTGACCCGCTTGCAGGGCATTGGCATGGTGCTCGCCATGGGCTCCGTGGCGATGATCGCGTCCGCCTGACGGCACCGAGGCGCCTGCTGTTGATGGATCGGCCTACGATCCTGAGCATGGCCGATCGTCCCGTCACCAAACTCGACAAGTCTGCCGTGCTCTCCGGTCTCTTCGCGGTGTGGGACGACATCGACGCGCTACTCGCCGGGTTGTCCGAAGCGCAATGGCGGGCGGCGAGCCCCCTGCCGGGCTGGGACGTCAAGGCCTTGGTGGCGCACATGATCGGCACCGAGTCGTTCCTCGCCGGCATTGCCGCACCGCAGCCCGACATCGACGTCTCGACGCTGCAGCATGTGCGCAACGACGTCGGTGTGATGAACGAGTGTTGGGTTCGCCAGCTGAGCGCCCACGCCGACGCCGACGTGCTAGAAAGCTTCAGGGCGATCACCACCGATCGGCGCGAGGCGCTGACCAGCCTGTCCGGCGAGGAATGGGACGCGGTGACGATGACTCCGACGGGCCCGGATTCCTATGGTCGATTCATGCGGGTCCGCGTGTTCGACTGCTGGATGCATGAACAAGACATGCGCGTGGCGTTGGAACGGCCGCCGTCCGACGATGAGCTGGCCGGCCTGGCGGCGTCGCTGGCCGTCGACGAGATCGCCGCGACGATGGGCTACGTCGTGGGCAAGCTGGCCAAGGCGCCCGACGGTTCCCGCGTCCAGTTCGACCTCACCGGACCGCTGGCCCGCACCATCCGGGTCAGCGTCGACGGGCGGGCCGCGGTGGTCGACGACTTCGCCGGGCAGGACCCGACCGCGACCATCCGGCTGGACGGGCTGCAGTTCACCAGGCTCGCCGGCGGGCGCCCCATGTGTCCCGCCCGGACTCAGGACATCGAGCTTGACGGCGATCGGGACTTCGCGGCGCAAATCGTCGAGCACCTCAACTTCGTGATCTGATCGACAGCCCGGCGCGGAAGATTATTGCGTTGCCGCTGGTTGGTATGCAGGTACCATTGATATTCCTGCCGAAACTCGGTGGGGTGCGAGGGGCTGAAAGGTTTCGACTTCGCGCATCGAATCAAGGGAAGCGTGCCGGTGCAGGCAACTGACCACCGTAAGCGTCGTTGCAAACAGATAAGCGCCGATTCACATCAGCGCGACTACGCTCTCGCTGCCTAAGCGACAGCTAGTCCGTCAGACCGGGAAAGCCCTCGACCCGGACCCTGGCGTCAGCTAGAGGGATCCACCGATGAGTTCGGTCGCGGGACTCATCGGGACACCAACAGCGACTGGGATCGTCATCCTGACTTGTTCGCGTGATCAGGAGATCCGAGTAGAGGCGTAGCGAACTGCGCACGGAGAAGCCTTGAGGGAATGCCGTAGGACCCGGGTTCGATTCCCGGCAGCTCCACTGAGAAAGGGCCGCAGCACAGCGGCCCTTTTTGCGGGCCCGACTTGTCCATTGTGCTTGCACCTTGTAGCTATGCAGCGACGCAGCACATCCTGCAGGGTGGACTGCTACATCCTGTGGGGCCAGCTGTCCAAGGCGCCGTGTCTAAGTACCTCAGCTTCGCGGAACCGGGATCCGTCTCGGGTCAGTCGACCCCGGCCACCTCATTGACTGGTGCCCTGAGCCGGCGAAGAATGACCCTTCACATAGCACCGCGACCCACCCCTCTGGTCGAAGTAGGCGATTATGGCCGATATTGTGCTGATCAATCCTCGGTTCGACGTGTCTTATTGGGGCCTCGAATACGCCCTCCCGCTACTCGGTAAGAAGCGCATCTTGCCAAGCGTCTGCCTACCATTGCTGGCCGCGCTGACTCCTGACGACCATTGCGTGACGATCGTCGATGAGAACGTCGAGGCAATCGACTACGACCGTATGGCGAAGGCCGACATTGTGGGCCTCACCGGCATGGACGTCCAAGGCCATCGGATGGTCGAGATTCTCCGCGAACTGAAAGCCCGTGACGTGTTCACGGTCATCGGGGGTCCGTCGGTCACCGTGCAAGAAGATTACTTCGACGGCCTGGCGGATGTGATTTTCGTCGGTGAAGCGGATACGACCTGGCCGCAGTTTCTTGAAGAATGGGCCCAGGGACGGCATCTGCACCGGTACGAGCAACGCGAACCGACCGACATGACCCGCGCGCCGGTGCCACGGTACGACCTGATCAAGGCTAAGCACTATCTGTTCGGCAGCATTCAATTCAGCCGGGGCTGTCCGTTCCAGTGTGAGTTTTGCGATATACCCATCACGTTCGGTCGCAAGCCGAGATTGAAGACGACCGCGCAGGTGATCGCCGAGCTAGAGGCGATGCGTAAGCAGCGCGTACGAATGGCCTTCATCGTCGACGACAACCTGATTGGCACGATCGCGGTCAAGAAGTTGCTGCGCGACGTTGCCGCGTGGCAAGCCGACAAGGGGTACCCCCTCACGTTTATGGCTTATGCGTCGCTCAACCTCGCAGAAGACGACGAGATGATGGAGTTGATGGACGCAGCGAACATCGCGATGGTCTTCATCGGTATCGAGAGCCCGAACGAAGAATCGCTGCAAGAGACGAAGAAATATCAAAACGTCCGTAAAGGCGGGACGATCGTCGATCGCGTCCGCAAAGTGCAAGACTCCGGCCTCGAAGTTCTGTGCGGCATGATCGTCGGCTTCGACCACGACGATTCCCGGATCTTCAAGGCCCACTACGAGTTCATCCGTCAGACCGACATCATGCACCCCACACTCAACATGCTCGTGGCCATCCCAAAGACGCCGCTATACGCGCGTTTGAAGAAGGAAGGCCGCCTTGATGTTTCGAAGACGAACCCCTCCGACGGAATGTTCGGCACAAACGTTATTCCGCTCGGCATGACTCGTGAAGAGTTACGCGACGGGTATATCGGCTTGGTGCGGGACTTACACGATCCCGAGTTCTACTTCGAACGGCTCGAAAACCTCTATCTCAAGCGCCGAATCGATTTCGCACGAACTCGCAACGCCTACTGGCGCCAACATCCCTGGATCAAGCGGAAATTCCAGTCGCTCGAAGCGCTTGCAGCGATCGCCTTGTTCCTCCGGCTGATGTGGAACGTTCCAGACCCGGAGCTGCGCCGCATTTATCGCCGCAGGATGGCGACCATGCTTCGCCACCGACCGGATCCGAGCGTCTTGTTCGTCTGCGTGGTCAAGTGCGCGATGCACTACCACCAACACATGATGTCCCGTGAGATTTCGGAAGGCGGGCCCTCCTCAGCACATGCTAGAGGAGAGATGGCTCTGTATTGAGCCGTCGCAGTGCGCGTTGCACCGCCGATCGATTCCCGGCAGCTCCACTGAGTAACTGCATATCAATGCCAGCTTGTTCGCGTTGCCACGGAGGCGGCAGCGGTTTCCACGAGCGACCAGTAGCGCCGTTCACGTTCGGTCAGCTCGTTCGACGTGACTGCACCGAAGGTGGCGGCGTCGCGCCCGAACCGCACCGGCGCATCGGGCAGCGCATCCGGACCCTCGAGCCGAAAACAGCTTGGTGCGAGCGGACCGAACAGCAAGGCGCGCCGCAGGAGCGGCCAGTTATCCAGGTGCGGCTCGACCCCGGCTGCTCGAGCGAAGGTCAAAGCCACGAGGTTCATCCGAGTTTTCTGCGACATCCCCCGCTTCGAGCGATAAGCACTGATGGACAAGCGCTGGTCGGTTTCACACGGCGGCGGGATGATGCCGCCCCACGTGTAAGCGATCCACCTGGCCTGAAGTTCCAGCGGCACAAAGTATCCGCCTGATTGGTCCCACATACCCATGAAAGCCAGCCCCGGGAGGTCAGGATGGAACGTGTAGCGGTCGGCGTCCATGTGTACGGCGTCGATGTTCAGGATGGCCCGGATGTCGTTGCTCAGGAACGGCAGACACAGATCGAACCCAGTGCCGAGCACGATCCCATCGAACTCCTCGGCATGGCCGTCCGCGAACGTCACGGTTGCGTCGGCGATGGAAGTCATCCACGGACGCACCGTAATTCGGCCCTCGGCTACGAGCGGCAGGTAGTGCTGGCTGAGGGTGATCCCGGCGGCGAACAGAGAGGGATCAGGTGCCGGTGCACCATACTGCTCGGGGCTTCCCCCGGCCTCGACCACGATCTCCCTCAGCTGCCGGTCGACTTCGGCAGCTGGGAGAGTCTCGCTCGCGAGGGTGCCGTATCGCGTGAAGATTCGGTGATCGGAGGGGACTCCGCAGGCGAACTTCGGTAGGACATACCGCTGTCGACGCTGTGTGACTACAACTCGTGCTGCGCCGAGCTGGGCTAGTTCGGCGGCGATCTCGAGGGCGCTGATCGCGCAGCCGGCCACGAGAACGCGCTTGCCGCGATAGGGCGACGGCCCTCTGTAGTGGTACGTGGAGATCGCTCCCGCCGAGCCGACGAACGTGTCGAGGCCGGGGACAGACGGAATGGCGGGTGCATGAAACCTGCCGGCCGCCACCACCGCTCGTTCGAATGCCTCATGGCGGCCGGCGTGCCCGACGCGCCACCCGTCGCCGTCCCGCCTGAGCAGTTCGACCCGAGTGCCGAACCGGATCCGCGATGTAATGCCGAACTTCTCCGCATAGCGATGCAGGTAGTCGAGGATCTCCTGACTTGATGGGTAGACGACGTCGCTCTCGTGCTCGAGGTCGCTGAAGGCAGTCATGGTGCGGCTGGTGTTGGTGTGCATGGTCGGCCACACGCCGCTCTGATCAGTGAGCCCCGTCCACTGCCCGCCCAACATCGGTCCCTGCTCGAAGATCGTCGGTTCGAATCCCTGCGAGAGCAGCCAGCGCGCCGCGATCAGCCCGCCGGGTCCGGCCCCGATCACGGCGACACTTCTCGTCGCCGCTGAACCGTCGCACGCTTGGAGTTCGATCGCTACCTTTTTCATGTGGTTGGTCGCCCCGATCGGCAGATGCGGAGTCAGGCGGCCAGCATCAGGACGCCAGACCTCACGACTGCTTGGCGGTGAAGTGGTAGTCGGCGTCGGCGCCGCCGGCTTCGATCCTCACGGAGTATCGGCCTGGTGCGAGGCTGAGCGGTCCCATCGGGTTGCACCCGTCGTAGATGCCGCGGTCGTTGAGTGCCCCGCCGTTATCGACCACGGACCATTGGAACCCGTTGACTTGACGACAGTTTCCGTCGGGGGTGAACGTCCACGTTTGCCCGGGCGTGACCGTGAAAGCGAGGTAATGCCGTGTGGCCGCGTTCACGTGTCCGGCGTTCGACGCCGTCTGGTTCAGATTTTGGTGGACGTCGCCCGGCGTGGTCCGCCAGGTGATGCCGTACTGTCCGTCGCCGGTGATCACCAGCTGGTAGCTGTCGGCGCTGGCGAAGGCCACGCGGCCGAGGTCTGCGCATCCGTCGACGCCGCCGATCGGGTCGGCGAACGAACCGGTGGACGACGAGATCGTGTACCTCACGTTCCTTCCCGTCGGTGTGCACATACTTCGGATGTCGGCCACCTGCCCGGGTTTCGCGGTGAACTCATAGGTCACCGGCTGGTCCTTGTGGACGGCGCCGCTGACCGATAGGCCAGGCCCAAAGCCCTTGGCGTTCAACGGTTCACCGGCTACCGCGGTAACCGTCTGTTCGCGGGACACCTGCGCCGCCGTATCGGCCAGCGCCGGGTTGCCGGTAATGGACACGTCGAACACGCACGCCGCCAGGATCGCGTCGCCGATCACCCCGGCGGAGGTGCACACTTGCCGCGCTTGATCCGTCACCGCGGGAGAGAACGGCGGCCGCGGGGCCGGGAAGGCGCGGTTGGTGAAGGTGTCGGTCGATTGGCCTGGTCCGTACGGGAACAGACTGTCGCTCTGGCTGATTCGCCATGCGTCGCCGAACTGCGACCGGATGACGTCATCGGGCGAATTGACCGGAACCACCCTGCCGTCCGGTCGCGTCAGGTCATCGGCGGGGTCGCCGTTGAACGTGCCGAACAGGCCGCGCGGTTTGTCCCCGTTGGCTTTGTCGGACGGAGAGAACGACACCCGCAGACCCCAGTAGCCTGACTCGTCGACGTACAGTTCCGATCCGTCGGGCCAGTGCACGGTGTAAGAGCTGCCGACGAAGATCGCTTCGGCTGCCGTGGCCGAAACCGTGACGCCTCCGAGAAGAGTCGTGGTGGAGCCCCGGCCCACGGCGATGGCTTCGTGCTTGGCGCCGTGGCTGATGGTCAGTCGCCCGTCGTCGAGGACGAACGCCACCCTCTCGCCGTTGTTTCCCGCCGCCGCGGCGGTCACCATCGATGCGGACTGCGAGTCCGGCACCGGTGCGGTGCGCAGCTGCACCTTCGGCGCGTCGGCGTTGTCCGAGGTGTACGCCGTGAACTCGCCGACCTGCTGCACGTCATAAATCAAGCCGTCGGTGGTGGTGATGTGCGGGTCGCCGAACGCGTTGTTGCCTGCCTTTTTCTTGTTGTTTCTGCTGCTCCTGTTTTTTACAGTCCTGGAATGATCCTGGCCCGACGCTGCCGCCGTTGTACGTCTGGCGATCGCCCAATCCCGTTGCGCGCCGGAACATGTTCTCGGCCGCTACCGCGCGCCACTCCGCGTACTTGACGCCGTTGCATGTGTTGTCCAGCTCGCTGCGTGGAAGTCCGTTGGGCCCGTCGTCGGCCGCATGTTGCAGCTCGTGGTAGAGCACCTCACACGGGCTCGCTGTGATGCCGTCCTTGGTGATGACCTGGTCGGGGTCCCAGTAGATGATGACCTGCCCCTCGACCACGCTGGTTCCCGTGCCGGCGCCGTCCGGGCCGACGTCGGTCGTCTCTATCTGCACCGGCGGGGTACCGGGGCCATTGGACTGGCGCCACAGGCCCGCCGGGTCGGTGGTAGCGAACACTTTTTCGCATGCGGCCAGCCCCGGCTCGGCGCCCGAGTCGGCCGTGACATCGGCCAGCGCTGCGGGTTTCGCGTTTCCGGCGATAGCGGTCAACACACAGACGGCCACGACGGCGCACGAACGGCGCTTCACGGCGTGACCTCGAATTCGACAGCGGCTAACGCGGACGGGGTCACACACGTCTCGGCGGTGCCGACGACCGGTGCCAGGCGCGCGGTCACCTTGTACTTGCCCGGCGGATCCAGCTTCCAACTGGTCAGGTTCGCGTCGCCGGCGCCAGTTGGCCGCGAAACGACAAGCACCGCAGGGCTATTCGCTAACGCCTTGATGTCCAGTGGTACGGTCGTCTCCGCGTCGGGCGGGACGTCTTTCAGGCTGCGATTGACCACATCGCCGATTCCGCCGTAATAGGTTGCATTACCCGCCTTCCCGACCACGGCCTCGGCGTCGCGCGTGACCGACACGACGTCGACCGAGCCCACCGGCGAGGTGGGCAGCTTGCACGTCGTGGTGCCGTTGTTGTGCAGCACCATGTCGAGTTTCGGTGCAGTCCCTCTCGGATACTGCGGCTGAGCGGTTCGCAGCACGACGCCGACGACGGCCTGCTGCTGTGCATTCGGTGAAGAACTCTTTTCGCGGTCGACGCCGTGGCACGCGGCCACCAGCAGCCCTGCAACGAGGAACGCGAACACCGGTCTCCGCATATCGCACCTCCTGCCAGTGACGGTACGAGAGCGGTGCGTGCAATTCGCGCGTATTGGGCTACCTGTTTTGCCGATGAGGGAAGTCCCGGCGGGCGCAAGTTGCGCTGCGGGCCAGATGGAACGTCACCCGCACGCGTTATGGCGAAGCTGCTCAAGGGATTTGAAGGTCTATGTCAACGCCTGACCGGGGCCGATCGTCGCGACCTATGGCTGCGGAGCAGTGTTGTGGTGGCCATCCACCGTCACCAGGTGCGGATGGCCGGGGTCATGCTTTCGGCTCGGATTGTTTTCGGTCTGCCACGACCTCGTTCCATTCGATTAGGGTTGATTCATGGGTGGCGAGTTCATCGAGATCCGGATCACCCACCCCCGGGAATTCATCCAGCGGACGCCCGAGGCCGTCCGCCCGCGGCTGCTGGACTGGCAGGTTGACGCCAAGGGCAGACACGTCGCCTGGCGGTACCGGATAACCCGCTACGAGCAGGACGGCCAACCGAGGTGGTCGTTGGACGGGACCGGTCAGCACCCGTGGACCAGCGACGACGTCGAATACCTGAAGGACGTGGCCGAGCACCACGCCAGTCGGCTTATGCGCAGGCAGCGATGGCGGCCCAACAGCATGTACAACGGCCAGGAGCCGCCGCTGTGGCTAGGTGGTCAAGGGTGGTCTTCATAGGTGACCTCGTGACGCAGCTCCACAGAGGATATGCGAATTACAACAGGCCGAGTTCTCGCGCGCGGCTAACCGCCGCCCTGCGCGTGGGGAGTACGCGAAGAACCTCGAACTCCTTGGGGGTCAGCTGCTCACCGACCGCGCACCCCTGGTCGCACGAAGTCGCTGCGACGCTCGCTGGCCGCTCGGCGGACGGGACCACCGTCGAGGTGATGTCAGCACCGCCGGCGACCAGATGGCGCACCGCCTTATCGACGAGGCCCTGGCTCTCGAACCATTTCGCGGGCCCGTCGGTGCGGATCGGCGACGAGATCGGGCTCGAAGCGGAGGACCTCGGTGCGCAACAACTCTCCGAACAGCTGGTGATAGCGATACCAGTGACGCGACATGTCCAGCGGCACCACAAACAGGTTTTCGCGCTCGATCTTTCTCCGAAACCGAGGCCGAGCAAGACGTTTCAAGCACCGCATCGCACAGCGGACCGCTGAGTCGCCCGAGGACAGAGGTACGCAGCAAAAAATCGCGAAGGTGCGGTGGCTGACCGTCAAGCACCTCGGCCGCGACCGAACCATCGCCTCCGCAGTAATCGTTCGAGCGACCGACGAAGGGTCATAGTGAAAAGCACTGCAAGCGAGTGGTTTGACGGCCGCGGGGCGCGGAGGTGTGTATCGGCGTGAATTTGGTTGGAAGCAAAGGCTGCTCCGCCGCATCGCTGACACCGCTACTCCGCGCCACCACCATCGCAGCGAAGATGAGGTTGTGTCGCCGCTGCCGCTGCAGCGTCGGTCTGGTGGCCACCCAGGGAATCAACTCGACCGCTGTGGCGTTCGGCTAGCCGTGGCGCACGCGAAGAGATGCCTTAGTATCAGCCCGTCGAGCATTCCTAATCGGGGGGCACGGTGTTGAGGCTTCTCAAGCGGGCATGGGTTCCGCTGGTGGTGGCCGTCGCGCTGATCATCGGCGGCGTTGCGGTGGTTCGACTCAATGGCGTTTTCCCAGGACCTGGCCTGCCCAAGCCCGACCCGCGGGATGCGACCCCGCCGTACGCGGCCAAGACCGCCATCTACGAAATCCTGGGACCGCCCGGGACGACCGGCGTCGTCAACTGGATGGATGCGGACTCGCTACCCCAGAAGGCCAGCTTCAGCACACTGCCGTGGTCGAAGACGATCGTCGCCGAGATGCCCGGCATCTTCGCCTATGTCGTCGCCCAAGGTGACAGCCCCTTCATCGGCTGCCGCATCACGGTCGACGGCAAATTGGTCGATCAACAACAGGCCAACAACCGCGACGCGCAGGTTTCCTGCTTGGACAAGTCCGCGTGACCGCCGACGACACGAGCGACACGGACAGAATCCCCGTCGCGCAGCGCACCGAAGTTGAGCGCAAACCGCGGCTGGCCCGAACCATCCGCGCCCTGGCGCTGCCGATCGTGTTGATCTGGCTGCTGATCGCAGTCGGCGTCAACGTCTTCGTCCCCCAGTTGGAGGCGGTCGCCGAGGAAGTCTCGGTGCCGCTGTCGCCATCCGACGCGCCTTCGGTGACCGGGATGAAGCACATCGGGCAGAAATTCAAGGAGTACGACTCCGACAACCTCGTCCTGGTGACCCTCGTCGGCGACAAACCTCTCGGCGAGGACGCCCACCGGTATTACGACGACCTGGTCAAGAAGCTGCAGCGGGACGACGAACACGTCGAGCATGCGCTGAATTTCTGGGGACAGCGATTCACGTCCTCCGGTGTCGAGAGCTACGACCACAAGGCCGCCTATGTTCAGGTCAACCTGCGCGGTGACCAGGGCGGAGCGGTCGGCGACAAATCGGTCGCCGCGGTTCGCAAAATCGTCGCGGATTCGAAGCCGCCGGCGGGGGTGAAGGCCTACGTGGCCGGTCAGGGAGCCCTGACCGCCGACACGATCGTCGTAGGCGACGCGAGCCTGGCCAAGATGACGATCATCACCATCATCATCATCGCGATCATGCTGATGTTCGTCTATCGATCCATCGGCACGGTGCTGCTGACGATGGTCATCCTGTTCGTCGGACTGGCTACCGGCCGCGGCGTGGTGGCACTGCTGGGCGAAACCGGCATCATGGGGCTGTCGACCTTCGCCGTCAATTTGCTGACGGCACTGGCCATCGCGGCGGGTACCGACTACGCGATTTTCATGGTCGGCCGCTACCAGGAGGGCCGCGAACGGGGTCTGGACCGCGAAGCCGCCTACTACGACACCTTCGCGGGTGTCACCAAGGTGGTGCTGGGTTCGGGTTTGACGATCGTCGGGGCGCTGGCCTGTCTGAAATTCACCCGGCTGCCGTACTTCAGTTCGCTGGCGTTTCCGTGCGCGGTGGGTCTGCTGGTGGTGGTGGCCGCCGGGGTCACGCTGACGCCGGCGCTGATCGCCTTCGCAAGCGGCTTCGGCCTGTTCGACCCGAAGCGCGAATTCAACTACACCCGGTGGCGCCGTTTGGCGACGGCCATCGTGCGGTGGCCGGCGCCGATCCTCGCGACATCCGTCATCCTGGCGATCGTCGGCGCAATCGGCTTGATGGGCTTCACTCCGCGCTACAACGACCTGTACTACCTGCCGCAGAGTGCTTCGTCTGTGCAGGCGTACACCGCGGCCGATCAACACTTCACCCAGGCCCGCCTGAATCCGGACCTTCTGATGATCGAATCGGACCACGATCTGCGCAATCCCAGAGACATGCTGGTTTTGGACAAGATTGCCGGCGCCATCTTCCGGGTGCCCGGAATCGAACGGGTGCAGAGCATCACCAGACCTCTCGGCCCGCCAATTCAAGACGGCTCGATTCCGTTCCAGCTCAGTGTGCAAAGCGCGCCGATCCGCAGCAACCTGAACTACCTGAAGGACCGTGTCGGCGACATCAAGAAGATCACCGGTTTCCTCGACACTCAGATCGCCCTTTTGGAACGCCAGTACGCCGTGACCCAGAGACTTGCGAACGCCGCGGACGACAGCTCGAAAACCACGGGGGAGACGGCGGCCATCACGGACGAGATCCGGGACCACATCGCGGATTTCGACGACTTCTGGAGACCGATTCGCAGCTACTTCTACTGGGAGAAGCACTGCTACGACATCCCGATCTGCTGGTCGCTACGAAGCCTGTTCGACGCCCTGGACGGGTTCGATCAGCTGGCCGAAAAGTTCCACGCCCTCACCAGCGACCTCACCGACACAGCCAAGGCCACGCGCGAATTGCTGGCGATCATTCCCGAGAATATCGCGGTCTCGAAGTCGATCCGGGATACGACGCTGACCATCTACAGTTCGTTCGACAGCCTGATCGATCAGTTCGACAGGCTGACAGACACGAACGCCGTGATGGGCAAGTCTTTCAACGACTCTCAGGTGGAGAGCCTGTTCTACCTGCCACCCGAGATCTTCCAGAACCCAGACTTCTTGCTGGGGTTGAGCTTGATGGTGTCGCCGGACGGCAAGGCCGCTCGCTTCATCATCACTCACGCTGTGGATCCGGCGACGACGAAGGGAATCGCGTCCGTCGATCAGGAGCGCCAAGCGGCCAAGGAGGCGCTGAAACTCACCTCGCTGGAGAATGCTGACATCTACCTCGGCGGCACGGCCGCAACGTTTTACGACATCGCCAACGGCGCCAAGTACGATCTGATGATCGCCGGGGTGGCTTCGATCGTGCTCATCTTCATCATCATGGTGATCGTCACCCGCGCTCTGGTCGCAGCGGGTGTCATCGTCGGCACCATCGTGATGTCGTTGGGGGCCGCGTTCGGGTTCTCGACACTGATCTGGCAGCATCTTGGTAACTTCCAGTTGCACTGGGTGGCAACAGAATTCGCGTTGATTGTGCTCTTGGCGGTGGGATCGGACTACAACCTGATGCTGGTGTCCCGAATCGAGGAGGAGATCGGAGCCGGCCTGAAAACGGGACTCATCCGCGGCATGGGTGTGACCGGCCCGGTGGTGACCGCCGCCGGTGTGGTGTTCGCCGTCACCATGGCCACAATGATCACCAGCGATCTCCGGGCGATCGGCCAATTCGGCACCACGATCGGCATCGGCCTGTTGTTCGACACCTTCGTCGTCCGATCGCTCATTACGCCATCGATCATGACGGTGATGGGCCGCTGGTTCTGGTGGCCGAAGCGGGTACGTGTCCGGCCGGCCAGCCAGATGCTTCGGTCCGTGGGGCCGCGCCCGCTGGTTCGTGCGCTGTTGTACCACCCGCGGCACGGGGCTGCGTCGGGTCCGCAGACGTAGCGTCCGCTATGCCCGCCTAGCCATTGGAGGAAGCCGCCGCCTTGGCGGCTTCGCGCCGGGCCTTCTCCTTCGCGTGGGTCGAGCAGCAATGCCCCATCTCGCAATGGAACCGGTCACTACAATCATGCGAACAATAGACTGATGCGGCCGGAAGCCAGTCCGGATCGGACAAGTCACGCGGTCGTTCGTTCGGATCGAACGTATGGCCGCAATGTATGCAGACCTTGGTCTTGGTCTTGACCATATCGCTCAGCGTACGCGCGACGGCCCTAAATCGAAGCTGGTTTCAGATCGAGGGCGAACAATTCAGGTTGCGCAAAGCAGATGGCGTTCAATTGTTTACGCCAACGAACTAACTATCGCGCGGCCATAGCTATTCGCTCCTCGCTTCACGGCGGCGCATTACTTACCCGGGTGAATAGACGGTTGAGGTGATGACAGCTCACCCTGCTCGGCGGCAATCTCAGTACGACGAGGACGGGGCGGGATTGAGCCGTCAGGAAGCCAGGAAGCGCCGTCGCCCGCGCCGCTGCTGGGCCCGATCAACGGAGTAACGGAGATCGACGGACCCGAAGTCATGGGGATGGACGACTTCGTCCGCACGGGGGCTCTTGACGCCGTGCAGGCCAGAAATCACACGTATCGAGCGGTGTGGAACGGGAACGAAATCGAAGGAACCGGCTGGTCGGACTGCATTTTGTCCTATGACGGCGCTGCCACATTGTGCACGCCCCGCACCGCATCACGACAACGCGTATCGCACGAGCGTTTTTGTCGCCAAGGCAGAATTTGGTTTGCTTGGGATTATCACCGGTGAGCCCGGTGATGAACTTCGCAGCGACAACGAGGAGCCCTCATGACCTATCGCCGTCTTGCTTGGGCGCTCGGCGCGGTGATGGCGGCTGCCATCATTCCCGTCCAGGCACATGGCGCGCCGCCGACGAAGTGTCTGACCAACACTCCTAAGGGCAAGCAGGTCTACGTGCCCTGCGATCTGCTCAACGCCGGCGCTAATTTCCCGCCGGGGCAGCGTTGTCCTCCACCGCTCGAGCAGTACCCGAAAGATGTGGCGGACTGGTGTGGCGAAGGCCCGGGCCTTGCGAGCACCACGCCCGCGAGCCCTACGAGCCCTACGAGCCCAACGAGTCCGACGACTTCAACGAGCCCTACCAGCCCAACGAGTCCGACGACTTCAACGAGCCCTGCGACCCCAACGACGAGTCCTGCCACCTCAACGAGTCCCACAAGCCCGGCGGCTCCGGGCAATGCGCAGTGACGATGTCCTGCACGAGGTGTTTCACCGGGCTACACGCCCGGGCTGGGAATGATCCGATCAGCAGCCGATGAAGCTGCCACCTGCGGGGCAGCTGGGGATGCTGACAATAGGAATGCAGCTCGACGTCGTCGCTGAGACCGTGAAGGCGAGCACCAGCGCTAACAAGATCTTCTTCCCCCTGGCCATAGCTGGGGAGTCTAGGGCAGGGGCGGAAATCGCCGTGGCGATTTCGCAGACCAGCCCATGCACCGCCGGGTGCGATTTCCGACCGTTCCACAACGGGAAGCGCTGGTCAAGCGCCTAAATACACCAAGGGCCGAAGGCCCGTCGACACGGCCATCGAGATAGGGGTGCGTCGCGCCGAGGACGAGGCTCGCCGATTGTTGACGAAGCCGCGGCGTCGAAACCTATGCTGCCCGCATGGGCGAGTTCCGTGCGTCGCCGCCCCCGGATCTTCCGGGCATCCCCTCGGTCGAGGGACGCCTGCCCGGCCTTGATCAATTGGTCGGCCGGCCCCGCGCGTTGGCCGTGGATTTACTCGGCGAATTGCACGGTCCGCTGTTCTACGCCGACTTCAACGGCGGCATCAGGAAGCTCTACGCGTGCTCGTTGGATCTCGTCACCGAGCTCTGCGACGAAAGCCGCTTCGCCAAGAACCTGACTGCGACCCTTGCCCGAGTCAGGCCGTTGGCCGGTGATGGCCTGTTCACGGCCTACCACGGCGAACCGAACTGGCAGCGCGCCCACGATGTCCTCTTACCGGGTTTCAGTTACGCGGGTCTGCGCGCCTACCACGGAGCGATGCTGGACATCAACTGCAAACTGATCGACCGATGGGATGCCAGCGCGGGGGCCGGGCCGGTGGACGTGTCGAACGACCTGCAGAAGCTGGCCATGGACACCGTGGCGCTCGCGGGATTCGGTTCACGCTTCGACTCTTTCGACTGCCCCGGCCTGGCTCCGATCCCGCAGAGCTTCACTACCGCCCTCGGGGAGCTCGTATCGGACGAGCCGACGGCGGTGTTCACCGAAGAATTGGCCACGTTGCACACGTTCATCGACGGGCTGATAGCCCAGCACCAATCCGGCGAACGCGAGTATGAAGACCTGTTAGCGCTTATGCTGCAACAGGATCCGAGCGGCGAACCGGTACTGGGCACCGAGAACATTCGCAATCAGATCATGACCTTCCTGATCGCCGGGCAGCTCACCACGTCGGAGTTGATGCCGAACACGCTCTACAACATCGTCAGCGATCCGACGGTCCTGCACCGGGTGCAGGCCGAGGTGGACAGCGTTTTCGGCACCGCAGACGACTACTTGCCCGGCTACGACGACATCGGCAAGCTGACCTATCTGCGGCAGGTGATCGAGGAAACCCTGCGGCTGTCTCCGCCGGTGCTGAATTTCGATCGAATGGCCTTGGAAGACACTGTGATCGGCGGCAAGTATCCGATCAAGCGCGGCGAGGCGGTCACGGTGCTCACCGGCGCGTTGCATCGCCAGCCGCAGTGGGGCGACAATGTCGAACTCTTCGATCCCGAGCGGTTTGCTCCCGAACGTTCGGCGGGCCGGCCGACCGCGCTGTTCAAACCCTTCGGAACCGGAGCACGATCCTGCATCGGCCGGCAGTTCGCGCTGCATGAGGCGGCCATGGCAGTGGCCCGGGTCGTACATCGCTACCGGCTCATCGACACCTACCACTATGTGCCGCAATGGGAAACCCCGACCAGCCGCCGACCGGTCGGATTCCGGCTCGATGTCATCAGGCGCACCCCACAGGAGCGCCGGACCGTCACACCAGGCGTTGAGGGCGACGCCGCCCAGAACGAAGCGCAGCACCCGACGGCGATCACGGCCGGCACCCGGCTGGCCGTTTTTCACGGTTCCAACCTCGGCACGTGCCGCGCCCTGGCCCGCCAATTCGCCGACGATGCAACCGCACTGGGCTGCACGGCCACGGTGGCACCCCTCGACGATGCCGTCGGCGGCTTCCCCGAAGCCGAGGCCATCCTGATCATCGCGTCCTCCTATAACGGACAGCCGACCGACGACGCGCGCGCCTTCCTCAACTGGCTGCTCGACGCGAATACCACGCTGAATCCAGTACCCAATGTCGCGGTTCTCGGTGTGGGCGATCACAACTGGGCGGACACCTACCAGGTGATCCCGCGGCGCATCGACGAGCGCCTCGGCGAGCTGGGAGCGAACCGACTGGTCTCGCGGGCAGCGGCCGACACTTCGGGAGATATGGTCGGCGCGATCGAGGAGTTCGCAGCCGCGCTGTGGTCATCGTTGGCCGAACGCTTCGGAGACCCCGACGCCGCGCCGCTCACGGACGCGGCCGAGCCGCTCTACGAGCTGCGCCGGATCGTCGGGCCGGTCACGGCGGCGATGGACGCACGGTCGTCGGTGATCCCGATGACCATCGTCGAGAACACCCAACTGGTCCGCCCCGGGCTGGGCCAAGCCAAAACCAATGTCCGCGTGGATCTTCCGGACGGCATCGACTATCAAACGGGCGATCACCTCACGGTGATGGCCGACAACCCGCCCGAGGTAGTCGACGCGGTGTTGGCACAACTCGGCATCGACCCTGGACTGCGGCTGGCGATCAATCCCCGGCGCAGCTCGCGGCGGCTGATCGCGCTGGACCGAGAGGTCAGCGCACGAGAACTTCTCACGCACTTCGTCGAATTGCGGAAACCGGTGACCAGCAGTCAATTACGTAGTCTTGCGGCGGCCAACAGCAGTCCTTCAGAGCGCCAGCGGCTTAACGAATTGGCCGCGGCTCCAGACGGCTGTCCGCTCAGCGTTTTGGAGTGCCTCGACGAATACCCGGCTTGCGTTCTCACCGGTGCCGAACTTCTCGAACTGCTGGATCCCATGGTGCCCAGGCACTATTCGATCGCATCATCGTCGATGCTGTCGCCCCGCACCGTAGGACTGGTCGTCAGTGTGCTCGATGCGCCGGCCCGTTCCGGTCGCGGCCTGTTCAAGGGTGTCGCGTCCAACTACCTGGCGACAGTCCAACCCGGACAGGTGATCCGGGCCCGCGTCGACCCGGCCCGGCAGGCGTTCCGGGCCGGTGCCGATCCGGCCAAGAGCGTGATTCTGGTCAGCGCCGGTACCGGCGTCGCACCGTTCCTCGGTTTCCTCGGTGATCGACTCGCCGCACAACAGGCCGGGGCTCCGGTAGAGCCCGCGTTGTGCTTCTTCGGGGTGCGTGACCCGGAGGTCGATTACATCTTCCGAGACCGGTTCGAGCAGGCCGAAGCGATCGGTATCGTGCGAATGCGCCCGGCCTTCTCCCGCGCGCCCCAGGACGGGGTTCGCTACGTGCAGGACCGGATCGCCGCGGACGCCGACGAAGTGTGGAACCTGTTGGGGGACCCGGGCAAGGACACCCACGTCTACGTGTGCGGCGACGGCGCGCGGATGGCGCCGGCGGTGCGGGGGTCCTTCCTCGATATCTATCGGGCACGGACGGGTGCTGACGACGATCAGGCCCGCGATTGGCTGAACGGTCTCATCGAATCCGACCACTACGTCGAGGACGTGTGGGCCGGGTGAAAGTGATTGTTGCGGCCGGTCTACCAGCGGGAACGGCCGGCAACTAAGAAGCGTCGCGCAGGCGGCTCTCCACATCCTTTATTCCCTGGCGCAGGTGCTGGGCCAGGTACCATTCCTCACCGCTGTGGGCATCGCGTAACGCCATGTCCACTGCCGATTTGGCGTCCGAGAGGTGTCCTCGGCGTTCCTCCCCCTGAGCGGTGATGGCATGAAGGACGGCCCTCACGGCCTCCTGGCAGGCGTTAGCGAAACCGCTGAGATGCGTGACCGACATGCTGACCCCTTTTTAAGCCTGTTCAGCGAAGTGCCCGCTGTTACGGGACTACAAACATTCAAGTCGATTCGAGTGCCGGCCGGCTCCGCCGACGAGCGCCTAAGGGGGTCAGTCGCCGGCCTCGATTGACGCGACTCTGGCGGCCGCATCCGGACCGCAGAAGCGCTGCAGGTCCACTCCGCCCGCGGCGAGCAGGTCGTCAATGCGGCGCTTGAGGTCGCCCGAGGACATGTGGGCGTACAGGTTTCGGCCCGGGCAAGAGGTTTGGGCCAGGTCCCGGTGGCCCGCCAGTGTGTCGCTCGAAATGTGAAAATTCTGAGCCGCCCAGGCGAACGCGCGAGCTGCTCCCTGGAGCTGTGCCTCCGGCACAGCCTCTTGATCGAAGTCTCCTTCGCAGAGGACCAGGAAATGGCCCGTCGTGTCGTAGTCGGTCGCGGTGTCACCCGCGAGTTCGGTGCTCCGCAGTTCGTAGATGTTGCCATTGCGGTCGACGCCGACGTGATAGGCGATGTCGATCCACCCGTGCTGGTCCTGGTGGTATCGCTGATCCTGCCGGAGATGGTTAGGGGCATTACGGTTTTCGCCAAGCACGACGGCCTCGTGGTGGAGAGTCATCCGGGTGATGGTGTGGCGCTTCCCTCCGGAGCGGGCCGGTCGCGCGCCCCAGGCGTCCCGGCATAGCAACAGTGCCGAAGTCGCAGCGGTCAGGCTTGCGCTGATCGCCGGCGTCGGGGGAGGAGTCGAAGCCAAAGGTGGCTTCGTGCGGGTCTCAGGCGCCGAGGCAGAGTTCATCCGCGTCGCACTCGAGCAGCCGCCGACCAGGGACGCCACGCCGGCGCTGCCGGCCACCATCAGCAGCTGACGGCGGCTGACGTGAGCTGGCCGGCCACACGCTGGCTCACACACGGTCCTGACGATACGGGCGAGCCGCCGTCCCGTGGGACGTATTCATTCATGTCCCGCCGAGGGCGTCCCGCACGCGTCCGCGCGCCCGGTCGAGCCGGGCGGCGGCCTCGGCGGCCTCGACGCCCGTGAGCAGTGCCACGATCGCGGTCTTGGCATGACCACCCGCGGCGGCGAGCGCGGCGGTCGCGGCCTCCTCATCGACGCCGGCCGCGTCGCGGACGATCCGTACCGCCCGGCGGCGCACCTTCGCATTGGTTGCGCGCACGTCGACCATCCGCGGTCCGTACGCCTTGCCCAGCGCGATCATCACGCTCGTCGATAATGCGTTGAGCACTATCTTTTGGGCCGTGCCCGCGGTCAGCCGCGTGGAGCCGGCGAGCACCTCGGGCCCGGTCAGCAGTTCGATCACCACGTCGGCGGACGCCTCGCTGCCCGGGTTGTTGACGATCGCGACGGTCAGGGCGCCGGCCGCGCGCGCGTGCTCGAGCGCCCCGAGCACATACGGCGTGCGGCCCGACGCCGTGATCCCGACAAGCGCGTCGGAGGCGGTCAGGTCCGCAAGGTCGGCGGGATCGAACGCGTCTTCGGCGCCCTCGATCGCCTCGGTGAGCGCCGCCGGTCCGCCGGCGATCACGCCACGCACCAGGTCGGTGCCGAACGTCGGCGCGCACTCGGCAGCGTCGAGCACGCCGAGCCGCCCCGGCGTTCCGGCACCGGCGTACACCAGGCGGCCGCCGCGCTCGAGCCGCGCCGCGATCGCCTCGGCCGCCGCCGCGATCCTCGGGACCGCCGCCGCCACCGCGCCGTGCGCTTCGGCTTCGGCGGCAACGAGCAGCGCGACGACTTCGGCGATCGGGCGCGCGTCGAGATCGTCAAGCTCCGGCCGCACCGCCTCGGTGGCGAGCGCGTCGAGTCCTTGCGGGACAACGGCTTTCGGATCCGCCTGCACGCGAATCACATACGGCTCGTGGATCGCCCGTAGTTGCAGCGCGCCGTCGAGCGCGTCGCCGGGGGCGGCGATGAGGTCGAGCCGCGCGCGCAGCGCCTGAACTTCCGCCAGTCCGCCGACCATCGCCACCGGGCCATCGCCCGCCGCACGGGCCGTCGCAGCGAGCGCCTCGGCGGCGGAACTGGTGATCGCCACCGCCGCGGCGTCACCTTCCGCGGCCAGGACGTCCGGCGCGAACGACGCGAGTGCAGCGGCACCGGTGAGCTGCGCGGGCCAGGTCCCCGGCGCGCCGAAGCGGGCGCGGGCGGCGTCGAGCAGCGTGGTGGACGGCCCGCGGCCGTCGTGCGCGCGCAATGCCGCGCGCAGCCCGGCGGCGCCGATCCACGCGCCGCCGCCCTCGTCGCCCAGCCAGGGGCCCCAACCGTCGGCGGTGCGCAGCGCGCCGTTCGCGTCGATGGCGAGCGCCACGACGCCCGTGCCCACGATCAGCACGACCCCCGGCTCCCCGTTCAGCGCGCCCGCGTGCGCAATCACCGCGTCACTCGTCACGGCGACGCGTTGCGCCCCAAGCGATTTCAGCAACGCATCGCCCAGCGCGCGCGTTGCGTCCGGCGCCGCGAGCGCCCCCGCAGCGCCCACGATCACCTCGTCGACCGGGCCGAGTTCGTGCGCGACCGCCAGAATCGCCGCCTCTGCGGCCCGTGCGCCGCCAGGCGTCGCGAGCCCCGGCGCGCCCGCGCCCTCGGCCCTGCGGCCGCCTGCCGTGGCCCGGCAGGAGGTCTTACCGAGGTCGACGGCGAGGATCACCGCAGCTTCTGCGCGAACTCGATGATGTTGCCGTCCGGGTCGGCGATGTGCAGCGTCCTTTCGTGCCACGGTCGATCCACCGGTCCGCTGAGGATGTCGACACCGAGCCCGCGCAAGCGCTCCGCTTCCGCATCGACGTCGTCGACCAGGAAGCCGATCTCACCGCAGGGCGGGTTGCCGCCCTCGCGACCGATGAGCTCCGGCAGCTTCGAGCGTTCGAAAAGCGAGAACTTGGTGTTCTCCATGTCGAACTCGACATAGCCGTCGCCCTCGATCCGCACTTGGAGCCCGATGACGTCGCGGTAGAACGCCACCGACTCGCTGAGCGACTCGACATAGTGAATGACGTAGTCCACACGGCGCATGCAATGCACCGTATCGGTTTCCACCTTCCTTCGCCCTCGTGCCCCACGTACTCACCGGCGATGAGATGGATGTCCTCTACGGCGCCAGCGAGGTACTCCAGTTCTTTGTCCCCCAGCGTCGAGAAGAGCGGAATAGCGGCCAGCTCTTCGATGGTGAACATGATTGCCTCCCAATTCCTTTCGCGGCAAGCCGCTGATCCACGAGAGCGGCTTCGCGTGCGTAGTCGAAGTTCGATGCAAGAATCGTCCACCGCACGTCGTCGGCGGCACATGAGGCATCGGCCCCAAAAAGCCGGACCTACCCAGAACGGCGGGGCCTGTTGCAGCCGCGGATCCCGAAAGTCTCTGCCAGAGAGTAAGTATTGGATAGCGGGGTGACGACTTTGACGGAGATATGCGCGTCAATATTGCCCGCCATGCGCGGCCGTCGTCGGCGGATCGTCCGTTGCCGCCTAACCTGGGCCACGCAGGCGTAAGGTTCGACCATGAACGTCCCGCCGGACATTCACTATGCCAAGAGCGGTGGTCTCAACATCGCGTACTCGGTTACCGGAGAGGGTCCCGACCTGGTCGTCGCGCCCGGCTTCATCTCGCACCTCGACATCATGTGGGAGGAGCCGTCGGTCGTTCACTTCTACTCGCGACTGGCGTCCTTTCGCCGCGTCGTCACCTTCGACAAGCGGGGCACTGGTCTCTCGGATCCGGTGATGCACGCGCCGACATTGGAAGAGTCCGTCGATGACCTGCGCGCCGTCATGGACGCGGCCGGATGTGAACGCGCCGATCTCGTGGGCGTTTCGGAAGGCGGCACGATGGCGATGCTGACGGCGGCCGGCCATCCCGATCGCGTGAATGCGCTTGCCCTGTATGGCACGTTCTCCCGCCTGCTCGAAGCAAGTGACTATCCCCTGGGCGTCACCGAGGAGCAACTGTCGGCGTTGGTCGAGGTGAGTGCCAAGGGCTGGGGTGAGGGCGTCGGATTGGGCGCATGGGCTCCAAGCCGGCGGGACGATGCCGATTTCCGGCGGTGGTGGGCGCGGCTGCAGCGGGTGGCCGCCAGCCCGGGCATGGTCCGCAACATCTTCGCGCTCTATCCGCAGCTGGACATCCGCGACGTGCTGCCCACGATCCAGGCCCCGACGCTTGTGGTGCACCGGCGCGACGACCGGATGGTGAGGCTTGAGATGGGTCGCTACCTCGCCGAGCGTATCCCCGGGGCCAAGTTCGTCGAGGTCGACGGCGCCGACCACCTGTTCTTCACGGACGACGCCGACGCCCTGCTCGATGAGGTCGAGGAGTTCCTTACCGGCGTCCGCCCGCAGGCAGCGATCGAGCGCGTCCTGGCCACGGTGTTGTTCACCGACATCGTCGACTCCACGAAGCGGGCGGTCGAGCTTGGCGACCAGCGATGGAGGGAGCTGCTCGGCAGGCACGACGCCCAGGTGCGGCGCCAGCTCGCACGGTTCCAGGGGTGTGAGGTCAACACGACGGGCGACGGCTTCCTGGCCCGGTTCGACGGGCCCGCCCGCGCCATTCGATGCGCCATGGCGATCCGCGACGTAATGCGAAGCCTGGGCCTCGAGGTGCGGGCCGGCGTACACACGGGTGAGGTCGAGTTGCGCGACGACGACATCAGCGGCATCGCCGTCCACATCGCAGCGCGTGTGGCGGCAGCGGCCAGGGCCGGCGAGGTGCTGGTTTCGCGCATCGTCGTCGACCTGGTCGCCGGGTCGGGCCTTCGCTTCGCCGCTCGCGGCGAACACGTCCTCAAGGGTGTGACGGGGGCGTGGGGGCTGTTCGCCGTCGAGGGTTGACGCGATCCGGCTTCCGCCGTGCTCTAGGTTTCGGCTGGCCGGTCTATCCGTGAATCCCAAATCCGTTGTGTCTCACCACCGACCGAGGGGTCGTGGATCTTCTGGAAGTTCCGTCCACCCCTATTGAATGTGGCGACGACGGCGGCCGGCGCATCCTGTTCCAGGATTGGGGTGGACAGCCACTCGCAGGGTCGTATGTGCACCAAATCCACCGCCTTAGCGGTGTCGTCGGTGTCGTAAACGCAGGGCCCGGAGATGCGGCCCAGCCAGAACCAGCCGTGGGCGTCGCGGGTCCACACGAACGAGCCTTCGTCGAGCTCGGCGAATCGGGCGACCCGACGGGCAAGCCGGTCCTGTTCGGCTGAACTGCTCACAAGTCGGCCGAACCCGCACACGCCGAGCCGGCGAGCGCGATCGATGGTGGCTTGTGGCTCGACGGCATCGTTGCGGGATCGCATCGGCGCGCGGTAGACGGCGACCATAAAAGACATCGTGCCCGCTGCAGCCGACCCGATGCGGCCCTTTTCCCGCACATCGCGGCCGGCGACGATTTAATCTCCTGCCATGGACCGCATCTGGCAGTGGGCGTGGGATCGGTACGGGGCGCGGTACACGTTGGCGGGAGGCGTGATTTCGTTTTTCATCTCGCTGCCGATCTATCTCACGTTCGTGTCGTTTCCCATCGTCGCTTTTGAGAAATCGGGTCGCTACGTTGCTGCGACGGCCGTCACCGTTGTGGCCATGCTGGCGCTCGCAGGCCTCATGGTTCTTCCGGATCGCCGATGGGCGCGCCCTGCGGAGCGGTGGGCTGCCGGCCACGACGTCGATCGGATGACGGCCCTGGAGGGCACCTACATCTTCAGCCGCAAGACGACTTCTCGCACGCTGTGGGGCGCCGGTCTGTTGGCCGCCGCGTTGTCGATCGCTGTCGGCGCGATCGCCGGAGCCGAATGGTTACGGCTGGTGCAATACGGCGTCGTGGCCTCCACCATCGCCGTAGCGGTCCAGCTGGTCGCGCTCCATAACGCCGTGGACGCAGCATGGCGGCCGCCCAGGGTCGCTTTGGCCGGCGACACAGGGATCGGCGACGCCCTGCCGCGCTCACGCCCGACCTTTGCCGCGCGGTCCAACGTGTCCATGGTTGCGGTCGCGTTTGGGTTCGCCGTCGGCGGCGCACTGCTTGCGGCCGTGTTCAATCGCGTCAGTGACATCCCCATCCTGTCGGTGGTGATCGGAGGTGGGCTGGCGGTCGTATTCGCGGTGCCGATCTCCGTCGGACTTGGATTCTCGCCATCCCTGCAACCCATTCGCGACCTCGCCAGAGGCGCCGAACGTGTTGCGGCGGGGGACTATGGCCAGCGTTTGCCGGTCGTCCAGGACGACGACTTGGGCGCACTGGCCGCGTCGTTCAACCGCATGCAAACGGGTTTGGCTGAGCGGCAACGACTTCAGGGCGCGTTCGGCACCTACGTCGACCCGGCCCTCGCTGCGCGGCTGCTTCAACAGGGCGACGACGTGTTCACCGGCGAGCGGCGCGAGGTGACCGTGATGTTCGTGGACATCCGCGACTTCACTCCGTTCGCCGAGGCGAACACCGCCGAGGACACGGTCGCCCGGCTCAACGCGCTGTTCGAGATCGTCGTGCCCGCCGTCGTCGACGCGGGTGGGCATGTGAACAAGTTTCTGGGTGACGGAGCTCTGGCCGTCTTCGGCGCCCCTAACGACCTTACAGATCATGCCGACGCGGCGGTCTCCGCCGCCACGGTGATTCAGCGTCTCGTCGGCGAGCGATTCGGCGGTGGGCTTCGCATCGGCATCGGCATCAACACCGGAAAGGTGATCGCCGGCACCATCGGCGGCGGAAGCAAGCTCGAGTTCACCCTGATCGGCGACACCGTCAACGTCGCGGCTCGCGTGGAGCAACTCACCAAGACCACCGGCGACGCCATTCTTCTCACCGGTTCGTGCGTGGACGCGCTGACCAGTCGACCGCTCGGACTCCTCGATCGGGGAACGCACGCTTTGAAGGGCAAATCCGCTGCGGTGCAAGTCTTCACTCTCGCTCTAGAGGACCGAAAGCCGCACTGAGAACAGTGCTCGGCTGAAGCTTCGATTGCGGCTCGGCGCAGAATTGATAAGTTCAATCCACGGCCGCCGAATTGACCGCCGTAAAAACCGGCAGCCCACAACCGCACTGGAGGAGTCCATGCGCAGGAGTGCGTCATGAGCGATGCCGCCTGGGCCCTCTACACCGAGCAGATGAACAACGTCGACGGCTGGTTCTTCGAGGCCGATGTCGAGCTCTTCAGTCGGCTGCTCGCGTGCCAGACGGCCGAGGGCATCAAGGGTGACATGTTGGAGATCGGCGCGTACCAGGGCAAGTCCGCCATCTTGATGGGTTATGGCCTACGTGACGATGAAGACCTGGTGATCTGCGATCTGTTCGGCGCGGTGATGGAGCACGCCGACATCGCGCAGGCCCCGCGCCAGGAGTATTCGGGCCTGGATCAGCAGCAGTTCCTGGCCAACTGGGATCGGTTCCACACCCGCCGGCCAACGCTGGAGGTCTGCGAATCATCGGCGCTCGATCTGGGCGAACGGGCGCTGCGGTTCGTCCACATCGACGGTTGTCACGCCTACCGGTGCGTGGCCAATGACATCAGGCTCGCCGTGACTCATACGGCCGAGCGGGGCGTGATCGTGATGGACGATTATCGGGGGGTCGAAACCCCCGGCGTGGCGGCGGCCGTCTGGCAGGCGGTCGGCAACGGCTTCGTGTTCCCCTTCGCGGCGACGTATATGAAGCTCTACGCCTGCACGTCGGCCGCCGATCAGGCTTACTGGTTAGAGCGGGTCCGGGATCGCGGTGACATCTGCGCCTTCCCCGACTTCGACTTCCCGTCATATCGCAGTGTTTCGGACATGCACATTCACGACTCGACCGACGAGCACTGAGGCGGGTTCAGCCCGAGTCTTGGCCGACCATGGCTTCCAGGAGATCGGCGGCCGTGGCAGCGCTTTCGGCGGGGGTGGCCATCTGAGCGGCGACCTCAAGGGTTCGCGCGATGCAGTGCGGAGTGAGGATGGCCCGCAGATCGGAGAGCAGCGAATCCGGGGTGGTTGCGGAGAAGTGCCGTCCGATGCCGACGCCCAGCTGCCCGACCGCGGCGGCCCACATCGGCTGATCGACCGAAACCGCGAGGGCCAACGTAGGTTTGCCGGCCCGGATGCCGGCGAACGTGGTGCCGGGACCCCCGTGGTGAACGACGGCGCGGCAAGCGGGAAAGACGGTCGAGTGGTTCACCGCGCCCACCACCTTTATGTGGTCGAACTGTGAGGTGCGGGCCAAATCGCTTACGCCGCTGCAGATCAGCGCACGCTCACCCAATTGCGCGCAGGCCCCGCTGATCATCTCGAGCAGGCCGGCGTGAAACGCGACGCGCGCGCTGCTGCCGAAGCCGAAGTAAATCGGCGGCGTTCCCGCGCCAATCCATGACGACACCTCGTCGTCGACGTCCGTCGTCAGCTCCAGCGTCAGCCCGCCAACGAAAGGCCGTCGGACATCCCATTGCGCCCACTGGGCTGCCAGCCCGGGGAAGAAGAGTTCGTCGTAGGCCTGGATCTCCAGCGGTTGTCGCGCCGAGGGCCCCGTTTCCTCCGGTAGGCCCAACGTTTGGCGCAGGGCGTCTTCGGCCTCTTTGGTAACCGGCGTACACGTATCGCGCCCGAGCGGGTAGATGTGCAGTGCAGCCTGCGGAATGTCGTGATATTCCGCAACATTGGCGGCCAGCCCCTGCTGGCTCGCGTCGGTCAACAACAGGTCGGCCCCGTCCGCCAGCGACGTGAGCGCCGTGCCCAGCTGCGGCCAGAGTCGTTTGAGGTCCTCGGAAATCACCCACGCCATGAAGACAGGGTTCGGCGTCTCCCCGTATTTCCGGGCGATATTCGCGTTCTGCTCAACCTGATCCGGGCCGTGGGGGACCGCCGCGAGCCCCGCCGACTCGACGAAGCCGACATAGTTGGGCGGCACTGCCATGGTGACATCGTGACCGCGGCGCTGCAGCTCCCGACCGATGGTTGCGCACGGCTCGACATCACCCCGAGTTCCCAAGGTTGCCAGCACAATTCTCATCGCTGAACGCCCCCATCGGAGCCTGGGTCGACGATGCCTCTGAAATAGCCGATCGTCCGTTCGACGCCCTCTTCGAACGAGATTCGTGGAGTCCAGCCGAGCGCGGACTCGGCGAGGCTGATGTCCGGCCTGCGCTGCTTCGGGTCGTCCGGCGGCAGGGGCTCATAGACCGTGGCCGAGGGCGATCCGGTCATCTCCTTGACAAGGCTCGCGGTTTCGAGGACGGTGCGTTCGGCTGGGCTGCCGAGGTTGACGGGTCCAGTGAACGAGGCGTCGCTCGCCGCCATATTGACGAGCCCTTCGACGAGATCGTCGACATAACAAAAGGAACGGGTCTGGCTGCCGTCCCCGAAGACGGTGATCGGTTCGCCGCGCAGCGCTTGGACGATGAACGTCGAGATGATTCGGCCATCCTCTGGATCCATCCTCGGACCGTAGGTATTGAAGATGCGGACGACCTTGATAGGGACGCGGTAGCGGCGCGCGTACTCGAGCGTCAGCGTCTCCGCGACCCGCTTGCCTTCCTCGTAGCAGGCCCGCACCCCGAAGCAGTTGGCGTTGCCCCAGTAACTCTCGGCCTGCGGATGGATCGTCGGATCCCCGTAGACCTCGCTGGTGGAGGCCTGCAGAATCGTCGCCTCCCGCTCGCGCGCCAGCTCCAGTAGGTTTCTGGTCCCGACGTAGTTGGTCTCCAGCGTGAACAGGGGATCCCGCTGGTAGGCGCGCGGCGAAGCGGGACAGGCCAGGTTGAAGATGACGTCCAGCGGACCCGGCACGACCGCGTCGACCGGCCGGGTGATGTCATGCTCGACGAAACTGAAGCCCGGGTCTTCGTCGAGCTGCGCGATGTTCTCGCGCCTGCCGGTGCAGAGATTGTCGAGTCCGATGACTTCGATGCCGTCGCGGCGGAGACGATCGCACAGGTGGGACCCCAGGAATCCGGCGGCGCCCGCGACGAGGGCTCTCACTGCTTGTTCTCCTTAGTTCCGGCCATCGAACACGTAGCTTCGCATGACCGACGTGACGTCCTACAGGACGCCCGCTGGAACCGATTGCGCTCGCACCGGGGGTTCTTGGTTTGTTCAGCTGGAGTTCAAGATTTCGGGGCCAGGACGACGACGGGAATCGGTCGCGACGTCTTCTTCTGGTATTCGTTGTAGCGGTTTTGATTGTTCTTGTTGACGATCTGCCACAGCCGCGGATAGTCCGGATCGCCGGACAACACCGGTCGCGCGGTGACGGCGAAACGTTTTGGGCCGACGTTGATCTCAACGTCGGGATTGGCCTTCAGGTTGTGGTACCAGCCGGGGGCCTCGGGCGCACCTCCCTTGGAGGCGACCACCAGATAGTTGTCCCCGTCGCGGGCGTACGTCAGCGACGTCGTGCGCTGTTTACCGGTCTTCGCGCCCACGGAGTGCAGCAGCAGACTTGGTATCCACAGCGTGCGGTGACCGATCCAGCCGTTCGTCTTCTGATAGACCGTGTTGTGCACCCGCAGCACCTGCGGGAGCAGCTTCTCCACGAAACTCATAACTTCCAGTCTCACTCAGCGGCGGCAAGCTTCGCCAGTGCCTTCCGCGAGGCGCGGCGGGCTAGTGGTGATGCGGCGGTTGTTCGTCGCGCAGCCGGCGCTCGTCCCACGCCTCGCGCACCTGCTCCTCGTCGCCGAACCGCTCCACGTCCTCGGGCGTGACGTGCACCCGCTTCGATTTCGGCGCGGGCCGCGGTGGATGCGAGGGTTCAGTGGGCATGACGCGATTATCTCTCAATTCGGGCCAACCCTAGCTCTGCGCCCTGGCGATGTTCTCGACGATGATCTGGCAGGCCGTGTCGTAGAAGGCGCTGATCAGGGTGGAGAAGGACAGCTCGAAGGGATAGATCATGTGCACGGCCAGCGGCTCGACCGCCCAGTCGGGCAGGATCGGCACGATGGTTCCCTCGCGCAGTTCCTCGGTGCAGATGATCTGCGTGGGCATGGCGCCGATGCCGAGTCCCTGCAGGATGTACTCCTTGCAAACCTGAAAGTTGTTGGCCCGCGCGCGTACCCGTGGTGACAACTCGTGTCGTCTGTCCAGTTTGGTCACCGCCAGCTTCAGCTTTTGGGGCCCGCAGAAGCCGAAATCGATGAAAGGCAGAGTGCTCACCTGCGCGGGTTCGGTAATCGGATCCTTCAGCTGCGCTACGAAATCGGTTGAGGCGCAGAGGAAAAGGCTCAGGTCGAAGACTTTCCGCGCGATCAGCGTCGAATCCTGTAGCGGTCCGGGGCCGAACACCACGTCGTAACCGTCCTTGACCGGGTCGACGACGTTGTCGACCAACCGAATATCCAAGCGCGAGTTCGGGTATCGCTGCAAGAACGTCGTGCCGACGCGGGATGCGTAGTCGATGCCCAGGCTCACCGGTATCGCGACCCGCAGTTCACCCTGGGGCTCCTGCCGACTGCCCTCCACCAGCGCCCGTACAGCGTTGGCCTCGGCCAAGATGTTCATCGCATGGTCGTAGATCTGCTCGCCGATGTCGGTGACCGTCAACTGGTGGGTGTTCTTACGCAGCAGCTTGATGCCCAGGTCGGATTCCAGCTTGGTCAGCCTCCGGCTCACCGTGGACTTGGGCATCCCGAGCGCCGTCGCCGCCTTCGAGATGCTGCGGCAGTCCACCACCTTGCCGAATATCAGCAGGGCATCGAGGTCAAAGGGCAGATTCTGTTGCATCGGTGTTCCAAGTATGCAACAGGGTGTTGCGTTCGTACACCTTATTGGGGGTCCCCGCAGCTGCTAGCGTCGGCCGCACCACGTAGGAGGTACGCGGGGATGAATCAGCCCATCGCCGTCGCCAAGCCCCCAAACGGGCACTGGACCGACGCATATCCCGAACTCGGCCGCGGCCCGGTGTCACTCGAAGACTGTGTATCCGAAGAGTTCTACGAGAAGGAACGCGAGCACGTCTTCAAGAAGACCTGGCTCTACGTCGGGCGAGTCGAACGAGTCCCGCGTTCGGGCAGCTACTTCACCCGCGAGTTCAGGTTCCTGAACACCTCGATCATCATCGTGCGCGGCAAAGACCAAGTGATCCGCGCCTTTCACAACATCTGCCCACACCGCGGCAACAAGATGCTGTGGGAGGACGACCCGTTCCAGGAAGTGACCGGGCGCGCCCCGTTGCTGTACTGCCGCTTCCACGGCTGGCGCTACAAGCTGGACGGCTCGCTGCACTCGGCCACCCGCACGGACCTGCTGCTGGACTTCGACGCGGACAGCTGCCAGGTGCCTGCGGTGCAGTGCGAGGTGTGGGAAGGCTTCATCTTCATCAACCTCAACCCGGACAACACCGAGCCGCTGCGATCCTTCCTCGGCGCATTGGCCCATGGCATCGAGGGCTATCCGTTCGACGGCCCGCACCAGGTCTACAAGTTCTCGGCCGAATTGCAGTGTAACTGGAAGATTTTCGTCGACAGCTTCGCCGAGAGTTACCACGGCCCGTACCTGCACGCATCGTCGTTCGGCGCTCTCACCGCGGAGGCCAGGGACGCGTTCGACCAGCCGAACCCGTTCACCGACGCGCTGGCCTACCAGCTCAGCGGCCCGCACCGGATGTTCTCGTTCTCCGGTGAGCCCTCGCAAAAGACGCCGTACTCCAAGCCAATTGAGTGCGTGATGGAAGCCAGCGCCGCGGGTCCCTGGAACAAGAAGGTCGACCGGGGGCCGATGCCCCCGGGGATCAATCCCACCCGGTCGGAGAAGTACGGGTTCGACTCGTTCCAGTTCTTCCCCAACTTCGTCATCATCTTCGGCGCATCCGGCTTCACCACCCACGCCCACTGGCCCACCGGCCCGCACTCGCACGTGTTCGAAGTGGAGATGTTCTATCAACCTCCGAAGACCCACAAGGAGAGGCTCGGCCAAGAGCTCACCGTCACCTTCCTCAACGACATCATCCTCGAGGACGCGAGCCCGTCCGAGGGCCTGCAGGCGATGCTCAACAGCGGTGTCCTGACGCAGTTCACGATGAATGACGAGGAGATTCTGCTGCGCCACCTGCACAAGGTGGTTGGTGATTACGTTGCGGCCGGCGAAGCGGCGAAGGCGGGTCAGCGTGAGTAGGGTTCTGCCGCCCGATTTTTCGGGCCTGGAGCATCTGGTGCCCGAGTGGGCGATCGAGGATGGGCACCAGCGCTACGTCAAACGCGTCAACAGCTCCATGGCGGAAATCCGGGCCTTCTACGACGAGGTGTTTCCGCACGCCGAGGAAGCCGTCGCCTACATCGACAAATTCGACTACTCCGAGCCGCTGCCCGACGACGTCGCCAATCTGCGCAACCTGCTCTACTCGCTGATCACCGTCTCGTTGGCGGTCGAGCTGTGGAAGCAGCCGCGGGTAAAGCATTCGGCCAACACCATTCTCACGAGAGTCAGCTGAAACCATGGGACTCACTTCTGCGCAGCTGCAGATCGTCGACCTCACCCCGAGAATCGGCAGCGAAATCAGAACCGATCTCGGCACGCTGCTGAGCGGGCGGGAGGCGTCGACGATCCGTGACGTTCTCGAGCGGCGCGGCGTGGTGTTCTTCCGCGGGCTGGACATCGGTGACGAGGAGCAAGTCGCCATCGCCAAGACCCTCGGCACGCTTGTCGCCAACGAGGGCCAGGGCGGCATCAACAAGATCTCCCTCGACGAGAAGGTCAATCAGCGCGCCAAATACCTGCAGGGTTCGTTGTTCTGGCATTTCGACGGATCGCTGCAGCCGCTGCCCAATCTTGCCACGCTGCTGCGCGCGGTGCGGCTCTCCGAGACCGGGGGGCAGACCGAATTCTGCAACACCTACGCGGCCTACGACGACCTTCCGGATGCCGACAAGGACGCGATCGCGGAGCTGCGCGTGGTGCACAGCGCGGAGCGCTCGCAGTATTACGTCACCCCGGAGATGAGCTACGACGAGGTGGCCTTCTGGCAGAAGTCGCCAACCAAGGCGTGCCCGATCGTGTGGACGCATCAATCCGGGCGGAAATCCCTGCTGCTGGGTGCGACCTCGGATTACGTGATCGGCCTGCCGGTAGAGGAAAGCCGCGCACTGCTTGCGCGACTTCGTGATTGGGCCACCCAACCGCAGTACGTCTATCGGCATCAATGGCAACCCGGCGACCTGCTCATCTGGGACAACACCGGAACCATGCACCGGGTGTTGCCGTATTCGGTCGACAGCGGCCGCCTCATGCACCGAACGATTCTCGCGGGGGAAGAGCCCCTGCAGTGAAGCTCGGCATCGCCACCCCGGTCGTCACCAATGTCGCTGGAGCGCCCCTGGAATGGGAGAAGGACGCCGGCATCGAGGACATCGGCCGGGTCGCGGAGGTCGCGGATCGGCTCGGCTATCACCATATGACCTGCAGCGAGCACATCGGCGTGCCCTCGACCGAATCCGGCCGGCGCGGAGCTCGCTACTGGGATCCGCTATCAACGTTCGGGTACGTTTCGGGGCGCACCAAGCGAATTCGCTTCGCCACGATGACGTTGGTGCTGGGATACCACCATCCGCTGGCGATCGTCAAGCGTTACGGCACACTCGACCACGTCAGTAACGGGCGGCTGATCCTCGGTGTGGGCGTCGGTTCGCTCAAGGAGGAATTCGACCTTCTCGGTGCGCCGTTCGACGACCGTGGCGCCCGCGGCGACGACGCCCTGAGGGCGCTGCGGGCGGCGCTGCCCAGCAATGAGCCGACGTATCGCGGTGAGTTCTACTCGTTCGGCGGGCTGACCGTGGAGCCCTGTGCGGCACAGGCGCACATGCCGATCTGGGTCGGCGGGCGTACACGACGTTCCTTGCGGCGTGCGGTCACTCTCGCGGACGGTTGGTGCCCGTACTACGTGTCGATCCACACGGCCGCGGACTGGTTGCAGCAGTTCGAATTACCGCCGGATTTCGAGGTGGTGATGCCCGCGGAGCAACCGCTGGATCCAGCCGGGAAACCCGATGCGACGCAGGACACGTTGCGGGAGTTGGCCGACGGCGGCACCACCATGCTTTCGGCTCGCTTCGTCCACCGTTCGTTGCAGCACTATCTCGAGCAACTGCACGCCTTGATCGAACTGCACCGCGAAACCTTCGGTGTGGACGCGCCCACGCGGTAGACAGGAATCTCATGACCACCAAGACCACCGACGACCTGTACTACGACCCGTGGGACGTCGACCTCAACGCCGACCCCTATCCGATGTTCCGGCGCATCCGCGAGAACGCGCCGCTGTATTACAACGCCGAACACGACTTCTATGCGCTGAGCCGGTTCGACGACGTCAACCGGGCGCTTGTCGACCATCAGACCTTCAGTTCCGCGCGCGGCGTCGTGCTGGAAATCATCAAGGCGGGCATCGAGATTCCGCCGGGCCTGCTCATCTTCGAAGATCCACCGGTGCACGACATCCACCGCAGCTTGATCTCCCGCGCGTTCACGCCCCGCAAGATCAACTCCCTCGAGCCGATGATCCGCGAGTTCACCCAGCGATGTCTGGACCCGCTGGTCGGCGGTGACCGCGTGGACTTCGTCAAGGATCTCGGCGCCATCATGCCGCTGCGCGTGGTGGGCATGCTGTTCGGCATCCCCGAGGACTACCAGCGCCGGGTTCAGGAGGACGGCGAGAAGTTCGTCCGCACCAAGCGTGGCGGACGAATGACGGACAACACCGACGCCAAGCTCGCCGACGGAGAGGTCTTCGCCGACTTCATCGACTGGCGCACAACCCATCCCGCCGACGACCTCACGACCGAGCTGCTCAACGCCGAGTTCGAGGACGAAAAGGGCATCACCAGGAAGCTGCACCGCGACGAACTGCTGATGTTCATGAAGGTCGTCGCGGTCGCCGGCTCGGAGACGACCACGCGGTTGATCGGCTGGTCGGGCAAGCTGCTTTCCGAGCATCCCGATCAGCGCCGCCGGCTCGTCGACGACCGGTCACTGTTGCCCGGCGCCATCGAGGAGCTCCTGCGCTTCGAGCCACCCGCGCTGCAAGCGGCGCGGTATGTCACCCGTGACATCGAATTCCACGGCCAGACCGTGCCGGAGGGGAGCGCGATCCTGACGCTGATCGGCGCGGCCAACCGCGACGGACGGCGGTTCGGCGAGAACGCGGAATCGTTTGATGTGACCCGGGTCCCGCGTCAGCATCTGACGTTCGGGGTGGGCGCCCACTACTGCCTCGGCAACGCGCTGGCACGAATCGAGGGGCGAATTGCGCTGGACGAGATCATGAATCGGTTCCCCGATTGGGAAGTCGACCTCGACGCCGCGGTGTTTTCCTCGTCGTCGGCGGTGCGCGGCTGGGACAGCATGCCGGCCCGCGTTTAGGCGGCACGGGGTTCGAGTCCCCGTGGCTCCTAGCTGTTGGTCCAGCGGTCGAACGCGGACTCCACATCCGGGCAGAATGTTCCGACCGCGGCGCCCATGATCTGGCCGGCTTGCGCCGACGCGAAGCCATTGCCCGCCACTGTCGGGTAGATGGTGTCGAAATCGGTGCCGCCGCGCGCCTGCTGGCAGACGTTGTTTCCGATGTCGACCATCCTTCCCGGGTTGTCATACGGCACATGCAGCACATTCAGCGTGTGTAGGTAGGCCGCGACCGAGATGGGATCGGGGTCGGCGTTCGCCGTCGGCGCGAGCGATACCAGCCCGGCCAGTGCGGCCGCGGCCGCCGCTGACCTGAACACGACCGTGCGAATCAAGGAGTGCTCCCATCGACGCGTGAGATTGTTACGCTGCGCGAAACACGTTGTTGTGGTGACCGATTCACCACGTCAACAGGGAGCGTAGTGCCGCGCCGGGTGTCGCGACGCCGGTTTGCTTCATTCCGGCCCCGAAATACGTCAAGACGCGATCGACGAGTTGTGCCTCAGCTGTTTTCGATGATCCACGTGGTGGTGAAGCGCAGCATCTCGGGGATGCCCTTGGACAAATCGGATCCGATGGTTTTCTCGAGCTTGCCGCCCACCAACGGGATCTTGACCTCCACCCTCAGGGTGGTGTGCAGTTGTGAACCGCCGTCATCCGTCGGCGCCAGCCGGGATTCCGCACGGCCCGATCCCAACCCGCCCGACGCCGAGACGCTGATGTGCCCGCGCACTTGGCTGTCGCCGTCCGGTCGCCACGTCTCGGTCTGCACGATCTTCACGTCAGCGGTGACGAATTTGGCGACCATTCCGGGGAGAATCTGACGGCCCAGGTGCTGGGTCGTGCGCACCGTCACCGTGCCGTCGGCGTCGGTCACCAGCGAATCCAACGTGGCATCGGCGGAGCCGGCCGCGATGCGGGCCAGCCAGTAGTCCTCGCGACCGAACGCGGCATGTATCTGTTCGACGGTGGCGGACGACTCGGTCGAGACGTCGAATGAGCGCGACATATCCGCCCATTCTTACAGAGGCCCGGCTCACGGTCGCTCAAAGTGCTGGTAGTCGGCGGGCGACGTCCAGTAGCCGCCCCACCGCCACCCGCGGTCCGTAAAGATGTGTACGCCGGGGTCCCCGCCGTGCAAGAGCCCCGGGTCGCTGCGGTTGCGGTCCAGATACTCCGCCGCGTTGTGCGGTTGGAAGGTGCCGTCGGCGTAGACGCACGGGTTGAGACGCGGATTCAGGTCGATGGCCCGACCGTAGGCGTGTTGCGACCAGTGCTCGCTCCCCGGGATGCCTCGGCAATTGAACGCCGACGTGTTGTCGTCCTCCATGGACAGCTCGTCGTCGGCGGCCGGGTAGCGGTCCGCCGTGCGGATCCTCTCGATGGGAAATCCCACCCGGTAGAGCTGTGCGAAGACCGTGATGACCTCCGGCACCAGGTCCTGGTGCACGATCAGCTCGCCGCGATGGGTCCGGCCGTCGAAACCGACGTGATCAACTTCGACACGTCGTAGCTGCGCGGGGTCCACCGGGCAGCCCGGCCGCCAGCTCGCACCGAGCTCGGCGGCGGTGACCGGGCGAACGTCGCTGGCGGCGGGCGTCGACGGCGCGCCCGCCGCCGACGACTTGCTGGACGATGGCCTGGACGCCGGGGGTGTCGGCGCGGCGGTGCATTGCGTCAGCGTGGCCCCGGCCGCCATCGCGCCCGCCAGCACGGCAACCCACCGCCTGCCGAAGGTCACCGAGGATGGGTCCTCACCGCTTGCTCCATCGCGACAAGACCGTCGCGACCGGGTGTCGCGAGACAGGTCCGGCGCCAACGCTACTGCAATCCGCGAGGGCGCCGACCTACTCTTGCCATATGCCGGTAGTCAGTGGCAGGTGGAAGTTCTGGCCATCCTCGCTACGCAAGACGGTCGTGGTCGCAATTGTGTTGCTCGCCCTCATCGCGGTTTCGCCGTGGACTTTTACAGCACGCACACCGGTAGCCGACCGCCCACAGCAGCCCGCGCAGCCGCCCACACAGACGCCGGCGCCCGCGGCGGCACCGGCTGCGGCTCCCGCACCCGAATTCGAGACCATCTCCAAGCTGATGAACGACGCGATCGCGGCAGGGGGACTGCCGGGCGGCGTGGTAATGGTCGGGCATGACGGCAAGGTCGTCTTCCACCAGGCGTACGGGTCGCGCAAACTCGCGGGCGAACCGGGGTTGGACGGATCGCCCGCACCCGCGGAGCCTATGACCGAGGACACGATCTTCGACATGGCGTCATTGACGAAGTGTCTCGCAACGGCGGTCACCATCATGCAGCTCTACGAACAGGGCAAGGTGGCGTTCGACGATCCGGTGCAGAAGTATCTGCCCGACTTCAACGCGACGAACGATCCACGGCGGGCACAGGTCACCGTGCGCATGCTGCTGACCAACACGTCGGGCGAGGGGATCGACGTAAGCCTCGCAGACCCGTGGGGGCTTGGCGGACCCGACAAAGCCGAAGGCATTCATCGCGCGCTCACCACGCCGCTGCAGTCGGGTCCGGGTGAGCTCTTCCGATACTCCGACATCAACTACATCCTGCTGGGTGCGCTGCTCGAGAAGGCCACAGGCGAGGCCGAGGACACCTACGTGCAGCGCAATGTGTTTGCCCCGCTTGGCCTGCAAGACACCCGCTACCTTCCCGCGGCCAAGGCCTGCGGCCCCCACACGATCAGAGGAGCGGCGGTTGCCTGGGCCCCCGCGCCGGCGGCAGGTGAGTCGACGGCTTGTCCCGCGGGGACCTGGAGCACGAGCCTTTTGCCGCGCATCGCACCCACGGCGCGCGACGAGGAAAGCAGAGACGACCCCGGCAAGAATCCGGATTTCTTTGCCCTGCTTCGGGGTACGGTGCATGACCCGACGGCACGCCGGATGGGGGGAGTGGCCGGCAATGCCGGCATGTTCTCGACGGCGCACGACGTCGGCATCTTTGCGCAGGCGCTGCTTGACCGGCTGGCCGACCGCCCGAGTGAGTTTCCTTTGCGGCCAGAGACTCTCGAGCTGATGACGACCCCTCAGCAGCCCGGCCATACCACCGATCAAGTCCCAGCGGCAAACCGTGCCGCTCGACAAGCTCACACTCCGACCTATCCGGCGATCGAAGGGCAGAGCCTGTTTGGTTTTGGCTGGGACATCGACACGGCCTTCTCCAGGCCGCGCGGGAAGGTCTTTCCGGTCGGCAGCTTCGGCAATACCGGATTTACCGGAACCACGCTGTGGATAGACCCAGGTTCGAATACCTACGTCATCCTGCTGTCGAACTCGATCCACCTACGGGGCAGCCCGCCGATCTCGCACCTCAGGGGTGAGGTGGCGACGGCCGCGGCGCAGGCCTTGCACCTCTACGGCGCCGCACCATCGATACCGACGCCCGTCCCACGGAAAACACCGTAACGCCTTGTTATTTGACGCAGGGAATGCCGTCAGCGGTCATCCGCGAGAGGTTGGTAACGGCGGGTTGCTGCGCGCCGGTTCCGGTGGCGGGCACTGTGGTAACAGGTGCTGTGGCGGTCGCGGTCGGCGATTCCGACGTGGAATTGTGGGTCTGGTCGAACCGGGAGAAATCGGTCCCGACGGTCAGCCGCACCGTGTTGTGCGCGACGCTGTCGGATGCGGTCGCCGTGATGTCGTACTGGTCGGCGAGCTCGGTGGCCGCCACCTTCGCGCCGGCTCCGTAGGTGATGGTGCTCGTCTCGGTGGTGGAGTCGGCCGTGCTGACCTTGCCTTCACTGAATCTCCCAGTCGCCAAGAGCATTTGGACAGTTGCCGCCTCACCTTGCCGGCCCGAGGCATTGACGACGTCGAGCGCGACGCCGCCTGAGGTGCTCTGCGCACCGTCCGGTTGCGCCGCCGTGGTGGGGCTGCTGGTCGAGGGTGCGGTAGACGAATCGGCGCCCACCAGGTTATGCACGATCGAGCGGATGGTGGCTATGTCGATGAAGTTCACATAAGCGCCATCTGAGAGTTGACCGAAGCCGGCGACCGGCAGCGTGTACAGCGCCACCGATCTGTTGGGGAATTCCAACGCATTACGAATGATTTCGTCGAAGTCGAAACCGGCGTCGACGGCGACGTTCTGCTTGGCGACATCCAACAGGGCGTGCAGTTTGGTGGGGTCCGACAACGTTCCGCCGCGCCGCATCGCAGTGATCACCGAGACGATGAAGGCCTGCTGGCGCCGGCTCCGATCAAGGTCGGTGAACGCCGCGTCGTTGGGGTCGCGGCGCTGCCGGACGAAGGCCAACGCCTGAGTCGCGCTGATCTGTTGGACGCCTTGATGAAAATCCGCGCCCGAGTAGTACCGGTCCGAGGTATCCGCGCTGAGGCACACCGTAATCGGCTCGACCACCCGGGCGAGTTGGAAGAACCCGGCCAGGGTGACTTCGATGAAGTGATCGATCGGGAGCTGCAGAAGACTTTTGACGGTGCTGATTTCGGCTTTGCGGCCCGCCTCCCGCGCCGCCTGCTCCTTGGCCGTCGAGTCTTGCCCTTGCAACGGCGTCGGAGTCGGCCGCGAGCCTGTGGAACCGTGGCCGGCCATCACCCGCTGGTAGGCGTAGCTGTAGGCCTCCTTGATCTTGCCGTGGCAATCCGAGGTCGGGCATCCGGCCAGATCGACATAATCGTCGCGGGGGATCGAAATCGCCGTGGCCGGGCCGCCGCCGGCAGGCAGGTGCACCACGATGAGCGCGTCGGAATCGCCGTCAGCGGAATCCTCGTTGCCCGCGTGCAGCGCGTCATAGATGTCGGGCGACAGCGGCTGCCCGTGCTGGTCACGGCGGCTATCCAGGCCCATGATCAGGATGTTCTGGTCGCTTCCGGTCGACGCGGGCTCGCCGGCCAGTGCCTCGGATTTGGTGATGCCCGCCGACGCACTGCGGTAGGCGTGCCAGGCGATGCCGATGACGGCCACCACTACCAGTGATATCAGCGCGGCCAGCACCTTGGCACCGGCCACCATCCGGTGGTTGCGGTGCAAGCGTTTTCGTGGCCCAGCCGTCGGTGGATCTGCTTCTTCGCCGGGCGGGCCCGCTCGACGCGTCATGACAAATCTGAGAATAGCCAGGTCGGGGCGCTTCAAACTGGGTATTGCGGATGGCGGTTCGAGTTCGGAGAAGCTTCCCGCGCATATTTCCGTCAAGCGTCCGGGTCGGGTGCCCATTTTGGTCGGCGAACAGCTGTCTTGCGCGGCGAACGCGCCGAGGCCAGTGCTGCCGCACGCTCACCGTTGACCGCGGTCAGCGGTGGCGGCTGGCCCTTGCGCAGCGTCGCGATCAACTCGCGGTACGGACCGATGAGGTAAACGGTGTCACCGGCTATCAGGCGGGAGTCGCGGCGGGGGCGAAGGCTGACCGGCCCTTCCGGTCGAGTGATCGCGATGACGCGCGTCTGGGTAGACAAATCCACCATCCGCAGTCCATCCAACTCGCTGCCCGCCGCGACCAGCATTGCGCCCACCATAAAGGAGCGCTGCCCGACCCAGAACGTTCCGAGCACCTTCAAGCCCATCGCGGCACCGATGAACCAGGGAGCCGCCAGGTCGACGATCGACCGCACGTTCTCGAAACCGAACCGCCGATTGATCGCAGCGCTCAATGCGCGGCCTTGAACGCGCGTGACGATCGGCACCTTGGTGTCGGATCCCAACATCTCCAGCAGCACGATCCCGGTCTCGATGTTCTTCATGTCGTGGTCGGTCACCACCGCGACTCCGCGGGCGCGTTCGACATGCGCGGATTCCAGCGTCTGATGCATCGTTGCGTCTCCGAAAATTACCGGCACATCGAGTTCGGCCACGGTCGATAGGAAGCGGTTGGTCTCGTCACCCTCGATGACGAGGACGTCGTAACCGGCGGCCGTCAGGTCGCTGACGACGCGGACGCCGATGGAGCCGAGTCCGACGACGACGACGTGGTCGCGCATATGGCGTGCCCGGCGGAGTCCGGCCGTTTGCAGAAAGCGGCGCGACAGCAACAGGTCTGCAAGAAACGCGACGAGGACGGCGGTAACGGTCACACCGCCGAACATCAACAACACCGCGAAAATTCGCAGCCAAGGGGATTGTTGGGTGAAGCTGAAATCACCATAGCCCACGCCTGTAATCGTCTCGGAGGCGAAGTATAAGGCGTCAATCCACGACATCGGCGGGTTGCGATAGGCGAAACGCACCACGGCCGTCGAGCCGAGCGTCAGGAAAAGCGCGAATGCCAGCAAGGAAAAAAGCATCGGGTTCACGTCGTCGCGCATGGCGCGCACGGCATCGATCGTGCGTCGCACCCGTGAGTCGCGAGACCGCGTCGCAGTGCGGGGCGGCACCTTCATCCCGCGGGCGTCCAATTCCTCTTTGATGCCGATCATCGAGGTCCAGTCGCCGACGTAGACCCGTAGATCCCGTCCCGGGCATGGCACCACCTCGCCGGGGGTGGGCGAGTTTTTGCCGTGGACGACGGCCACCGGCGCCAGGTCAGCGTAGATCTCACGCAGAGTGGCGTTGTACGGCGCCTCGGATCCCCAGACAACGAATTCGATGCCGGCCGTGTCGAACTGATGCGCGTTGCGAGAGAGAACCGCTTCTACAACGGAGGGTGCCGCGAGGTCGGCGACGTCCAGAATCGCGCCAGGGCCGTTAACGGCAGCCACCGCTTCATGCAGCACTTCGTTGGACAGACGCGCCACTACACGGACGTCGGGACTGTATTCCCTTGCAAGTAAGGCGATTTCGAGATTTACCGCATCATTGGGCCCAGCGCAGACGACGGCGCGCGCGCGGTTCACCCCGGCGGCGAGCAGATCGGCGGCGGTGTCGATTCTGATGATTCGCGCGCCGGCTCCCCTCAGCTCCTCGGCGATCGTTTTCGACAGCGCGTCGTCGCCGCTGACGATGATCTCGCGATGGAATTGATGAATTGCGCCCATTTCGCGGGAAGTCGGACGCTTCGTTCTCTTGTTCCCAAGACCGGTAGCGACCTTATGCCGTTCCTCTAGGTCGTTCGGCATGGCCGCTCCCGCCTCTGCTGATACGTGCATCTACGCGTTCGCATCTCGTTCATATGACTATCGGCCACAGCGTTGGATAGCGCCAGCGGAGGAGCGAGAATGGATAGCGTCGTGGGCGAGTTGCCTAGTACTGGCGCAACACGTTCGACTCAAGGTCGTCATGCAGGCGAAATAGCAGTGGCGTAGAGAAAAGTCCCGAGTCGGTTCTATCCGCCTGAAAAGACTTGGCAATGCCTGGTTCTGCGGGAAGGTCCCGTGGCGGAGCAAACATGACGCGCAACCGATGTCGGCCCGGATGAGCGAGCAAGGGAGCATATGTGACCGAAAAGACGCCCGACGATATCTTCAAACTGGCCGAGGACGAGAACGTCGATTACGTCGACGTTCGCTTCTGCGATCTGCCAGGCACCATGCAGCACTTCACAATTCCGATCTACGCATTCGACGACAACGTATTCGAGGACGGTCTGGCCTTCGACGGTTCCTCGATTCGCGGATTCCAATCGATCCATGAGTCCGACATGCTGCTGCTTCCCGACCCGGAAACCGCGACCATCGACCCATTCCGCGCAGCCAAAACGCTGAACGTGAACTTCCACGTCCACGACCCATACACCCTGGAGCCCTACTCGCGCGATCCGCGTAATGTCGCCCGCAAGGCGGAGAACTACCTGATCAACTCGGGCATTGCGGACGCCGCGTACTTCGGCCCGGAGGCAGAGTTCTACATCTTCGACTCGGTGAAGTTCGATTCGCGCACCGACACCTCGTTCTACAAGGTAGACGCGACATCTGGGTGGTGGAACACCGGGGAGGAGACCGAGCCCGACGGCACCCTCAACCGCGGCTACAAGGTCCGCCCCAAAGGCGGGTACTTCCCGGTCGCACCCACCGACCACTACGTCGACCTCCGCGATGAGATTCTCACCCACCTCACCAACGCGGGATTTCTGCTGGAGAAGGGGCATCACGAGGTGGGCAGTGGCGGGCAGGCCGAAATCAACTACAAGTTCAACACCTTGCTACATGCGGCCGACGACCACCAGATGTACAAGTACATCGTCAAGCAAACCGCATGGCAGGCCGGGAAGACCGTGACCTTCATGCCCAAGCCGCTGTTCGGGGACAACGGCTCCGGTATGCACTGCCACCAGTCGCTGTGGAAGGACGGTGTCCCGCTGATGTACGACGAGGAGGGATACGCCGGCCTGTCGGACACCGCCCGCCACTACATCGGCGGTCTGCTCTACCACGCGCCGTCGTTGCTGGCCTTCACCAATCCCACGGTCAACTCCTACAAGCGCCTGGTTCCCGGCTATGAGGCGCCGATCAACCTGGTCTACAGCCAGCGCAACCGCTCGGCGTGCGTGCGCATCCCGATCACCGGGAACAACCCGAAGGCCAAGCGGCTGGAGTTCCGCTGCCCCGACTCGTCGGGCAACCCTTACCTGTCGTTCGCGGCCATGCTGATGGCCGGACTCGATGGCATCAAGAACAAGATCGAGCCGCCTCCCCCCATCGACAAAGACCTTTACGAACTTCCGCTGGAAGAGGCCGCGCACATCCCGCAGGCGCCCACCCAACTGTCCTCGGTGATCGACCGTCTGGAGGAAGACAGCGAATACCTCACCGAGGGGGGCGTATTCACGCCCGACTTGATCCAAACCTGGATCAACTACAAACGGGATTACGAGATCGCGCCGTTCAACCTCCGCGTCACCCCATACGAGTACGCGCTGTACTACGACGTATAGGCCAGCGAACCGTACTGACCTGCACTGACGCGCTCATTGCGGCGCCTCGGTACGCAGTCGGTACGCAGCAGATTCAAGCGAGTCCATCCGCTCAGCGATCACAGCACCGATCGCCGAGCGGGTGGACTCGTCTGCGTCAGGCCAAAGGTGCCCGTAGGTGTCCAAGGTGGTGCGCGCGGTCGCGTGCCGCATCCGCGCCTGCACTGTTTTGATGTCCGCACCGGAAGCGATGAGCAGCGATGCCAGGTAGTGGCGAAGATCGTGGAAAACAAACTCCTCGGGCAGCCCCACGATGTCCGCGCGGATATCGCGAATAGCGCGGTCGATGATCCACGGACCGCAACGGTCGGTGCCCGCGCCTTTGGTCACCATCATGTCGCTCGGGTACTTCTGCACCGACGCGGAGAGCAGCAACGCCAAGTCCTGCGGTATCGGGATCGGCGCATCGGAGCCTTTGGTCTTCAGCGGTTTGTCGCCCCACTGCTTTCTGGGGTGCACCACTCCCCTGATGAAATCGACATCGGTCACCTTCAGCCCGGACACCTCGGCGACGCGCAATCCGGCGAATGCTCCGAGGAGCACAGCCGCTTGGAGGTGGTCGGGCACTGCGTCGTGGATTGCCCACACCTGTTCGGTAGTCGCCACATATACCTTGGGCTTGCCCATGGGCGGGGATGTGCGCCGCGAGCACGGGTTGCGGCCGAGCACGCCGTCGTGCACAGCATCGGACATGATCTGCGACAGCCGCGAATGCAACGCATAGACATAACTGGGCTTCGCGCTCTCCTTGAGCTTCGCGACCCACGCCTTCACGTGTGACGGCCGCACCGCGGATAGTTGCATGCCACCGAACTCGGCGACGATCTGGCGGATATGCGTGCGCGCCTCCCGCACCGTGGAGTCCCGGTTGACCTTGTAGCCCTCAATCCACGTACCGCACCATTGCTCGACGGTCATCTGCGCATCACGCGGTGCGACATGCGAACCAGCGACGAGCGCGGCCGTCTGGGATGCAAGCCAGCGGGTGGCGTCGACCTTGCGTGTGAATCCCTTGGTGTGCTCGTTGCCCCGCTCATCGACATACCTTGCCCGCCAGCGCATCCCCCGGCCATCCCTGGCACTGGGCACCGTCTGCTTCTTGCCCTCCGCGTCGCGGACGGTCTTGGTCCAAAGGTCCTCGACCCCGGCCCGCTGATGCCGCGTCACCTTGGCTTCGCTCACTTGGGTTTCACCTCATCCCGTACCGCGTGGCGGGCAGCCTGTCCCGTATCCGCCAGCGCATCGTTGGCAGCGACCAGCAGCTCATAGGCACGCTCGCATCCCGCTATCAGATCCTCGCGAGCGGCCAGGTCATCGTCGGGCGGGGACAAATCGGCAATCCGATCGCGCACAGCGTCGGCGATGTCGAGGATCTGTCCCGTCGATCGGATGGCCGTGTCCGCTACCGCAGTGAGCACGTGGACACGATCGCTCTTCGGCCGCGCCCGGCGCCCCAACAACGCATCGAGCGATATGCCAAAAACGTCAGCCACTGCAGAGGCTTCGTCAATCCTGACCGAGCGATCGCCCCGTTCGATCTTGGCGATCGTCGTCTCATGGAGCTCAATTCCCTTGGTTTTCAGCGCCTTAACCAGGTCCTGCTGTGTCATGCGTCGCCGCTCGCGCTCCAGCTTGATCCGCTTGCGGAAATAGTCCTCGGTCCACTTGCTTCTTGCCATGTTCGCAACTCTACCGTTTTGGTTTGACCGTCACCAGTCTCGCCAGCAAACTAAAGATATACCGAGACGGTACACCACGCTGATTTCGAAAGGACTGACCTGACCATGACCGATGAGTACCTAACAGCACCGCAACTCCAGGAGATGACCGGCACCGTGCAAAGCACCTGGCGCTACTGGGCCTCCATCGGCCAAGGCCCAGCCTCGTTCAAGCTCGGCCGCCGCCGGGTTTGGAAGCGCTCGGTGGTCGAGGAATGGCTCAAGGCCCAGGAAACCACCTAAGCGAAAAACCCGCCGCCCCGGCGCGTTAGCAGCGCTGGCCGGGACGGCGAATTCAAGGAGAAGTTATGGATATTGTAGAACAAATCGGCGATAACAGCACGCTCGACGTGCTGGCGGGTGCACGCCGACGCCGCGAGACGGCAATGCGTTCCACGCCAACAGAATCCGGTGACCGCGATCCGGCCTTCCCTGGCTCTCGCTACCACAGGGGGTCAACAGGGTTGGCAGGTGACTATTTTCAGTACGGATTTGCCCGCGGTGCAATCGATGTGTTGCGTGAGCTCTGGCCGTGGCTTGATGACGCCGCTCGCGCTCGCGCCACCGAACTCGCGGCACGGTATCAGGGTCGGGTCGCATGACCGACGACAACGATCTGGTCGCCAGGGGAAAATCCCTGGGCGAGAGCGGCAAGTACAAGCCGGGACCACCTACGGCCTGTGACGAGATCCCGCTGCCGCCCGAGCCGGAGACCTCAGATGCGCCGGAACGTGGTGCGCATCTGCCCGCGTATCTCCGCTACCCCGAACTGGATTGGGCGCGTGCCTTCGAGCGGCTACCAGAGGACGTTGATTGGCTGGTCCCCGACTTCCTGGTGCGCGGCCTGTTGTATTCGGTGGTGGCTTGGGCGAAATCAGGCAAGTCATTGCTGTTGCAGGACCTTTCGGCGGCGCTGGCCGCTGGGCGTCCCGTGCTCGGGCACCCGGCACAGAAGGCCGCTCACGTGCTGTATGTCGATCACGAGAACTCGCGCGACGACTTGACTGAGCGCCTCGGCGATATGGGTTACGGGCCGGCGGATCTCGCCAACCTGCATTATTTGTCGTTTCCGACGATGCCGCCGTTGGATCGCGCGGACGGTGGAAAGGCGCTTGCGGAGGTCGCGGATCACTACGGCGCCGAGCTGGTGGTGATCGACACCCTGGCCCGCGTGGTCGTCGGTGAGGAGAACAGCGCCGACACCTACCGGAACTTCTACCGTCACACCCTCCTGCCGCTGAAGGCGGCTAGGCGGACTGTGGTGCGCCTCGACCATCGGGGTAAGGACCCTGGTGCCGGAGCGCGCGGTTCATCAGCCAAGAACGATGACGTGGACGTGGTTTGGAGCCTGGCGCAACAGCCCGGCCCCAACGGGGAGGCCTACGTGTCGCTGAAGTTGGAGCGCCAGCGCGGCAATGCCCACCCCGAGCTGATCCGCGTGCTCCGGGATATCAACCCCAGGTTGCGGCACGAGGCGAAGCCGCCGCCGCTCTCGGTTGATGAGGAGCAGCGCATCCGGAACTGCATCGCCGCCATGGAACGCATCCGCCTGCCGCCCGACATGGGCGCCCGCAAAGCACGAACGGCCCTCCGAGACAGCGGCTACAAAGTGCGGAACGAAGTCGTGGCAGCGGCCTTGAAACGCCGAAAGGCGACGATGTGTCCCCAAGTGTCCCAAACAGGCGGGGACACACTAGAAATGGCGGTCTGACGTGTCCCCGGACCCTCTGGGGACACGGCTTGGCCTGCGGTTTCCACCGAAATGGATGTCGCGGGACACGTCAGGCCCCGAAAGTGGGCCGGCACGGGCGGATCTGAGAGTTATTGCAGGTCAAAGCGTGTCCCCAAAGTTTTGGGGACACATGGGGACACACCCGGCTGTGCGTCGCCCAACGTGTCCCTGGGTGGGGGGGGGTCTTGTAAAAGACCCCCACCCGAACGAGGGCGAGCAGCCGGGCGCCTGAACAACAGCTCACGACTCCTCGCCCAAACCGCGAAAGGAAACCAACCATGACCACCACGCCCACCGCCACCGATTACCCGACCGCCGAGGTCCGGGTGCTCACGGTCGATAGCCAGCAAGTGACCATCGGCGTGGCCAGGCAGCTCGACTTCGCCCCGCTTGATGAGATCGACCCGTTTGGGCGCCTCAACGTCCCCCTGGGAGACAACGAGGTCATCAGCGCTGACGTTCTTGGTCGGCACCGCGAAACCGGTGCGCTTGTCCGGTCGGGAGTCGAGCGGCGCTACTGCCTACCCGAACATGTCGACTCGACGCAGGGCCGCGTCGATGCCGAATGCGAGGTCGTAGAGGCCCTTCCGCTGTTGGTCTTAAGCAGATGACCATGACCGGAATCCCCATCCGCTGCACCTAGGCGACGGTGCGCACCCCACACAATGCAGCCCACCCCAAGGCTTAGCACCACCCAACCCATCGAAAGGAACCACGCACCATGACCACCAGCACCAGGCCTTTTGAGATCATCGACCAGGCACGCCGCCGCTACCTGGCGGGGAACCCGGTGCGCCTCAACACCATCCCGGCCTTCGACCACGCCACCGGGGAACCCGCCGGGGAAATGACCTTCCCGAACATCGGCGACATCCAGATCGTCGGCTGCAAGCTGGGTATGGAGTACCTGGCGATCTGCCATGACGAGGACGCCGTCGAGGACTGGATTCACACCGCCATGGGCATCGTGAAGAACCCCGAACTCGCAGGCATTCTGTTCGCCAACGTGTTCCGCGGCATCAACACGCTGCTCGGCCTCATCATCGAAGACGCGGGCATCCGTGATCGCATGCACCGGAACGCTGTTGAGGCTTGGGGCCTCGATTTCATGGAGGCGTTCGGCACCACCGAGGACGACGATCCCGCAACCGACGAGCCGTTCTAACCCGCACCCACCACCCCACCCCAACCCCCGAAGGGAACCATTGATGATCACCAACACCGAAATCCTGAGCGCATACACGCAGCAGTTCGATGGCAGCGGACACGACCCCGCCACCCGTGAGGAAGTAACCGAACTCCTGAACGACCTGGTCGCCCAGATGCGGGAACCGGTACGCGGTATGAGCTTGGAGTACGACGCCGACCAGGCATGGGAATCCATGAACCGGAATGCTCAGCGCCTCGACCTCGACATCTACGACTACGCCGGTGCCGTCGACCACATCGCGGCACACATCGCGCCGCTCGGTGTGTTAGCCGCTGAATGCGAAATCGCACGTGTGCTCAACACGTTCCGTGACGTACTGGGCGAGAAGCTCGTCAACGCCTGATGGACCACCTGCGTGGCCGGGGTGGCACCGCGCTCCACCCCGGCCCGCACCACTACCAACCATCTCAACACCGCACTAAGGAGAACGCCACCATGGGCTTTTGGAACTTCACCGCCGACTACTACGAGACCACCCCGTACACCCCGCACGAAATGTGCACCAATCTCGAATGGAGCTACGACGCCACCGACCTCATGATCGAGGCGCAGGAGGCGATTGTCCGCCTGTTCATCCGCGAACTGGGCCGCGCACCCAGGACGGAGGAACTGATAGCTGGTGCAACGGTTTCGGCGCGGTACAGCACAGATTGGGGGCAGCGTCTTGCCAAGAAGGCACGCGTCGTCACTCACAGCACCAACAACATTCACGATGGCAGTTTCATCGAATGGACCGAGTTCGAGTTCACCCCCGATGACGAGGAAGCCGTCGAACGCGAGATCCGGGAAGAGCGGGAACGTGAGCGTCAGGAGCACGAACTACGTCGGAAGGCAGAGCAGCGGTTGCGTGAGCTAGAGGAACGCCGCAACTGGAAGCTCAAGGGATGACCACCACCGAAGGCTGCATGACCGACCAGACCGAAACGGAACAGCGGCGCCCGCGGCGCCCGGTGCTCGGCCACGAGGACGCCTACGCCGTAGACACCGGCGGCAACATCCACAGCCTGCCACGCCACGTCCGCTGTTGCCAGCCAGGTATGGAAGCTGGTGCAGGCGGTATGAGGCTCGTACCGGGCCGCATTCGCAAACCCAAACGGCGGTACGAGGGCGACCGGTGGCGCATCCGGTTATCACGCGACAACATCCAAACGGACCACGATCTGTCGACCGTCGTGCTTACCGCGTGGGCTGGACCCGCACCATCGCCGGATCACGTTGCACGCCACAGTGACGGCAACGTCGACAACAACGCACCGGCGAACTTGTACTGGGCAGTCCGAGAGAAAGCTGACCGTCCTGCAATCCGGTATAGCGCTTAGCAATACGCGGCGCTGCTATCGGCGCGGCGACTTGCCAAACGCCAACCACACGTATGTAATTGAAGTCATCCGGCGGATCGACGAACGCCGAGTATCGACACAACTGTGTCACAAATCTTTGAGCGGATCAGGCAGGCGCAACACCACCTCCCGCTTAAGCACTAAAACCCCCGCGGCAGGCAGACCACCACCCGGAAATTCCCTGGAGGTGGTATCTCATGCCCGAGTCTTGGTCTAAAGAACGTGCGCGCTGGCAAGCCCGCGTCGGACGCCGCGCTCAAAGCTTCGGCCGCGACCATCCTCGATTCCTCGAAGCGAAGCAAGGACTCGCGTACGCCAAGGCCGCGGAGCACTTGGCGGAAGTTTTCGCCACGTGGCCCCAACCCACAGACGAGCAGCGCACTGGCATAACCCAAATACTGGAATCATCAACAGTTTCCGCGCATTCTGGTGAAGCCTGATGGCCACTCTCATTACCACCCGTGAAACAACCGGGGTCGTCAGGAGCGCTGACGCGCTGATCACCCGCGCCCATCAGTTGCTCGGAGACTGCGGCATTGAGATGTCGTCATCGAAGGTCAGCCGCATTGTCCGCCAGTTCAAGAAGCGTGTTGAGGCCAACGGTTTCAAGTTCGAGGCGTTTCTCGTCAACTCTGCTCTCCTGACCGCTGAGCAACGCCGGAACGCGTTGCTGCACCCCGATATTGCTCGTGTCGTCTCCTACAGCGACATCACCGGCGAAACCGCAGTCACGAATGTCAACCGGGAACGGGGAATTCGGTGATCGAATTCGATGCGTGGCGGAACAGTCTGGTGAGGGCGCGGAACCGCGGCACCCAAACCCTCACAGGCGCCGTCGATCTCGTCGCGGCAATCTTCCGCGGCGACGACACCGCCGCCATCATGATCATCAACAACACGCCAGACGATGACTGTGGTGATCTGATCTACAGCTGCCTGCGGCTCTGTTACGCACTCGCGCAACGCAACCGGACAGCCCAGGGCCTCCTTGAAATTCAGGCCGCGTTCTTCGACATCGCAGACGAGGAGTGGCGGGTCCACCGGCGCAACGCCGCCGCGCTGATCAGTGCGCACGTGCGTGCCATCGACGCCCTCAACTGGGACGACTTCAACATCGTCGGAATCGACCCAGCCGTCTACCACAACCCCGCCGCAGAGGATTTCAACAAGATCATCACCAACTCCGACGAATCACTCTACGAGGTGCTTTTGGCCGCATTGAAGCTCTGGGCGTCGCTGCTGCCCGAAGTGAGCCACGCCAGCATCGAAAACGTGGCCGCCGCAATGCGTATCGCCACCTGACAAGCAACTGAGGATTCGAAATATATGTCCAACTCTGAACGTTCGGCGCCGCCGGTCGAGCGGCTGCACATCAGCGACTTCCAGGGCTTTAGGGCCGGCTCGCCGATCGAGGTCCGGTCGTCACAGTCCCGGACCATCGGCGGGTACGCTGCCGTGTTCGACCGTTCTAGTGAAAACCTCGGCGGCTTCTACGAACGTATTCACCCCAAGGCCTTCAACAAATCAAAGTCTGACCAGTTCCCCGGAGTCGTCTGTCGTTTCAACCATTCGGATGATTATCTGCTTGGCACTACGAGAAGCGGGACGTTGCGATTGACGGTTGACAACACGGGCCTGGATTACTCCGTGGATCTGCCTGAGTGTCGCAACGACATTCTGGAGATGACCGCCCGCGGCGACCTCGCACACTCAAGTTTCGCGTTCCAGGTCTGGACCGACGACTGGACCAAATTCGATAACGGCTACCCGGTTCGACAGCTGTTGTCCTGCAGGATTATCGATGTTGCGCCGGTCGTAAACCCGGCATACAGCGAAACTTCAGTGGCGCTGCGATCGTTCGCTCGGTTTGTGGATGCGCCGTTTGAGGATGTTGTGGAGCGTGCACAGAAGGACGAGTTGCGTAGCTTCTGGCAGCGGACCGACAACATCGACCCGCAGGTGGGCAAAAGTTCACCACCCACGCCCCAACCAGGCGCCGAGCCCGAAGGCCGCGACCCGCACAAGGCGCTGGCCGAGCTCGCCGAAATCCGCTACGGCCCAAAGCTACCCAATCTGAATCAGGACATTATCAATATCCAGCAGCGCATGGGAGCGCGGACAGCCGCGTCTATCGACGCGAACGAAGCCCAGCTGCGGGACCGCGAACTCGTCCACATCGCCACGACCGCGCAGCGCGAAGCCCGCGAGGCCGATTGGTTCCGCGTCCTTGAGGAACACCGCCGCCGAGCGCAGATCACCGACCTCCGCTACCCGGAGGCCTGACGCCCCGTGGCCCACGCCAAGACCGCCCCCAGGGTCCTGTTACGTGGGGACCCTGGCGACCCAACACAACCCGGAGAGGCGGTGAACCCTGATGTGGCCCTTCTCGTCACGTAAGCAGCGCGCCGAAGAACACGCATCGTGGGAAACATCCCGCCCTCGCACGGTTGCCGAGTGCGCGGGCTTCCTGGATCAGATGGCCGCCCATGACCTGGAGCGTCACCTTGATGAGATCGAGCGCGGCGACGTCCACGCCGAAAGACTCGCCCAGTTGGAATACCAACGAAAAATTGGGCAACTCACTGAGGCCAGGATCGAGTGGAACTGAGCCCCCAAAAGCCCTCACCCGCTGCGCGCGTCCGATCGGGGTGCCATCGTCCCGGCGCGCGGCGGGGGCCACGCACCGACGCTGGGCGGGGCCTCTTCCCCTCCGCCCAGCGTTCGGGTGCACACCGAGACCGCCCCGGCGCTGCGGGCTAGTGATGCAGCCCCCGCAGCACCGGGGCACCCGTCGAACCCCACGAGAAGGAAGCTCCCAAGGTTCGACTGCAGGTCAAGGCGCCGTACACGGCGAAGGAAGCGTCGGCGGCTGTTACGACCAACTCCGGCGCCCCCGGTTTACCCCTCGGCCGGGGGCGCCGGACCAAACATTTCGTCGACGGCGAACCAACCCAATGGCACGGCAGCAACGGGCCGCCTCCACCACATCGAGTGCTACTACGCGAGCAGCAGGGCTAACCAATGACCACCGCACCTACCACGCGCATCGCCACCCACCTACCACCAACGGTGGCACCCACCTACCGCGCCAACACCAACACCAGCAGCGACGCCCCACCCCAACCCAACCGACACCTCCGCCGCGACAGGCGCACCCCCACTCACCACCCACACTGACACCACCTAGCCACCACCCACACACGGCCCCAGCAAACAACCAGCCCGCCGTTCGGCGCCGGTTTTTTCGGCGCGTCGGCCGCCGCGACCCTGGTAACGCCCTTGGTTTCGGACTGCATCCCAGGTTTGGTGCGCCTACGACCTGTGTCTTTGCGGGCGGTTTCCGGGTGGTTTGACGCGGTTGAAGTCGGACTCGTTCGGGGCAGGTTCGTACCAGCAAATGTCGGAGGTCATCCGATTATCAACGATTGGAGGCGATGACGTGCCGCGTCGTCCGAAGTCTCAGTGGTTGGGTCGCGCGCCTGCTGAAGCGGGTGCGCCGCGTACGCCACCGCCTGCACCGGACGGGCTAGGTGAGGCTGGGCGTGCTGCTTGGGATTTCGTGTTCCGGCAGTACTGGATCTCCCCGGATCGGCACCGGTTGTTGGTGGAACGGTACTGCATGCTGCGGGATCTGTTGGCGGATGCACACGCGGAGCTGAGGCGAGGTGGGCCGGGCCTGATGGTGCTGGGCAGCCACAAGCAGGTCAAATTCCATCCGGCGATGGTGGAGATACGGCAGTTGAGTGCGGAGCTTCGGGCACTGGAAGTCGAGTTGGCGTTGACGCCGTCGTCGGCGTCGAAAGCCGGTGTGCCGTTGGGTGATCCGGGGCCGACACTGGCAGATCTTGACCGGATGGCTGAGGAAGCAGCCGCTGAGGATGATCCGCGTGATCCGTTGGGATTGCTGAGGGTTATCGAGGGCGGTGGTGCTTCGTGAAGACCCGGTCCACCTTGGCGGCGTCGGTGACCCTCTTGTCGACGAGCGCGTCGTTCATTGCGACTACTTCCTCGCGAGTTACGCGGGAGAAGATGTCACCCGCCGACCAATCAAAGTCTTTGTCTCGCTTGCTCATAGGCCGTATTCTAGCCCTTGCGGTGATCTGCCGTGTGCTCCGTCTACTAGATATCGAAGGCCACCTCAAGGTGAGGGCTGAGAAGTCGATGGACGTTGAGCAGTTCAAGATCGATCTGGAACAGAGTCGGGCATGAGATCCCAGGTGGCCAGCGCAGGCCCGATCCACGAGGAGCCGGTTTTAAGGGTGCGAGCCGGAGGGCTGCGCAGTTGGGGCGATGAACAACGCTGGATCGGCGAGTACAACCGTAGGCGGAACATCGCCTACCCGCGTGATCGAAAGCGGGGTCCGATAAACCGCTCCTTGTGTGCCGCACTCGTTGGTCAAAATCGTCGAGGTGGCGGTGCCTTGAAGAGTGCCGTTAGGCAACGGGGTCCACGACCACGTTGCGGTAGAGCTCTTTTGGGCTTTGGTGGTTCCTGCGGGGCAGGGCGACGGATCTACAAGCTCAGGCTCGTTTTGCCAGTGGCCGTCGACAAAATGGAACACCGAACCGCCGCCCACGGGTAATTGCTGATTTTCCTTGGCTAACTCGGCTCCTGTGGCGACGCATCCTGCCGACGTACAGAGGGATCGAAAGGCCCACCAGACTGTTTCACTTTCGCCTGGGCCGGTTGTTGCTTCGCCGTTTACCGTTTGTTTTGTCCAGTCGAACACCACCTGGTAAGTACCGTTCAGTGCCGGGGTCACTCCCGCAACGTCAGGGATTGGGCTGATTGGCGTCGGGATTGTTGCCACGGTCGCAGGATCAGCCACGGTAACCGTGGCCAGCGTATCGCCTACCCGTGTCAGCTCAAGCGGAGTCTGAAACACCCCACCCGCCATTCCGCATTCATTGGTTACGGGAGTTATGGTCGCCTGGCCTTTCAGGGTGTTGTCGGGCTGTGGTTCCAATGCCCAAATAACGACCTCGGTGTACTCGCCTGGGACAATCTTGTTGTCTGCTCCTAGGCAGCGTGACCCGGCTTCTTTCGCCTTGACTGGCGTTCGCAGCCAGTGACCGTTGACGAAATGCAATTCGGCGGTGTGCGGGGGTGTGGACGCCACTTGGTGGTTTTTTGGGTCTAGTGAGGTGCCGGTAGCAACGCATCCCGTCTGTGTGCACAATGAGCGAAACGCCCACCATGCTGCGTTGTCGGCTGGTCCGGCGGCTGGCTTTGTGATTGGGGCGGGGGCGCCATTGTTCGTCTGCTTCGTAAAGTCCCAGTTCACACGATAGGTACCGTCTAACACGGCAGCGGGTGGATTCGGTTTGGAGGTAGTTGACTTCCTTTCGACCACATAGCCGATGGTGCCGATAGCTGCAATCACTACCAGCGTCGAGGCTGCCGTGATGAGAATCCTACGGCGGCGGCGCCATCGCTGATTACCGGCCTCACCTTGGCTTGAGGGAACTCCGGAGCTTGTAAATGGTCTGCTGCCCAGAGGTGCCTGCAGGGTCGAAGCCAAGGCTTTCGCGTGTCCGCTTGAGTCGGCTGTCGTCGCGAATACTCGTGCGAAATCGGTGCAACTGGCGAATCGATCGGCGCGTTCCTTCGCGAGGGCAACGGCCAGCACCGAGTCCAACGGCGCGAGATCGGGTCGGGTGTCGGCTAGCGCGGGAGGTGGTGCGGAGAGGTGGCGGCTAATGACGACCGCTGGATTGGTGTGCGGGAACAGCGTTGATCCGGTAAGCAGATGGTAGGCAGTCGCTGCCAGAGCATACTGATCGGCGCGTCCATCGATCGGCTCATCCGTGAGCTGTTCCGGTGCGGCGTAAGGAAGCGTGCCGATAGTCATATTTGTAGCGGTCAAACCGCCCGCGTCGCCCGTGGAACGCGCTATTCCGAAATCTCCTAGAAGAATTCGCCGTTCACCTTCTTCTGGATTGGCGAGCAGGATATTGGCGGGCTTGACGTCGCGGTGCAGCAAATTCTGCCGATGCGCATAGTCGAGCGCGCTGGCAATCGCCACGATTATCGGGGCTACCTTGTCTGCCGGCATGCCCGACGGGTAGCGCTCCTGCAGCAACGTCGCCGCGTCAGTGCCATCGACGAAGTCCATCGAGATCCAAAGCTGTCCGTTGAACTCGCCTCGGTCGTTTACGCGAACGATGTTCGGATGCCACAGCTCGGCCGCTAGGTCTGCCTCTCTGACGAATCGCTGTCGATAGTCGTCATCAGCGGAGACGTCATTGCCCAATATTTTGAGTGCGTCGCGGCGAGGCAGCCGGGGGTGCTGAACGAGGTACACCTCGCCCATTCCCCCCGATCCCAGCAGCCGCAGGATGGTGTAGCCAGCGAATACGTCGCCTTCGGCCAACGGCATGGTGCGGATGTTACCGCCGCGGCGGTTGGTGCACAGGCAAATTCGGCCCCCGCACTGGGGGCGCAAGGTGTGGCCGCCGCGCTGCAGTGCGAGCCACCTAGTTCCCAGCGTCTAGGACTCGATCGATTTCTGGTGAAGCCATCCCCATAGGCGCCACTCAACGACGTCTGCAGATGTTTGGGCTTCGTATGCGACTTCTTTCGCAAGCTCTATGTAACGCCCGTAGTCCTCGGCTGAGTCTCGTTGCCAAGGCCCTTGAGTCAATTCTCTTAGCGCGTCGACGACATCGTCGTCCATGATCAGTGGCTGCGGCATGATGCTGGATGGCTTCGCATCCCAGCCGCCGAAGTACAAGAACTTTGTGAAGAAGGATGATGCTAGGTAGGGAATATTTAGCCGCCCCCTTGGTGCCAACATCGCTTTGTATCCACTCAGGGCACCTCCGCCTTGGACGAGCTGCAGAGCCTTCGTGAGCCTTTCAGACGCGTGAGGGTTGGACAGTGGCTTAAATGCGCGGTATGTGTTTTGGCCGGGCTTTGCGCCCCATACCGCGGCCGCTGTGTGGAGTTGCGCTGCTGCCCAATCATTCTCAGCGTCATTCATGGCCCGCTTAGCGATGGTAAATACTAGCCGCCGGTCGATTCGAATTCGTCCGTTAACAATAGGCAATGAGTCAAATTCTTCGGGCCATAGTCGACGATCGGGGAGCGCATCCTTGGTTATCTCCGGGGCTCGCGTGTATCCCTGATTGAGCACCACTTCACGGTCGGGTGGTCCTTCGTCGCCGAACAACAGATTTGCTAGTTCAAGCGGTGTCACCGTCCCTCATCTCCGTCGTGCGCCCCGCCTCCCGCGTCCGCGCATGGACCCAGTTCTGATCCGCAGTAGCGGCACTTTATGGCCGCCGCTTTGATCGTCTCGGCGCAGTACGGGCACTCCTTTTCGCCGGCGCGACCCTGCTCTTGATCATCCGCTAGCGCCTCCCAGTGCGCTTCCAGTCGTTGAAATACCGGTTTGAGGAGTGCATCCCATTCGTCGGGAATCCGAGTCTCATTCAGCAGGGTCAAGCTTCCCGACTCCCAATCGAGCTGAAAGATCGTCTCGATCTCGTGATGGGTGGTCGTTGTGGTCTTAGATGTAGCGGAATTCAAGACGCTGCTTAGAACGAGTCCCTCGACGATGCCGGCCGCGCCGAAACCCCCGCCAGCCCAACGTGTTCCAGACGACGTCGTGGTCGTCCAGACGATGTCTCCGCGGCCACCAATTTGCAGTGAAGTAATTTGGGAGTAGTCGAGCACCCAGCGATTTTCTTCGTTCCCGACCAGTAGCACCGCCGAGTTACGATCGAAGAAAACCGTGCATCCTCCGCTGGCTAAGCCGGAGATCCCGCTCACGGCCTCTATCGAGCCGTCTATGCGCCTGCGGTCAGGGTCTGATAGGACCTCCGCGACGCGCTCGGCGCCGTAATGTTCGAGCGCCCACCCTGTAGCCGAGCCCGTGTAATAGCAGCCAACCGAAGACGGAAGCCAACGGCTTCGCTTCGCGGTTTTTCCGCAATTTCGGCACGTCCACTTGGCAGTGCTGATACCTGTAGCGCTCGGCGGAATCGCAGTTGGCTCGCTGCAGCCTGGGCACCACCTATACGCAGTCCAGGCACCGCACGCCGCACACCGCTGGTCTGCGGCAGACAACTCGAAGACATTGCCCGCGCCGCAACGATCACATGAGATCACGATGCCGCCGTCAACCAGCAACTCTCCGGCCACGAATCACTCCTCCCACCTGTGGAAGGCTCACGCTAGCAATGGAATCAGCGCCGACGCTGCGTTTTTTGGAAAGCTGCGGAGTGGAGTGCTTTCCCGGTGCCGCACCCGTCAAGTCGGTCAGCGCCGACGAATATCAGCTCTCGTTCGCAGGGGACAACGAGGTTGATCTTCTGTACATGCCGCGGTGTGGTCCGCGAAATCATTCGGGCGGTGGATCTGGTTTCGGCTTTCGGATCCAATCCGGCAGAGCAGACGACTCGAATGGCACCGACTTGCCGATGCTGAACCAGGTCGGTGATTGTTCCGGCGTACTTAGGTAGATGCCACGTGCTGCGAGGGCTACACGGGAGAACTCGGCGGGCCAGTGGAGTCGGTCGGAGATCTCTTCCAGCTTGCTTCGGTCCCGGCATAGCGCTGCGATTACGTGCTCGACAGCTGGAACTGCGTCTAGCTTGCTTCCGTTGCACCGGTCGCAGGCCGGTACAAGATTGGCCAGACTGTCGAGCCCTAACCTCGACCAGGGCAGGACGTGATCGACAGTTGTTGCTGCTCTCTTGCTGCAGTAAAAGCACGAATGTGAGAATGCGTCTTTCAGGGCATTGCCGGCACGGGCGAGGGCAACTCTGTCCGCACCGAAGAGGTAGCGTTCGACGGGCGGCACTTTGTGGTTGATGGCGGGATTAAGGGCTCGCACCTCTTGGACCCAGTGGATTCGGAGCGTGGGTTTGAGTAATCCTGCCAACCGTGCGAGGCCGTTCGCTACGCCGGGTTCAAGCTGTATCTGGTTGCGATGTTTATCGATTTCTCGTTTGCTGACGCTGTCGTGCATCCACGAGTCATCGTAGAGAAATGCGTCGTGCTGGCCTTTCCCGGTGAGCTTCTGAAGTCGGTACAGGGGCTGTCTCACCAGTACGCGGACGATGCGCGCACGTGCCTGCTCGTATTCAGTCGGCGCCTGCTTCCTTGCTACTGCCGGGGTATGACGAGCCTGCTTGCCTGGGGAGCTTCGCAGTTGGGCGATCTCGTCGAGGATGAGTGCGCGGTCCCCGCTCTTCTCGCCACTGGATTGGTACAGCCTGTGCTCATCGCCTTCGAACGGGACTACCTGACGCCAGTACAGCTCAATCACGCGATCCGCCAGGTCATCGAGCGGCACATCCAGCGTTGCCGTTGGTGTTTCAGGGAGATGTTCCACGCAGTAGTCGATGAGTGCAGAGAGAACAGCGAGCTTGTATGTGGCAGTGCGTCTTCCCGTCTCGATGATCCCGACAACTCGCTGTCCCAGCACTAGGGGGTCGATCGGTGATTTTGCGGGCATCACACTGGGCCTAGGGTTGGGCCGGGCTTTCGAGGATGATGTATCGGAACTCGCCGCCGGGTGGCGTGCTGAAGGGCCGCCATCGGCACAGGTATTGAGTTGTGAGTTCGACCGGAGCTGAATACGGTTTACCGCTCCACTCGAGCGTTGTGGGCCCGACAGAACGGTCCTGGCATAGGGCGAAAGCGCGTGCTGCGGTCTTGGTTAGGGTCGTTGACCGCCAGTACGGGACGTTCGAGAGCATGATCGATGCCCCAGCGTCGATGATGTTTTCCGCGAGAAGCAGTTCGATACGTTCGGCGTCGTGCCAAAAATCAGCTGCCCCAACGTCGGATGCACCCGTGCGAAGAAAATACTCCTCTGGTTCTCCGTCGGAGAGCGCAGTTCCGGTGTACGCGTTTTTTGGGTACTTCAGCTCCAACCCGATCCGCTGGTTGTCGACAGTCGCGAGTACATCAACCGTCAACTGTTTCTTGTTGCGCAATGGCTTCTGCAGTCGGATCCGGCGCTCTAGACGGACGCGCCGCGCTCCGTGTCGGGTCATAACCAATGCTAGAGCGAGTTGGAAGTCGGCTTCGGAGTGGAACACTGGACGATTCTGGGCTAGTTCGCACATCCACTCGGCTATTTGTTGGCTCAGACGGCCACCACTCATTTCAGCGGGCATGGTGGGGAATGCTAACGCTATGCGCGGGCAGCCAAGCATTTTTGGCTCATCCGCGCCGCAGACACGTCATCCTGCGCCACGCCCACCTTCACCGCGGAAGCGGGCGGCCCCTCCGTCCACGTTACCCGCCGCCGGTTCGACACCGTTAACGATGGCCGAAATCATCCTGCGTCGTGCAAATGTCCACGGGCACCGCTGCGCCGGATGGCCAGACCCGATCGAATGCCAGACCGCCGCGGCTGTAATGAATCTCAGCGTACCGGTGGACGACAGCCAGTTGAACCGGCTAACGAAACGACCTCACGCCCGCGACCGTTCAGTGAATAGCCGGACCGTCTCTGCCATCAAGATAGAGGCGGGTCTGCCTGCGGCGAGCAGACGTTTGTAGTCGCTGGTCGTCCTCACGGCTGACACGCCCTCCTCGCTTGTCGGGTTAATCTCTACGTCATTCATGCCAAGATTCGCCCATTGGCGCCCGTGGGCGAAGCCCGAGCACACCTGCCACATCACATGTGGGCTCGGCAATATCGACGTTTCCCTTTCGGCATACTGCAATATCTCCGTACTGGTGTATCCGCCCTGGGCGCCTTTCTTGCTGCACCCAGCACTAGCGGCCACCTCGGCGACGGAGTCGAGATTGGAACGCAGCGAGTCGTAATCGGACGGATCAAGGAGCTTTTGCATCGCCTTGTCTTGATCCTTGAAATTCTGCGCCGCACAGCGCAGCGCGCGTTCGATCCGGATGCGTCGATCCGAGGGGTTCATCACCCAAAACGCCACCGCGAAGTGCTCGAGTGCGGCACGCATCAGAGTCCAATCTGACGCCGAGTGGAGCGTCCGCCCGTCGACGATCAACGTCTTGAGTGCGTGCATGTGGTCGATACCCGCGTTAATAAATCCACGGGCGCACTGTGATACGCGATAGGGATGGCTCTGCGCATCGTCGGCGGCGAACTCCGATCCCGGATCGACCGGAAAGGCGCTCTGGCTTAGCGTCTGGCGCATCAGAATGTCGGTCTGCTGGGCTATCTTCACCCACTCTTCGGCCGCGAACTCTTCCGTCAGTTCGAAGGGCTGGCTCATGACAATGCTTTACCTCCATCGACGAAGCGCTCTAAGGAAAATCGGGAAATCCGGGCCAAAACGCTATTGAATCGATCCGGTCGTCGCGCGTAGGGCGTCCGCGAAGTACCCTTTCAAGTCCAACGCGAGCAATACCTGCTGGGTGGTTTCATCGTCGAACCCGGTGGCTTCCGCGATGGCATTGGCGGACACCGGTTGTCGCGTTCGATCCCAGACGTCGCGTGCGGCATTAAACACAACTCGCTCATGAAGATTCACGCCGCGGACGCTACTCGGCGTTACTGACAACTTTTTGTCTTCGCGTACGCTGAAGGCGGGCCAGTTATGCCATTCCGCCGATCGCGCTGTCCAGCAAGACGGCGAATCCGAAGTACAGATGGCTCAGCCCGACGATCGAATTTAGGGCAGCGTATGTGTAGTACGCCTGATGGCGAGGGTCTGCCAGCAAGTCCTCCAGCTGGCTCCGTTCGCTCCCGAAGTGCAGCGAGTCGCCATAGTTGAAAGTTCGGATTAGCTCTTCAGGGTTGATGTTGCCGTAGCTCACCGGGTTGTCGAGGGTGGCGTTGCCCGCTTTTAGGGCAGTAAGTGTTTGGAGGGTATGTTTCTGCAGTCTGTCCCGCGCTGCCCGCCACCGCTTCACAGTGTCGCGGATCGGGGTTTGTTGTTCCTCCGGAAGGGTTTTGATTGACTTGAACAGCGCGTTGGAGACCTTTACGAATGAGGCTGGCTCGCCGTCGTTGTGCAGCTGACGAAATGCAGCGGACGTACCCATAAAACTTTCGTCGCTTGGCGGGTCTACCACGCGGACATGCCATACACCGGCATCGCTACCGACAGACAACGTGGACTTGTCGTTATTGATCACACTGAACCCCGCGAGCCGTCGGCACATTCGGATGTACCGCTCGACGATCTCCCGGTCGGCTTCGAGCAACGGGATCTCGGGGAACACATACGGATCGGCTAGCTCGAACACGTAGTCCAGTTTCTCCCAGTGGTGACGGAACCCCTTCGCATCGCCGACGCCGTATTGCTGAAGCGGCGGTTCAAAGGGCAGCGGTCTGGGATGGATCGTGTCCTCCACCGGCACCGATTTGAACGACAACGTCTCCTGGCTGAGATTCACGATCCGCTCGGTGATCTTCAGCAGAAACTGGATCGACGGAGCGCCTGGCGCATCCGGTGGGAATTCGATCGACATGTACTCGGATTCCGACACCATCTCCGGCGTTAGACCGCTGGGACCATCCGGCGACTTCGAAGCACCTGGCGCCCCCATCCGCTGGAGCTTCTGCCGGGGCGTCGCCTTCTGGGCCTCGTCAACAGGCTTCCGTTCCGGCTTGGGCTTCGGCGTCCTGTCCGGTGGGTGTTCTGTGGTGCTGCGGCGCGCTGATTCCGCGAGCTGCGTGCCTCGTTGCTTGGCGCGTCTCTTGTCGCCTCTCTTACTCATCGGCGGTTAGCTGCCGATGAGTAACAGACGGCAGGGTGAGGTTCTTCATCACGGAAGAAAGCGTATCCCCGGCAACCGACGTACTGAGTTATCTGCCACCACTGTGGGCGAAACCCGTTGACGCTCGGCGCCGGGCGGCCTGGGCGGCGGTTGGTATAGGCCCGGACGGGCCCGGTGGAGATGTTTGGCAGTGCTGCAGATCCCACCGCCGACCAGATTGACCAATGGCTCGACGCTCTCAAAGTTGACCCGGCCCACGCACGCGAGGCAACCCACTTTCGAAGCATCCGCGCCGCGGTGACCGGCAACGCGCCCCAGGCCGAACTGGAGGCGGCGGTCGCGGATGCGCGGGCAGCTGGCGACTCGTGGGCCGTCATCGGCGCCGCGATGGGCCGTAGCGCCCAGGCCGCCTTGGAGCGGTACGGGAAAGAATAGACCCGATTCAGACACGCCTAGGCGAGCTTGACCTCGGGAATTTTGAGCTACAAGCCCGCTCTGTGAACAGCGGCAAAACGGCGAATATCGATGCGGTCCAAGCTGGATCGACCGACAGGCCCAACGCTACGAGGTTGCTTGTTGGTTGTTTGGGTCGAGTAGGTAGCCGAAATGAGGGCAGTAGATCCCGATGGATGCACCCGCGAAGCCGCCTGTTTGGCCGTCGGTGAAGTTGGGGTGGGTGTGTTGTATCCACGTGAACGTATCGGGGCCGGTGTGGTGGCCGCTGGTGAGGTAATCGCAGACGGCTTGGGCTTCGCTGACGGTGATTGCCGGGCCGGGGTGGGGAATGCTGGCGCCGTCGAGGTCGGCTATTAGCACTTGCTGCAGTTCTTGTGAGGTGGGGTCTTTCGGGATTATGGGGACGCCGCGGCTGTCGTATTGCAGTGGGCGCGGGGCTGCTGGTGTGGGGGGCTCGACGCGTTGAATTGTTGGGGGCGGCGGTGCGGCCGGGACTGGGACGCTTGGTTTGGCGGCGGCGTTGTTGGGCATCGGCTGGTGTGGGTGGCGCCAGGCGATGATCAGTGTTGCTGCTACAGCGCAGAGCAACAGTACGGCGCCGGCAGCGATGAGAGCGGCCCGCCAGGATTCGTGTGGCGAGTAGTCGGGTTCAGGATCCTCTGACCACGCGAGCTCCTGCGCAGCCTCAGTCGGTGGCGCCGGGACGATCATGGTCTCGTCGTCGCCCGCCCCGACAGCCGTCGAAGGCTGATCGTCGTCGCTACTCATGGTCGGCGTCTTCGTAGCGGCCGTACATTTTCTCGGCCAGTTCCCGTACGACGAGGTGCTTATAGGCGGCCCACAGGTCGGCGGGGATGGTTGGGGTGGTCGCGGTCATGCGCGGGCTGCCCTTTCGGAGTTGAGGGGTTGCTGAGTTATAGCTCGAACGAGCGACGGCTGTCCGCGGAACGGCGTCGATGGGTGGGAGCCGCGCGTGGGATGCGGGCAGCGGCGGGTACGCAGTGGGTACGCAGCAGAGTTTCCGGCGGCTTGCGCCAGCCATCAGGGCCAACGCTTTGAACAGGCATTTTGTCGTGCTGCCATCACAGCTAAGCGGTTCAAACGGCCTGTATGTAGTTCGCGCTGTACTACGACGTATGAACGGCCTAACCGTCGGTGTGCGGTGTCGCTACCGGTATGGCGAACGAGTCGGCCCGCTACGGCTGCGGCTCAACTTCCAACAGCCGCAACGGATGCAGGCCGTCGACATTGCCGACGAACGGCGGATGGATGCTGTAGCCGAGCATCCGGCGAAGGTCATCGGAGACCACCCGCGCGACGTCGCGTGATATCGACAGGGTGTAGGCCTCCATGGGCCGCAGCCACGGTTGGCAGTACTGGGCGGTGACGGCGAGGCGCTCGCGGTCGGTGTTGTTGGCACCGCCGCCGTGCCAGAGGGTGCCGACGAAGAAGACGCACGAGCCGGCGGGCATCACGACGGGCAGCGCCTGATCGTCGGGGCCCGGCCGCCGCTTGCCCCAGCGGTGGCTGCCCGGGTAGACGACGGTGGCGCCGTTGTCGGCGGTGAAGTCGTCGATCGCCCAAATCGTCGCGGCCGCCAGCGGTTCCCGCGGGCGCGGAACCGGATAGAAGCCGTCGTCGTGGTGGGCCAGCTGCGCGGCCTCGCCGGGCTGAATGTTGATGGCCTGCAACGCCGAAAGCAGGTAGTTGGGCATCAGCAGCCGATCGAGCACGGCGAGCACCCGCGGGTCATCGACCAGCCGATCGCATACCCGGGTCCTGCTCAGCACGCTGTAGATGCGCTGGGTGCGCAGGCCCTCGAACGAGTTGCGCCCGGTGTGCCGCAGCCAGGGGCGCACGACCTCACGGATCTGCGAGCACTGCTCGGCGGTGAGCAGGTTCTCCCAGATGACGTACCCGTCGCGATCGAGTGCGGCCATGTCGGCCTCGACGAGCGCGCTGTCCGCCGCACTTCCACCAGTCGGCGTCCGCTTGTACCGCTGCGCCAGGTCGCCGCGCAGGTCCTCCAGGGTGGTGACGGAGTCGTCGTCGATGCTCATCGGTGCTCGTCCTTAATTCACTGGCACTTCTGCCCACACTAGGCCGGGTTCGCCCGACCCACACCCAAATCGCCGACCGGTCAACCCCGAAGGCCGGTGATGAACCGTTGCACGCTGCGGGTCAGCGACCGTGGGACGTGATCGGGATCCATCAGGTCGTTCTCGGCCAGCGGGCCCGCCTCATCGGCGACGGTGCGCTCGGTGAAGGGCCGCAACGTCTTGCCGTCTCCCCGAAGTGCCTCGATCGCATTCAGCACCGACCGGTGTTCGCCGATCGCCTCTTCGAGCTCGTCTACCGAAACGCCGAGGTGCTCTGCCATCAATTCGCTTCGCACCGAGGCGATTTCGTGGCGGACGGCGTCGTGTTCGGAATTGGCCGGCTGCGCCTCGATCGCGACGTCGCACTCGCTGTCGAAGCCCATCGAGCGGTTGTTGAAGTTCGAGGAGCCGATGCGCAGCAGCCGATCGTCGACCACCAGCACCTTGGAATGGATGTAGATCGGGGTGCCGCCGTCGGTCGCCGGCCAGTAGACGCCCAGTCGGCCATGATCGTCGGCTTCCCACAGCAGCCGGATGAGGAGGTGGCGGGCGCTGTCCATGGTTCCGCGCTCGAGCGGGTTGTTGCCTCTGCGGGCCAGCACGATGACGATCTCTGGGCCGTCGTCCTCGCGCAGCCGCGCTGCCAGCGCCTGGGCGATGGTTCGGGATGCCAGGTATTGGTTCTCCACATAGACGGTGTGGCGCGCCGCCGCGATGGCGGCCAGGTTGAGCGCCTCCACCTCCCGGACCTCGGGGCGGTCTTCGAGCTCGGGCATGGTGCGTGCGATTCCGGCGTCGACATTGCACAGGTTCGGTTCCAGCTTGCTGGGCCAGGTGGTGTGCTTGGCCTCGACCGGCGCCAACGAGTGTTCAGTCGCGGTCTGCCACCTGGCCAGGGCCTGCTCACCCAGGGCCCGTGCGGCCGCACCGTCGACGGCCAGGCCGACGTCGTGCCGCGGCCCGTAGCCGCGCCCCGCCGTGCGGCGGAGAGGGTTCTCATGCGCGTGCGCCCGGGTGTCCCATCGTTCGAGCGTCAGGTCGATACCGCCGCAGAACGCCACCGCGTCGTCGACGACCACGATCTTCTGATGATGCACCGAGCCGATGGGGTGGGCGCCGTCGATGGCGAAATGCATTCGCCTGCTGCTGATCTGGTTCAGCAGAGACACCGGGGTGAGGCCGAACCAGATGCCGTCGAAGGCCGGCAGCAGGCGCAAGTTGGACTTCAGCAGGTAGATGTTCAGGCCCGGCCGTTTCCAGAGCATCCAATAAAGAAACGGACCCAGCTGGTTCGGCCCGGGAAGTGTCTTCTCGCCCCGCTCGAACGCCACCCTGGAATCGAAGTCCCAGCCGATCAGCATGATCCGATGGCGGGCGCGCAGCATCGCGGCCTTGACGTGCCTGAAGTAGTCGGCCGCGTCGATGATGGCGGCGAACTGCTCGGCCCGTGCCGTGCGCCAGCAGGTCTGGCCGGGAGTCAGAAGTCGATCGTTGTCCACCTCGGGGCTCTCAACGATGTTGCTGGGACAGCGAGGACATAGCCACTGTGTACCACATAGGGCCCGAATTTAAGGGTCCGTGCGGAATCGGCGCCCGGCGGCCCAACGTGGGCGTTTGTCGTGGTTAGGCACAGCCGGAGGGGCTCGGCAGGACAAGGACGCCGATCTATATGAGGATGAGGCGATGCGAATGCTGCTAGTGCTTGCGGGCTGCGCCGCCCTCGCTGGTGTGGCCGCGCCCGCGTACGCCGACCCGGTCGCCACGTCGGGAGCTGACGCGAGCTTCATCGCCGCGCTCAACCAGGCGGGCATTACCTACCAGGACCCGGCGGCGGCCGTCGGGGTGGGTAAGCGGGCGTGCCAACTGATGGACGAGGGCAGTCCCCAGGTCGACGTGATCAAGAGCGTGTCGTCGAGTAACCCGGGATTCACGGTCGACGGCGCCGCCCAGTTCACCATGATCGCGGCGAGCGCCTTCTGTCCCCAGCACCTGGGGCAACACGTCAACCAGGGACCGCAGCCCGCGCCGACGCAGCAGTCGTCGCCGGCCGTCAACCTTCCGCCCCTCACGCCGGGCGCCGCCTAGCGGCCGGTACGGGCGGCGGTCGGGTTGTATCGCAACGGGATTCGCCCGTCAGGCCGCGGCCTCGAGGGTGAGCAGGATGCGTTTGGCTTCCACGCCCCCGAGGTAGCCGCCCATCGCGCCGTCGCTGCGCACCACGCGGTGGCAGGGCACCACGACGGGAAGCGGATTGGTGGCACAGGCGCTGCCGACGGCGCGAACCGCGTTCGGATTGCCGGCCAGCTTGGCCACCGCGGCATAGCTCGCGGTGTGGCCGTAGCCGATCTCGGGCAGATGACGTAGCACCGTGTTGCGGAATCCGGCCGAGAGCCGCCAGTCCAACGGCACGCCGAAATCCCGGCGCTTACCGGCGAAGTACTCGTCGAGTTGCCTTGCGGCCGTGTCAAGGCGGCCGGGTGCGAGCAGGATGCGCGGGCTGATCCTGTCGGCGAGGCTTTGCAGGACGGCGTCGTGTCCCTCGCTGGCGTAGGCGACGCGGACGAGGCCGAGTTCGGTGGCCGCGATGAGCAGGGCGCCGACCGGGCTGTCGACGATGCGGTAGGCGATGTCGAGGAGGCCCTCGGCCTGCGCGGCGGTGGCGAGCCGGGCGCGCAGCGCGCCCAGGTCATCGGCCGTGGCGTCGGTGATCCGGCCCAGCTCGCGGGTCAATTCGTGCTCGTTGTTCATCGGTGTTCTCCTGTCCCGGTCGTGCCGGCGGCGAGGCCGGGGTATGTGCGTCTGAGGGTGGCGATGCCGTCGGCGGCGGCGCGCCGGGCGGCATCGGGACTGCCGCCGAGGATGGCGGCGATCTCGGAGTAGGGCAGGCCGGCCAGGTAGTGGTAGGCGACCGCCTGCTTCTGTTTGGCGGGCAGCCGGGCCAGCGCGTCGGCCAGGTCGTCGTCCCTGTCGGAATCCGCCGGGCCGGCGGTTTCGGGGACGTTGCCGGTCGGCACCGCGCGTCGCGCCCGGGCCCGGGTGAGGTCGATGGCCTTGCGGTGCGCGATGGTGACCAGCCAGGCCTCGACGTTGGCGTCGGCGGGCAGGTCCGGGTAGCCGCGCAACGCGGACAGAAAGGTCTCCGACCAGGCATCGTCGGCGTCGACGGGCCCGACGATGGCGCGGCATACCCGCAGGACGGCGGGACCGTGGTCGACGACCACCGCCTCGAACGGTCGTTTGGCTGTCACGCTGTGTAGACGTTTCGCCGGGGAAGTTTGTGAGATGCCCCCAGTGTCGGACACCGGTGGCGGGGGAGCGACTACACGGACTGGAAGCTGCGCTCGACCTCGGAGCGGCTGCGAACCTGATCGCTGCCGAGCACGTAGGTCGGCAGGGTGTGGGGGACCGTGGTGCCGCCCTTGACCCTGGCCTGCGCCTGCCGAAATTCCGGCGCGGGGCCGGATGCGGCGTTGATCCCGTTGATGATCGACCACACCGCGGTGCGACGGGCGGTGCGTTCGACGATGTTGCAGTCGCGGTGCTGCAGCATTTGCTTGGCCCACTTCGGCATGGTGTCGCGGATGGCCCAGTCCACGGCGGCCTGCGGCATTTGGACGTTGGGGCCGGTGCCCATCGCTTTGCCGTGGGTGACAGCCAGTTTCGGCAAGTAGGACTCCAGGCACTCGAGCGTCTCGGCCTTGGTGGTCGGCAGGTCGGTGCCTCCCAGCGCGTGCCCGACGCGGACGAACTCACTGTAGTAGCGGTCAAGTTTCTTGCCGCGCAACGGCATTGGGTGATAAAGCTCGTGCGCGGTGGCCAGGCCCCAGACGACCGTCGCGTAGTTCCAGCGCAGCCACTCGGGGTCGTCGGCGTCGTAGTGGGCACCGTCGGGACGAGTGCCCTTGATGGTGTGGTGCATCGCGCGCACGGATTTCGCCAGGCGCTCAGCGGTTTCCGTTGACCCATATGCCGTGCCGATGAAGAACGCCACCGAGTGGCCGAGGCGAGTCGCGGCGCCTTCAGGATCGATCTGGGGCACTCGCGATATCGGGTTTCCGTTGCTGTCCCGCTTGATCAGTCGCGAGTGGTGCATGCCCATCCAGTAGATCGACGGGTCCAGCGTCTCCATGAAGGCCGCGCATTGCAGACCGAAGATCAGCGCGGGCAGGTGCGAGTGCACGCGCCACACGGCGCTGTCGGGGCCGAACCAACCCGGGTCGCCGACGGGCGCGGCGAACTCCATGCCGCGGAAAAAGTATCGCCGCATGTTGTCGTCCAACCGTTTGTTGATCAGTTGACCGACGATCTGGTGTGGCAGAAACACGGCGCACTCCCTCAAAACTTCTGGTCACGACTGTAACCAGAATAGGTTCTGGCTACAGGTGTGACAAGACCCGCGCCATCCCGACTTACTCTGTAGGGATGTCGAGTCCCACCCGGTGGGCCGGTATACCGCTCAAGGACCGCCGCGCCGAGCGTCGTGCGCTGCTGGTCGAGGCCGCCTATCGACTGTTCGGCGGCGGCGGTGAGGCGGCCGTCTCGGTGCGTTCGGTATGCCGCGAATGCGGGCTGAACACGCGGTACTTCTACGAAAGTTTCGGCGACACCGACGATCTGCTCGGCGCGGTCTACGACCGGGTGAGTGATCAGCTCGGCGAAGTGATCGAGGCCGCCATCGAGCAGGCGGGGGATTCGCTCGGCGCCAGGACCCGGGCCGGCATCGCGGCGGTGCTGGGCTTCTCGTCGGCCGATCCGCGCCGCGGCCGGGTGCTGTTCACTGACGCGCGCACCAACCCGGTGCTGGCCGCCCGGCGCCGCGCGACTCAGGACATGCTGCGCGCGGGCGTGCTGACCGAGGGCTGGCGCCTCAACCCCGATTCCGATCCGGTGGCCGCGGAGGTCGCCGCCGCCCTGTACACGGGCGCCATGGCCGAGCTCGCGCAGCAGTGGCTCGCCGGGCATTTGGGCACTGATCTCGATGTCGTCGTCGATTACGCGCTGAAACTGGTGCTGCGGTAGGGAGTGCGGTCATGGGCGGAATCAAACACGCGATGGACCCGGTCCGGCGCATCCTCGGGCACAAGGTCAGCGTCGGCGGGTTGATCGAGCTGGGGTTGTGGTTGTTGATCCCATACCTGTGTATCGGGTTCGCGTGGACGGCTTTTCATCCCGAGCAGACCCAGCGAATTCAGGCGCGGATAGAAGCCGTGGCGCCGACCGGCGCCGACGCCATGGCCTTCGGGGTGGCGACGGTGCTGTGGCCGGCGTCGCTGCAGATGGCCGATGCCTGTCCGGCGCCGTGAGCGACTCTCGGGTCGAATGCGTGCGCGACCGGACGGTTTGCTCCTAGGCTCTGAAGACCATGTCCATCGACCGGTTCGGCCTCCTTGCGGGCACCATCCGACTTGCCTCTGGCGTTTCCTTCCTCGTCGACCCGCTGCGGGCGAACAAGTTGTGGGGGGACCCGGACGAGCCGTCACCGACCGCGCAACTGTTGTTGCGGTCGATGGGCTATCGCGACGCGTTGATCGGTGTCCTGCTCGCGTCGGCGGCTCTGCGCGGTAAGAACACGCGCGGCTGGTTTTTGGCCTCCGCGGGTGCCGACGTGGCCGACCTGGTCGGCGGGATGAGCGTGCACGGCGAGATGAAGCCTTCGCAGCAGATCATCGGCCTGGGCGGCGCCGCGGTCGGTGTCGCCGCCGGCCTCTGGGGAGCGGTACGTCCGGTCGAGCGCCGGGCGCCCCGCGCGGTGACCGCAGAAGCCGTTGTGAGCTGAGATCTGCGGCCGCCCGGCCGCCGGGACGATCTCGCGCTGACAGGCGGGCGGTGATGCTGTTGACTGAGCATCATGGGTTTCGGTGTGCTGACATTTGTTACCGACGACGGCATTGGTCCCGCGGAGTTGGGGGAGGCGCTCGAGCAGCGCGGTTTTGAATCGCTCTTCCTCGCCGAGCACTCACACATCCCGGTCGACGCGAAGACCCCGTATCCGGGCGGCGGCCCGATCCCGCCGAAGTACTACCGCACGCTGGATCCGTTCGTGGCGCTGACCGCCGCGGCGGTTGCCACCGACCGGCTGGTCGTGGGCACCGGGATCGCCCTGGTGCCCCAGCGCGATCCGATCCACACGGCCAAGGAGGTGGCGTCGCTGGATCTGGTGTCGCAGGGGCGATTTCGATTCGGCGTGGGAATCGGCTGGTTGCGTGAGGAGATCGCCAACCACGGCGTGAATCCTTCGGTCCGCGGACGCGTCGTTGACGAGCGGCTCGACGCGATGATCGAGATCTGGACGCACGAAAAGGCGCAATACCACCGCGAATTCGTGGACTTCGACCCGATCTACAGTTGGCCCAAGCCTGTCCAGAAGCCGTATCCGCCGCTCTATCTCGGCGGCGGACCGGCGGGCTTCAAGCGCATCGCCCGGCTGAACGCGGGCTGGCTGTCGATGACGGGGTCGGCAGAGGAGTTGTCTTCTCCGTTAGCGCAATTGCGCGACGTGGCCGGTAAGGACGTGCCGGTGATCCACTTCCACGGCGGCAAGCCGACGGCGACGGAACTCGAGGCGTATCGCGATCTGGGTGTGGAGCACCTTCTGGTGGACCTGCCGACCGAGCCTCGCGATCAGACGCTACAACGCCTCGATGGGCTGCAGGCCGAGGTCGCGAAGCTGTCGTAAGG
>NZ_LZKI01000063.1 GCF_001672755.1 Mycobacterium colombiense | reverse complement strand
CTGCGGCGCGTCGTCGCCGGCAGCCTGATGGGCGCCGCACAGCTCGGCGTGGACGAACACGAGCGCCTGATCCGCAGCGGCCTGATCGCGTCCCAGACGATCGGCCTGGCGCTGATGCGCTACGTCTGGAAGATCGAGCCCATCGCGTCGATGACCGACGACGAGGCCGTCGCGGCCATCGGCCCCAGCCTGCAGCGCTACGTCAACGGCGACCTGACGCCCGCGACGTAGCGACGGACGGTATGTGCGGTCGTCGGCCCGAAGGGCGTGCCACGCGCGGCCGTCGAGCCATCGCGGGCGGTGCGAGCAACAGGCGCGCCCGGGCCCGATCGCGGTATCCCCGCCCACCCCGCTGATAGCCGCTCACCCGGATACCGCGTTCCGGCACGGCGACCGGCGCCGGTAGGCGCGGCCGAAAGTCCGGTGTGCTCCGGGGTTTTGGACGTTTGATCCGCAGGCTGATCATCACCGGGGCGCTCATCGACCAATCGATTCTCTGCCGCATCCAGGCCGCAGCCCGCTTCGACGGCTTCCTCGTCCGCACGGCCACACCCTACGCCCACCGTTGCCGGGGCCGGAACAAAGATCAGAAACGTTACGGCAGAGGAAATTTCGCGTTAATGCAAGGGTTTACTGCACCCAGAAATTATCGTGGCGGATAAACCACTCCCGGCGCTCGTCGTCGGTCATATCGGCAAGGGCCGCAAAGCCTTCGAAGTAAGCCTCGCGGGGCGCGCCGGGCGCGAACAACATCAGGATCGATGCCGGCTCATCCGCCTCGTTGCGAAAACCGTGCACACCGCCGGGCGGCACGTAGAGGAAGTCGCCCTGATGGCCGTCCGCCCACTGCGTGCCGTCGTAGAGCTTCATCGTCCCGGACAGGACGAAGAACGCCTCGGACATGGCGCGGTGGAAATGCGCCGGGGGGCCGCCGCCGGCCGGGGCGATGTCGACCCGGTAGAGGCCGTAGTCGCCGGCGGTGTCCTGTTGGTTGGCCAGGTAGTGGTACTTGACTCCGGACGTCTCGTAGTCGGGCGGTTGATCGGCCCGCTTGAACCAGGCGCTGACCTCCGGTTCGTCTTCGGTGTATCGGGCGGGCGGGTAGGGCGGCACGACGAGGGACATGGTTCCAGTGTGCGCATAACATCGCTGCTGTGGACCGATCGACCGCCGAAGGTGTTCGCGTGCAACGGCTGCTGGATGCCGAGCGCAAAGCCGCGCAACTGTTCGAGGAGATCGAGCGGCGGGCCATGATCCGCCCCGGGCTGGCCGAGAAGGAACTCTCCGACCAGATCCACGATCTCGCCGGCGAGATGTTCGGGGTGACGCGGCACTGGCATCGGCGGATCGTGCGGGCCGGGGAGAACACGCTGCAGCCGTTTCAGGAGCGCCCACCGGATCGGACGATCGTCGACGACGACATCGTGTTCCTCGATCTCGGCCCGATCTTCGAGGAGTGGGAGGCCGATTTCGGGCGGACGTTCGTGCTCGGCGACGACCCGCACAAGACGGCCCTTCGTGACGCGCTGCCACGGGTTTGGCAGGCCGGCCGCGATCACTTCGCAGGCCAACCCGAGATCACCGGCGCCGAGCTGTTCGACTACGTCGTCGGGGTGGCCCGTGCCGAGGGCTTCGAGTGGGGCAGTCGCATCGCCGGCCATCTGATCGGCGAGTTCCCGCACAAGAAGATCGCCGGTCCCGGCGTCGAGTGGATCATCATGCCCGGATCGAACAAGCCGATGCGTCGCACCGATCCGCGCGGGCGCATCTGCCACTGGATCCTCGAGATCCACCTCGTCGATCGCCCGCGCGGCTTCGGCGGTTTCTACGAGCAGCTGCTCGACCTGGGCTAGTCGGCGGGCTAGTCGAGGGGGTAGACCACCCCGGTCAGCTCCTCGGAAATCGCCCACAGCCGGCGCTGCCGGTCGGCGTCGTGCGACTTGGCGCTGGAGCCGACGAGCTTGGGGGAGCCCTGCGACTCCGCGAAACCGGAGGGGCCGTAGTACTGCCCGCCCTGCACGGTCGGGTCGGTGGCCGCTCGCAGGCTGGGTAGCGCGCCGCCGGCCGCGTCCTGGGTGATGAGGGGTGCGACGACCCGGAAGATGGCCTCCACCGGACCGGGCAGGTGGCGCATCAACTCGGTGTCCGAGAAGCCGGGGTGCGCGGCGGCGGCGATCGTCGTGCCGTGCGGGGCGAGCCGTCGTTGCAGTTCATAGGTGAACAGCAGGTTGGCGAGCTTGGCCTGCCCGTAGGCGGCGACCCTGTTGTAGCGGCGCTCCCACTGCAGATCGTCGAAGTGGATGTCGGCGAGGATGCGGTGACCGACGCTGCTGACCGTGACGATCCGCGAGCCGGCGACCGGCAGCAGGCGATCCAGCAGCAGGCCGGTGAAGGCGAAGTGGCCCAGGTGGTTGGTGCCGAACTGCAGCTCGAAGCCGTCCTTGGTGGTGGACTTCGGCGTGTACATCACCCCGGCGTTGTTGATCAGCAAGTCGATGCGGTCGTGCGTGGACCGCAACTGTTCGGCCGCGGCGCGGACGGACGCCAGCGACGTCAGGTCGAGCTCGGCCAGCGCGACATCGGCGTGCGGGCTCTGGGCGGTGATCCGGGCCGCCGCGTCCTTGCCCTTGTCCAGGTTGCGCACCGCCAGCACCACGTGGGCGCCGTGGTCGGCCAGCCCCAGGGCGGTCTCGTAGCCCAGGCCGGTGTTGGCTCCGGTGATGACGGCGACCCGGCCGGTCTGGTCGGGAATGTCCGCGGTGGTCCACTTGGCCATGAGAGGCTCCTTGAACTTGTAGAGTAAACGGGGCGAGCGCTCCGGTTGAATGTCACTATACGGAACGCACGCCCCGTTTTGTCAACCGTTGAGGAGTGAACAGATGGCGCAGCCGGAACGCCGGTTGCGCGCCGACGCGGCGCGCAACCGGGCACGCGTGCTGGACGTCGCCTACGAAATCTTTGCGGCCGAGGGTCTGTCGGTGCCCATCGACGAGGTCGCCCGCCGGGCCGGCGTCGGCGCCGGCACCGTCTACCGGCACTTCCCGACCAAGGAGGCGCTGTTCCAGGCGGTCATCGAGGACCGGATGCAGCGGCTGGTCGACGACGGGCGGGCCCTGCTGGACTCCGTCGGACCCGGCGAGGCACTGTTCGCCCTGCTGCGGTCGATGGTGCTGCACTGGGGCGCGGCCGATCGCGGCCTGGTCGACGCGCTGGCCGGATTCGGGATCGACATCGCCACCGCCGCGCCCGTCGCCGAGGACGCGTTCCTGGCGATGCTCGACGAGCTGCTGCGGGCCGCGCAGCGGGCGGGCACCGCGCGCCCGGACATCGGGGTGCGGGAAGTGAAGGCGATCATGGTCGGGTGCCAGGCCGCGGAGGCCTACAACCCGGACTTGGCCGAGCGGGTGACCGACGTCGTCGTCGACGGTTTACGCGCTGGGCGATAGGGCTGACCTCTTCTTGCACTCGACATGGGCGAGTGCTAAGAATGACTTGGCACTCGCGACCAGCGAGTGCTAGGTCGGGACGGTGAGACCTAGCCAGAAGACAGCTGCGGTCGTCCGTCGCGGGCACTGCACCCGGCCAGAACGTGTCATCCCCAATCCGGAGGAATCACTTCGCAATGGCCAAGACAATTGCGTACGACGAAGAGGCCCGTCGCGGCCTCGAGCGGGGACTCAACGCCCTCGCCGACGCGGTAAAGGTGACGTTGGGCCCCAAGGGTCGCAACGTCGTCCTGGAGAAGAAGTGGGGTGCCCCCACGATCACCAACGATGGTGTGTCCATCGCCAAGGAGATCGACCTGGAGGACCCCTACGAGAAGATCGGCGCCGAGCTGGTCAAGGAAGTCGCCAAGAAGACCGACGACGTTGCCGGTGACGGCACGACGACGGCCACGGTTCTGGCCCAGGCACTGGTCCGCGAGGGCCTGCGCAACGTCGCGGCCGGCGCCAACCCGCTTGGGCTGAAGCGCGGCATCGAGAAGGCCGTCGAGAAGGTCACCGAGACCCTGCTCAAGTCGGCCAAAGAGGTCGAGACCAAGGACCAGATCGCTGCCACCGCGGCCATCTCCGCGGGCGACCAGTCGATCGGCGACCTGATCGCCGAGGCGATGGACAAGGTCGGCAACGAGGGCGTCATCACCGTCGAGGAATCCAACACCTTCGGCCTGCAGCTCGAGCTCACCGAGGGCATGCGGTTCGACAAGGGTTACATCTCGGGTTACTTCGTCACCGACGCCGAGCGTCAGGAAGCCGTCCTCGAGGACCCCTTCATCCTGCTGGTCAGCTCCAAGGTTTCGACCGTCAAGGACCTGCTGCCCCTGCTGGAGAAGGTCATCCAGGCCGGTAAGCCGCTGCTGATCATCGCCGAGGACGTCGAGGGCGAGGCGCTGTCCACCCTGGTCGTCAACAAGATCCGCGGCACCTTCAAGTCGGTGGCCGTCAAGGCCCCCGGCTTCGGCGACCGCCGCAAGGCGATGCTGCAGGACATGGCCATCCTCACCGGTGGCCAGGTCATCAGCGAAGAGGTCGGCCTGTCGCTGGAGAGCGCCGACGTCGCCCTGCTGGGTAAGGCCCGCAAGGTCGTCGTCACCAAGGACGAGACCACCATCGTCGAGGGCGCCGGTGACTCCGACGCCATCGCCGGCCGGGTGGCCCAGATCCGCAGCGAGATCGAGAACAGCGACTCCGACTACGACCGCGAGAAGCTGCAGGAGCGCCTGGCCAAGCTGGCCGGCGGTGTTGCGGTGATCAAGGCAGGGGCCGCGACCGAGGTCGAGCTCAAGGAGCGCAAGCACCGCATCGAGGACGCGGTTCGGAACGCCAAGGCCGCCGTGGAGGAGGGCATCGTCGCCGGTGGTGGCGTGGCCCTGCTGCACGCGACCCCGTCGCTGGACGAGCTGAAGCTCACCGGTGACGAGGCGACCGGCGCCAACATCGTCCGCGTTGCGCTCGAGGCTCCGCTGAAGCAGATCGCCTTCAACGGTGGTCTGGAGCCCGGCGTTGTGGCCGAGAAGGTCCGCAACTCACCCGCCGGTACCGGCCTGAACGCCGCCACCGGTGAGTACGAGGACCTGCTCAAGGCCGGCGTTGCCGACCCGGTGAAGGTGACCCGTTCGGCGCTGCAGAACGCGGCGTCCATCGCGGGTCTGTTCCTCACCACCGAGGCCGTCGTCGCCGACAAGCCGGAGAAGGCGGCCGCACCCGCGGGCGACCCGACCGGTGGCATGGGCGGTATGGACTTCTAAGTCCACGACTCACACACGGGAAAAGCCCGGCCCTCGCAAGGGGCCGGGCTTTTTCGTGCGTGCCGGTCACAGGCCACTCCTGGACCCTTCGCACGGCTGGTTATGGGGTAATTGATGTACTGGACATTCGAATAGTCGGCGCGAAGGGAACACGCAATGAGCAAATCGTTATGGCGCACAGTGTTTGGAGTGATCGCCGGCTGCGTTCTGGGCGTCATGATCGAGCCGACCGCGGCGGCGGCACCCGATCCGTGCTCAGCCAGCGGGGTCGCCGCCACCGCGAGCGGCGTGCTGAACTCGGCAAGCGGCTACCTCGACGGCCATCCCGAGGCCAACAACGTGCTGACCGCCGCGGTCAACCAATCGCCCGCTGACGCGAAGTCGTCTGTCCGTGGGTATTTCCTCGGTCATCCCAATGAGGCGTTGGAGCTGAGGGGCATCGCGCAGCCGCTGCTCGACCTGCGCAGCCGATGCAACGCATCGGTGTCGCCGGATCAGTTGGCGGCGTTGTTCGACGCGCTGTCCGGCTAGGCGGGAGCGCGCAGGCGGCGGGTAGGTTCGAACCCGTGGCCCTTCCGAGTCCCGCACCCACCAGCACCGCCGTCGTGACCGGCGCGTCGTCGGGAATCGGCGCCGACATCGCGCGCGAGTTGGCCGACCGCGGCCACGGCGTCACGCTGGTCGCCCGCCGCGAAGAGCGGCTGCGCGGGCTGGCCGACGAACTCGCCGGCCGCGTGCGCGTCGAGGTGATCGCTTGCGACGTCGGCGATTCCGCCGCCCGCGCCGGCCTGTTCGAGGAGGTCGAGCGTCGCGGCCTGACGACCGACATTTTGGTCAACAACGCCGGCATCGGCACCATGGGTTCGGTGACCAGAACGCCCGTCGACGACGAGATCGCCCAGGTGCGGGTCAATGTCGAGGCCGTCATCGATCTGAGCACCCGCGCGGTACAGCAGATGGTGCCGCGCGGCCGCGGCGCGATCCTCAACGTCGGATCCACGGCGGGTTATCAACCCTTTCCGGGACAGGTCGGCTACGCGGCCACCAAGGCGTTCGTCAACAACTACACACAAGGGCTGCGCGGTGAGCTCGCCGGCACCGGTGTCACCGTCGCCCTGCTGTGCCCGGGGCCGGTGCGCACCGAGTTCGTGCAGAGCGCCGGCATGGACGAGCGAGACTTCGCCGACGCCTTCCCGAAGTTCATGTGGAAGCCGTCGCGCGAGGTGGCGCGCGCCGGAGTCGACGCGCTGGACCACGACCGCGGAACGGTGATACCCGGGCTGCCGAGCCGGATCAGCACCCGCCTGTTTCAATTCATGCCGCGGCGGGTGTTGTTGCCGCTATTGAAGAATCAGCATCCCAGCCTGCGCAGGGACCGCTCAGCGCGCTGACCCGGGCCAGGGCCGCATCCAGCCCTCCACCGGAAGCGCGAGCGCGTTGCACAGCGTGCAGATCGTGCGGTACCAGCCCACTGCCGTGAGCAATTCGATGCGCTGCTCGTCGTCCAGGTCGCGGCCCAGCGCGCCCCACGTCGCCTCCGACCACGAGCCGGTGCGCTCGAGTTCGTCCACCGCCGCGATCAGCGTCCGCTCGGCCGGACTCCACCGCGGGTCGTCGGGGCCGCCGGTGACCAACGCGTCGCACTCGTCGTCGCTGACGCCCGCGATCGGGCCCCAGAACGCCGCCTGCCCGCCCCACTCGTATGCACAGCCCACCAACGCGCAGCTGCGAAGGATGGCGATGGTCCGGGTCCGGCCCGGCAAAAGCGCTGCAACATAAAGGGATTCGCCGAGCTTGCGCAGACGGGAGGCCAGCGCGGGGTGACGCTGCAGGCAACGCACCAGCAGCAGCGGCTCGTAGGTGCGGTCGGGGTGACCCCAGCTGTTGATGCCTGTGGCATCTTCTTCGCTCCAGGGCGGAGCGAGCGGTGCGACGGCGGCTCACGGATGAGACTGTACGACTCTGGCCCGATGGCGGCGACCCGCAGCGCCCGGCTTCGCCGCGCTTGCGATCGCCGCTAGGCCGGCAGCGAGAACACCACGCAGTCGTGCAGGCAGCCCTTGGCGGCGTCGGGGGAGTCCGCGTCGCGGTGCAGCAGCGCGCGGGTGGGCACCACGGTCAGGCGGGCGGTCTCGGCGCCGGCCTCGGTGACTTCGGCGGTGCCGTCGACGATCAGTGAGTAGCCGCCCGGTTCGGCGGGCGGCCACAACAGGGTCACGTCGGCGCGCTGGGCGAGGTTGTTGCGGGTCCGCCCGCCGATGAGCCCGACGTCGAGGGCGGCCTCCCGCAGCTGCGGCTCGACGGTCACGGTGTGCACCCGGTATCCGTCGTCGACCGTGATCAAGTACGCATACGGGTAGTCGGCCAGCGCGTCGGCGAGCGCCTCGAGGTCGACCTTCTTCTTGGTGCGCATGATCTTCCAGGATAGGCGCGGGATTTCGGTGCTACTGGGGTGGCGAGGGCCGCAGGAACCCGGCGATGCGCGACGTGTAGCCGCGGGCGACGGCGCCGGAACTGGCCGGGCGCGTGACGGCGGTACTGGTATTGGAGAAGCCGAGGTTCTGCAGCACCTGGTTCCAGGGCGGCAACTTGGCCACGGCCGCCGACGCGTCGGCGTGATAGCCGAACATCGCCGCGACGTCCGAGGCCCACATCTGCTCGTAGGCCGCCTCGATGTCGGCGATGGCCGGGGTGTTCTGACCCAGGTGATTGTTAGCCGCCAACGCCGATACCAGCGCGCGGTTGGCCGCCACCACGGCCGGCTGCACGGTGGCGGCAAGGGCCACTTCGAAAGCGGTCGCGATGGCCGAGGCCTGGTGCGACACCTCTTCGGCCTGCGCGGCGGCCGCGCTGAGCCAGCTCACGTATTGACTGGCCACGGACATCATGGCCGCCGACGACGCGCCCTGCCAGGACCCACCGGCCAGATCTGTCGTCACCGAAGAAAACGACGATGCCGACGATGCCAACTCCTCGGCCAGGCCGTCCCACGCCGCCGCGGCAGCAAGCAGCGGCCCGGGACCAGGACCGGAGAAAATTAGTGCCGAGTTGACTTCTGGCGGCAACCACGCAAAATGCGGGTTCGTCACGGACCCAACTTAGCTGGTATATGCCACTTTTGGTGGCGTTATCGCGAGGCTGCGGGGACCGGCTGGCGACCGCGCACCAACTTGCCTGGCCGAGCGTCGGTGGGAACGCCGTGCTCGGCGATGACCTCCCCGGCCACAATCGTGGCGACGTACCCGTCGGCGGTCTGGTCCAGGCGCCGGCCGCCGGCGGGCAGGTCGTAGCTGATGATGGGCTTGTGCAGCCGCAACGAGGCGTGGTCGATGACGTTGAGATCGGCCTTGTAGCCGACCGCGATCCGGCCGCGATCGGCCAGCCCGGCGATGCGGGCGGGCACCGACGTGAGCTCGCGAACCGCCTCGGACACGGTGAACCGCCCGGCCTTGCGGTCCCGTGCCCAGTGCGTCAGGAAGTAGGTCGAGTAGCTGGCGTCGCAGATCATCCCGTAGTGCGCGCCGCCGTCGCCGAGGCCGAGCACCACGTCCTCGCGGTGCAGCAGCTCCCCCACGGTGTCCAGCGAATTGTTCTGCAGGTTGCTGGTCGCGACCAGCAGCATGGCCCGGCCCTCGTCGTCGAGCAGCCGGTCGTAGGCCTCCTCCATCGGATCCACGCCGCGGGCGCGGGCCCGGGCCCCGATGCTCGTCGACGGGTCCGGCTCGTAGTCGGGCGTGTCGCCCAGCGGGAAGATCCAGTCCCACATCTGGGCCACGAAAAGAATCGGGTGACCGTGGCCGGGCTTGTCGGCCAGGATGCGGGCCCGGACCTCGGGCTTGCGCATCTCGGCCACCCGCTCGGCCAGCGGCAGGTGCGCGATCTCGCGGTAGCTGGGGTAGAGCACGAAGGGGTTGGCGGACAGCTGCAACCCGATGATCAGACCGATCGGCCGCGGCAGCAGCTGCGCCGTGATGTCGCCGCCGGCCGCATTGGCCTTCTCGATCATCGTGATGGCGTCCGGCCAGGTCGGGTCGCCGGCGTTGGCGACGACGAGGGTGAAGGTGACGGGCAACCCGACGTCCTCGGCGACGTCGAACACGGTCTGTAGCACCGGCTGGTAGCCGCCCGACGGGATGTCGGGAACGAACTGCAGCAGGCCGCCGCCGCCGTCCACGACGCCGCGGGCGATCTGCTCGATCTCCTCTCGGGCCGCCTCGTAACTCGGGATGGGAGAACCGCTTTCGGTCTTGTGGATGGTCAGCCGCGACGACGCGAAGCCCAGCGCGCCGACCTCGATCGCCTCCTTGGCCAGCTCCCGCATCTTGGCCAGGTCGTCCTCGGTGGCCGGCTCGCGGTCGGCGCCGCGCTGGCCCATCACGTACACCCGCAGCGGTGAGTGCGGCAGGTAGGCCGCCACATCGATGTCGCGCTTGCCCGACTCGAGCGCGTCCATGTATTCGGGGAACGTCTCCCACGTCCACGGCAGCCCGTCGGTCATGACGACGCCGGGAATGTCTTCCACCCCGGCCATGACGTCGACCAGCACGTCGTGGTCGGACTGGCGGCAGGGCGCGAAGCCGACCCCGCAGTTGCCCATCACCACGGTCGTCACCCCGTGCGCCGAGGACGGAGTCAGGCGCTCCGACCAGATGGACTGGCCGTCGTAGTGGGTGTGCAGGTCGACGAAGCCGGGCGTGACCAGCAGCCCGGTGGCGTCGATCTCCCGCGTGGCGGTCGCGCCGTTGATCGCGCCCACCGCTTCGATGATGTTGTCTTTCACGGCCACGTCACCGACGTACGGCTCACCCCCGAGCCCGTCGACGATGGTGCCATTACGGATGATGAGGTCGTAAGTCATTCAAACAATCTACGACCGTTGCGGTTCGTCGTGCCAGGATCTTCTCCGTGATCGACCACGTGGGAATCAACTGCGCCGACTACGCCAGATCGCAGCGGTTCTACGACGCGGTGCTGGGGACACTGGGCTTCTCCCGGCAGCTGGATGTGGGTCGCGCCATCGGGTACGGGCGTGCGGGCAAGCCGACGTTCTGGATCTCGGCCGCGCCGGCGGGACCCAACCGGGAGATTCACCTGGCTTTCGAGGCCACCGGCAAGGACGCGGTGCGCGCCTTCTACCAGGCGGCCGTCGAGTTGGGCGCCGAACCGTTGCATGCGCCGCGGCTGTGGCCGGAGTATCACGCCGGCTATTTCGGGGCCTTCGTGCGCGACCCGGACGGCAACAACATCGAAGCGGTCTTCCACGAGATCCTCCCGTAGTGTCGCGGGTATGGCCGACGATGCCGCCGTTTTCCAGGAGCTGCTGCGCGACGCGTTCACCCGGTTGATCGAGCACGTCGACCAGATCACCGAGGGGCTCACCGACGAGGTGTCCGGCTACCGGCCGGCGCCGAACGCCAACAGCATCGCCTGGCTGCTCTGGCACAGCGCGCGGGTGCAGGACATCCAGCTGGCCGACGTGGCCGGTGTCGAGCAGGTGTGGTTCCGCGACGGCTGGGTGGACCGGTTCGGACTGGACCTGCCACGCGACGACACCGGTTATGGGCACACGCCCGATGACGTGGCCAAGGTGCGGGCGCCCGCGGACCTGCTGTCCGGCTACTACCACGCGGTGCACAAGCTCACCCTCGAATACCTCGCCGGGGTCACCGCCGACGAGCTGGCCCGCGTCGTGGACACCAACTGGGATCCGCCGGTGACGGCCAGCGCGCGGCTGGTGAGCATCATCGACGACTGCGCCCAGCACCTCGGGCAGGCCGCGTACGTGCGGGGGATTGCGTAGATTCGCAGGCGTGCGATTCGCGGCGACCGTGCTGTTGTGGCTCATCACCACGCTCGCGCTGGCGGTCGCGATCCCCGCGGCGTGGACGCAACTGCACATCGTTGACGCCGACGGCTACGCCGCGCTGGCGCAGCACGCGGCGACCGACCCGGCTGTGCAGTCGGCCATGGCGTCCGAATTGACCACCCGGGCAATGACTCTCATCGCCGAGCATGGCGGGGGCCGCGCCCCGGTCGACAGTTCCGAGGTGCACGAGGCTGCCCGCGCCTTCACCGCCGGCCCGGCTTTCCCGCCGCTGTTCGCCCGGGCCAACCGGGCGGCGCACGGCTGGCTGTTCGGCGACCCGGGGGCCGGCGACGACGGCAACCAATGGGCGGTCGACGTGGCGCCGATGCTCAACGACGGCGCGATCCAGCCGCTGCTCAGCCGCCACAACGTCACCGTGCCCGCGAAAATCACTGTCCCGCTGACTGTTTCGGTCCCACACTCGATGCGGCAGGGGCGGCTGAGCCGGCTGGCCACCTGGGGGCCGTGGGTGAGCGTGGGCGCGGCGGCGCTGTGCGGTGTCTGCGCGCTGCTCACGGTGGCCGCCGCGCGGCGCCGCGGCAAGGCGCTGAGCAGCCTGGGTGTCTCGGCGCTGCTCGTCGGGGCGGGCGGATGGGCGGGCATCGAGGTCGCCGGGCGCTACGTCAACGATGCGCTCAACCGCACCACCGGCAACATCCGCAGTGTCGCCGAGGTGATGGTCGACCAAGCCGAAGCCGGTCTGCACCAGTGGCTCAACGCCGCGCTGCTCGCCGGCGCCGCGCTGGTGGGATTCGGCGTGGTCGTCGCGATGCTGGGCAGCCTCGCGAAGAAGTCGTGAGCCCGGCGGCTAGCCGAACGTGAACGAAAACACCTGCAGGCCCTTGCTGACCTGCATGTCCAGCTGATCGCGGTGCGCGGAGTCGTCGGCGACGATCCGGTGCAACGTGGGCGCTCCGCCGATCGGTGTCGTGGTGGTCTTGCCGTCCCGGGTCACGGCGAGCGTGCCGGTGCCGCCGACGACGGCGTAGACCTCTTTCGCGGTGTAGTTCAGCCGGACGACGGAGTCGTCGCCGTCGGCCGTGGCCCCCTGGTCGTCCAGGGTCCAGCGGCCGCGCAGGGCGAACTTGTCGTCGGCCAGGCTCGGCGGGAAGGTCAGCGTGCCCGACTTGTAATCCCCGCTGCCGCCGTAGTTTCCGCTCTTGCCGACACCCAGGTAGGTCTCGGGTGTGAGCATGGTCCGCGGGGTGGTGTCGGCCCCGTGCACCCCGGCGGGCAGCTGAATGCCGGGATGGGCGTCGGTTAGCAGCTTGCGGATCAGCTTTTCGGTGTCGTCGTAGTCGCCCTCGCCGAACTTGGTATGCCGCACTTGCCCGTTCGCGTCGATCAGGTACTCGGCCGGCCAGTACAGGTTCTGAAAGTTGTTCCACGTCGCATAGTCATTGTCGAGTGCGATGGGATAGGTGATGTGCAGATCGGCGGCGCCGCTGGCCACGTTGGCGGGCACCCGCTCGAAGGCGTACTCGGGGGTGTGTACACCGATGACGAGGAGCCCGCTGTCGCGATACCGGTTGTACCAGTCGATCACGTGCGGAATGGCGCGCTGACAGTTGATGCACGAGTAGGCCCAGAAGTCGATCAGGATCACCTTGCCGCTCACCGCTGCCGGGTCTAGCGGCTTGCCGTCCGGGGTGTTGAGCCACCCGGTGATACCGGTGAGGGCGGGGGCGGGTCCGCACTGTTGCAGTTCGGTGGAGCCGCTGGAGCAATCGCCGAGCGCGCCGTCGACGGTGCTGCTGGGCCGGCTCAGCTGCAGCCCGCTGCCCTGGGCGGGCTGCTGCATGGGGGCCGGACCCAGGCTGCGCTCGATGTCGTTGGCCCCCAGCTTGTTCTGCATTGCGGTCGTGTAGTCGGGGACGGCGCGCTGGTGTTGACCGCGACGTTCGCCATCGGCAACGCGTTGCCGCTGCTGGCCTTCGCCCTGGCCGGGCGGCGCGTCGCCGAACGAGTGGCCGCGTTCCGGCGCCGGCAGCGCGTCATTCAGATCGCCGGCGGGATCGCGATGATCGTGCTGGCCGTGGCGCTGGTGTTCAACCTGCCGGCGATGCTGCAGCGCGCCG
>NZ_LZKI01000062.1 GCF_001672755.1 Mycobacterium colombiense | reverse complement strand
TTGCGGCTCAGGGTAATTCCGATGACGTTGACGTCGTACTTCTCGACAGCGCGCTTCAGGGCACCGCCCCAGCCGCAACCGATGTCCAGCAGCGTCATCCCGGGCTCGAGCTTCAGCTTTCCCAGCGCCAGATCGATCTTGGCGATCTGCGCCTGTTCGAGGGTCATGCCGTCACGCTCGAAGTAGGCGCAGCTATACGTCTGGGTGGGATCGAGGAACAACCGGAAGAAGTCGTCGGACAAGTCGTAATGGGCTTGCACATTTCCAAAATGCGGCGTGAGCTGCACAGACATATCGACAGAGTGCCTTCCTATGCGGGGGACAGGGGTGAATGGCCGAACGGCAACCCCGCTGTATCCCCCGATACCCCTCCTGCATGCTAGTCCCCGTAACGGGCCTAGTCGTCCTCCCGAGACGCGGCCCAACCTCACACGGGCGCGCGTACGCCACACAACCCGGCGCGGTGGGACGAGCCTTTGTCAGGCTCCGAAGCCGTCCCGACGCTCGCGGGGCGGCACGATCGGTGCAGGGTGAGGCTCCCCGCGGAATTTCTCCAGCGACCCGCCGACCTCGACGATCCCCTTGAGGGCATTCCAGCTCAGCATGGTCAGGTAGTCGATCAATTCATCGCGACTCATTCGCGGGTACGACATCCAGGAGTGGGTGGCCAGTTGCACGCCGCCGACGATCAAATAGGCCCATGGTTCCGCGCCCCCGGCGTCCATTCCGGCGTGTTGCATGCGTCGGCGCATCAGCACTGCGAGCATGCGCGCGATGATCCGCTCGGAATCGGCGATAACTTTGCTTTTGCTGGCCGAGCTGTTGGACATCACGAACCGGTACGGCTCGGGTTCGTTCGCGACGGTCTCGACGTACACGCGGATGACCTCGCGGGTCAGGTCGAAGCCGTCGAGGCCAGAGGTAAGCGCCCCAGCCATATTGGGAATCAGGGTGGTTTGGGTGAACCGCATCATCACGGCCGTCGTCAGGTCGTTCTTGTCGACGAAATAGCGGTACAGCACCGTCTTGGAAACCCCGATCTCGGCGGCGATCTCGTCCATGCTCAGCGCGCCACCCAGTCGGCGAATCGCGTCGATCGTGCCGTCGACCAACTCGTTACGACGCTCCACTTTGTGTTGATGCCAACGCCGCTTGCGCCCATCCATCTTGACGCTCACAGCCATGATTTGCTCTGCCACAGTCGCCGAATTCCCATTCCCTAGACGCCCTTGATCTTACGGCGTGAGGGGGTCGGTTTCTTGTCGTGGCCGGGCGTGGGTGAGACGTCGCGAACAGTGTCGTCACACCAATTCGTGGGAAAGATAGATGATGGAGTGGTGGCACATCGAGCCTCGGTGAGAGGCGAAGCGTCGGGCCCGCCGGGGGCGAGGCCCGATTCGGCGACGGCGGCGGCCGCCGCCCGACCTGCTCGGGCGTCCTTTGCCGAATCTTTCGCCGGGGCCGATCCCGAGGCCGATGCCCAGCGCAGGGTGGCGTTGCGCCGGATGAAGATGGTGGCGCTGAGTTTTCTGATCGGTGCCACCGGCGTGTTCCTCGCCTGCCGGTGGGCCCAGGCGCACGCCAGCCTGGGTGCCTGGGTGGGATATGTCGGCGCGGCCGCCGAGGCCGGGATGGTGGGCGCCCTGGCGGACTGGTTCGCGGTGACCGCGCTCTTCCGCCACCCGCTGGGCATTCCCATCCCACACACCGCGATCATCAAGCGGAAGAAAGACCAGCTGGGCGAGGGTCTGGGCACGTTCGTCCGGGAGAACTTCCTGTCGCCAGAGGTCGTCGAAACCAAACTGCGCGACGCCCAGGTGTCCGGTCGGCTCGGCAAGTGGCTGTCGGAGGCCGTCCACGCCGAGCGGGTGGCGAGCGAGACGGCCACGGTGCTGCGGGTGCTGGTCGAACTCCTGCGCGACGAGGACGTCCAGCAGGTCATCGACCGGATGATCGTGCGCCGGATCGCCGAACCGCAGTGGGGACCGCCGGTCGGGCGGGTGCTGGCCACCCTGCTGGCCGAGCACCGGCAGGAGGCGCTGATCCAATTGCTGGCCGACCGGGCCTTTCAGTGGTCGCTGAAGGCCGGCGAGGTCATTCAGCGGGTGGTCGAGCGTGACTCACCGACCTGGTCCCCGCGCTTCGTCGACCATCTGGTCGGCGACCGTATCCACCGCGAGCTGATGGACTTCACCGACAAGGTCCGCCGCAATCCGGACCACGAACTGCGCCGCTCCGCCACCCGCTTCCTGTTCGACTTCGCCGACGACCTGCAGCACGACCCGGACACCATCGCGCGCGCCGACGCGATCAAGGAGCAGCTGATGGCGCGCGACGAGATCGCCAACGCCGCGGCCACGGCGTGGAAGACGCTGAAACGGCTGGTGCTCGAGGGCGTGGACGACCCGTCCAGCACCCTGCGCACCCGGATCGCCGACACCGTCGTCCGGATCGGGGAATCGCTGCGCGACGACGCCGACCTGCGGGACAAGGTGGACAACTGGCTGGTCCGGGCGGCCCAGCACCTGGTCTCGCAATATGGGGTGGAGATCACAGCGATCATCACCGACACGATCGAGCGCTGGGACGCCGAGGAGGCCAGCCGGCGCATCGAGCTGCACGTGGGCCGTGACCTGCAATTTATCCGGATCAACGGGACCGTGGTCGGTTCGCTGGCGGGTCTGGTGATCTACGCCGTCGCGCAGTTGCTGGTCTAGCGCATTTCTAGCAGTGCTAACAAGTGCTTGCAATAGCAAGCACTTGTAGTAGTCTGGGCGCGTCCAGATCTGCCGCCCGACCAGGAGCACGCCATGACGCCCGAGGAGAAGCTCTCCGCCAAGGTGTCCAACGCTGCCTCCGAAGTGGCCTCTGACATCGGCAGTTTCATCCGTAGCCAGCGTGAACTCGCGCAGGTGTCGGTGCGCCAGCTCGCCGAGAAGTCCGGGGTCAGCAATCCATATTTGAGCCAGGTGGAGCGTGGATTGCGTAAGCCCTCCGCCGATGTCTTGAACCAGATCGCGAAGGCCCTCCGGGTCTCCGCCGAGGTTCTCTATGTGCGCGCCGGAATTCTCGAACCCAGTGACAAGAGTCAGGTCCGGGACGCCATCGTCACCGACACTGCGATCACCGAGCGCCAAAAGCAAATCCTGCTCGACGTCTACTCATCGTTCACCCAGCAAAACGAATCGATCCAAGAGGAGTGTCCGACCGAATCCGACAGCGAGTGATCGGCCCGTTTTCGCCCGGCACCTAACCGTCTGTGCTGGGGGTTTGCACCACAAAGCGGGCTTCCCACCTCGCCGTAGCGAGTTGGTGATGTATAGACGACCGGCCGTCGCGGTTACCCAACGGGGAGGACCTACCGGTTCCAGCTGAAATTGCTGACCGAACCACCCCGGCATTGGCGGCCCCAGTTGCGAAGGAGACGTTTGCACCTAACTTCTCGACCAGACAGCTAATAACACCGAATAACACCGATAGCGAAAGCAATGAAAGGAAAGACCATGGCGGAAAACACGAACATCGAAGACTTGCGGGCCCCGCTGCTCGCGGCGCTCGGCGCGGCCGACCTGGCCCTGGCCACCGTCAACGACCTGATCGCCGGCCTGCGGGAGCGCGCCGAGGAGACCCGCGTCGAGACCCGCACCCGGGTCGAGGAGCGCCGCGCTCGCCTGACCAAGTTGCAGGAGGACCTGCCCGAGCAGTTCACCGAGCTGCGCGACAAGTTCACCACCGAGGAGCTGCGCAGGGCGGCCGAGGGCTACCTGGAGGCGGCGACCAGCCGGTACAACGAGCTCGTCGAGCGCGGCGAGGCGGCGCTGCAGCGGCTGCGTAACCAGACCGCGTTCGAGGACGCGTCCGCGCGTGCCGAGGGCTACGTCGACCAGGCCGTCGAGCTGACTCAGGAAGCTCTGGGCACCGTCGCGTCGCAGACCCGCGCGGTCGGTGAGCGCGCCGCCAAGCTGGTCGGCATCGAGCTGCCCGGCAAGACCGAAGCGACCACGAAGAAGGCCCAGAAGGCCGTCGCGAAGAAGGCCCCGGCCAAGAAGGCTCCGGCCAAGAAGGCTCCGGCCAAGAAGGCTCCGGCCAAGAAGGTCACCCAGAAGTAAGCACCACCCAGCACGACGTTCGGCTCCGAGTCGCCTTCGGGTGACTCGGAGTCGACGTTTTGGAGGGTGCCCGCATACCCTTAAGGCGTGTTCCATGCCGTGAATGTCGTGATGTGGGTCTTGCGGATCGCCGTTTTAGTGACGGCGATCTATGCCTTCGTGCATGCCGCGTTGCAACGACCCGACGCCTATACCGCCGCCGAGAAGCTGACCAAACCGGTGTGGTTGCTGATCCTGGGAGGCGCCGTCGCGCTGACGTCCATCTTGGCTTTCGTTTTCGGCGTGCTCGGAATGGCGATCGCGGCCTGTGCCGCCGGCGTGTATCTGGTCGACGTTCGGCCCAAACTGCTTGAGATTCAAGGTAAGTCGCGCTAGCGGAATGAAGGCACTGCTGACGGCGCCGGTCGCGGCGCTCGTCGCCTTGTCCTGCCCGGTACCGCACGCCGTCGCCGCCCCCGATCCGGGCAGCGGCGCCGCCGATCCGCCCGCCCCGGCCCCGCCGTACATCGACCACACCCGGTGGGCGCAGTGGCAGGGCCGGAGCAGCCTGCGGGTGTACCCGTCGCCGGCCGGCCGGGCCGCCTCGAGAATCCCCGCAACCACGGCCCTGTCCGACGAGGCCTGGGCCGAGGTGCTCGCCTTGTCCCCGGACGCCGACACGCCCGGCATGCGCGCGCAGTTCGTCTGCCACTGGCAGTTCGCCGAACTCGCCCAGCCCGGCAAGGTCAGCTGGAACCTGGAGCCCTGGCGGCCCGTCGTCGACGACGCCGACATGGTGGCCTCCGGCTGTAATCCCGGCGGTCCGGAAGAATCCTTCTGATGGCAACCCAACCCAGCCGAGCGCAGTTGGCGGCGTTCGTCGACCACACCCTGCTCAAACCCGAAGCGACCGATGCCGACGTGGCCGCCCTGGTCGCCGAAGCGGCCGAACTGGGCGTCTACGCGGTGTGCGTCTCGCCCTCGATGGTTCCCGTCGCCGTGCGGGCAGACGCCGGCGTGCGGGTGGCCGGCGTCGCGGGCTTCCCGTCCGGCAAGCACCTCCCGGCGGTGAAGGCACACGAGGCGGCCCTGGCCGTCGCGTCCGGTGCCGCCGAGATCGACATGGTCATCGATGTCGGGGCGGCGCTGGCCGGCGACCTCGACGCGGTGCGCGCCGACGTCCACGCCGTGCGCGACGCGATCGGCGGCGCCGTGCTCAAGGTGATCGTGGAGTCGGCCGCGCTGCTCGCGCTGGCCGGCGAGCCCACGCTGGCGCAGGTGTGCCGCGCCGCCGAGGACGCCGGCGCCGACTTCGTCAAGACGTCAACCGGTTTTCATCCGGCCGGCGGCGCATCCGTGCGTGCGGTCGCGCTGATGGCCGAGACCGTCGATGGGCGCCTCGGGGTGAAGGCCAGCGGCGGCATCCGCAGCGCCGAGGACGCGCTCGCGATGCTGGATGCCGGCGCCACCCGGCTGGGGTTGTCGGGCACCCGGGGAGTGCTCGACGGCCTCGGTTGACGGGCTGGGTGCTCGACGTCAGAGGTTGGCGAAGCAGGGGTCGTTGTCGTTGCCGTTCGGAATGGTGGCGTTCCGCGTCGAGAAGTGGCTTGTCACACCCTTATCCGTGACCTGCACGCTGTCGGCGTGGATACCCAGCGGGTAGTTCTTGGTCAGGTTCGAGGTGAAGTCGTCAAGTGTCGACTGCACGGACTCCTTGGGCATGGTGAAGCCGAGCGCGTTGAAGCTGACGATCTGCAGCTGCAAGCCGGTGCCCGACACCACCGGCTTGGCCGTGATGTTGTCCAACATGCCCTTCAACTCGATGGTGCCGTCGGCGGGATGCGTGGTCACTGTGTTGGTGACGAACGGTCCCAGCACCGGGATCGCGTTCTGCACCGACTGCTTGATGCCGTCACTGGTCCAGTCGATCGTGGCGTCCAGCGAGCCGAGGGTGCCCTTCGAGTTGCCCGTGTCCTTGAGCCGGACGTCGTTGATGTTGATCGAGAGCTTCATGCCCTTGGCGTCGCGGATGTTGTTGCCGGCCGTCTGTACGGAGATGTTGGTGTAGTGCTTGGTCGCCTGCTGCCACAGCATCAGGGGCGTCACCCCGAAGGATGCGGTGGCCTGGTCCTTGACCTCACACGCCACCGCCTGCGCGACCTTGCTGTCCGCGACGTGGCGCACGTACAGCTCGGCCCCGATGAGCCCGGCGATGATCAGCGCGATCACGATGATGAAGATCAGCAGGACGGACACCGGGTCGCGGCCGAAGCGGCGCTTCTTCTTCCCCGGCGTCGCGTCGTCGCCGGGGGGAGTGGCCAGGCGCTCGGTCGGACCCGCGGGCGGGGTCGGCGGCGGGGGGTAGCCGGGCTGCTGCATGTTCGGCTGGGGCGTCCCGAAGCGCTCGGTCTGCCCCGGTGGGGGACCCTGAGCGGGAGGCGGTGGCGGGGGGACGTGACCCGGGCCGCCGGTGCTTATCCGCTCGGTCGGCCGCTCGGTAGGCGGCTGGCCGAAGGGACCCTGGTTGGAGGGACGGCCCCACTGCGACGGGTCCGGGTTGGGTGGTCCTTGTGGGTTCGTCACCCGACCGATTCTGCCCTATCAACCTGAGCAAAGTCCGAGTGGTTGCTAAGGACCGCGATGCTCTTGCGGGCCTCCGCCACCCGGTCGACGTCGATATCGGCCACCACGAGCTGCGGTTGCGAGCCGGCCGACGCGACGACCTCGCCCAGCGGCGAGACCACCAGGCTGCCCCCGACCCCGGTCGGTGCCCCCGACGCGGATCCGTGCGCGTCACCGGGATCGGCCTGGCCGGCCGCAGCGACGTAGCTCATCGAATCGAGCGCGCGGGCGCGGGCCAGCAGCGTCCACTGATCGAGTTTGCCGGGACCCGAACCCCAGGATGCGCACACCGCGATCACCTGGGCGCCGCGACGGGCCAGCTCGGTGTAGAGGGCCGGAAAACGAATGTCATAGCAAACCGTCAGCCCCACCCGGACGCCGTCGACCGTGATCACCACCGGGTCGTGTCCCGGCGCGACGGTGCGCGATTCGGTGAAGCCGAATGCGTCGTAGAGGTGGATCTTGTCGTAGTGGGCGCGCGACTCGGCGGAGTCGGCCGGACCGGCTGCGATCAGCGTGTTCTTCACCCGCCCGTCACCCGAGGGGGTGAACATGCCGGCGACGACGGTGATGTTGGAATCGGCCGCGACGCGGCGCACCCCGTCGGCCCATGGCCCGTCGACCGGCTCGGCCACCGGACCCAGCGGCACACCGAACCGGCACATCGTCGCCTCGGGAAACACGACCAGCGTCGCGCCAGTCTCGGCGGCCTGGCGGCTGTAATCGCGCACCAGCTGCAGGTTTGCTGCCGGGTCGGTGCCGCTGAGGATCTGCGCCAAGGCGATTCGCATGAGCGCCAGCTTAGGCCCGAGCGAGACCTAGCCCCTTTTTGCGAGCCACTCCGTGGTGAAGCGCTGTTCGGCGGCGACCAATTCGGCCAGCCGGGTGCCGATGATGTTCTCCAACTTGCCGCCGATGATCGGGACCCGCACCTGGACGGTGGCGCGAAACGTCAACCGGGTACCGCCTTCGAACGGCTCCAGGACCGCGGTGCCGGCGAGGTTCACCGGAGCATCCACGATCGAGCCCGCGACCGACCCCGTCGCGGCCCCGTCGGTAACCGGGCCCCACGTCTCCTCACGCCGGATACACAGATCGCCGCTGTGCAACTGGGTGACCATGCCCGGAAGCTTGTCGCTGCGGATGACCTGCAGCGTGACCACCTCGACGGTGTCCTCGTCACCGGTCTCGCCGCCCACCCGCATCGACTCCAGCGTGGCGACATCGACACCGGACTCGTCCAGCCTGGCCCGCCAGTAATCCGCATCGGTGAAGGCCCGGTGCACGTCGTCAACACTGCCGTCGTAATCGGCCGACAAGTCGAATGAACGCGGCATAGCAGGTCAGGCTACCGTTACGGGCCATGAATTCCAGCGGAGCCGGTTCGGAATTCGCCGGCGCGCCGGTGGCCGACGCGGCGCCACTGGCGCCACTGACCACGCTGCGGGTCGGACCGACCGCGCGCCGCCTGATCACCTGCACCACCTCCGAGCAAGTGGTCGCCACGCTGCGCCAGCTGGACGCGGAAGAAAGCGGCCCGATCCTGATCTTCGCCGGTGGCTCCAACCTGGTGATCTCCGACGCCCTGACCGGCCTGACCGCGGTGCGGCTGGCCAATGCCGGCATCGCCGTCGACGGCAACCTGGTCCGCGCCCAGGCCGGCGCGGTGTGGGACGACGTCGTGGTGACCGCCATCGAGCGCGGCCTCGGCGGACTGGAATGCCTGTCCGGCATCCCCGGCTCGGCCGGGGCCACCCCGGTGCAGAACGTCGGGGCCTACGGCGCCGAAGTCTCCGACACCATCACCCGGGTGCGGGTGCTCGAGCGCGGCAGCGGCGAGGTGCGCTGGGTGCCAGGCAGCGAGCTGGGCTTCGGCTACCGCACCAGCGCGTTCAAACGCGGCGGCGACGGTGGACTCGAAATCCCTTCTGTCGTCCTGGAAGTGGAGTTCGCGCTGGACGCGTCCGGGCGAAGCGCGCCGTTGCGCTACGGCGAGCTGGCGGCCGCGCTGAACGTGGCCGTCGGCGAGCGCGCCGACCCGCAGGCCGTCCGCGACGCCGTGCTTGCCCTGCGGGCGCGCAAGGGCATGGTGCTCGACCCGGCCGACCACGACACCTGGAGCGTGGGCTCGTTCTTCACCAACCCGGTGGTCCCCCCGGACGTCTACGAGCGGCTGGCCGCATCCGTTGACGGGCCGGTCCCGAACTACCCGGCGCCGGACGGGGTCAAGCTGGCCGCCGGCTGGCTGGTGGAGCGGGCCGGCTTCGGCAAGGGGTATCCGGACGAGCCGACCGCCCGGTGCCGGTTGTCCACCAAGCACGCGCTGGCGCTGACCAACCGCGGCGGCGCCGGCTCCGACGACGTGATTGCGCTGGCCCGCGCCGTCCGCGACGGGGTGCGGGCTGTGTTTGGCATCACACTGGTCCCCGAGCCCGTTCTGCTCGGCTGCAGGCTGTAGCCGCAAAATTCGCCGACGCGCCCCCGACGCCGATTTGTGGTGGCCGGACTGCCCGATTTTCCCCGGTATCTTTGATTTTCGTGACCCCGTCCACCGCCCCGCGGCCGTTCAACCGGCGTGCGGCTTTGGCGACCCTCGGACTGGGTGTGTTCGCCCCCAACGTGCTGGCCGCCTGCGGCGGCACGACCGCGAAGCAGGCCGAGAAGAAAGAGCAGCCCGCACCGCAGCTCAAGTACCAGCCCGCCAATGCGACCGAGAACGTGGTGCCGATCGCCCCGGTCAGCGTTGAGGTGAACGACGGCTGGTTCCAGCACGTCGCGCTGTCGAACTCGTCGGGCAAGGCCGTCGCGGGCGCCTTCAACTCCGACCGCACCGTCTACACGACCTCCGAGCCGCTGGGCTACGACCAGACCTACACCTGGAACGGCTCGGCCGTCGGGCACGACGGCAAGGCGGTCCCGGTGAGCGGCAAGTTCACCACGGTGTCGCCCACCAAGAAGATCGGCGGGTCGTTCCAGCTCGGCGACGGCCAGACCGTCGGGGTCGCGGCGCCGATCATCATCCAGTTCGATGCGCCGATCAGCGACAAAGCCGCCGTCGAAAAGGCGCTCACCGTGACCACCAACCCGCCCGTCGAGGGCAGCTGGGCCTGGCTGCCCGACGAGGCGGCCGGCGCCCGCGCGCACTGGCGCACCCGCGAGTACTACCCGGCGGGCACCACGGTCAACGTCGACGCCAAGCTCTACGGCCTGCCGTTCGGCGACAGCGCCTACGGCGCCGACGACATTTCGCTCAACATCCAGATCGGCCGCAGGCAGGTGGTCAAGGCCGAGGTCTCGTCGCACCGCATCCAGGTGATCCGCGACGAGGGCGTCATCATGGACTTCCCGTGCAGCTACGGCGAGGCGGACAAGGCGCGCAACGTCACCCGCAACGGCATCCACGTGGTCAGCGAGAAGTACGCCGACTTCTACATGTCCAACCCGGCCGCCGGTTACAGCCACATCCACGAGCGCTGGGCGGTGCGGATCTCCAACAACGGCGAGTTCATCCACGCCAATCCGGCGAGCTCCGGCGCGCAGGGCAACACCAACGTGACCAACGGCTGCATCAACCTGTCCACGGCAGACGCCGAGCAGTACTACCAGTCGGCGATGTACGGCGACCCGGTCGAGGTGACCGGCAGCTCGATCCAGCTGTCCTACTCCGACGGCGACCTCTGGGACTGGGCCGTGGACTGGGACACGTGGGTGGCCATGTCGGCGCTGCCGCCGCCGACCGCACACCCGCCGGCCAGCCAGATTCCCGTCACCGCGCCGGTCACGCCGTCCAACGCGCCGACCCTGTCGGGCACCCCGACCACGACGACGTCGCCGGCCGGCACCGGCCCCGCTACCCCTGGCGGTTAAACCGGGAAGTCGTGGCCTGGTCGCGCGGCTTCATCACGATCAAGTCCAGATCGACGTGCGACGGCCGCGAGGCGACGAACCCGATCACCTCGGCCACGTCCTCGGCCACCAGCGGCGTGATGCCGGTGTAGACGGCGTCCGCGCGCTCTTGGTCGCCGTCGAAGCGCACCAACGAGAATTCCGTTTCGACCGCGCCCGGGGCGATCTCGGTCAGCCGGACCGGCTTGCCCAGTAGCTCGCCGCGCAGCGTGCGGTGCATCGCCCCCTGGGCGTGTTTGGCCGCCGTGTATCCGGCGCCGCCGTCGTAAACCTCAAGTGCCGCAACGGAAGTGACGGTGACGATCAGCCCGTCGCCGGAGTCGATCAGCTTCGGCAGCAACGCGCGGGTGACCCGCAGCGTGCCGATCACGTTGGTCTCCCACATCCACTGCCAATGCTCGAGCTCGGCCTCGGCGACCGGCGCCAGCCCCCGGGCTCCGCCGGCATTGTTGACCAGCACATCGACACGGTCCAATTTGCTCGCCAATGTTTCGACTGACGCACCATCTGTGACATCGGCCACAATGGCGGTACCCCCGATTTCACTGGCCAGGGCCTCAATCCGGTCCGCCCGGCGCGCCACCGCGACGACGTGAAAGCCCTGCGCAGCCAGGTTTCGGGCCGTTGCTGCGCCGATGCCCGAGCTGGCCCCGGTGATTACCGCGACTCGTTTATTCCTGCCAGTTTTAACCATCGAAACAACCTTAATGAACGTGCTAGATTTTGCGTGTGCTCCTTAGCGCCCTGTCCAACACCACCTCCACCGCGTGTCTGTGCGCGGCGGGTGCGTGTTGTTGCTGCGCACTTTGCCGCTCCTGACCCCAGCCAGGTGTGGCCAAGACGGCCAGCAAAAATCGGACAGAAGGACGCTCGTGCGCACGAATACCCTCACCCATACCCATCATTCGCCCAGCCGTGCCGTCGGGCACCTGCCTGGTCAAAAGGGCCACCGCTCGGTGCGCCGGCAGATCGTGCCGCCGGCGCTGAACATCCCCGACTCGGCGGCCGCCTCCGTCTTCCGGGCCGTGCGGTTGCGCGGCCCCGTCGGCCGTGACGTCATCGCCGGCGTCACCTCGCTGAGCATCGCCACGGTCAACCGCCAGGTCATCGCGCTGCTGGAAGCAGGCCTGCTGCGCGAGCGCGCCGACCTGGCCGTCTCCGGCGCCATCGGCCGCCCGCGCGTGCCGGTGGAGGTCAACCACGAGCCGTTCGTGACGCTCGGCATCCACATCGGTGCGCGAACCACCAGCATCGTGGCCACCGACCTGTTCGGCCGCACCCTCGACACGGTCGAAACCCCGACGCCGCGCAACCCGGCCGGCCCCGCGCTGGCGACGCTGGCCGACAGTGCCCGCCGCTACCTGCGGCGTTGGCACCGGCGGCGGCCGCTGTGGGTCGGGGTCGCCATCGGTGGCACCGTCGATGGCGCCACCGGCCAGGTGGACCACCCGCGGCTAGGCTGGCGGCAGGCGCCGGTCGGGCAGGTGCTGGCCGACGCGCTGGGCCTGCCGGTCTCGGTGGCCTCGCACGTCGACGCCATGGCCGGCGCCGAGCTGCTGCTGGGCATGCGGCGTTTTCTGCCCAGCTCGCCGACCAGTTTGTACGTCTACGCCCGCGAGACCGTGGGCTACGCGCTGGTGATCGGCGGGCGGGTGCACGTCCCGGCGAGCGGTCCGGGCACCATCGCGACCCTGCCGGCCCACTCCGAGCTGCTCGGCGGCACCGGTCAGCTGGAGTCGACCGTGAGTGACGAGGCCGTCGTGGCCGTAGCCCGCCAGCAACGCATCCTGCCGTTCGCCCCGGCGAACCGGGCCAACGGCTCGGCCACCGGCTTCTCCGAGCTGCTGCGGGTGGCGCGGGCCGGCAACCAGCAGGCCAAGGACCTGCTCGCGGAGCGGGGCCGCGTGCTCGGCGAGGCGGTCGCGTTGCTGCGCGACATGCTCAACCCCGACGAGCTCGTGGTCGGCGGCCAGGCTTTCACCGAGTACCCCGAGGCGATGGAGCAGGTGGAGGCGGCCTTCGCAGAACGCTCCGTGCTGGGGCCCCGCGACATCCGCCTGACCGCCTTCGGCAACCGGGTGCAGGAGGCCGGCGCGGGAACCGTCTCGCTGTCCGGGCTGTACGCCGATCCGCTGGGTGCGATGCGGCGCGCCGGGGCGCTGGACGCCCGGCTGCACGACGTGGCTCGCGACGAGTCGTCCGCCTGACGCGACTTCGTGTCCAGCGCGCTTGGGCTGGCCGGCGAACCATCCTGTAAAGATGACAGGGTGCGGCACGATGAGGTTTTCCGGCTGAATGAACCGCGCCGGGTCGCCGTGTTGGCGGTCCACACCTCACCACTGGCCCAGCCCGGCACCGGCGACGCGGGCGGCATGAACGTCTATGTGCTGCAGACCGCGCTGCACCTGGCGCGGCGGGGCATCGAAGTGGAGATCTTCACGCGCGCGACGGCCTCGGCCGACCCGCCGGTCGAGCGGGTGGCGCCCGGGGTGCTGGTCCGCAACGTCGTGGCAGGCCCGTTCGAAGGCCTGGACAAATACGACCTGCCCACCCAGCTGTGCGCGTTCGCCGCCGGGGTGCTGCGCGCCGAGGCATCGCACGAGCCCGGCTACTACGACATCGTGCACTCGCACTACTGGCTGTCCGGACAGGTCGGTTGGCTGGCGCGGGACCGCTGGGCGGTGCCGTTGGTGCACACCGCGCACACGCTGGCCGCGGTCAAGAACGCCGCGCTGGCCGCGGGGGATTCGCCCGAGCCGCCGCTGCGCACAGTCGGCGAGCAGCAGGTCGTCGACGAGGCGGACCGGCTGATCGTCAACACCGACGACGAAGCCGGGCAACTGATCTCGATTCACCATGCCGACCCGGCACGGATCGACGTCGTCCATCCCGGAGTGGATCTCGACGTGTTCGGCCCCGGCGACCGCGGGGCCGCGCGGGCCGCACTGGGGCTGCCGCCCGACGAAGACATCGTGGCGTTCGTCGGCCGGATCCAGCCGCTCAAGGCGCCCGACATCGTGCTGCGCGCCGCCGCGCAACTGCCCGGCGTGCGCATCGTGGTGGCCGGCGGGCCCTCGGGCAGCGGACTGGCCTCCCCGGACGGATTGGTGCGGCTGGCCGACGAACTCGGTATCGCCGAGCGCGTGACGTTCCTGCCCCCTCAGTCGCGCCCGAACCTGGCCACGCTGTTCCAGGCGGCCAATCTGGTTGCGGTGCCCAGCTATTCGGAGTCCTTCGGTCTGGTCGCCCTCGAGGCGCAGGCGTGCGGGACGCCGGTGGCCGCGGCCGCGGTCGGCGGGTTGCCGGTGGCCGTGCGGGACGGGGTGACCGGCACGCTGGTGACCGGCCACGACGTCGCGCAATGGGCGGATGCGCTGGGCCGGCTGCTGCGGTTGCCCGCGCCGCAAGCCGAGGAGATGGGCCGCGCGGCCGCCGCGCACGCCGCCACGTTCTCCTGGGACCACACCACCGACGCGCTGCTGGCCAGCTACCGGCGCGCGATTCGCGAATACACCGCCGACCGCCGGGGGGTGGGCGCATGACCGCCACGCTGGAACGCGTGATCGAGGATGCCCTGCAGGCCAGCGGGCTGAGCTACTCGAAACACGCTGGCGCACATGGTGGTCTGTCGGGACTGGTGGTGGAACTGCCCGGCGAGCGCAAGCTCAAGACCAACACCATCCTGAGCATCGGCGAGCATTCGGTGCGGGTCGAGGCGTTCGTATGCCGCAAGCCCGACGAGAACCATGAAGGTGTCTACCGCTTCCTGCTGAAGCGCAACCGCCGCCTCTACGGCGTGGCCTACACGCTGGACAACGTCGGGGACATCTACCTGGTGGGCCGGATGTCGCTTGCCTCGGTGGACGCCGACGAACTCGACCGGGTGCTCGGGCAGGTGCTCGAAGCGGTGGATTCGGACTTCAATACGTTGCTGGAGTTGGGTTTTCGTTCGTCGATCCAGAAAGAGTGGGAGTGGCGGGTGTCTCGCGGTGAGTCGCTGAAGAACCTGGAGGCCTTCGCCCACCTGATCGACGACGATGGCGACGATGACGCTGACAACCGCTGAATGAGTGCGTGAGAGACTAACCGGCATGGGTGACACCGCCACGCTGGTACTGCTTCGCCACGGCGAAAGCGAATGGAACTCGCTGAACCTCTTCACCGGTTGGGTCGACGTCGGCCTCACCGAGAAGGGCCGGACCGAGGCCGTGCGCAGCGGTGAGTTGCTGACGGAGAACAACCTACTGCCCGACATCCTCTACACCTCGCTGCTGCGCCGCGCCATCTCCACCGCGCACCTGGCGCTGGACGCCGCCGACCGGCTGTGGATTCCGGTGCGGCGCACCTGGCGGCTCAACGAGCGGCATTACGGGGCGCTGCAGGGGCTGGACAAGGCCGAGACGAAGGCCCGCTACGGCGAGGACCAGTTCATGGCCTGGCGGCGCAGCTACGACACGCCGCCCCCGCCCATCGAGAAGGGCAGCACCTACAGCCAGGACACCGATCCCCGGTACGCCGACATCGGCGGCGGCCCGCTGACCGAGTGCCTGGCCGACGTGGTCGTGCGCTTCCTGCCGTATTTCACCGACGTGATCGTTCCGGACCTGCGCAGCGGCAAGACGGTGCTGATCGTGGCGCACGGCAACTCGCTGCGGGCCCTGGTCAAGCACCTCGACCAGGTGTCCGACGACGAGATCGCCGGATTGAACATCCCGACCGGCATCCCGCTGCGCTACGACCTGGACGCTGACCTGCGGCCCGTGGTGGCCGGCGGCACCTATCTGGACCCGGAGGCGGCCGCCGCCGGCGCCGCCGCGGTTGCCAGCCAGGGACGCGGCTGACGCCGGCGCGCCCGCCCCGTTCGGCGAGATAAAGGCCATTTAGCCAAACATCGCGTGAACGGGAGCGGAATACCTGTGGCGCAAGGTGTGACTTGTCCGATTTTGGCCTCGTTCCGCTAGGGCAGCGTTCAGGAAGATTTGTAGGATTTGCTATGTGACTGTGTTCTCGGCGCTGTTGCTGGCCGGGGTTTTGTCCGCGTTGGCACTGGCCGCAGGTGTACTGGTCGGAATTCGGCTGTCACCGCGGGCGGTGCAGCGCCGCCAGCGTGTCGAGTGGACCGGGATCACCGTCGCGCAGATGCTGCAACGCATCGTGGCGCTGATGCCGCTGGGAGCGGCGGTGGTGGACGCCCATCGTGACGTCGTCTACCTCAATGACCGGGCCAAGGAGCTGGGCCTGGTGCGCGACCGCCAGCTCGACGACCAGGCCTGGCAGGCGGCGCAGCAGGCCCTGACCGGCGTGGACGTCGAATTCGACCTGCAGCCGACGAAACGGTCGGGCGGCCGGTCCGGGCTCTCGGTGCACGGGCAAGCCCGGTTGCTCAGCGAAGAAGACCGCCGGTTCGCCGTGGTCTTCGCCCACGATCAGTCGGACTACGCGCGGATGGAAGCGACCCGGCGCGATTTCGTGGCCAACGTCAGCCACGAACTCAAGACGCCGGTCGGCGCCATGGCGCTGCTCGCCGAGGCCCTGCTGGCCTCGTCCGACGACTCCGAAACCGTGCGGCGGTTCGCCGAGAAGGTGCTCGTCGAAGCCAACCGGCTGGGCGACATGGTCGCCGAGCTGATCGAGCTGTCCCGGCTGCAGGGCGCCGAACGCCTGCCCACCGTTATCGAGGTCGACGTCGATCAGGTTGTGGGCGAAGCGATTTCGCGTCACAAGGTGGCAGCCGACAACGCCGATATCGAGGTCCGGACGGACGCGCCCAGCGGTCTGCGGGTGCTGGGCGACGAGACGCTGCTGGTCACCGCCCTGGCCAACCTGGTGTCCAACGCCATCGCCTATTCGCCACCGGGTTCGCCGGTGTCGATCAGCCGTCGCCGCCGCGGCGAGAACATCGAGATCGCGGTGACCGACCGCGGCATCGGAATCGCCCTGGAAGACCAGGAGCGGGTTTTCGAGCGGTTCTTCCGGGGGGACAAGGCGCGCTCGCGCGCCACCGGAGGCAGTGGGCTGGGCCTGGCCATCGTCAAGCACGTCGCAGCCAACCACAACGGCAGCATCGGCGTGTGGAGCAAACCCGGAACCGGATCGACATTCACCCTTTCCATTCCGGCTGCCATGGCGTCTGATCAAGACCATGGCGAATCCGAGCAAGCGCCGGGTCGCGACGTGCGGCCCAACCGCTCACAACGAGAGGAAGAACTAAGTCGATGACCCGCGCGTATGACGATGCAGAGCGCAGCGATGAGGAGGAATCGCGCCGATGACCAGTGTGCTGATCGTGGAGGACGAGGAGTCGCTGGCCGACCCGCTGGCCTTCCTGCTCCGCAAGGAGGGTTTCGAGGCCACCGTGGTGACCGACGGTTCGGCCGCGCTGGCCGAGTTTGACCGGGGCGGGGCCGACATCGTGCTGCTCGACCTGATGCTGCCGGGAATGTCGGGCACCGACGTCTGCAAGCAGCTGCGTGCGCGTTCCAGCGTGCCGGTGATCATGGTCACCGCCCGGGACAGCGAGATCGACAAGGTCGTGGGCCTCGAACTCGGTGCCGACGACTATGTGACCAAGCCGTATTCGGCGCGCGAGTTGATCGCGCGGATCCGGGCGGTGTTGCGCCGCGGCGGTGACGACGATTCCGAGATCAGCGATGGCGTGCTCGAATCCGGTCCCGTGCGGATGGACGTGGAACGCCACGTCGTCTCGGTCAATGGCGACGCGATCACCTTGCCGCTCAAGGAGTTTGACCTTCTCGAGTATCTGATGCGCAACAGCGGCCGGGTGCTGACCCGCGGACAGTTGATCGACCGGGTGTGGGGTGCCGACTACGTCGGCGACACCAAGACACTCGACGTGCACGTCAAGCGGCTGCGGTCCAAGATCGAATCCGACCCGGCCAACCCGGTGCACCTGGTGACGGTGCGAGGGCTGGGCTACAAGCTCGAAGGCTAGCCTGACGGCTCCGCCGGCGGCGTGATGTCGACGACGTGATCCAGGTACTGGGCGCGATCACCCCGTCACGGCCGTCCACGCGCCGTTGTCGGATCGCGGAAGCTCAGCACGGCACTCTCTCGTTGATCCCGGGCGCTTCGGTCCCGCGCAGGCCCACCTCGGCGTGGCCGAGCACCGACCAACGCCGGTGACCGATGTCGATGCGGATGTCGGCCTGTTCGGTGTTGGTGCACACCGCGGTGCCGCCGTCGGGATCGGTGTACCCCAGGCTCACGCATCGGTCCGGCGGCTGGTCGACCCGGATGAGCACCCGGCGACCGCCGATGCGTCCCGCCAGCCGCCAGTGTCGCGGGTCGAGCCTGGTCCGCATCCGCAACGATGGGAGAGTGCTTGCGGGCCAATCCTTTCCGCCGAGCCGGAAGCGCACGAAAGCCAGCGGTGCGAGCCGGCGCAGCGCCGGCTTGTGTGATACGGTGGTGACCACCTCGAGGACGTCGCCGCCGCCGAGGTCGGCGTGGATCCACCCCCAGCGTCTGGCGTTGCCGTGTCCGTAGATGTGGGCGACGCCGCCGCGCCATCCCGCGATCGGTATGACGGTGCCTCCGTCGGTGAATGAGCCGGTGAAGTCGGCGGTGGGGGCCAGGGCGACCTGCGCGCCGGGCAACACCTCGCGCTCCCACACCAGGCGGGGGAATGTCCAGAGCGGGCGGGCGGTGTCCGTCCAGGACAAATCCCAGGCCGACGACCCGGCCCGCCCCGCCAGCCGCGCGTCGGCCACTCGAACCCCGGCGGCGTTGAACCAGTGCGCGCCCGCCGCGGGCCGAGTGGGCTCGGGGCCGAACCGTTCCGTGCGGGGCGACCCGTCGGGCGGAAACCGGGTGACCCAGCCGTGTGCGTACGGGGCGCCCTGCACGGGAGCCACCGTCTCGCAATGGATCCACAACGCCGCGCCCGTCCGCGGGTCGGACAGGGTGGCGTACCAGACTTCGAGGCGCCCTGCCGTGCCGCGCCACCGCGGGGCGGCGGCCGACCGCTTTTCGTCGTCCATCGCTTGCTCCCGTCGCCGTCCGCGGCTCACCGGGTATCAGCCTGAAGTGTGGGCCTACTCGGCGATGCGAGTGGCCGGGTGCACCGCGATAAGCCCTAACTTGCTGCGGCGCTTGCACATTGCGGCCAGCTCCGAATACGCCTTGGCGCCCAGCAGCTCGGTGAGTTCGTCGGCCAGGCTTTCCCACACCTGCTTGGCGCCGACATGGGCGGCCGGATCGCCGGTGCAGTACCAGTGCAGGTCGGCGCCGCCGGAACCCCAACCGCGGCGGTCGTATTCGGTGACCCAGGTCTTGAGGATCTCGGTGCCGTCGGGCCGCGTCACCCACTCCTGGCTGCGACGGATCGGCAACTGCCAGCAGACATCCGGCTTCATGGTCAGCGGCGGCACGCCCAGCTTGAGGGCCTTGCTGTGCAGCGCGCAGCCGACCCCGCCCGCGAAGCCCGGCCGGTTCAGGAAGATGCACGCGTCTTTGTGCTTGCGGGTGCGGTACTGCGGCTGGCCGTCATGCTCGTCGAGCTCCAGATAACCCTTGCGGCCCAACCCTTTTTCGCGAAATTGCCAGTCGGCATCCGTCAGCTTTTTCACCGCGTCGTCCAGGCGGGCGCGATCGTCGTCGTCGGACAGGAACGCACCGTGCGAGCAACACCCGTCGTCCGGGCGACCCGCCACGGTGCCCCGGCAGGCCGGGGTGCCGAACACACACGTCCACCGGGAGAGCAGCCAGGTCAGGTCCGCGGCGATCAGGTGCTCGGGGTTGTCGGGGTCGTAGAACTCCACCCATTCGCGGGCGAAATCCAGCTCGACCTCTTGGCCCGGTTCCGGGTGCGAATTCGCCACGCAGTCCACGTTAGACCACGGTTCGGACCATTTCAGCCGCTGACACTCGGGGTCCGTATGGCGGCGATCACGGCGGGTTAACCGGGTCGCGCAAAGCACCGCCCCCGAGGCTTCGTTAGTTTGTTTACGTGCGATTGGGCGTTCTCGACGTGGGCAGCAACACGGTGCATCTGCTGGTGGTGGATGCCCACCGCGGCGGTCATCCGACGCCGATGAGTTCGACGAAGGCCACCCTGCGGCTGGCCGAGGCCACCGACAGCGCCGGCAAGATCACCAAACGCGGTGCCGAGAAGCTGATCTCCACGATCGACGAATTCGCCAAGATCGCCGACAGTTCGGGCTGCGCGGAGCTGATGGCCTTCGCCACATCCGCGGTCCGCGACGCCGGCAACTCCGACGACGTGCTGAGCCGGGTCCGCAAGGAGACCGGCGTCGAGCTGCGGGTGCTGACCGGGGTCGACGAGTCGCGGCTGACCTTTCTGGCGGTGCGCCGGTGGTACGGGTGGAGCGCGGGCCGCATCATCAACCTGGACATCGGCGGCGGCTCGCTGGAGATGTCCAGCGGCGTGGACGAGGAGCCCGAGGTCGCGCTGTCACTGCCGCTGGGCGCCGGACGGCTCACCCGCGAGTGGCTGCCCGACGATCCGCCCGGCCGGCGCCGGGTGGCGATGCTGCGGGACTGGCTGGACGCCGAGCTCTCCGAAGCCAGCGTGAACATCCTGGAGGCGGGCAGTCCCGACCTGACCGTGGCGACGTCGAAGACTTTCCGCTCGCTGGCCCGGCTCACCGGTGCGGCGCCGTCGGGCGCTGGACCGCGGGTCAAGAGGACGCTTACAGCAAACGGCCTCAGGCAACTCATATCTTTCATCTCTAGGATGACGACCGCTGACCGGGCAGAACTGGAAGGAGTGAGCGCCGAGCGGGCACCGCAGATCGTTGCGGGTGCTCTGGTGGCGGAGGCAAGCATGCGAGCGCTGTCGATCGATTCGGTGGATATTTGCCCGTGGGCATTACGGGAAGGTCTCATCTTGCGCAAACTCGACAGCGAAGCCGACGGATCGGCCCTCATGGAGCCTTCGGTGCGCAATGCTGGAGGTCAGGTAGTTGATCGGAATCAGAACCGATCGAGAGGCGACAAACCATGACCGGACCGCACTCCGAGACCGAGAGCCCCGGCACTCGGCCCATCTCAGTTGCCGAATTGCTGGCAAGAAACGGAACCATCGGCGCTCCGGCGGTGACCCGGCGGCGTCGCCGCCGGCGCGGCGACAGCGACTCGGTGACCGTCGCCGAACTGACCGGCGACCTTCCGGTGATCCACGACGACGACGACGAACCCGCGCGCAACGCCAACGAAGCCACCGACACGATCGACGCGGTCGACGCGGCCCCGACCGCCGAGCCCGCCGCCCGGGAGGCCGCCGCCGAGCCGGTGACCAAGGCCCAGCCCAAGGCGCCCTACTGGTCCGAGCCCGAGCCGCGCTGGCCCAAGTCGCCGCCGCAGCCCAAGCGCGCGCCGGGGCCCGAGCGCAGCGAATACCCGCGGCCCTTGCCCGAAGCCGGCCCGGCCGGCTCGTCCGCCAATGGCACCGGCCAGGCCGGCTCGGGGGCCGAGGACATGAGCTTCGACCCGCTGGACCACTACGCCGACGTCCCGGTGGACGTCATGGACTCCGAAGTGCGCGAGGCCGAACCGGCGCTGGAGGACTCCGCCTACGTGCGCTCCTTCCTGCGATCCGGGGACGACGAGGACGACGAGGACGGCTCGGGGCCGCTGCCGGCCGGAGTGCTCCGCGACGACGAGCGCCTCGATCTCGAGGACCGGCACGCGGACGGCGCCGCGGAAGCCCACCCGGAGCCGGGCAGATTCGACGCGGTGTGGCGTGGCGGCGTGGTCGTGCTGCAGTCGATGCTGGCCGTCGCGTTCGGCGGCGGATTGTTCGTGGCCTTCGACCAGCTGTGGCGCTGGAACAGCCTGGTGGCGCTGGTGCTATCGGTGCTCGTCATCCTGGGCCTGGTGGCCGGGGTCCGGGTGGTCCGCAAGACCGAGGACATCGCCAGCACGTTGATCGCGGTCGCGGTGGGTGCGCTGATCACCCTGGGACCCTTGGCGCTGTCGTTGCAATCGGGCTAAGCGGCACCGTAGACAGTGCGCCCCGCCATCAAAGTCGGCCTTTCCACGGCTTCGGTGTACCCGTTGCGGGCCGAGGCGGCCTTCGAGTACGCGGCCCGGCTCGGCTACGACGGCGTCGAGCTGATGGTGTGGGCCGAGTCGGTAAGCCAGGACGTCGCCGCCGTCAAGAAGCTGTCGCGGCGCTACCGCGTCCCGGTGTTGTCCGTACACGCGCCCTGCCTGCTGATCTCGCAGCGGGTGTGGGGTGCCAACCCGATTCCCAAGCTGGATCGCAGCGTGCGCGCCGCCGAGCAGCTGGGCGCGCAGACCGTGGTCGTGCACCCGCCGTTCCGCTGGCAGCGGCGCTACGCCGAGGGTTTCTCCGAGCAGGTGGCGAAGCTGGAAGCGTCCAGCGACGTGTTGGTCGCGGTGGAGAACATGTTCCCCTTCCGGGCGGACCGGTTCTTCGGGGCGGGCCAGTCGCTGGAACGGATGCGCAAACGCGGCGGCGGGCCCGGCCCGGCGATCTCGGCGTTCGCGCCCTCCTACGACCCGCTCGACGGCAACCACGCGCACTACACGCTGGACCTGTCCCACACCGCGACCGCGGGCACCGACTCGCTCGACATGGCGCAGCGGATGGGGACGGGGCTGGTGCACCTGCACCTGTGCGACGGCAACGGCCTGCCCGCCGACGAGCACCTGGTGCCCGGGCGCGGCACGCAACCCACCGCCGAGGTGTGCCAGATGCTGGCCGCCAGCCACTTCGCCGGACACGTCATCCTGGAGGTCTCGACGTCCAGCGCGCGTTCCGCCAACGAGCGCGAGGCCATGCTCGCCGAATCGCTGCAGTTTGCCCGCACGCATCTGCTGCGCTGACCAAGCCGGGAGAAATCCAGACAACATGAGTGCGTTATTCACCACCGCGATGACGTTGCGGGAGGTCGGTTCCGGCGTTTTCGAGGGCGAGCTCGACAAGCGCTGGACCATCGGTCCCAAGGTGCACGGCGGCGCGATGCTGGCGCTGTGCGCCAACGCCGCCCGCACCGCCTGCGGTGGCCGGTCCGGCGGCGTCGAGCCGGTCCAGCAGCCGGTTGCCGTGTCGGCGAGCTTCCTGTGGGCGCCCGACCCCGGTCAGGTGCAGTTGGTGACCTCGATCCGCAAGCGGGGCCGCCGGATCAGCGTCGTCGACGTCGAGCTCAACCAGGGCGACCGCACCGCGGTGCACGCGGTGGTGAACCTCGGCGAGCCCGAGCACTGGCATCGGGACGGCTCGGTAGGCGTGGCAAAGCCGCTGCTGTCGGCCAACCCGGTGCTGGACCTGATGGCGCCCGAGCCGCCCGATGACATCGAGCCGATCGGGCCGGGTCATCCGCTGGCCGGCCTCGTGCACCTCGGGGAGGGCTGCGACGTGCGGCCGGTGCTGTCGACGATGGCTCCGCGCGGCGACGGGCGCCCGCCGGTGATCCAGATGTGGGCGCGCCCCCGCGGCGTGGCCCCGGACGCGCTGTTCGCGCTCATGTGCGGCGATCTGTCGGCGCCGGTGACCTTCGCCGTGGACCGCACCGGCTGGGCGCCCACAATCCAGCTCACGGCGTTTCTGCGGGGCCTTCCGGCCGACGGCTGGCTGCGCATCGTCGCGACCTGCACCGAGATCGGGCAGGACTGGTTCGACGAGGACCACACCGTCGTCGACAGCCTGGGCCGCCTGGTGGTGCAGGCCCGCCAATTGGCATTGGTCCCTGCCGCCCGCTAGGACGCGGTGTCTGCGATGCTGTCCGGCATGGCAAGAATCGCGATCATCGGTGGCGGCAGCATCGGGGAGGCACTGCTGTCGGGTCTGCTGCGGGCGGGCCGGCAGGTCAAGGACCTGGTGGTGGTCGAGCGGGTTCCCGAGCGCGCCAAGTACCTGGCGGACACGTATTCGGTGCTGATCAGCTCGGTGTCCGATGCGGTGGAGAACGCGTCGTTCGTCGTGGTCGCGGTCAAGCCGGCCGACGTCGAGTCGGTGATGGCGGAGATCGCCCGTGCCGCGGGCGCCGCCGAGAGCGACACCGCCGAGCAGGTCTTCGTCACGGTCGCGGCCGGGGTCACCATCACCTACTTCGAGTCGAAGCTTCCGGCCGGGACGCCGGTGGTGCGGGCCATGCCGAACGCGGCGGCCCTGGTCGGCGCCGGGGTGACGGCGCTGGCCAAGGGGAGGTTCGTCACCGCGCCGCAGCTCGAAGGCGTCTCGGCACTGTTCGACTCCGTCGGCGGCGTGCTGAGCGTCCCGGAGGGCCAGATGGACGCCGTCACCGCGCTGTCGGGCTCCGGGCCCGCGTATTTCTTTCTGCTGGTCGAGGCCCTCGTCGACGCCGGCGTCGCCGCGGGACTGAGCCGTGAGGTGGCCGCCGACCTGACCGCGCAGACCATGGCGGGCTCGGCCGCGATGCTGCTCGAGCGCATGGACGCCGACCGGCAGCTGGGTGAGGCCGAAGCCCCGGGGCTGCGGGTGGACGCCACGGCGACGCAGCTGAGGGCGACGGTGACCTCGCCCGGCGGTACCACCGCGGCGGGCCTGCGTGAGCTGGAACGGGGAGGCCTGCGCGCGGCGGTCGACGCGGCCGTTCAGGCCGCCAAAATGCGCTCTGAGCAGCTAAGAATTACATCAGAGTAATCCAAGTTTTTTGAACTGATTGTCCCCCACCAGTACCAGTAACCCCATTAGTCCCGCTATTCTCCTTGTGTAAGCACGTGTGGGTGCCAGCGGAGGGGAAGCCGCTGGCATGCGCGTGCCTGACACGATTGGGTTGCGATGACGTCTAGTAACGGGCCATCAGCGCGAGATGCTGCAGGTAAGCCACGGGACGCCGGTTCCGTTGACAGCCAGCAGGGCAGGACGCAGTTTCTCACCGTCGCCGAGGTAGCCGCGTTGATGCGGGTCTCCAAGATGACGGTGTACCGGCTGGTGCACAACGGCGAGCTGCCCGCGGTCCGGGTGGGCCGGTCCTTCCGGGTGCACGCCAAGGCCGTCCACGACATGCTGGAGACGTCCTACTTCGACGCCGGCTGACCTGAAACGGTGCCGCTCGCGGGCGGCACCCAGGCTCCGCGGTTGCGCGGCGATCGGGCGACGCCGGTTTGGTGTTCGGTGCGTTCCGCCGGGTAAAGTGTCCGGGTCCAATCTTTGAAGCAGGTCACGGTCAGATAGCGGAGTTCATGGGTTCAGTAATCAAGAAGCGGCGCAAGCGTATGTCGAAGAAGAAGCACCGCAAGCTGCTGCGTCGCACCCGGGTGCAGCGCAGAAAACTCGGTAAGTAACCCCTCCCGCGGCATAGTGCCGCCATCTCGCCTGGCCGCTAGGCTGTCCGGGTGGATCCGTCGAATGGGGACAACGCCGGGCCGGGTGACACCGCAGGCAACACGGTGCACTACCCCAAGATCGTGTTGGTCACTGGTGCCTGCCGGTTTCTGGGCGGCTACCTGACGGCTCGGCTCGCGCAGAACCCGATGATCAAAGGGGTCATCGCGGTCGATGCGATAGCACCGAGCAAGGACATGCTGCGCCGGATGGGGCGCGCCGAGTTCGTCCGGGCCGACATCCGTAATCCCTTCATAGCCAAGGTGATTCGCAACGGCGACGTCGACACGGTGGTGCATGCGGCGGCGGCGTCGTACGCGCCGCGATCCGGTGGCACCGCGGCGTTGAAAGAGATCAACGTGATGGGCGCGATGCAGTTGTTCGCGGCGTGCCAGAAGGCGCCCTCGGTGCGCCGGGTGGTGCTCAAATCGACGTCCGAGGTGTACGGCTCGAGCGCGCACGATCCGGTGATGTTCACCGAGGACAGCACCAGCCGCCGGCCGTTCCGCAACGGTTTCGCCAAGGACAGCCTCGACATCGAGGCCTACGCGCGCGGTTTGGGACGGCGCCGGCCGGACATCGCGGTGACGATCCTGCGGCTGGGCAACATGATCGGCCCGGCGATGGACACCACGCTGTCGCGTTATCTGGCAGGCCCTTTGGTGCCCACCATGTTAGGCCGCGACGCACGACTGCAACTGCTGCACGAGCAGGATGCGCTGGGTGCGCTGGAGCGCGCGGCGATGGCGGGCAAGGCGGGAACGTTCAACATCGGCGCCGAGGGCATCATCATGCTGTCGCAGGCGATCCGGCGGGCCGGCCGGATTCCTTTGCCGGTACCGGGTTTCGGCGTATGGGCCCTGGATTCGTTACGGCGCGCAAACCGTTACAACGAGATCAGTCGTGATCAGTTTGATTACTTGAGTTATGGCCGAGTCATGGATACCAGTCGGATGCGATCAGAACTCGGCTATCAGCCGAAATGGTCGACGGCGGAGGCGTTTGACGACTACGTCCGCGGCCGGAGCTTGACTCCCATAATCGACCCACATCGGGTACGCTCCTGGGAAGGTCGCGCCATATCCCTGGCTCAGCGCTGGGGTAGCCGAAATCCAATTCCGTGGGGTGGGGTCAGGTAGGTATCGTGGCGGGTGAAACCAGAGCCAATGTCATTCCACTGCACACTAATCGGGGTCGGGTAGCGGCTCGTCGGAGAGCCGATCAAAGAGCAGAGTCATCTCGCCAGCATCCTTCGTTATTGTCCGATCCGAACGCCCGTGCGTCGGCCGAGCAGATCGCCGCGGTGGTCCGCGAGATCGACGAGCATCGCCGCGCGGCGGGCTCATCGTCCGCCGACGCACCGCTGAACGACCTCGCACAGCGCGTCGCTTCGGTCGCCGGATTCCTCCGTCAGCGACTCACCGGCGACTACAGCGTCGACGAGTTCGGCTTCGACCCGCACTTCAACAGCGCGATCGTTCGGCCGTTGCTGCGGGTGTTCTTCCGGTCCTGGTTCCGGGTCGAGGTGAGCGGGATCGAGAACCTGCCGGACGACGGCGCCGCGCTGGTGGTCGCCAACCACGCCGGCGTGCTGCCGTTCGACGGGTTGATGCTGTCGGTGGCCGTTCACGACGAGCACCCCGCGCAGCGGGACATGCGGCTGCTGGCCGCCGACATGGTGTTCGATCTGCCCGTCGTGGGGGAGGCGGCCCGCAAGGCCGGCCACACCATGGCCTGCACGACGGACGCGCACCGGTTGCTCGCCGCCGGCGAGCTCACCGCCGTGTTCCCGGAGGGCTACAAGGGGCTGGGCAAGCGGTTCGAGGACCGCTACCGGCTGCAGCGGTTCGGCCGTGGCGGATTCGTCACCGCGGCGCTGCGGACCAAGGCGCCGATCATTCCGTGCTCGATCATCGGGTCCGAGGAGATCTACCCGATGCTGACCGACGTCAAGCTGCTGGCGCGGCTGTTCGGGCTGCCGTACTTCCCGATCACGCCGCTGTTCCCGCTGGCCGGGCCCGTGGGTCTGGTGCCGCTGCCGTCGAAATGGCACATCGCGTTCGGTGAGCCGATCCACACCGACGACTACGCGGCCTCCGACGCCGACGACCCGATGGTCACCTTCGAGCTGACCGACCAGGTGCGCGAGACCATCCAGCAGACGCTGTACCGGCTGCTCGCCGGCCGCCGCAACATCTTCTTCGGCTGATCCGGCCGCGCAAAAGGAAACGCCACCGCGGAAAGCCGCGGTGGCGTTGCCCTTTGCGGAAGGCGCCTACTTGACCATTGTGAACTGGCAGACGTTGGTGTAGCCGTCGCGGAACAGATCGGAGCAGCCCCGCAAGTACTTCAAGTAGATGTCGTAGGTCTCCTGGCCCTTCAGGGCGATCGCCTCGTCCTTGTGCGCCTCGAGGGCATCCCCCCAAGCGGTCAACGTCGGAACGTAGTTCTTGCCGATGAAGTGGTGGCGTTCGATCTTGAAACCCGCGTCGGTTGAGTACTTGTCGACCAGGTCGACCTGGGGCAACTTCCCGCCGGGGTAGATCTCCTTCAAGATGAAACTGATGAACCGCAGCAAGGTCATGTTCACCTGCAAGCCCATCGCTTTGCCCTCCTCGGCGCTGGGCACCACGATGCTGTGCAGCAGCATCCGGCCGTCGTCGGGCAGCAGGTCGTAGTACTTCTTGAAGAAGGTGGCGTAACGCTCGTATCCGGCGTCACCGGCGCCGTCGGCGAAGTGTTCGAAGGCGCCCAGGGACACGATGCGGTCGATCTGTTCGTCGCCGGGGAATTCCTCCCAGCCCTGGATCCGCACCTCCTTGCGGCGGGGGCTGTCCATCTTTTCGAATTCCGCCACGCAGTGGACGTGCTGGTTCTCGCTGAGCGTCAGGCCGATGACGTTGACGTCGTACTCGGCGACGGCATGCCGCATGGTCGAGCCCCAGCCGCTGCCGATGTCCAGCAGCGTCATGCCGGGCTCGAGGTTCAGCTTGTCCAGCGCGAGCTTGCGCTTGGCGTACTGCGCCTCTTCCAGCGTCTTGGTCAGATTCTGCGGGTCGGGGTTCTCGTCGAAGTAACCGCAGCTGTAGGTCATGGACGGGTCAAGCCAGAGCTTGAAGAACTCGTTCGATTTGTCGTAGTGCGACCGGACCTTCTCGACCGGCGGCTTCAGTTGCGTGCTTCCCGTGTCCCCGTGTGCAGACATTTACAACGCCCCTAACTTCCCTGCGGATATGGATGCCACTGCCGCGGCGGTAGCTTCGACGTCCTCTTGATTTGAAGACTCTCCCAGCATCGTGACGACACTCGTGACGATCGGCCTTCCATCGGCGTCGGTCACTTCGCTGCGGATCTCCGCCAGCACGGTGCCGTGCGACTCAATCACCGAGTCGAGATAGGTGTCGAAGTACAGCCTATCGTGGGCCAGGATCGGCCGGTGGAACTTGAATTTCTGGTCGCGGTGAATGACCCGGGCGATGTTGATCGGAATGCTGAACTTGGTGAAGATCTCCAGCTGAACGCGGCGCCCGGCAATCGCGAGGAACGTCAGCGGCGCCACCATGTCCGTGTACCCGGCATTTTCGGATTCACTCTCGTCGAAGTGGGCCGGGTGGTCGTCCTTGATCGCGAGCGCGAACTCACGGATCTTCTCGCGACCGACCTCGAAGTAGTCCGGTGCGCGGTAATGGCTGCCGATGAGTCCTTCGGCTTCCTTGGGGACCGTCATGGCGTATGCCCTCCGCTCGATTGTGTCTGCGCGGCGCAGCCTATCAGCGTGATTGCCGCCGAGAGGCCAGCGCAGCCAGGGCGCCACCGGCCGCGCCGAGCGCCAACGCCGAGGGCACCCCGATCCGCGCCGCTTTGCGAGCGGTGCGGAAATCGCGAATCTCCCAACCGCGCTCGCGGGCCAGGGCGCGCAGGCGGGCGTCGGGATTGATGGCGACCGCCGTGCCCACCAGCGACAGCATGGGCACGTCGTTGAAGCTGTCCGAGTATGCGGTGCAGCGTTTCAGGTTGAGCCCCTCGCGGATTGCCAGCGATCGCACCGCGTGCGCTTTGCCGGTGCCGTGCAAGATGTCGCCGACCAGCCTGCCGGTGAAGACGCCGTCGACCGATTCCGCGACCGTGCCCAGCGCGCCGGTCAGGCCGAGCCGCCGCGCGATGGTCGCGGCGAGCTCGTAGGGCGTGGCGGTGATCAGCCACACCTGCTGGCCCGCGTCCAGATGCATCTGCGTGAGCTCACGGGTGCCGGGCCAGATCTTGTCGGCGATGATCTCGTCGTAGATCTCCTCGCCCAGGGCCACCAGTTGTTCGACCGATCGGCCCTCGATGAAGGCGAGCGCCTTGCGCCGGCCGGCGGCGACGTCGTTGCTGTTTTCCGTCCCGAGAATCTGGAACTTGGCCTGCGCGTAGACGAATCCGACCACATCGCGATAGGTGAAGTAGTTGCGCGTGGCCAGTCCGCGCCCGAAGTGCACCGCCGACGAGCCCTGCACGAGCGTGTTGTCCACGTCGAAGAAGGCGGCCGCGGTCAGGTCGACGGGGGGCTGCGGGCGGTCGTCCGAGGCGGCGGCTTCCTGCATGCCCTCGATCGCGCGCGCGGCGCTGGCGTCCGCGGCCAGCGACTCCGGGTCGACGTAGCCGGATTGGTCCGCGTTGACCGGGTCAGAGGAAGTCATCGTCAAACCTCCTAGATCGCTGTGTTGCCTGGCGACCCAGCGGGTGCCCGATCTCCAACCCTATCGGGCAGATGGCGTGCGGGCGTTGACGTGTCCCCGAGCGGCCGATGGGCTCGGCGGGGTCGCACGCCGGCGGCGCGATGTGTTCACGACCACATACCGAGATTCGTCGACATCGCGCCGGTGTAGTTGCCGTGCGCGGTCGTGGCCACCTTCTCCAGACGCGCCAGCGCATCGCGCATCATCGCCTCGCCGCGAACCCAGTGCTGATGTGCCTCGGCATGCGCCGCCGCGGCGGCGCCCGTCCACGGTGTGTGCAAACGCGTTACGCGAGAATCGATTTCGGCGATCATGGCTTCGGCATAGCGTTGGAAAGCCGCCATCCGCTGCACCGCTTCGGCCAACGCATGCGGATCGACCCGAAACGCCTCAGCCACCGCGCACCGCCCGCTCCGCCCGGGCGGACCCCGCCTCGTTGCTCTGATACGCCCCGCCGGCCCGGCCCACCAGGTGCGCCAGCATCGACAAGCCGAGCTCCACCTCGCGGGCGCCCTTATGCCACAGCGCCCACGTGGATCCGTACGCGGTGCCCGCCGCGCCCTGCCAACCGCCCAACATCTGCCCCACCTGATCGTCGAGCTGGGACAGCTGGGCCGAAAGTTGCTCGGCCGCGGCGCCGAGCGCGACGGCTGCGCCCCGCATGACGGCGGGATCGACCCGCAGCGTTTCGTCGGCCATAGCCGGAACATAACGCCTGGTAGATGGCCTCACAAGTCACCGATGACACACTGGTGCCCATGACTGAGCCGACCGGCCGGCCGCAGGTGGAGCTGTTGACCCGCGACGGGTGCGCCATCTGCGAGCGCGTACATGCCCGGTTGGTCGAACTGGCTGGTGAATTGGGGTTCGAGTTGTCGATGACCGACGTCGACGCGGCTGCCGCAACGGGCAATACCGCGCTGCGGGCCGAGTTCGGCGACCGGTTGCCGGTGGTCCTGCTCGACGGGCGCGAACACAGCTACTGGGAGATCGATGAGCCCCGGCTGCGGGCGGACCTCGGCGGCTGACCCGTCGCGCGCCGCCCGGTCGGCCGGCGCGGGGCAATTATTTGGTAGCCCAGCTGATAAACGTTTACCGTGGACAGCAGTTCAGTTACTGGAGGAAGCAAGGGAGCTGGCCAGGTGATGCTGCCGTGAGCGTCTTGCTCTTCGGGGTTTCGCACCGTAGTGCGCCGGTCTCCGTCCTGGAACAACTCAGCATCGACGAGTCCGATCAGGGCAAGATCGTCGACCGGATGTTGCAGTCGCCACTGGTGACCGAGGCGATGGTGCTGTCGACATGCAACCGGGTCGAGGTCTACGCGGTGGTGGACGCGTTCCACGGCGGGTTGGCGGTGATCGGACAGGTGCTGTCGGAACAGTCCGGCATGTCGATGACCGACCTCACCAAGTACGCGTACGTCCGGTACAGCGAGGCCGCCGTCGAGCACCTGTTCGCGGTCGCCAGCGGGCTGGATTCCGCGGTGATCGGCGAGCAGCAGGTGCTGGGTCAGGTCCGTCGCGCGTATGCCAACGCCGAGACCAACCGCACCGTCGGCCGGATTCTGCACGAGCTGGCCCAGCGGGCCCTGTCGGTGGGCAAGCGGGTGCATTCGGAAACCGCCATCGACGCCGCCGGCGCCTCGGTGGTGTCCGTCGCCCTGAACATGGCCGAACGCCGCCTCGAGGGGCTGTCGGGCAAGACCGCCGTCCTGGTCGGCGCCGGAGCGATGGGCGCCCTGGCCGCGGCACACCTTTCTCGCGCCGGCATCGGGCAGGTCCACGTGGTCAACCGGTCGCTGTCCCGGGGCCAACGCCTGGTCCGCAAGATCCGCGACGCCGGCGTGCAGGCCGACGCCGTGCCCCTGGAGCGCCTGGCCGACACCTTGGCGGGCGCCGACGTCGTCGTCAGCTGTACCGGCGCGGTGACCCCGGTGATCTCGCTGGCCGACGTGCATCATGCGCTGGCCGCCGCGCCCCGCGACGAAGAGGCGAACCCGCTGGTGATCTGCGACCTGGGCATGCCGCGCGACGTCGACCCGGCGGTGGCAGGTCTGCCCGGCGTCTGGGTCGTCGACGTGGATCGCGTGCAGCACGAGCCCTCGGCCCACGCCACGGCCGCGGACGTCGACGCCGCCCGCACCATCGTCGCCACCGAAGTTGCTGCCTACCTTGCCGGACAGCGGATGGCCGAGGTCACCCCGACGGTCACCGCGCTGCGCCAGCGCGCCGCCGATGTGGTCGAAGCGGAGCTGCTGCGCCTCGACAACCGGCTGCCCGGGCTCGAGAGCGCCCAGCGCGAAGAGGTGGCCCGCACCGTGCGGCGGGTGGTGGACAAGCTGCTGCACGCGCCGACCGTGCGGATCAAACAGCTGGCCAGCGCGCCCGGCGGCGACAGCTACGCCGAGGCGTTGCGCGAACTGTTCGAACTCGATCAGACCGCCGTCGATGCCGTGGCCGCGGGCGAATTGCCAGTCATTGCAAACGGATTCGACGCGGGCACCCCGCAGCAAACCGCTGAGTAGGCGATTGGCGAACGTGATCCGGATAGGCACCCGGGGCAGCCTGCTGGCCACCACCCAGGCCGGGGTCGTCAGAGACGCTTTGATCGCGCTGGGACACCCGGCGGAACTGGTGACCATCAGCACGGAGGGGGACCGCTCGTCCGCGCCCATCGAGTCGCTCGGGGTGGGTGTCTTCACCACCGCGCTGCGCGACGCCATGGAGGAGGGCCGCGTCGACGCCGCCGTGCACTCCCACAAGGACCTGCCGACCGCCGACGACCCGAGGTTTGCTGTGGCGGCGATACCGCTGCGCAACGATCCGCGCGACGCGGTGGTCGCGCGCGATGGACTGGTGCTCGCGGAGTTGCCGGCCGGTTCGCTGGTGGGTACCTCGTCGCCGCGACGGGCCGCGCAGCTTAGAGCATTGGGTCTCGGTTTGGAAATCCGCCCCCTACGAGGCAACCTAGATACCAGGTTGAACAGGGTAAGCAGTGGTGATCTCGACGCGATCGTGGTAGCCCGGGCGGGACTCGCCCGGATCGGTCGCCTCGACGATGTCACCGAGACGCTAGAGCCGGTGCAGATGTTGCCAGCACCGGCTCAGGGCGCGCTCGCCGTCGAATGCCGTGCCGGTGACAGCCGGTTGGCGGCAGTGCTGGCGGAACTGGACGACGCCGACACGCGTGCGTCGGTCACCGCGGAGCGAGCCCTGCTGGCCGAACTGGAGGCCGGTTGCTCCGCACCGGTGGGCGCGATCGCCGAAGTGGTCGAGTCCATCGATGAGGAAGGCCGGATCTTCGAAGAGCTGTCGCTGCGCGGTTGCGTGGCGGCGCTGGACGGGTCCGACGTGATCCGCGCGTCCGGTATCGGCAGTCCCGGTCGGGCACGAGAGCTTGGGCTTTCGGTGGCCGCGGAGCTGTTCGAGCTGGGCGCCCGAGAACTGATGAGCGAAGCGCGGCAAGACCCGGCGCGAGGAAATTAAATGCGAGTTACGTGGGAGCGACAATGACGACGCGAGGGCGTAAGCCGACACCCGGCCGCATCACGTACGTGGGCTCCGGCCCGGGTGACCCGGGACTGCTGACGACCCGGGCCGCCGCGGTGCTGGCGAACGCGGCTTTGGTGTTCACCGACCCTGACGTGGGAGAGCCGGTGCTGGCCCTGATCGGCAAAGACCTGCCACCGGTGTCCGGCCCGGCCCCGGCCGAGCCGGCCGCCGCCAACGGCGACGGCGGTTCCGACCAGGGCAAGGCGCAGCCGGCGGTGATCTCCGGCGGTCCCGATATCCGCCCGGCGCTGGGTGACCCCGCCGAGGTGGCCAAGACACTGACCGCCGAGGCGCGGACGGGCGTCGACGTGGTGCGGCTGGTGGCCGGCGATCCGCTGACGGTCGACGCGGTCATCACCGAGGTCAACGCCATCGCGCGGAGCCACCTGCACATCGAGATCGTGCCGGGGCTGGCTCCCAGCGATGCCGTCCCGACGTATGCGGGGCTGCCGCTGGGCTCCTCGCACACGGTTGCCGACGTGCGCGGCGACGTCGACTGGGAGGCGCTGGCCGCGGCGCCCGGCCCGCTGATTCTGCAGGCCACGTCGTCGCATCTGGCCGACGCGGCGCGCACCCTGATCGAGCACGAGCTCGCCGAGAACACCCCGTGCGTGGTGACCGCGCAGGGCACCACCTGTCAGCAGCGTTCCATCGAAACCACGCTGCACGGCTTGACCGACTCGGCGGTGCTCGGCGGTACCGACCCCGCCGGCCCGTTGACCGGTCCGCTGGTGGTGACCATCGGCAAGACGGTGGCCAGCCGGGCGAAGCTGAACTGGTGGGAGAGCCGCGCGCTGTACGGCTGGACCGTGCTGGTGCCCCGCACCAAGGACCAGGCCGGCGAGATGAGCGAGCGGCTGACCTCCTACGGCGCGCTGCCGATCGAGGTGCCGACCATCGCGGTCGAGCCGCCGCGCAGCCCCGCCCAGATGGAAAGGGCCGTCAAGGGTTTGGTCGACGGCCGCTTCCAGTGGGTGGTGTTCACCTCCACCAACGCGGTACGCGCGGTGTGGGAGAAGTTCGGCGAGTTCGGCCTGGACGCGCGCGCGTTCTCCGGCGTGAAGATCGCGTGTGTGGGCGAGTCGACCGCCGACCGGGTCCGGGCCTTCGGGATCAGCCCCGAACTGGTGCCGGCCGGCGAGCAGTCCTCACTGGGCCTGCTCGACGACTTCCCGGACTACGACAGCGTTTTCGACCCGGTCAACCGGGTGCTGCTGCCGCGCGCCGACATCGCCACCGAGACGCTGGCCGAGGGCCTGCGCGAACGCGGTTGGGAGATCGAGGATGTCACCGCCTACCGGACGGTGCGGGCCGCCCCGCCGCCGGCCGAAACGCGGGAAATGATCAAGACCGGTGGGTTCGACGCGGTGTGCTTCACGTCCAGCTCCACGGTGCGAAACCTGGTCGGCATCGCCGGCAAGCCGCACGCCCGGACGATCATCGCCTGCATCGGTCCCAAGACCGCGGAGACCGCGGCCGAATTCGGTCTGCGGGTGGATGTCCAGCCCGAGACCGCCGCGGTTGGCCCGCTGGTCGACGCGCTGGCCGAACACGCCGCGCGGTTGCGCGCCGAGGGCGCGCTGCCGCCGCCGCGCAAAAAGAGCCGCAGGCGCTAGTGGTTGCGGCGATCGCAAGCGCGGCCGTGGCGATCGCCAGCGCGGCGGAGCCGGGCGCAGCGGGTCGCCACCAAGCGGCGCAGCCGGGCGCAGCGGGTCGCCGCTGATGAGCCCATTCCCGCGGCACCGTCCGCGCCGGCTCCGCACCACCCCGGCCTTACGCCGTTTGGTGGCCCAAACGTCCTTGGAGCCAAGGCATTTGGTGCTGCCGATGTTCGTCGCCGACGGCATCGACGAACCACGGCCCATCACGTCCATGCCGGGCGTGGTGCAGCACACCCGCGAGTCGTTGCGCAGCGCGGCCGCCAGTGCCGTGGCCGCGGGCGTGGGCGGACTGATGCTGTTCGGCGTGCCCCGTGACGAGGACAAGGACTCCATCGGGTCGGTCGGGACCGACCCCGATGGCATTCTCAATGTCGCGCTGCGGGACTTGGCCAAGGACCTCGGCGAGGCCACCGTGTTGATGGCCGACACCTGCCTGGACGAGTTCACCGACCACGGACACTGCGGCGTACTCGACGACCGGGGCCGGGTCGACAATGACGCCACCGTGGCCCGGTATGTGGATCTCGCTGTGGCGCAGGCTGACTCGGGCGCTCACGTGGTCGGGCCGAGCGGCATGATGGACGGACAGGTGGGCGCGATTCGCGACGGGTTGGACGCCGCGGGCTTCACCGACGTGGCGATTCTGGCGTACGCCGCCAAGTTCGCCTCGGTGTTCTACGGCCCGTTCCGTGAGGCGGTCGCTTCCAGCCTCTCCGGCGACCGGCGCACCTACCAGCAGGAGGCGGGCAACGCCCGCGAGGCCCTGCGCGAGATCGAGCTCGACCTTGACGAAGGCGCCGACATCGTGATGATCAAGCCGGCGATGAGTTACCTCGACGTGGTCGCGGCCGCGGCGGACGTCTCGCCCGTTCCGGTCGCCGCCTATCAAGTGTCGGGGGAGTACGCGATGATTTGCGCTGCAGCCGCGAACAACTGGATCGACGAGCGGGCCGCGGCGCTGGAGTCGCTGACCAGCATCCGGCGCGCCGGAGCCGATATCGTTCTCACCTATTGGGCCGCGGATGCGGCAGGGTGGCTCTCGTGAGATGGGGCCTGCGATGACTACCGACGGCGATACCGAACCCAAGCGGTTGTTCTACGAACCCGGCGCCAGCTGGTGGTGGCTGGCGTGTGGTCCGGCCGCGGCGGTGGCGATGGTGTTGATCGAGATCTGGAGCGGTGCCCCGGTATCGCTGGTGGTGCCCGCGATCTTCCTGGTGCTCGTATCGGCGTTCCTCGGGATACAGGTGAAGGCCGCACGCATCCACGTCTCGGTCGAGCTCACCGAGGACGCCCTGCGCGAGGGCACCGAAACGATCCTGGTCCGCGAAATCCTCAAGGTGTATCCCGAGCCCGAGAATCACGAAGCCTCCGGGCAAGAGCTGGCGCGGTGGCAGTCGTCGCGGGCGCTCGGCGAACTGGTCGGCGTGCCGCGTAAGCGCGTCGGCATCGGTCTCAAGCTCACCGGCGGGCGCACGGCCCAGGCATGGGCGCGTCGTCATCGTCAGCTGCGCGCCGCTCTGACCCCACTGGTCCAGGAGAGGGTGGAGCCCACCGGATCGATCGACGGGGACTGGGACGACGACACCGGGACGGCGCAATGAACACCCGCTTCCGCGCGCTGCTCGAGCTCGGCCTGGCCTGCCTTGCGCTGGTGTGCTCGGGGCTGACCTGGTGGCACTCGCATCACACGGTGATCGTGGCACCGATCGCCGACGGGCAGCCCTCAACCACCTCGCTGCTGTACGACCCGCAGCTGCTGCTGCTGACGCTGGTGCTGCTGACCAGCGCCGGGGTGTTGGCGGTCGTCGGGACTGCCAGGCTGCGGCGCGCGCGCTCGGGCGCTAACGCGTCTTCCTGACGAACGGTAGCGCCATCCGGCGGCGCAGGACGATGGCCTCGGCCCGGTCCTGCAGCGCCTCGTGAACCGAGCGCATGATCGGAAAACTGGCGTCATGACCGGCGTCATCCAGCACCTGGGTCACCGCCGAGCTGGCGACCAGGGTCCAATCCACCCCGGCGGCACGACAGTCGGCATCGAACGCGTAGAGCAGCGAGATGCCCGCCTCAGCAAATTCGACGACGTCGGCCACATCGAGCACCACGGGGTTTTCTCCGAGCGTGAAGCGCGCAATGTGGTCGCTGACGCGATCGACATTTTTCTCGTCGATTTCGCCGCGAATGTGCACCACCGTCGCCAGGTGGCGGTGGTGCGCCCGGACCTGTGCGCCGTCGCAGTCAAACACGCAGTTGTCGCGGCCGGCTCGGCTGCCTGCGACCGTCATGAGGACCCCTCACTCTCCGTGGCGCTCGCGCCGCCTCCCGCGGGCGCCACCACGCTCACCAAAAGGGCGTTTATGACGTTAGGCCGCAAGCCTAAGGAGACCGGAAGCCGTGTCTAACGCTTTGCTAAGAAGCCATTGAGGACCTATCGCAATGCGGCGGCTGAGCAAACGCCCAGCGGGCTAACGGGCCATTCGATTACCCCGGAAGTCGGTATGCCACACCACAACCGTCCACGCATGCCGCCGATTGCGCTGCTAGGCTGCCTAGGCTGCCGGTTGCTGGTCGGGGGGCTTGTGAGAAGGCGAGATTCCCCGCTCAGCCGAATTTGCAGCAGGACGAAACGGCAGGATTCGGACGGGAAGAGCAGCGTGCGGGGCGGAGAGATCAAGGGCGAGATCACCGCCCTGACGGGGCTCCGTATCGTCGCCGCGCTGTGGGTGGTGCTGTTTCACTTCCGGCCGATGCTCGGCGACGTGTCGCCCGACTTCCGGGACGCCCTCGCGCCGGTGCTCAACTGCGGGGCCCAAGGCGTCGACCTCTTCTTCATTCTCAGCGGATTCGTGCTGACGTACAACTATCTCGACCGCATGGGCCGGTCCTGGTCGACCCGCGCGACCCTGCACTTCCTGTGGCTGCGCCTGGCCCGGGTATGGCCTGTGTACCTGGTCACCCTGCACCTCGCCGCGCTGTGGGTGATCTTCACGCTGCACGTCGGTCATGTGCCGTCGCCGGACGCCGCTTCGCTCACCGCGATCAGCTACGTGCGCCAGATCCTGTTGGTGCAGTTGTGGTTTGTGCCGTTCTTCGACGACTCGAGTTGGGACGGGCCGGCCTGGTCGATCAGTGCGGAATGGCTGGCCTATGTGCTCTTCGCCGTCCTGGTGCTGGTGCTGTTACGGATGAAGCAGGCGACCAGGGCGCGCAGCCTGATGGTCCTGGCCTTCGCGGCATCGCTGCCGCCCGTGGTGATGCTGCTCGCCAGCGGCCACTTCTACACGCCGTGGAGCTGGCTGCCCCGCATTGTCACGCAATTCACTGCGGGCGCGCTGGCCTGTGCCGCGGTGCGCAGGCTGCGGCTGAGCGATCGTGGCCGCCGCATCGCCGGATACGTATCCCTGCTGCTCCTGGCCGCGATGGTCGGCGTGCTGTATTGGTTTGGCGCGCACCCGATATCGGGAGTGGTGGAGAACGACAGCGGCGGCGTCGTCGACGTGTTGTTCGTGCCGCTGGTGATATCGCTGGCCATCGGGCTGGGCAGCCTGCCGCGGGTGTTGTCGACGCGGGTGATGGTGTACGGCGGGAAGATCTCGTTCTGCCTGTACATGGTGCATGAGCTGGTGCACACCGCCTGGGGTTGGGCCGTGGAGCAATTCGAGCTGCCGACCCTGGACAACCCGTGGAAATGGAACGTCATCGGCCTGCTCGCGATTGCCCTGGTCTTGTCGGTGCTGCTGTATCACGGTGTCGAAGAGCCGGCCCGCCGTTGGATGCGCAAGATGGTCGACGTCAGGGCCGTCAGCGCGCGAAGCGATCCCGGCGATTCAAACAGTAAGCTGCATCCGATCGACCGTCCGCTGGAAGCGGTTTCGGCCCGCGCGGTGTGATGGCCGCCTCAGCGGCCGGCCGCGTCTTACGGGGAATACTCGATGAGGACGCGGCGGCACCCGATGATGCCGTTGACAGTGGAGGTGAGAGTGAGTCGTCTGGCCACCTTTCTCATTGGGGTGAGTTTTCTGGCGAGCGTAGGCATCGCGTACCCGCCGCAGGTGCGCACCTACGAGACACTGACACTCGACTTCCGGCTGAATCATGTTGCAGTGGTGGGGGATTCGTATACCACCGGAACCAATGAGGGCGGTCTGGGCTCGAGATCGTGGCCGCTGCGCGCCTGGCAGGTGCTCGGTTCGCGGGGTTCGCGGATCTCGGGCAGCGTGGCGGCCGAAGGCAGAGCCGGTTATGCCACGCCCGGTGACCACGGCAGTATCTTCGAGGACCTGACCGCCAGAGCGGTCCAGCCCGACGATGCGCTGGTGGTGTTCTTCGGCTCCCGCAATGACCAGGGTGTCGATCCCGCGACCCTGACAGTAAAGACCAACGCCGCTTTGGATGTGGCGCGCCAGCTCGCGCCGGCGGCGCGGTTGCTGGTGATCGGACCGCCGTGGCCGACCGCCGATGTGCCGCCGTCGATGTTCCTGATTCGCGACGTCCTCGCCGGCGCTGCCGGGGCGGCGGGGGCGACGTTCATCGACCCGATCGCCGAACACTGGTTCGTCGGCCGCCCCGACCTGATCGGTGCCGACGGGGTGCATCCGAACGACGCGGGGCATCAATACATGGCGGACAAGATCGCACCGCTCATTCGCACGCAGCTGTCGACCTGACTCAGGTGTGGCGGGCGGCCTCCTGGGCGAGCTGAACCCGTGATGACACAGCGAGTTTGGCGTAGACGCCGGTCTCAGTCGTTCGCGTGCCGTTCGTAGTCCCACCGCTCCAAGCGGTCTTGCACGTGGAGGAAGGCGATCCCGGCGAAGGGCGCGGCTACTGCGATGCAGACCAGCAACAGCGAAGACATGACCCTAAAACCTCCAAAAACCCTTCACTGATCTGACGTTGGTCAGGCATGAGAAGTTCATTCCCGCTCACCCGTTCGCCAGGGCGCGGTCCGCGAGCGCACCCATCAGCGGTGCCACCAACCGCGCGTATTCGGTTGTCACATGGTTGTCGTCGCGGAACACCAAGGTGTTGCCGACGATGACGGGGCAGCGGTCAGGGGTGCAGAACATATCGGTCAAATCGGCGTAGTGGCCGCCGCTGCGGGCCGTCACCGCCTGCTCGGCGACGATCCCGTCGCCGTCCACCGCCGCGGGTTTGGTTGGCGTACAAGCGTTCACGTCGTCGAGGTGGGCGGACAGGCATGCCGGCGCGGCCGAGTGCGGGTCCGGGGCGGGCCCCAGCACCAGGACCCTCGCGCCGGTGTCGCGCAGCTGCGCCACGGTGCGTCCCAGGGAGTCGATCCACGCCGGGTCGTAGGAGGTGAAGCCGAAGTCCCCGCCGTAGCGCCGGCTCATGTCCAGCACGATCAGCCGCGGATGTTCGGCGTTCATCCGGCCCATGATCTGGGTGCGCCACTGTTCGCACTCGGTGTATTCGCGGCCCAGATACGGGCTGGTGATGTGCAGGTCCTGCAGCGGGCAGGTCACTTTGGCCAGCGTCTCCAGCCGCCAGTGCCGCTGCTCGGCGAGCTGCTCGAAGGCCGGATTCCACATGGCGGCGTGCGAGTCGCCGATCAGGGCGACGGTGGTCGGCGAGGCGGTGTCGCCCGTCGCGCACTCGCTTTGTCCGACGTCGCGCCAGGAACGCACGCAGCCGTTGACGAACACGGCGGCCTTATCGGCGGGCGCCTTGGCCAGCGGCGGGTCCAGGTTCGACGGGACGGCTCGCAGGCCGACGGCCGCCGCGAGCGCAACGCGCGCCTGGTCGAACGCCTGACGCACCGCCGCCTCCTCGGGGCTGACGGCGGGGACGTTGGCCGGGGGCGTCGCAATGATGTTGGCCCGCGGGGCGGCCACCCCGTGGCCGACCGGGGCCGGGATCACGTTGAGCAGCAGCAGGCATGCGCACGCGGTGGCGGCACTGGCGCCCCCCGCCACGGCCAGGCTGACTTTCGCCGACCGGCGCAGCGCCGCGGCGAAGCGGCCTGGGTTCTCCACCAGGTGCAGGGTGATGACGGCGAGCCCGGCGGAGACGGCCGTGGCGCTGAGCCCGGCCGGCATCCCCGCGGGCTCGCCCAGCAGCGCGGGCATCAGCAGCAGCACCGGCCAGTGCCACAGGTACCACGAGTACGAGATCCGGCCGATGGCGCGCATCGCCGGCCGGCACAGCAGGCGACCGGGCCCGAGCCCGCCGGTGCCGGCGCCGCCGCCGATGATCAGCGCGGTGCCCAGCACCGGCAGCAGCGCCTCGGTGCCGGGATACGGGGTGTGGGAGTCGAGTTGGGTGCAGGTCAGCAGGATCAACGCCAGACCGCCCCAGCCGGCGATCGACGCGGTCCGCAGCGACAGCCGGCGCCACTGCTGCAGCGTCAAGGCCACCAGGCCACCGGCGGCCAGTTCCCAGGCGCGGGTGGGCAGCGAGAAGAACGCCCACGACGGTGATGTGCGGGTCCACAGCGCGCCCGCCGTCAACGACGCCGCGGCGACCACCGCGAGTACCACCGCATACGGGGTCGCGCGCATCGCAACCCCGCGAAGCAGGGGGATGCGCCGGACCGACCAGGCGACGGCGATGATCAGCATCGGCCACACCAGGTAGAACTGTTCTTCCACGCCCAGCGACCAGTAGTGCTGGAACGGCGACGGGGCGTCGGAGGCCAGGTAGTCGGTGCCCCGCTGCGCGAAGCGGTAGTTGCCGACGTACAGCGCGCTGGCGATGCCGTCGAGAAACACGCTGCGCGCCTGCAGCGGGGGTAGCACCGCGGCCGCGCCGATCGCGGTGACGGTGCCGACGATGGCCGCGGCCGGCAGCAGCCGCCGGGCGCGCGCACCGTAAAACCGGCCCAGCCGAACGGTATTCGTGGTGCTCGCCTCGCGAAAGAGCAGCCCGGTGATGAGGAAGCCGGAGATGACGAAGAAGACGTCCACGCCGATGTAGCCGCCGGTGATTCCCGGGATGCCCGCGTGGTAGAGCACGACGGCGATCACCGCGACGGCGCGCAGCCCCTCGATGTCGGGCCGGAATCCGCTTCGGGAAGTCCGCCGCGCAGGTGGGTGTGGGCTGCCGGCGACTGATTCCTCCCGAAGTGTCATCTGCGTCTGCTAGGTCGCCATCCAGGCCAGTTCACCGGGCAGTTGACTGCGCCAGTAGGCGATGTCGTGTCCGCCGAGGGAGAAGCTGCCCGCCGGTTGGGTCTTCAACTGGTAGACGAATTGCTTTGTGGCGAAATAGAAGCGGTCGAAGTTGCCGCAGTCCACGCGCAGCGGAATCGCATTCAGCGCCGGTAGGCCCAGCACGCTGTTCTGCACGAAGTCGTCGTTGCTGTCGAACGCCCCGGGCGCGCTCAGCGGATAGGAGGTGTACAACGCCGGGCTGATCGCGCAGATGCCTGCGGTCCGCGCCGGCCCCAGCTTGGCGCCCAGGCGAAGAGCCCCGTATCCGCCCATCGACCACCCCATGAAACCGACCCGGGAGGTGTCGAAGCCCATGGTGGACAGCATCGGCAGCAGCTCGTCGAGCACCATCGCACCGGAGTCCTCGCCGGAAGTCCTCTTGTGCCAGTAGGTGTTGCCGCCGTCGACGCCGACCACCGCGAACGGCGGCTTGCCCTCCTTGGCCAGTTGGGCCAGCCCGTCCGGGACGCCCATATCGAGCATCTGGTTGGCGTCGCCGTCCACGCCGTGCAGTGCGATCACCGGGCGCAGCGAACCGGTCTGGCCCGGCGGCATGGCGATCACGTAGTTGGTCTTGATCCCGCCGCGGGCCGCCGACACGAACGACCCGGTGAGCCGGGTCGGCAGCGCCTTGCCCGCCGTCGGCGGCTCGAACGGCGCGGGCGCCTGCGGCAGCGTCGCGGCGCGCGAGGCGGCAGGAGCCAGCAGGCTGCTGAACGAGAGCACGCCGGCGGCTCCGAGGCTGGCACCGGCGCCCATCCGGAGCACCGCTCGGCGTGTGAGGTCAGGCATGATCGCAATAATGCCGCGCTGAGCGGGGATTACCCGCCGAGCCACGCCGTATTGGAAGCATTGTGTGATCCGACGTGATCTTCCGGTGCCGAAGCGGTGATCTTTGCGGCAGTCCGACCCGTCGCCCGGCGCCCATGTAGGCGCCGAGTTGCGGCATCGCACGAGATCGTGATCATCGTAGCGCCGAATCCGCCGGTTACCCCCGCGCGAAACATTGCGATCGTATTGCCTTCTGGGACAGCGGGAGACGCGGTGACGCCGGCCGCCCGCCCGGCGCCTCGCCGTCGCGGCCCGGCGCGCGCGACCGGCGGCTGCCGCGCAGAAGGCGGTGTCCGGCCGGGGATGCAATCTCGCAGGTTTCAACCCTCCCTCGCCGGCGCGGACTTCAGAAGGATGGAGTCCGGCGTGCGCAGGGGCGAAAGCGGAACGAAAGAGGATTGTGAATTGAGTCTCGCGTTTCATTGGTTTCTGCCGACCTACGGCGATTCGCGGAATCTGGTCGCGGGCGGACACGGCACGGCGATGTCCGGCGACCGGCCGGCCACGCTGAAATATCTGCACCAGATCTGCACGGCCGCCGAGGACAACGGTTTCGAAGCGGTCCTCACGCCCACCGGATTGTGGTGTGAGGACGCGTGGTTGACGACGGCGATGCTGGTCGAATCGACCGAGACGCTGAAGTTCTTGGTTGCGTTCCGTCCCGGGATGCTGAGTCCGACGCTGGCCGCGCAGATGTCCGGCACGTTCCAGCGGCACTCGGAGGGGCGGCTGCTGCTCAATGTGGTCACCGGCGGCGAACCACACGAGCAACGGGCCTACGGGGACTTCCTGGACAAGGAGGCGCGCTACGCCCGCACCGCCGAGTTCTTGCACGTGGTGCGCCGGCTGTGGACCTCCAGGGAGCCGGTTAGCTTTGCGGGCGAACACATTCAGGTCGAGGGCGCCCAGCTGAACAACCCGCCAGACCCGATCCCGGCGGTGTTCTTCGGCGGGTCCTCGGCAGCGGCCGGACCGGTGGCGGCGCAGCACTCCGACGTGTATCTCACTTGGGGCGAGCCGCTGACCGCGGTCGCCAAGAAGCTCGACTGGGTCCGCGGTCTGGCCGTCGATGCAGGCCGGATCCTGCAGTACGGCTTGCGAATTCACGTGATCAGCCGCGACACGGCCGCCGAGGCGTGGGCCGAGGCCGAGCGGTTGCTGGCCGCGATCGACCCGGCGGACGTCGAGCGGGTGCAGGCCAGCCTGGCGCGCAGCGAATCCGAAGGCCAGCGCCGCATGCTGGACCTGCACGGCGGCAACAGCAGCAAACTGCTGGTCGCGCCCAACCTGTGGGCCGGGGTGGGCCTGGTTCGCGGGGGAGCGGGCACCGCCCTCGTCGGCTCGCACGCCGAGGTCGCCGAGCGGCTGGCCGAATACGCCAAATTGGGCATCAGCCACTTCATCCTGTCGGGATATCCGCATCTGGAAGAGGCCTATTGGTTCGGTGAGGGCGTCCTGCCGCTGCTCGAACGGATGGGCTTGTGGCGGCACCCCAACCGCCAGTCCCATCCCGCAGCGGCGACGCCGTTCGCGGTCGCCTCGGCGCACTGACGGCCGTGGCAGCAACCTTGCCCGCCCCCGCGCCCGGCGCCGGGGTTGCGGTGCCCGATGCGGTCGACGAATCCTCCGAGCAGCAGCGCCGGCGGTTGCGCATCGTCGTCGCGGCGAGCCTGCTGGGCACCACTGTCGAGTGGTACGACTTCTTCCTGTACGCCACCGCGGCCGGCCTGGTGTTCAACAAGGTGTTCTTCCCCAACGAGAGTTCTTTGGTGGGAACACTGTTGGCGTTCGCGACCTTCGCCGTCGGGTTCGTCATGCGTCCCATCGGCGGCCTGGTGTTCGGCCACATCGGCGACCGGATCGGCCGCAAGCGCAGCCTGGCGCTGACCATGCTCATCATGGGCGGCGCGACGGCGCTGATCGGGGTGTTGCCGACGGCCGCGCAGATCGGCGCGTGGGCGCCGGTGCTGCTGCTGGTTTTGCGGGTGCTGCAGGGTTTCGCGCTCGGCGGCGAGTGGGGCGGGGCGGTGCTGCTGGCCGTCGAACACAGCCCCGGCGACCGGCGCGGGCGCTTCGGGGCGATCCCGCAAATCGGTTTGGCGCTGGGCCTCGCCCTGGGCACCGGCATATTCGCTGTCCTGCAAGTCGTTTTGGGGCCGGCGCGGTTCCTCTCCTACGGCTGGCGCATCGGCTTCCTGCTGAGCCTGCTGTTGGTCGTGATCGGCATCGTGGTCCGGCTGCGGGTCGACGAGACACCGGCGTTCCGCGAACTGCAGGACCTGCAGGCCGCGTCCACCGTGCCGATCCGCGACATCGTCCGCGAGCCGCGGTCGCGGCGCAACACCGTGCTGGGCCTGCTGTCGCGGTGGGCGGAGGGCTCGGCGTTCAACACCTGGGGTGTTTTCGCCATCAGTTACGCCACCGGCGCCCTCGGACTGAATCGGGTGTCGGTGCTGGTGGTGGTGACCATCGCCGCGCTGGTGATGGCGGTGCTGCTGCCGGTGTCGGGCCGACTGACCGAGCGCTTCGGTGCGCGCCGGGTGTATCTGGCCGGCATCGCCTGCTACGGCCTGGCGGCTTTTCCGGCGTTCGCCCTGTTCGGCACCAAGGACCTGGCGTGGTTCGGGCTGGCCATGATCGTCGTGTTCGGCGCGGTGCACGCGCTGTTCTACGGCGCACAGGGCACGTTGTACTCCGCGCTGTATCCCACGAACACGCGCTACACGGGATTGTCGTTCGTCTACCAGGTCTCGGGCATCTACGCCTCCGGGGTGACCCCGATGATCCTGACCGCGCTGATCGCGGCGCTCGGCGGTGCGCCCTGGCTGGCGTGTGGATATCTGGTCGCCACGGCGGTGATCAGCGTGATCGCCACGGCGCTGATCCGCGATCGCGACCTGTACCTTTAGGCGACGCCGCTGGCATCTGGGTCACCGATGTGCTGTGGTAACAAGCGTGATCCGGAATGGCTAGCAATCCGCAACTGCGCCAAGGACTGTCGCAGCGGCAGCTCAGCATGATCGCCCTCGGTGGCGTGATCGGCGCCGGCCTGTTCGTCGGGTCCGGCGTGGTGATCAAGGACACCGGCCCGGCCGCGTTCCTCACCTATGCGCTGTGCGGCCTGCTCATCGTCCTGGTGATGCGGATGCTGGGTGAGATGGCGGCCGCCAACCCGTCGACCGGATCGTTCGCCGACTACGCGGCCAAGGCCCTGGGCGGCTGGGCGGGATTCTCGGTCGCCTGGCTGTATTGGTACTTCTGGGTGATCGTGGTGGGCTTCGAGGCGGTCGCCGGCGGCAAGGTGCTCAACTACTGGTTCCATGCGCCACTGTGGCTGCTGTCGCTGTGCCTGATGTTGTTGATGACCGCGACCAACCTGTTCTCGGTGTCGTCCTTCGGCGAATTCGAATTCTGGTTCGCCGGAATCAAAGTCGCGACCATCGTGATCTTTCTGGTGGTGGGGACGGTGTACGTCGCGGGATTGGTGCCGGGCCATCACGGCGGTCTGGCCAACTTGGAGGCGCACGGCGGATTCTTTCCGCACGGGGTCGGCGCGGTGTTCGCCGCCATCGTGGTGGTGATCTTTTCCATGGTGGGCGCCGAGATCGTCACCGTCGCCGCCGCCGAAAGCCGCGACCCCGAGCTCGCGGTCCAGAAGGCGACCCGATCGGTCGTGGCCCGCATCGGGATCTTCTTCGTCGGTTCGGTCTTCCTGCTCGTGGTGCTGTTGCCTTGGGACTCCGTCGAACTGGGCGCCTCGCCGTACGTGGCCGCACTCAAACACATGGGGCTTTCCGGTGCGGATCAGGTGATGAACGCCGTCGTCCTGACCGCGGTGCTGTCCTGCCTCAACTCCGGCCTCTACACCGCGTCACGCATGCTGTTCGTGCTCGCCGACCGCGGCGAGGCGCCGACGCGGTTGGTCAAACTGAGCGGGCGCGGCGTTCCCCACCTCGCGATCTTGTGTTCGTCGGCGGTCGGGTTCGGATGTGTCATCATGGCGCGGGTCGCGCCCAACACGGTGTTCCTCTTCCTGCTGAACTCGTCCGGCGCCATCATCCTGTTCGTCTATTGGCTGATCGCCGTGTCGCAGATCATCCTGCGCCGCCGCACCCCCGCGGAAGAGCTGACGGTCAAGATGTGGTTCTACCCGGTGCTGTCGATTCTCACGCTGACCGGAATCACCGCCGTGCTGGTGCAAATGGCGTTCGACCACACGGCGCGCAGCCAGCTCTGGCTCAGCCTGCTGTCCTGGGCGGTGGTGCTCGGGCTGTACTTCCTCGCGCGCTCGCGCGGCCGTGTCGGCGCGGTCTCCGGAGACTAGGTCTCTTCCGGCTTATCCCGCGTGCGCGCCGGTGCGCGTCCTCAGCAGGCCGAGCAGCTGCAGATCGGTGATGTATTTGTCGATCAGGGCCTCGGTCACGTGCGGAACGTCCTTGTCGCTGCCGATGCCCGCGGATTGCACCGCGGCACGGAACTTTTCGGCGGGCATCCCGGTACCGTGCGTCGGCTCACCGGGCTTCGCATACGCGTTCATCAGCGGCAGCAGGGAGCTCTTGCGCTGCTTCTCCGGCAGCGCCTTCATCGCCTCGGTGAATCTGGTCAGCCACTGCCGGTAGTCGTCGATGCGCTCGATTTTGTGCCCGTCGGCGATGAGCCAGTCGACGAAGGTGTCCAGGGAGACGCCGTCGTCGTGGGTGTTGAGCACGTTGTAGGTGTGGTAGCCCTCCCGGGCGCGGGCCCCGAGGGTGGTGATGGCCTCGGCGGTGAAATCGGCTGGCAGCCCGTCATAATGGGCGCGCTGCGGGTTGCCGGACGCATCGAGTTGGTAGAACGAGCGCGGTGCGATCCCGGTGGCCACCAGGCTCAGGATCAGGCGGGTGAACATGTCGGGCACGTTGAGCTGGCCGGCGAAGTCGCTGTGCGCCAGGATCATGTCGGACCGGAACACCGCCACCGGCACCCCGCACAGGTCGTGGGCCTGTCGCAGCAGCACCTCGCCCGCCCATTTACTCGTCGCATAGCCGCTGGCGTACGACTCGTCGAGGGGCCGCGAGGGGCTGGCCGACCGGACGTCGACGTCCTCGCCGATGAAGCTGCCGTCCGGCAGCGCGGTCACCGCGACGGTGGAGATGTAGTTGATCGGCTTGAGCCGCTTGGTGATTGCGAGTTTGATGATCTCGGCTGTGCCCACCACGTTGGGCCCGAACAGCTGGCTGTAGGGCAGCACGTGGTTGACCAGGGCGGCCGAATGCACGACGAGGTCGACCGATTCGGCGAGGCGCTGGTAGGTGGGGGTGTCCAGGCCGAGATTGGGCGCTCCCACGTCGCCGACGAGCACCCGCAGATTCTTGTCGGCCAATCGCCGGAAGCGCTCGGACAGTTCGGCGTCACCGCTGTCGATCGCGGCCTCGATGCGCTGACGCCCGGCGGTCGGGTCGGCGCCGCGGGCCAGGCAGATCACCGTGCCGCCGTCCGGGGCCAGGCGTTCCAGCCAGTCCAGGCACAGGAAGCGCCCGAGATAGCCGTTGGCCCCGGTCAGCAGCACGGTGCTGATCGTGCCGGTCGCAGCGGGCAGCCGGGGCGCGGCGGCCAGCGTCTCGGCATCAATGAAGCTGTCCAGCGTCAGGTCGGCGGCGCGGGCCACCGGGGCGCCGCGGCCGTGCACCGACGCGAATGTCGGCCGCGTCGACACCGAGGTGCGTTCGCCGTCAACGAAATTCGCGATGGTTGTCAGGTCCGCGGTCGGGCTGACAATGGTTTGGACCGGCACGTCGATGTGAAAGATCTCCGACAGCAGTGTGGCGAAGGAGAACGCGGACAGTGAATCACCGCCGAGCTCAATGAATTTCGCGTCGGCGCGTAGCGCGGTGTCCGCCGGGAGGCCCAGGGTGGCCGCGGCCGCCCGCCGGACCGTGTCGATGGTGGGCAGCTCGGTGCTGGCGGCGCGCAGCTCGTCGAGTTGGTTGCCGTGGCTGGCCTCGATGTCGTCGTACATGGCGTCGAGGCGGTCGCCGTAGTGGGCCTTGAGGGCCGGGCGCAGCAGCTTGCCGACCCCGGACAGCAGCCCGTTGTCCCGCGTGAAACGTTGTGACTCCAGCAGGAAGTCGCGCGGGATCTCGTACGGATGAAGGTGGTTGTCGGCGGCGATCCGCTGCAGTGAGTCGGCGATCAGGGCGCGCGCATCCCCGTCGCCCACCGCGTCGCTGTTCGGCACGATCACCGCGAGCAGGAACGGCTGCTCGCTGCTGCCATAGAGGAAGATCTGCCGGATGTAGGGGCTGGTCGAGAAGGTCGCCTCCAGCTGGGCCACCGCGACGAATTCACCCTGCGAGAGTTTGATCACGTTGTTGCTGCGGTCCAGATACACCAGGTGGTCGGGTTCCAGCTCGGCCATGATGTCGCCGGTCTTGTAGAACCCCTCGTCGTCGAAGATCTTCGCCGACAGCTCGGGGTGCTTGAAATAGCCGGGAATCACGTTGCTGGCCTTGAGGTGTAGCTCGCCGCGCGGGTAGGGCTTGTCGGTGGTGAGGTAGCCCAGCTCGGGGACGTCGACCAGCTTGTAGTCCATGACCGGTGGGCGCCTGATCCACCCGCTGCGCATGATGCCGCCCCCGGTCTCGGTGGCCCCGTAACCGTCGGCCACCGGGATGTCGAGCAGCGACTCCATGAAGGCGTGCATCTGCTTGGACAGCGGGGCGCTGCCGCACATCGCCGATATCACCCGTCCGCCGATGAAATCCTGCCGCAGTTCGGCTTTCACGGCTTCGTCGAGCTGCTCACCGGAGAGCTCATCGCCCGAGCGCTCGTCGAGCTCCTTACGGTAGCGCCGAAAGAACATGTCGCACACCCGGGGAACGAGGTTCAGGGCCGTGGGCCGGACCAGGCCGATGTCGTCGAACAGGGTGGACATGTCGCTCTTGGCGGCGAAGTAGCCGATGCCCCCGGAGGACAGCGTGGCGATCAGCCACTCCAGGCCGTACACGTGCGACAGCGGCATGTACTGCAGGTGGATCGCCGGGATCGGCCTGCCGATGTCCACCGAGGGACTGTGCGGTCGCTGCCAGATCCGGGTCATCATGTCCGCGGTGTACATGGCCCCCTTCGGAGCGCCGGTGCTCCCCGACGTGTAAATCAGTGTTGTCAAGGGGTTTTCACCATCCTCCGGAACGAACGCGGGAGTCGGTGGGAGCCGGCGGCCCGACTCGAGCTCGGTGGACAGCGACACCACCTCGGCGCGATGCCCGGCGTCGCGCAACCGCGCGCGGGCGGCGTCGTAGCGGCCCCGCTGTTCGTCGTCGTCGCTGGTGTAGTCGAATACCACCAGGCGCTCGACCGAGGGCGCGCCGGCGACGACATCGACTGCGGTGCGCAGTGACTCGACGCTCACGGCGAGAACGCGCGGCGCCGTCTCGGCGACGATCGGGCCGAGCTGGGCCGCCGTGGAACTGGTCTGCAGCGGCACGAACACCGCACCCAGCCGGATGCAGGCCAGGTAGTGCACGACGTAGTCGATGCTGGTGAAGCCCAGGACGCCGACGAAGTCGCCCGGGCTGAAGCCTCCGGGCAGACCGGACTGCCACGCGGCGGCCAGCGCCGCGACCCGCTCGCCCAGCTCGCGGTAGGTGATGGTTTCGAACCCGGACAGCAGTGTGGTCGCCGCCCGGCCGGTCGACGCATCGCGCACCACCTCGCAGGCGCGCTGCCCCAGCGCGGGGCGGTCGGCATAGCCGCTCAGATAGGTGTCGACGACCTCGGCCAGCCGCAGACCCGGGCGATGCGCGGCGTCGGTCACGTCCGGCAACGACGCGGCGGCCCGAAACTGCGGATCGTTGGCATACAGCTGCTCGACGCGCTCGGCTATTCGCTGCTCGCGGTCCGAGTCGGTGGCGGTCTCAGTCATCGGCGGCTTCCTCTCGTCGCGGCGTATGCCGGTGCCGTATACCCGTCCTGGTTGCGCCCAGTCAGGCCCATCGGCTTTCGATCGCTTTGATCAGCGCGGTCAGGGTCGCGTTCACCGGCGCCGCGACACCGACCCGGCTGCCCTGGCGCGGGACCGCGCCGTTGATGACGTCGATCTCGCTGACCCGGTGCGCCTCGTGATCCAGCAGCGCCGACGGTTTGGCATCGGGCATCTGCGCGCCGAAAGCGCGCACGTGTTCGACCGCATCGGTGACGACGACCGCGATGCCCGACGCCCGCGCGACCGTCCACGCCTCCGTCGCGGCCGCCTGGCTGACCGGTGCCATGTCCGGGTCGTCCATCACCTGGCCGACGGTCATGCCGGTCAGCGCGCACGGCGCGCTGTAGGCGGCGTTGCAGATCAGCTTCTCCCATTGCATGGCGGCGATGTCGGTGACCGCGGCCGCATCGAATCCGGCGTCGCTCCACACCCGCGCGATCGACTCGACCGTGGCGAGCGGCAGCGACGAGTAGGCGCCGAACCGCATCGCTTTCATGGCGTTGTGGCGGACATGCCCGGGGGCCACGGTCGCCGCGCCGAATCCGCTGGCGATTCCGACCGCGACCCGCTCCTCGCCGACGATGCCCGCGACGGTTTCCGCCGATCCCAGGCCGTTCTGTATGGTCAGCACCGGGGTGGCGGCATCGAGCATCGGAATCACCTGTCGCGCACCGGTTGTCACGTCGGCCGCCTTCACGGCGAGCACGATCAGATCCATCGCCTCGTCCGGCGCGGTGGTGCTCGCCCGCACGGGCACCACCCGGTCGTAGCCCGGACCGGTGACCCGCAGCCCGTGTCGGGCGATCTGATCGATGCCGGGCTGGTAGCGATCGACGGCCAGCACGTCGTTACCCGCGGCGGCCAGCCTGGCGGCATAGATGGAACCCATTGCACCGCAGCCGATTACCGCGATCTTCATCCCTGCGCTCTCCCGTCGGTCAGCTCCGCGATCAGTTCGGCCAGGCCGGCCTTCTGCTCGAGCCCGAAACCCGCGGCGTCGGTCGGCGAGAGCCGGCCCGCCGAGAGCGCACAGGCATCGGGGTAGCCGCCGAACGGGGCGAACACACCGGGGTAAGCCTCGCAGCCGCCCAGACCCAGCCCGGCCGCGACATGCAGGTTGATCAGATGACCGCCGTGCGGGAAGGCGAAGCGGCGATCGAAGCCGTGACACGCCGCGACGTCGAGCATCCGGATGTATTCGGTCAACCCGTAGCTCAGGCCCGGATCCATTTGAAACACATCATGATTGGGGCGCATGCCGCCGTACCGCAGCAGATTGGTCGCATCCGGTACCGAGAAGAGGTTCTCCCCGGTGGCCACCGCTCCCTCATAGCACTCCGTCACCGCCCGGTTCAGCGCGTAATCCAGCGGATCACCCGGCTCTTCGTACCAGCGCAGGCCGTAAGGGGCGAGCGCGCCCGCCCAGCGGGTGGCCTCGGCCCGGTCGAACCGGCCGTTCGCGTCGACCGCGACCCGTTTCGCGTCGCCGACGATGTCGACGACGGCCTCGATCCGCGCGAGGTCCTCGCTCAGCGCGGCACCGCCGATCTTCATCTTGACCGCGTCATAACCGGCGTCGAGGTATCCGCGCATTTCCGCGCGCAGCGAATCGATGCCGCCGTCGGCGTGATAGTAGCCGCCGGCGGCGTACACCGGCACCGACGCCGCGGGCTCTCGTCCGGCATGTCGGGCGATGGTCGCGCAGGCCGGCTCGTCGCGCAGTTTGGCGTTCAGGTCCCAGCAGGCCAGTTCGAGCGCGGCCGCGGCCGCCGCCCGGTCGCCGTGTCCGCCGGGCTTCTCATCGGTGAGCGCGCACGCCAAAACGGCGGCGGGATCGACGTATCCGGACGCATCCAGCAGGGCGTCGGGGGACGCGGCCAGCACGCGCGGGATCATCCGGTCGCGCAGGATCCCGCTCTGGGCGAACCGGCCGATCGAATCGAAAGCCACGCCCACCACGGGCTGTCCATGCCGGATCACGTCGGTGATCACCGCGACCAGAGAGACCGTGTGGTGCGCGAAACTGACTACCGCATTGGCCGGCCCGCCGCGTCGGCCGCCGGCCAGGCCGACCGCCCGCTCGACGATCGCCGTGATCCGCATCACCGCGTGGTCAGGAGGTCTTCGTGAGCAATACCGCTTGCTCGAAGGGCAGCCTCCCGAAAACCGGTCGCACCCTGCGGGTTACGTGCGCCGCGGCCTCGTCCCTGGTGACCACGCGCGGATCGGCGATGCCGAATTCCTTGCCCTTGCTGCGCAGCCGCCCGCCTCCCGCGGCCTTCAAGTTCTTCAGCCAGTCCCGGTCGGGCCCGTAGGTCAGCACTATGGCCACCCCGGGTTTGCCGTCGACATCGGTGCTGAACACGTTGACTGGTGTGCGGTACGGCTTGCCCGAGCGGCGCCCGACATGCTCGACGATCCCGAACGGCGGGAGCCAACCGGCCCACATCCGCTGAATCGGGTTGGTGACGTGACGGTTGAAGCGGGCAAGTCCTTGTGGGAGTTGCATACCGCTATCCAACTCGCATGCGCCGGGTGAGGACAACCCGATCTTTCTCGCGATCTTTTCCGGCGGAAGCGACTAATGTCTTGTCATGGCCGAATCCCCGGGCGAAGACGCGGCCCGGCGCGCGCAGGAGTTGTTGCGCCGGGAAGAGGAACTCGCGTCCGGCAAGGCCATCACCCCCGCGGACGTGAAGCGCGCCGCGGAGCGTGCCGAGACTTCCCGCGAGCGCGACGAGGCGGCGCACCGCCGCGAGGTGGATCGCCACTATCAAGCCGGCGTCGCCCACGAGCGTGCCGCCGAAGTCCATGAACGCGCGGTCGCCGAGGGCCTCGGTGACGTCGCCGCACACCGACGGGCGGCGGAAAAGGAACGCGAAGCCGCCCGCCGCAACTTCGTCGCGGCCCAGGAGGCCCGCCGGCAGGACGCCGATTAACCCGGACGCCGGGAGCGCGCCGCCCCCTTTTAGCACGTCCTGCTACACCCTGTAGTGGAATGGCCCGCGCGGGCTGGGACACTAGTCGTCATGGGAAGCAGTGATCAGGCGACCGCGCACGCCACCGGGGCCCCGCGGGCCACGGCGGCGTCGGCCCGCTTGTTCGAGGATGCCTGCGCCGTCATCCCCGGTGGGGTGAACTCGCCGGTCCGCGCGTTCAGTGCGGTGGGCGGGACGCCGCCGTTCATCACCGAGGCGCGCGGGTGCCGGCTGACCGATGCCGACGGCAACCGGTACGTGGACCTGGTCTGCTCGTGGGGGCCGATGATCCTGGGTCACGCGCACCCGGCCGTCGTTGAGGCCGTCGCCAAGGCCGCCGCCTCGGGCCTGTCGTTCGGGGCGCCCACGCCGGCCGAGAGCGAGCTGGCCGCCGAGATGATCGGGCGGGTGGCGCCGGTCGAGCGGATCCGGCTGGTCAACTCCGGCACGGAGGCGACCATGAGCGCGGTGCGGCTGGCCCGCGGCTTCACCGGCCGCACGAAGGTCATCAAGTTCTCCGGCTGCTACCACGGCCATGTCGACGCGTTGCTCGCCGACGCGGGCTCCGGGGTGGCGACGCTGGGCCTGCCGTCCTCGCCGGGAGTCACCGGCGCGACGGCGGCCGACACGATCGTGTTGCCCTACAACGACATCGACGCCGTAACACAGAGCTTCGCCCGGTTCGGCGACCAGATCGCGGCGGTGATCACCGAGGCCAGCCCGGGCAACATGGGCGTGGTTCCACCCGCGCCCGGCTACAACGCGGCGCTGCGCGCGATCACCGCCGAGCACGGCGCGCTGCTGATCATCGACGAAGTGATGACCGGCTTTCGGGTCAGCCGAAGTGGTTGGTACGGAATCGATCCCGTTGAGGCCGACCTGTTCACCTTCGGCAAGGTGATGAGCGGGGGCCTGCCGGCGGCCGCGTTCGGCGGGCGGGCCGAGGTGATGGAGCGGCTGGCGCCGCTGGGTCCGGTGTATCAGGCCGGCACGCTGTCGGGTAACCCGGTGGCGATGGCGGCCGGGCTGGCCACGTTGCGTAACGCCGACGCCGCCGCCTATGCCACGTTGGATGCCAATGCCGATCGCCTGGCCGGGCTGTTCTCCGAGGCGCTCACGAATGCCGGTGTGGCGCACCAGATTCCGCGGGCCGGCAACATGCTGAGCGTGTTCTTCTCCGACACGCCGGTGACGGACTTCGCGTCCGCGCGGGCCACCCAGACGTGGCGGTATCCGCCGTTCTTTCATGCACTGCTGGACGCGGGCGTCTACCCGCCGTGCAGCGCCTTCGAGGCGTGGTTCGTCTCCACCGCGCTCGACGACAGCGCGTTCGACCGGATCGCCGGCGCCCTGCCCGCGGCGGCCAGGGCCGCCGCGCAGGCCGGGGAGGGGAAGTCCTGATGGCCGAGCACACCCGGGTGCACGTCGTGCGGCACGGAGAGGTCTACAACCCGAGCGGCATCCTCTACGGGCGGCTGCCCGGCTTTCACCTCTCCGACAACGGCCGCGCCCAGGCGGCCGCGGTGGCCGACGCGCTGGCCGACCGCGACATCGTCGCGGTGATCGCCTCGCCACTGCAGCGGGCCCAGGAGACCGCCGCGCCCATCGCCGCCAAGCACGGCCTGGCCGTGGACACCGACCCGGAGCTGATCGAATCGGCCAACTTCTTCGAGGGCAAACGGGTCAGCCCGGGCGACGGCGCCTGGCGCGACCCGCGGGTGTGGTGGCAACTGCGCAACCCCTTCCGGCCGTCCTGGGGTGAGCCGTACGCCGAGATCGCGGCCCGGATGCAGACGGCCGTGGCCAAGGCCCGCGCCCGCGGCGCCGGCCACGAGGTGGTGTGCGTCAGCCACCAACTCCCGGTGTGGACGCTGCGGCTGCAGGTGACCGGCCGGCGACTGTGGCATGACCCGCGGCGGCGGGAGTGCGGGCTGGCGTCGGTGACGACCCTGGTCTACGACGGCGACCGGCTGGCCGGCGTCGAGTACAGCGAACCGGCGGCGCGTTGATCGGCTGGGGACGAAAGGCGATGGCCGGGGCCGTGCTGATGGCGCTGCTCCCCGGCCTGCTTGGCTGCTCCTCCGGGCACGACGCCGTCGCCCAGGGCGGCACCTTCGAATTCGTCTCGCCCGGCGGCAAGACCGACATCTACTACGACCCGCCGTCCAGCCGTGGCCGCCCCGGCCCGCTGGCCGGACCCGACCTGGCCGACCCCGCGCACACGCTGTCGATGGACGACCCGATCTTCGCCGGCCGGGTCGTCGTCATCAACATCTGGGGGCAGTGGTGCGGGCCGTGCCGGGCCGAGGTCACCCAGCTGCAGCAGGTGTACGACGCCACCCGCGGCGCCGGGGTGTCCTTTCTGGGCATCGACGTCCGGGACAACAACCGGCAGGCCGCGCTGGACTTCGTCAACGACCGCCAGGTGACGTTCCCGTCCATCTACGACCCGGCGATGCGCACGCTGATCGCGTTCGGCGGCAAATACCCCACCACCGTGATCCCGTCCACCCTCGTCCTGGACCGCCAGCATCGGGTCGCCGCGGTCTTTTTGCGCGAATTGCTGGCGACCGACCTCAAGCCGGTGGTGCAGCGGCTGGCCGGCGAGGCCTCGCCGACCCCGGTCGGCAGGGCGGCGCCGTGACGGGCTCGGAACCGCGATGACCGGATTCACCCAGATCGCCGCCGCCGGACCACTTCTGGTGGCGCTCGGCGCCTGCCTGCTGGCGGGGATGGTGTCGTTCGCCTCGCCGTGCGTGGTGCCGTTGGTGCCCGGCTACCTGTCTTACCTGGCCGCCGTCGTCGGCGTGGACGAACAGCCGCCGGAAGGCGCGACGAAGGCCCCGCCGGGCGCCCGCTGGCGCGTCGCGGGTTCCGCGGCGCTGTTCGTCGCGGGGTTCACCACCGTGTTCGTGCTCGGCACCGTCGCCGTCCTCGGCATGACGACCACGCTGATCACCAACCAACTGCTGCTGCAGCGGGCCGGGGGAGTGCTGACCATCGTGATGGGGCTGGTGTTCGTCGGCCTGATCCCGGCGCTGCAACGGCAGGCCCGATTCAGTCCGCGGCAGCTGAGCACGGTCGCCGGCGCGCCGGTGCTGGGCGCGGTGTTCGCGCTGGGCTGGACGCCGTGCCTGGGGCCGACGCTGGCCGGCGTGATCACCGTCGCCTCGGCCACCGACGGCGCCAGCGTGGCGCGCGGAATCGTGCTGGTGATCGCCTATTGCCTGGGCCTGGGCATCCCGTTCGTGCTGCTGGCGTTCGGCTCGGCGGGCGCGGTGGGGGGCCTGGGCTGGCTGCGCCGGCACACCCGGGCCATCCAGATCTTCGGCGGCGTCCTGCTGATCACCGTCGGGGCGCTGCTGGTCACCGGGGTGTGGAACGACTTCATCTCCTGGCTGCGCGACGCGTTCGTGTCCGACGTGAGGTTGCCGA
>NZ_LZKI01000061.1 GCF_001672755.1 Mycobacterium colombiense | reverse complement strand
GCCGGCGGCGAACTGCGCCGGAGCCTAGGCGTTTTCGACGCGGTGGTGATCGGGCTGGGGTCGATGATCGGCGCCGGGCGCCCCGACGGTGAACGCGGCGACGACGACCGCGGCCAGCACCGCGAGCACCGCGGCGACGATGATGCGGGTCAGCCAGGCCGACTTCTGCACGCCGCCGTAGTTCACCGCGGTGAGCGCGACCACCGCCGCGACGGCCACCGCATGCGCCTGCGCCGGCCACGCATAGACGCCGACGGTCAAGGCCATCGCCGCACACGACGCGGTCTTGCCGACGACGAAGCCCCACCCGGCCAGGTATCCCCAGAAGTCTCCCAACCGTTTTCGGCCATAGACATAGGTGCCGCCCGACGCGGGGTATCGCGCCGCCAGCCGCGCCGACGAGGTGGCGTTGCAGTAGGCCACCACCGCGGCCAACGCCAGGCCAAGCAGCAGTCCCGAGCCGGCGGCACGCGCGGCGGGCCCCAGCGCGGCGAAAATGCCGGCGCCGATCATCGACCCCAGCCCGATCACCACCGCGTCGAAAACGCCTAGGCTCCGGCGCAGTTCGCCGCCGGC
>NZ_LZKI01000060.1 GCF_001672755.1 Mycobacterium colombiense | reverse complement strand
GGGCGCGCCGATCGCCGGGCGGATGGATGCGGCGCTGGATGAGCTCGTCGGGTTTTTCGTCAACACCTGGGTGTTGCGGGTAGGGGTGAGTTCCGCGCAGCGGTTCAGCGACGTGCTCGAGCAGGTGCGCCAGCAGGCGCTGGATGCGTACGGCAACCAGGATGTGCCGTTCGAGCTGCTGGTCGAGCAGCTTAACCCGGTGCGCTCGGCGTCGCATCACCCGCTGTTTCAGGTGCTTTTGGTCTTCCAGAACAATGCGCGCCCCGAGATGACGTTGGAGGGGGTCAGCGTCGAGCAGCTGGCGGTGTTTACCCGCACCGCCAAGTTCGACCTGGACATCGAGCTGAGCGAGGTGCCCGGCGAGGATTCGGATGCGCCGATGGCCGCCGGACTGATGATGTATGCCACGGATCTGTATGAACGGTCCACCATTGAGCGGTTGGTCGGCTGGTTCGGCCGGGTGATCGAGGCGGTCGTGGCCGATGCCTCGGTAGCGGTGGGCGAGGTGTCGCTGCTGGATCGCGGCGAGCGTGATCTGGTGCTGTCGGGCTGGTCGGGTGCTGGAGTGGCCGCGCCGGTGGGGCTGGCACCGACGTTGCTGGCGGCGGCGGTGGCTGCCGACCCGGACGCGGTGGCCGTCATCGACGGTGACCGGGAGTTCTCGTACCGCGAGCTTGATCAATGGTCGAACCGGTTGGCGCGCGTATTGATTGAGGCGGGGGTGGGTCCCGAGCGCGCGGTGGGCGTGGCGATGGGCCGGAGTGTGGAGTTGGTCGTCGCCTGGTGGGCGGTGGTCAAGGCCGGTGGCGTGTATGCGCCGGTGGACCCGACCCATCCGGTGGAGCGGACCGCGACGGTGCTCGACGCGGTGGGCGCGGTGTGTGTGTTGACGTGCAGCGCTGACACGGTCGCCGGGGCGCGCCCGGTGCTGCGCATCGATGATCTGGACCTGACCGGGTACCGCGTGGATCCGATCGTTGACGCGGAGCGGCTGGCGCCAGCGGGGACCGACGACGGCGCGTATGTGATCTTCACGTCCGGATCCACCGGTGTGCCCAAGGGCGTGGCGGTGAGCCACGCCGGTCTGCTGGGGTGGGCGGCGGCGCAACGCGCGATGTTCGGGTTGGGCGCGGATGCGCGCGTGCTGATGGTGGCCGCGCCGACTTTCGATGCCTCGGTCGGTGAGCTGTTGCTGGCGGCGGCGTCGGGGGCGGCGTTGGTGGTCGCACCGGCGGGGGTGTACGCCGGGGAGGCGTTGACCGGGTTGATGCACGACCAGCGGGTCAGTGCGGCGATTCTGACCCCGACGGTGTTGTCGTCGCTGGATCGGGCCCGCCTGGACGCGCTGGGCACGCTGATCGCCGTGGGGGAGGCCTGCCTGGATGAGGTGGTGGCCGCCTGGGCGCCGGGTCGGGCGATGTTCAACGGCTATGGCCCAAGCGAGACCACTATCTGGGTTACCTGTGCGCCGCTGATGGCGGGGCAGCCGGTGCGCATCGGCGCCCCGATTGCGGGGGTGTGTGCGCTGGTGCTGGATGCGCGGCTGAACCCGGCCCCGCCCGGGGTGGTCGGTGAGCTGTACCTGGACGGGCCGGCGGTGGCGCAAGGCTATGTGGGCCGTGCCGGGTTGACCGCGGAACGGTTCGTGCCCAATCCCTACGGGCAGCCCGGGGCGCGGATGTATCGCACCGGGGATCTGGTCCGCTGGACTGCGGAGGGCACGCTGGATTACCTCGGCCGGGCCGATAGCCAAATCAAACTGCGTGGCCAGCGCATCGAGTTGGGCGAGATCGAAAACACCCTGCTGGCCTGCCCGCAGGTCACCCAGGCCGCGGCGAGCGTGCATCAGAGCGACACCGGTTCGCATTTGATCGGCTACATCACGTTGGAGCACACCAGCATTGCCGATAATGACGCCGAAATCGTCGAAGAATGGCAACAGCTGTATGACGACCTGTACGTCGCTGAGGTCGAGGCGCCAGGGTTCGGAATGGATTTCCGTGGCTGGAACAGCAGCTACACCGACGAGCCGATTCCGCTCGACGAAATGGTGGAGTGGCGTTCGGCCACCGTGAACCGCATCAACGCCCTGCGGCCCCAGCGGGTGTTGGAGCTCGGCGTGGGTTCGGGGCTGCTGTTGTCCCAGATCGCCCCGAACTGTGCCGAGTATTGGGGCACGGACTTTTCGGCGCCGACGATCCAGACGCTGCAGGCGGCGGTGGCCGCGCAGCCGTGGGGGGACCGGGTGCGGTTGCGGGTGCAGCCGGCGGATGTGGCCGAGGGGTTGCCGGAAGGCCATTTCGATGTGGTGGTGCTCAACTCGGTGGTCCAGTACTTCCCCAGTGCGGGGTATCTGCGCGACGTGATGTCGGTGGCGATGCGGTTGCTGGCACCGGGCGGAGCATTGTTCATCGGGGACGTGCGTAACCACAGCCTGCAGGGCGCGTTCCAGACTGGCGTCGCGCGCGCCCGCACCGAGGCCGCCGATGCCGCCGAGATTCGTCAACGCGTTCAGCGCGCTCTGCTCGGCGAACCCGAATTATTGTTGGCCCCAGAGTTTTTCACTACCTGGGCTGCTGAGCAGCCGACGGCGGTCGGGCTGGATATTGAAGTCAAACGCGGGATGGCCGACAACGAACTCAACCGGTACCGCTACGACGTCAGCATCCACAAAACTCCGGCACCGGTGCGCTCACTGGCCACCGTAGACAGCTGGGCGTGGTCCCACTGCGCGGGTCTGGACGGGTTGCATACCCGGTTGATGTCCGAGCGTCCGGGCGCCGTTCGCGTCACAGGTGTTCCTCGCGCCGGACTGATGAGCGACGTCGACGTCGAACGCGGCCTGTCCGCCGGGCTCCCGTTAGCCGACGCCTTGGCCCACGCCGACGACGCGAATGCCGTTGTCCCCGAACAATTGCACGTCGTTGGCGAGACCGCCGGATATCGCGTCGCGGTCACCTGGGGCGCGCAACCGGGCACCGTGGATGCAGTGTTCATCGCTGCGGCTGACGCTGAGCAGACCCTGGCGCTGACCGATCTGTATCTGCCACGTGTCGGGTCCCACCAAGTCACTAGTTACGCCAATGACCCGCAGACCAACATCAAAGTCACCGCGGTGCGTCAACAGTTGAGTGCGTGGTTGCCCGAATACATGGTGCCGACGCACATCGTGGTGCTCGACGAGTTCCCGATGACCTCCTCGGGCAAGATCGACCGTAAAGCCTTGCCGGCCCCCGTGTACCAGGGTGCTGATAGTTACCGCGCGCCGAGTACCCCCGCCGAGGAGATCCTGGCCAGCATCTACGCCCAGGTGCTGGGGCTGGAGCGGGTCGGGGTCGACGACTCGTTCTTCGACCTGGGTGGGGATTCGCTGTCGGCGATGCGTCTGATCGCCGCGGTCAACACCGGTCTGGACGCCGACATTTCGGTGCGTGCGGTGTTCGAGGCACCCACGGTTGCCCAATTGGCGCCCCGTATCGGTAAGGGCGGGGGCCTGGAGCCGCTGAAGCCGGTCGAGCGCCCGGCGGTGGTGCCGTTGTCGTTTGCCCAGGGCCGCATGTGGTTTACCGACCAATTGCACGGGCCGTCACCGGTTTACAACGTGGTGGTGCCATTGCGGCTGGGAGGGCACCTGGATGCCGAGGCGTTGGGTGCGGCGCTGGCCGATGTGGTGGGCCGTCACGAGAGCCTGCGCACCCTGTTCCCGGCGATCCAGGGCGTGCCCCAACAGCTGGTGGTGCCCGTCGAGCAGGCCGATTTCGGCTGGGACGTCATTGATGCCACCGGTTGGCCAGCAGACCGGCTAGGTGAAGCCATCGTCGCCGCGGTGCGCTACCGGTTTGACCTGGCGACCGAGATCCCTTTGCAGGCACGGCTTTTCCGCGTCGCCGATGACGAGCACGTGCTGGTGGTCGTGCTGCACGAAATCGCCGCCGATGGCTGGTCGACGATGCAGCTGCTGCGTGACCTAGGTTTGGCTTACACCAGCCGGTGCGCGGGGCGCGCCCCCGGCTGGGCGCCATTGCCGGTGCAGTATGTCGACTACACGCTGTGGCAGCGTGCGCAGTTCGGCGATCTCGAGGACAGTGAAAGCCGCATCGCTGCGCAGCTGGCTGACTGGGAGCAGACGCTGGCCGGTATGCCCGAGCGGCTGCAGCTGCCCACCGACCGTCCCTACCCACCGGTGGCCGATCAGCGCGGGGCCAGGGTGGCGGTGGAGTGGCCGGCGATGTTGCAACAGCAGGTCGCTCGGGTGGGCCGCGAGCACAACGCGACCGGATTCATGGTGATGCAGGCCGCCCTGGCGGTGATGCTGTCCAAGCTCAGCGCCAGCCGCGATGTGGCGGTGGGGTTCGCGATCGCCGGGCGGCGCGATCCCGCACTCGATGAACTGGTGGGCTTTTTCGTCAACACCTTGGTGTTGCGCGTCGACCTGACTGGTGATCCCACGATGGCCGAGCTGCTGGCCCAGGTGCGACGGCGCAGCCTGGCCGCCTATGAGCACCAGGATGTGCCCTTCGAGGTGCTCGTGGAGCGGGTCAACCCGACGCGATCGTTGGCCCACCACCCGCTGGTGCAGGTGATGTTGGGCTGGAACAACTTCCCCGGACAGGTCAATGTCCCCGAGACCGGGCTGAGTGTGGGTGATCTTCAGGTCAAGCCCCTGGCCGCGGATACCCAAACCGCGAAAATGGATCTGGTCTTCTTCCTCAAGGAAAACTGGACCGAGGCCGGTGCGGCCGCCGGGATTTCCGGGCACGTGGAGTTTCGCACCGACGTATTCAACGCGGACACCATCCAGGCGATGATCGCGCGGTTGCAGCGCGTGTTGATGGCGCTCACCGCCGACCCGACCCGGCGGCTCTCGTCGGTGGATCTGCTCGGCGAGGGCGAGCACGCCCGGCTGGAAGAGCTTGGTAATAAAGCGGTCTTGGCCAGCCCGTCGAGCGTTGCGGTGTCGGTGCCGGAATTGTTCGCCACCCACGTCACCCGCACCCCGGACGCCGTGGCGCTGGTGTGCGAGGGCCTGTCGGTGACCTACCGGGAGCTGGATGAAACCTCGAACCGGTTGGCGCATAGTCTCGCAGCTGCGGGCGCAGGTCCGGGACAGACTGTGGCACTGCTGTTTTCGCGGTCGGCCGAGGCGGTAGCGTCGATCCTGGCGGTGCTCAAGACGGGGGCGGCGTATCTGCCGATCGACCCCTCGTCGCCGGATACCCGGATCGATTTCATGCTCGGCGATGCCAAGCCGGTCGTCGGCGTCACCACCGCCGATCTGACTGAGAGGTTCGAACGCCATGGCGTGACCGTCATCGACGTCAACGATCGACGCATCGACGCCCTGCCCACTGGGGCCCTGCACATGCCGGGGCCGGACCCTGACGATATCGCTTACCTGATCTACACCTCGGGCACTACCGGGGTGCCCAAAGGTGTTGCGATCACTCACCGCAACGTGACGCAGCTGTTGGGGTCGTTGGATGCTGGGCTGCCGGACGCGGGGGTGTGGGCGCTGTGCCATTCGTTGGCGTTCGACGTCTCAGTGTGGGAGATCTTCGGGGCGCTGTTGCGCGGTGGGCGCGTAGTGGTGGTGTCGGAATCGGTGACGGGTTCACCGCAGGACTTGCACCGGGCGCTGGTCGCTGACCAGGTCAGCGTGTTGACACAGACTCCATCGGCGGTGGCGGCATTGCCGGTTGAGGGGTTGGAGTCGGTGGCGTTGGCGGTGGTCGGTGAGGCCTGCCCGGTCGAGGTCTTGGATCGGTGGGCGCCGGGGCGGGTGATGGTCAATGCCTATGGCCCCACCGAGACCACCATGTGTGTGGCGATCAGTGCACCGCTGAGCGCGGACTCGGGTGCGGTGCCGATCGGCTCACCGGTTTCGGGGGCGGCGCTGTTCGTCCTCGACGAGTGGCTGCGGCCGGTTCCGGCCGGGGTGGTCGGCGAGTTGTATGTGGCCGGTCGCGGCGTCGCGGTTGGCTATGTGGGCCGGGCCGGGCTGACCGCGTCGCGGTTCGTGGCATGCCCATTCGCGCAGTCCGAGGCGGGAGCGCCGGGCCAACGGATGTATCGCACAGGGGATTTGGTGCGCTGGGGTACCGATGGGCAGCTGCGGTATATGGGTCGTGCTGATGAGCAGGTCAAGATCCGCGGCTATCGCATCGAGCTCGGGGAAGTGCGCGCGGCCTTGGCCGAATTGGATGGGGTGGAGCAGGCGGTGGTGATCGCCCGTGAGGACCGCCCCGGCGATAAGCGCCTGGTCGGCTACGTCACCGGAATCGCGGATCCGGCCGAACTCCGCATTCGGCTGGCCGAACGGCTGCCGGACTTCATGGTCCCGGCCGCGGTGGTGGTGATCGACGCGCTGCCGCTGACCCCCAACGGCAAACTCGACACCCGTGCCCTGCCGGCACCGGGGTATCAGAATGCCGGTTATCGCGCTGCGGCCGGCCCGGTCGAGGAGATCCTGGCGGGCATGTTCGCCGAGGTGCTGGGGCTCGAGCGGGTCGGTGTCGACGAGTCCTTCTTCGATCTGGGTGGGGACTCGCTGTTGGCGATGCGTCTGATCGCCAAGGTCGAGACGGGTCTGGATGCCGATCTTTCGGTGCGTACCGTGTTCGAGGCGCCCACGGTGGCTCAGTTGGCGCTGCGCGTCGGTGCCGACGGGGGGCGGCGCGAGCCGTTGGTGGCCGTGGAGCGGCCGGCGGTAGTGCCGTTGTCGTTTGCCCAGCAGCGGTTGTGGTTCATCGACCAGTTGCTCGGGCCTTCACCGATTTACAACATGGCGGCGGCGTTGCGGCTGAGCGGACGGCTGGATGCCGAGGCGTTAGGTGCGGCGCTGGCCGACGTGGTGGCCCGCCAGGAAAGCCTGCGCACCGTCTTCCCCGCGGTCGAGGGGGTACCGCAGCAGGTGGTGATCCCTGCCGAGGGTGTCGATCTCGGTTGGCAGGTTGTAGATGCCACCGGCTGGCCGGAGAGCCGGTTGGGTGAGGCGATCGGCGCGGTGGTGCATCACTCGTTTGATTTGGCGACCGAGATCCCGTTGCGGGCAAGGCTTTTCCGCGTCGGCGAGGACGAGCATGTGCTGGTGGCCGTGATGCACCATATCGCCGCCGACGGCGTGTCGATGGCCCCGCTGGTCGCTGATCTGGGGGTGGCCTTTGCCAGCCGGTGTGCGGGGCACGCCCCGGGGTGGGCGCCATTGCCGGTGCAGTATGCCGATTACACGCTGTGGCAGCGCGCCCAGCTCGGTGAGGTGGCCGATGCCGAGAGCCCGATCGCCGCGCAGTTGGCGTATTGGGAGCAGGCGCTGGCCGGGATGCCCGAGCGGCTGGCGTTGCCCACCGACCGGCCCTACCCGCCGGCGGCCGATTACCGCGGTGCCAGTGTGATCGTGGACTGGCCGGCCGAGCTGCACCACCGGGTCGCGCAGGCGGCCCGTGAGCACAACACGACCAGTTTCATGGTGGTCCAAGCCGCCCTGGCGGTGTTGTTGGCCAAGATCAGCGCCAGTCCTGATGTGGCGGTCGGGTTCGCGATCGCCGGGCGTGATGATCCCGCACTCGATCAGCTGGTCGGGTTCTTCGTCAACACCTTGGTGCTGCGCGTCGATCTGACCGGTGATCCCACCGTGGCCAAACTGCTGGCCCAGGTGCGCGCGCGCAGCCTGGCCGCCTACGAGCACCAGGACGTGCCCTTCGAGCTGCTGGTGGAGCGGCTCAACCCGACCCGAAGCCTCGCCCATCACCCGCTGGTCCAGGTGGTGTTGGCCTGGCAGAACTTCGCC
>NZ_LZKI01000059.1 GCF_001672755.1 Mycobacterium colombiense | reverse complement strand
GGTGGTGGGGGTCGCCCCGCACGCGACCATCATCTCGATCCGGCAGTCGTCACGGGCCTTCGAGCCGGTCAATCCGCCGCCGGGGGATCCCTACTCCGATGAGAAGGTCAAAGCCGGGACGCTGAATTCGGTTGCGCGAGCGGTGGTTCACGCCGCGAACATGGGGGCGAAGGTGATCAACATTTCGGTCACCTCGTGCCTGCCCGCCGCGTCGCCGGCCGATCAGCGGGCGCTGGGGGCGGCCCTGTGGTACGCGTCCACTGCGAAGGACGCGGTGGTCGTCGCGGCCGCGGGTAACGATGGTGAGGCCGGTTGTAACAACAACCCGGCGTATGACCCGCTGGACCCGTCGGACCCGCGGGACTGGCATCAGGTCAAGATCGTCTCGGCGCCGTCGTGGTTTTCCGATTACGTTCTGTCGGTGGGCGCCGTCGACGCCAGCGGCGCCCCGCTGGACAAGAGCATGTCGGGTCCGTGGGTCGGGGTGGCCGCACCGGGAACCCACATCATGGGCCTCTCACCCCAGGGCGGCGGCCCGGTCAATGCCTACCCGCCGTCGCGGCCGGGCGAGAAGAACATGCCGTTCTGGGGAACCAGTTTCTCGGCGGCCTACGTCAGCGGCGTCGCGGCGCTGGTACGGGCGAAATTCCCGGAGCTCAGCGCGCATCAGGTGATCAATCGGATCGTGCAGTCGGCGCACAATCCGCCTGCGGGCGTTGACAATAAGGTTGGGTACGGGTTGGTGGACCCGGTCGCCGCGTTGACATTCAACATCCCGCCCGGCGACCGGATGCCCCCGGGCGCGCAGAGCCGCGTCATCACCCCGGCCCCGCCGCCTCCGCCGCCCGA
>NZ_LZKI01000058.1 GCF_001672755.1 Mycobacterium colombiense | reverse complement strand
CCTTAAAATCCTGTGCAGTCAGCCATATCACCCGACATTAGTCCCACAATGTGGCGGCTATGCGCTTCCGATTTGAAGTCGCGCCGCAGCGCCGTTTCGAGGAGGTTTCTTCGACGGCGTCCCGCGCCATCGGGTAGCTGTCGGTCGCGCCTTCGCACGCCCGGCCTTCTCGCACCCGATCCAGCGACGCCGCAGACTCCGGATGAACGGCCCTAGCAGCGCAGACGGCGCCTATCCTTCCCTCATGACGTCGAGCTTGTCGGGCAAGGTCGCATTCATCACCGGTGGCGCTTCGGGCATCGGCGCCGCGCTGGCCACCACGTTGGTCGAGGGCGGCGCGGAGGTCTGGCTCGCCGATCGCCAACTGGCCGCGGCGCAGGAGCTGGCGCAACGCCTCAGCAGCGGCGGCACGAAGGCGCACGCGATCGAACTTGACGTCCGCGACTATCCCGCGTTCGAGGGCGCGGTCGCCGAGGCGGCGCGGACATCCGGGCGAATCGATTACCTGTTCAACAACGCCGGCATCGGGGTCGGCGGCGAGGTCGACTCCTACACCCTCGACGACTGGAACGACGTCCTGGCGGTGAACCTGCACGGGGTGGTGCACGGCGTCCAGGCGGTGTATCCGATCATGATCCGGCAGCGCTCGGGCCACATCGTGAACACGGCGTCGATGGCGGGTCTGCTGGCCGGTCCCGGCACCGTCAGCTACACCGCCTCCAAGCACGCCGTCGTCGCGCTGTCCAAGGCGTTGCGGCTGGAGGCCGAACGTCACAATGTGAAGGTGTCGGTGCTGTGTCCCGGCGCGATCCGGACCCCGATCCTCACCGGCGGCAGGTACGGCCGCCTGAACATCGGGGCCAGCGACGAGGAGATACTCAGATCCTGGGAACCGGCGCGGCCGATGGCGCCCGACAAATTCGCCGCCCTCGTGCTTCGTGCCGTGCTGCGAAACAAAGCGATCATCATCGTGCCGGCCTGGTGGAAGGCGCTGTGGTACCTGGAGCGCCTCTCGCCGACCATCTCGATGCAGGTGGGACGACTCGTGCTCAAGCGGTTGCGCGGAATATCTTCCCGCGCAACGTGATCCGCTGCGTGGTCACCGCTCTACACGGCATCAGTGCCAGTTTTGATCCCACGGGCCGTTGTGCCAGTGACCCTGGTCGCGGGCTTCACCGTCGTACCAGTGGTCGTCGTGGCAGCGACCCGCGTCCCAGTTACCGCCCCAGCCCGGATCCCACCACTGGCCGGGGCACCAGTGGTACTCCGGCAACGGCGCGGGATGGGCGTGGGCGATTGCGGCCGCCCCAGACCCGGCGAGCCCTAACCCAGCGGTCAAGGCGACCGCTGATGCTGCGATGCGCACAGTCTTGTTCATGATCGCCTTGTACCCACGTCAGCGCAGACCAATCCGGTTCCGTGGCAGGAATTTACGCAGGCCACGAGCGTAAGCGGCGCCTCTCAAGATTCGGACGTCCAGCGATCGAGGCGCGCCTGAGCGGCGAGCCAGTTCCGGCCGCGTCGTCGCAACTCCTGCGCCATCCGGCGGTCCTCCTCCGCGAACCTGCGGTGCTCAGCCGCATGGGCCCGCAAAAACGCGCTTCGACGTCCGCCGCGGTCAGCCGAGTCCTCGAAGGCCTGCGCGGTTCGATCCTGACTGACTGCCGATAACCCCAAACTTTCGACCGCGGCCTGCACGCTGTCCGCCGCAAGCCGCCTCGCCACCCCGGCCGCTTGTCGCGCCTGCTCCGCCCGCTGCCCGGCGAGCACCGCCTGCGCCACGGCATGCAGGTGCTCGCTGGACTCGAGCGGGTCATTTCTCGTCGTCTGCACCATCAGTGTGTTCCCGTCCTCGCTGCAGGATTGACGCTCCGGCGCGCCTCAAACCGGCTGGCCGCCTGCGCTCCTGAAAGCACGCTGAGAACCGGCCGCGGCGCCGTTTGCGCAGCAGAACGCCGGGTACACAGCGGTTGCGCTTCGGTCGCGACGCGTTGTCGGGGCCTTCTCGGTTGAAAGACACAGCTGGGCGCTTCCAGTTTTCTGGGCGGGCTTCGGCGACCGTCACTGCACGGGCAGTGTCGGGTGCCGAAGCCTGCCGGATCGTGTTCTTTCCAACGCGAAGGCGAGGTGGCCCATGGGCACGACGTCGGCGGATTCGCTCGGCGACGCGGGCATCGGCGGCGCATTCATTCGGACATTCGTTGCCTTCGGCGCGCCCAGGGCGGCCAACCAGTTCATCAACCACGCCACACCCGGCCGGTAATCACCGGCCGGGTACGGGCGCGACGGGAAGGGATGCACATGTTGTTGCTGGGCAACGGCGGAGGGTTGAAAGACCGCACCGCCGGCAGCGACGGACTCGGTGAGGTCCAACATCTGGCCGGGCGAGCGCTGTACGAGGTCGCGCACGGCCGATTCGAACGCTCGCTGTCCGGGCTGACCGCCGTGGCGGCTCTGGTCACGACGGCCGAAATCTACTTCGAGCACTACAAAGCCAGCTTCGGCAACAAATGGATGTGGAGCCCGATCGTGGTGACCCCGCCGGTGGTCGTCGCCGGAATCGGTGGGGTGTTCTCAAAGCGCTGGGCCAAGCTCTGGCTGCCCATCACCGCGGGCATCTATACGGCCAATGGACTGATGGGCGAATACCTGCACGCCCGCGGCGTCGCGCGCAAGCCGGGCGGGTGGAAGAACGCGTCGTACAACGTGCCGATGGGGCCGCCGATCGCGGCGCCGGGATTGATGTGCATGGTCGGCGGGATGGGGTTGCTGGCGTCGATACTGCGCCGCGAACGGTTCCGCGGTTAGGGCGCTGGGATTTTCGAGATGGCCGACACCTCACGCCCCGACCACCTGCCCAACCTGCGTCCCGACGGCAAGCCGCCGCACCCGTCCTGGCTGCCCAAGCAACGCCGCGGTGTCACGCCGCAGATGATCGGGCGCTATCCCGATTACGACGTGCTGGAAACCGCCGACACGTGGGACGAGGCCACCCGGAAGGTGGTGCTGGCCCGGCTCGAACCGCCCTGTCCCCTAAGGTTTTTCACGCCCGAAGAGGAGCCGTGCCTGCGCGCGTTCTGCGACACGGTGCTGGCGCAAGACGTCGAACCGCGGGTTCCCGTGGCCGAGTCGGTCGACTCCAAGCTCACCGACGGGCGCCTCGACGGCTACCAGTACGCCGACATGCCCGATGACCGTGACACCTGGCGGCTGGTGCTGCGCGGGCTCGACGAGGCGGCGTCGACCCACTACGGCGCAGCCTCATTCGCCGACGCCGATATCACCACCCGCGAGGCGATCATCGATAAGTTCTCGCAGGCAGACCTGCAGGGCGGGGCGTGGGAGAGCCTGAACGTCAAGCGGGCGTGGTCGGTGTGCATGCGAATGACGTTGTCGGGCTTCTACTCCCACCCGTGGGCGTGGAACGAGATCGGGTTCGGCGGCCCGGCCTACCCGCGTGGTTTCATGCGCCTCGGTGGTGCCACCGGACCGGCCGCCGCGCGCGAACCGTACGAGACCCGCGGCGCCACCGACGAGGATCCGGTGCAAATCGTGAACAACGGGGAGTTGTGATGGGCGACTTCTTGCGGGGCCTGTTCAAGGGCGCGGTCGAACCGAAGAACAACGATTCGCGATTCCTGCTCGACGTGCACACGCGCGACCTGCCCGGCGAGAAGACCATGCGCCGGTACGCCGACGACGACGAGGTCGATCTGGTTGTGGTGGGCGCCGGTGCCGGCGGCTCGGTGCTGGCGCAGCGTCTGGCCCGGCGGGGCTGGCGGGTCGTGATCCTCGAGGCCGGCCCGTTCTGGCACCCCGACGAGGACTGGGTGTCCGACGAGGCCGGCTCCCATGCGCTGTATTGGACGCAGAAACGCATCATCGGCGGCGACGACCCGATCGAGCTGGGTAAGAACAACTCCGGGCGTGGCGTGGGCGGTTCCATGGTGCACTATGCCGGATACACCCCGCGCTTCCACCCCAGCGACTTCGAGACCTACACGCGGGACGGGGTCGGGGCGGACTGGCCCATCCGTTACCAGGACATCCGCCGCCACTACGAGCAGGTCGAGCTCGAGCTGCCGGTGGCCGGCCAGAACTGGCCGTGGGGCGATCCGCACCGCTATCCCTTTGCACCGCACCCTATTTCGGGTGCTGCCGCCAAGATCTGGCGGGGCGCGCTCAAGCTCGGCATCGAGATGCGGGTGGGGCCGGTCGGCATCGTCAACGGAACGTTCGGGAACCGGCCGCACTGCATCTACCGCGGCTACTGCCTGCAGGGCTGCAAGGTCAACGCCAAGGCCAGCCCCTACGTCACGCACCTCCCCGACGCGCTGGCCCACGCCGTGGAGATCCGCGCCAACTGCATGGCCTCCCGCGTCGAGCTCGACGAGAGCGGCACGGCTCGGGGCGTGGTCTACTACGACGAGATTGGCGGCAAGGAGCGGCGGCAACGCGCCAAAGTCGTTGCCATTGCCGGGTATTCGATCGAGACGCCGAGGCTGCTGCTGAACTCGGCCAGCGACCGCTTCCCGAACGGGTTGGGCAACAACGACGATCAGGTCGGGCGTTATGTGATGGTGCAGGGCGCCACCCAGTCCGCGGGCCGGTGGTCCGAGGAGGTCCGGATGTACAAGGCACCGCCCCCGGAGGTGACCTCCGAACAGTTCTACGAGACCGACCTCTCGCGTGGATTCGCCCGCGGCTTCGCCATCCAGACGGTGTCGCCGATGCCCATCGGCTGGGCCGAACACGTGCTCGCCGAAGGGCATTGGGGACGCGCCATGCGGGAGTACATGCGCGACTACAACCACTGGGCGACCGTCGGCGTGCTCAACGAGCTGCTGCCGCTGCCGGACAATCGGGTGACGCTGGCCGACGAGAAGGATCCGTACGGCATTCCGGTGGCCCGGTTCGACTACACCCTCTGCGACAACGATAAGGCCAACATGGCCTACTCCACCAAGGTGATCGGCGACATCCTGCATGCCGCCGACGCCCAGGACGTGCTCACCATCGAGCGTTTCGCCCACCTGATCGGCGGCGCCCGGATGGGCACCAGCCCGCAGAATTCCGTCGTCGACTCCGATCAACGCGTCTGGGGCGTGCCGAACCTGTTTCTCGCCGACGGCTCGGTGTGCCCGACACAGGGCTCGGCGAATCCCGCGCTGACCATCATGGCGCTGGCCTCGCGGCTCGCCGAGCGACTGGCCGGCGGGGAGATCGATACCACCGCCGGACGGAGGTCGGAGGCGGGAGCCCGTGGCTGACCAGACGATCGACGTTCAGACGACGTTCGCGCCGCGGGTGCTGCGCGAGTACGCGCTGCTCGCCGACGGCGAGCGGGGCGCGCTGGTCGGGCCGCAGGGCGACGTCGCGTGGATGTGCGCGCCGCACTGGGACTCCGACGCCGTCTTCTCCAATCTCATTGGCGGCGGCGGTATTTACGCGATCACCCCGGTCGACGTCCGGCACGTGTGGGGCGGCTATTACGAACCGGGCAGCCTGATCTGGCGCAACCGGTGGATCACCCGCGACAGCACCGTGGAATGCCGTGAAGCGCTGGCGTTTCCGGGGGATCCGGACCGGGTGGTACTGCTGCGGCGGCTCACGGTGTGCCGCGGGACGGCGCGCGTGCGGGTGCTGCTGGCCCCGGGCGCGGCGTTCGGTCGGCACGGCCTCGGCCAGCCGGCCTCCGACGGCGGCGTGTGGAGCGGCCGGTCCGGCCGGTTGCGCTGGCGCTGGCTGGCCGGCTGCGACGTGCACACCCGCAAAGCCGCGCACGACAACGGCGAAATGCTCACCTGTGAGATCACCCTCGAGGAGGGCCGCCAGCACGACCTCGTGCTGGAGCTGTCCGAACGCGCGCTGCCCGACCAGCCCCCCGATCCCGACCTGGCCTGGGACGCCACCGCGGCCGCCTGGCAGCGCAGCGTGCCCCGGCTGGAGTGCACCATCGCCCCCCGCGACGGAAGCCACTCCTACGCGGTGCTGCGCGGCCTGACCAGCAGCGGCGGCGGCATGGTGGCCGCCGCGACGATGAGCCTGCCCGAGCGCGCACACACCAATCAGAACTACGACTACCGCTACGCCTGGATCCGTGACCAGGTGTACGCCGGCATGGCGGCCGCCGCGGTCGGCACGACCGAATTGCTGGACCGTGCGGTCGAATTCGTCGGCGCCCGGCTGCTCGAGGACGGCCCGAACCTCAAGCCCGCCTACACGGTCACCGGCGGCGCGGTGCCCAGCGAAGAAGGGCTCGACCTGCCGGGCTATCCCGGCGGCGCCGACAAGATCGGCAACTGGGTCAACCAGCAATTCCAGCTCGACGTGTTCGGCGAGGCGCTGCAGCTGCTGGCCAAGGCGGGCGCCGTGGACCGGCTGGACGCCGACGGGTGGCGCGCCGCGCAGACGGCCATCAGGGCCATCGAAAAGCGTTGGCGCGAACCGGATGCCGGGGTCTGGGAGGTGGACGACGAGCACTGGTCGCAGTCCCGGCTGGCCTGCGTGGCCGGATTGCGCGCCATCGCCAAGGTGGCCGGCGCGGGTCCGGAGGTGGCGGCGTGCGCATCGCTGGCCGATGCGATCCTGGCGGACACGGCGTCGAGCAGCCTGCACCCGCACGGCTATTGGCAGCGCAGCCCGCGGCTGACGGGGGTGGACGCGTCGCTGCTGCTGCCTCCGGTGCGCGGCGCGGTGCCCGGCGACGACCCGCGCACCCGGGCGACCCTGGACGCCGTTCGCCGGGAGCTCACCGACGACGGGTTCGTCTACCGCTTCCGGCACGACGAGCGCGACCTCGGTGACGCCGAGGGCGCCTTCCTGCTCTGCGGGTTCATGATGGCGCTGGCCGAAGACCAACTGGGCCATGGGCATTGCGCGATGCGCTGGTTCGAACGCAACCGCGCGGCGTGCGGGCCGCCGGGGCTGTTCTGCGAGGAGTACGACGTGCGGCAGCGTCAACTTCGCGGCAACCTGCCCCAGGCGTTCGCGCACGCGCTGATGCTCGAATGTACGGCCACCCTCACCGACGACGACGCCCACCATGAATGACCACTCCGACCGAGCGAGAGGCAGTTCTGCGATGACACAGACCGTGGTGATCACCGGAGCCAGCGCGGGCATCGGCCGCGCCACCGCCCAGCAGTTCGGCCGGCGCGGCGCCAACGTCGTCCTGCTCGCCCGCGGCGCCGCCGGACTCGACGGGGCCGCGCGTGACGTCGAGGCCAGCGGCGGCAAGGCACTGGCCATCCCGACCGACGTGGCCGACCACTCGGCCGTCGTCGCCGCCGCCGACGAGGCCGAGGCCGCATTCGGTCCCATCGACGTCTGGGTCAACGTCGCGTTCACGTCGGTGTTCGCGCCGTTCACCGAGATCAGCGCCGGGGAGTTCAAACGCGTGACCGAAGTGTCCTACCTCGGGTACGTGCACGGCACCATGGCGGCGCTGGCCAAGATGCGCCCCCGCAACCGGGGCACTATCGTGCAGGTGGGTTCGGCGCTCAGCCAGCGATCGATCCCGCTGCAGTCGGCCTATTGCGGCGCCAAGCACGCGATCAACGGGTTCACCGAATCGGTGCGCTGCGAGCTGATTCACGAGGGCTCGAAGGTGCGGATCACCGTCGTGCAGATGCCGGCGGTGAACACCCCGCAATTCTCCTGGGTACTGTCCCGGCTGCCCCGCCATCCCCAGCCGGTACCGCCGATCTACCAGCCCGAGGTCGCCGCCCGCGGCGTCCTCTACGCCGCCGATCATCCAGGGCGAAAACAATTCTGGGTCGGCGATTCCACCATGGTGACCCTGCTGGGCCAGAAGTTCGTCGCGCCGCTGCTGGACCGTTACCTGGGCCGCACCGGATACGACTCCCAACAGACCTCCGAACACGTCAGCCGCGACCGGCCCAACAACCTCTGGCAGCCGCTGGACTCCGAGCCGGGCACCGACCACGGCCCACGCGGCCAGTTCGACGACCGGTCGCACGCGCACAGCCCGCAACTGTGGACGTCGCAACATCCCGTCGTCAGCGGCACCGGCGCGCTGAGCGCCGCCGGGGTGGGCGCCTGGCTCGCGGCCCGGGCGCGCCGCCGGTGGGCACGATGACGCCCGAAGCGCGGATCGAGGAGGTCACCGCGCAGATCTACGAAATCCCCACCGACGCACCGGAAGCCGATGGCACCCTGTCCTGGACGTCGACCACGCTGGTGCTGGCCGAGGTTACGGCCGCCGGCAGACGCGGGATCGGCTACACCTACGCCGACGGGGCGTGCGCCAAGCTGATCGACGGCAAGCTCGCCGACGCGCTCACCGGCCACAGTGCCGTGGACATCCCGGCACGGTGGGCGTCGATGGTCGCGGCGATGCGCAACAACGGGCGGCCAGGCCTGGCCTCCTGCGCGATCTCTGCGGTCGACACCGCGCTGTGGGATCTCAAGAGCAAGCTGCTGGAGCTGCCGGTATGCCGGCTGCTCGGCATGGCGCGCGCGGAAGTGCCGATCTACGGCAGCGGCGGCTTCACCACCTACGACGAGCGCACCACCCGCGCCCAGCTCGAACGCTGGGTCCACGAGTGGAAGATCCCACGGGTGAAGATCAAGATCGGTGAGTCGTGGGGCTCCGACGTGAGCCGCGATCTGGATCGGATTGCCCTGACGCGCAAAGTGATCGGCCCGGACGTCGAACTATACGTCGACGCCAACGGCGGCTACGACCGCAAGCAGGCGATCCGGGTGGCCCACGCGATGGCCGACCACGGCGTCACCTGGTTCGAGGAACCCGTGTCCTCCGACGATCTGGACGGGCTGCGGGAGGTGCGCGACCAGGTGACCCCAGACGTCACCGCCGGCGAGTACGGCTACGACCTCGCGTACTTCAACCGCATGCTCGCCGCCGACGCGGTCGACTGCCTGCAGATCGACGTCACTCGTTGCGGGGGCATCACCGACTGGGTGCGCGCCGCGGCCGTCGCCGCCTCCTACAACGTGGACGTCTCGGGACACTGCGCTCCCAACCTGCACGCCCACGTCGCCACCACCATCCCGAACCTGCGGCATCTGGAGTACTTCCACGACCACCACCGCATCGAACACATGCTCTTCGACGGCGCACTGCCGCCCGATGGCGGCGCATTGCGGCCCGATCAACACCGGCCGGGGTTCGGCCTGGAGTTCAAATACGAAGACGCCGAGCGTTATCGGATGACCTGACGGCAGGCACCGTCCGTCCGCCACAGGGCGAGGTATGGACGCGGGCAAAAAGGGGAATCGATATTGCAAGGATGCACGGAAGGGTTAAGGACACGCGCGATGGCAGTGAACTTCAACGACGAAACTGTTGAGCGCCCTGAGGCGCTGGTGTCTGACGTCGTCGAGGGTGGCGAGCTGAGCGCGGTCGACCTGGTGCTGGGTCTCGGTGAGCCACAGCGCGTCGGCCGGTTCTGGTTCCACCTCGACGGCCATCGCTGGGAGTGGTCGGATGCGGTGGCGCGCATGCACGGCTACAAGCCGGGCCAGGTGGAGCCCACCACGGAACTGCTGCTGCAACACAAGCATCCCGATGACCGCGAGCGGGTGGCCGCCGTGCTGGACCGGGTGATGAAGGGCAAGCCGTTCAGCAGCCGGCACCGCATCATCGACACCGCCGGGCGCACCCGCTGCGTCGTCGTCGCCGGCGATCGCATGCTCGACGCCAGCGGGGCGTTGGCCGGCACGTCCGGGTTCTACGTCGACGTCACCGATTCACTGCACTCCGACATCACCAACGTGCTCTCGGCGGTGGCCGAAGCCAGGGCACGCATCGAGCAGGCCAAGGGCGTGCTGATGACCGCCTACGGCATCTCGGCCGAGCATGCCTTCGACATTCTGGTGTGGCGTTCCCAGGAGACGAACCTCAAGCTGCGCGACGTCGCCAGCCGCTTCCTGGACGCCGTGGCCAGCAAGGCGTCGTCGGAAACCCAAAGCCAAGTGGACCAGGCTCTGCTGACCCTGGGCTAGCGGCGACAGTAGGGTCGGCCCAGTGGCGCACCTACTTGGAGCTGAGGCCGTACACCTCGAGTATCCGACTCGGGTGGTCTTTGAATCGATCACGCTCGGGGTCAACGACGGCGCCCGCATCGGCATCGTCGGGCGAAACGGCGACGGCAAATCCAGCCTGCTGCGGCTGCTGACCGGCCAGCAGCGGCCCGACTCCGGCCGGGTCACCCGGCGCAGCGGGCTGCGGGTCGGCGCGCTGAGCCAGGCCGACACCCTGGACCCGGAACACAGCGTGGGCTACACGCTCGTCGGCGAGGCGGCCGAACACCAGTGGGCCGGTGACGCGCGGGTCCGCGATGTGGTCGCCGGGCTGGTCTCCGACATCGCTTGGGAGGCAACGGTTGCCACGCTCTCCGGCGGCCAGCGCCGCCGGGTGCAGCTGGCCAGGTTGCTGGTGGGCGAATGGGATGTCATCGCACTCGACGAGCCCACCAACCATCTGGACATCGAGGGCATCACCTGGCTGGCAAGCCACTTGCGCCAACGCTGGGCGCGCAACACCGGCGGACTGCTGCTGGTGACCCACGACCGCTGGTTTCTCGACGAGGTCGCCACCACCACGTGGGAGGTGCACGACGGGATCGTCGAACCGTTCGACGGCGGGTACGCGGCCTACGTCCTGCAACGCGTCGAACGGGACCGGATGGCCGCCGTCGCCGAGGCCAAGCGGCAAAACCTGATGCGCAAGGAGCTGGCGTGGCTGCGCCGCGGGGCGCCGGCGCGGACGTCCAAGCCCAAGTTCCGGATCGAGGCGGCCAACCAGCTGATCGCCGACGTGCCGCCGCTGCGCAACACCGTCGAGCTGGCCAAGCTGGCCACCGCGCGGCTGGGCAAGGACGTGGTCGACCTGCTCGACGTGTCGGTCTCGTTCGACGGACGCCCGGTGCTGCGTGACATCGAATGGCGGATCGCCCCCGGCGAGCGCACCGGCATCGTCGGGGCCAACGGCGCCGGCAAGTCGACGCTGCTGGGGCTGATCGATGGCACCATCACGCCGGACGCGGGACGGGTCAAGCGCGGCAAAACCGTGCGGCTGGCCGTGCTCGATCAGCAGGGCGACGCCCTGGCCGCGGTCGGCGGCGACCGGATCGCCGACGTGCTGGGCAGGCTGCAGGGGGGCTATCAGGTCGACGGCCGCGAGGTCACCCCGGCGCAGCTGCTGGAGCGGCTCGGGTTCGGCCGCGGCCAGCTGTCCGGCCGCGTCGAGGATCTCTCCGGCGGGGAGCGGCGGCGGCTGCAGCTGATGCTCACGCTGTTGTCCGAGCCCAACGTGTTGCTGCTCGACGAGCCGACCAACGACGTCGACACCGACACCCTGGCCGCGATGGAGGACCTGCTCGACTCGTGGGCGGGCACGCTGATCGTCGTGTCGCACGACCGCTACCTGTTGGAGCGGGTCACCGATCAGCAGTACGCGGTGCTCGACGGCCGGTTGCGACACCTGCCCGGCGGTGTCGACGAATACCTGCGACTGGCCGAGCAGCGGACCGGCGAGGCGGCCACCGGACCGACGCGGCCGTCCGAGCCCGCCCCCCAGGCGATGTCCGGCGCGCAACGCCGCGCCGCGGAGAAAGAGGTGGCCTCGGTCGATCGCCAGCTCGCGCGGCTGGCGGACCGGATCGAGGACAAGCACAACGAACTCGCCGCGCACGACCAGTCCGACCACGTCGGCGTTACCCGCCTCACCCAGGAATTGCATGCGCTCGAAGACGAGGTGGCCGCGACGGAGAGCCGCTGGCTGGAGCTCTCCGAGCTGCTCGAGTGAGGTGGGCGCGACGGGCCGGCGCGACGCGGCCAAGCGCTCAGTGCCAGCGCAGCAACACCAGTTCGGAGCCGAAGCCGGGACCCATCGCGAGCATCAGCCCGGGGCTGCCGCCGGGCGGCGGTTTGGCGATGGTGTCGCGCAGGATGTGCAGCACCGACGCCGACGACAGGTTGGCGACTTCCCCGAGCGAGCGCCACGTCAGTTCCTGCGCCTCCGGCGGCAGTTCGAGGCTGGTGGCGATCGTGTTGATGACCTTGGGGCCGCCGGGGTGGGTAACCCAGGCGCCGATGTCTTCCTTGGTCAGCCGGTGTGCGGCGAGGAAGCTGTTCACGTCGTCGGCCAGGTAGCGGTCGATCACCTTCGGCAGTTCCGGGGACATCGCCAGCTGCATGCCGTCCGAGCCGATGTTCCAGCCCATAATGTGCAGCGATTCGGGGTACTGACGGCTGCGCGAAGCCAGGATGTCGGGTCCGGCGGAATTCAGCTGCTCCGCGCGACGGTCGCCGACCGCGACGACGGCCGCGGCGCCGTCGCCGAACATCGCGGTGCCGACCAGTCCCGACACGGTCGGCCTGACCGTCGGGAAGGTGAGCGAACACAGCTCGACCGACACCAGGGCGGCGACGCCGTCCGGCGCACCGCGCAGGTAGTCGTGCAGCCGGCCCACGCCCCCGGCCCCGGCGGCGCAGCCCAGCCCGAACATCGGTATCCGGCGCACGTCCGGGCGCAGGCCCAGCCGGCCCACCAGCCGGGCGTCGAGCGACGGCACCGCAATGCCGGTGACGGTCGTCGTGGCGATCATGTCGATGTCTTGCGGTTGCAGCCCGGCCTCGTCGAGCGCGCCCAGCAGCGCGTCGCAGCCCAGCTCCAGGGCCTTGTCGATGAAGATCTCGTTGGTCGCGCTGAAGTCGGTGAGGTCGTGGTAGCGCTCGAGGGGCAGCACGAAGTGACGGCTGTTGACCTTGGCGGCGGCGTGCAGCCGCCGGACGACCTCTTCGTGCTCCTTCAACGTCGGCAACTCGACGAGCTGGTCGGTGATTTCGCTCTGGCTATACCGATGTGGCGGCAACGCGCCGAAAACACCCGCGATGACGCTCATGCTCTACCTTCTTGATTGCCAACCAGCAGAAACGCTCCCCTTAAACACGAAAGTTTATGCGGTACGGTTCGGTGTTGCAAAAATCCAACGTATTCAACATATGTCGTATTAGATAGTCTCCGCGTACTCGTAATCATCTCCGCCAGCGGCGAATTCATCATTCCGAGTCCTCGTCCGCCGAGCTGAGCGCCATCGCGATTAACGCATCGGGACTCAAGGCGTCGATGTCGCCGGCGCCGGCATTGGCATCGGAGACGGGCGTTTCCGGCGTGCCGGCGAGCAATAAAAGTTTTTCGAGCAATCCCGTTCTGCGAAGCTCGCGCACCGGAATTTTGCGCAGTGCCGACCAAATCTTTTCCTCGTCCGATTCCGCCGGCTCGTCGTGGAGTAGTTGCCGGCGAAGATGATCGGCCAGCGCGGCCGGCGTCGGGTAGTCGAAGATCAGCGTTCGCGACAAAGCCAGGCCGGTATGGCTGGTGAGGCGGTTGCGCAGCTCGACCCCGATCATCGAGTCGAAGCCGAGGTCGCCGAAAGCGCGGTCGTGGTCGATGGCGCGGCCGTCCGGATGGCCCGACACCGCCGCCGCGTGTTCGCGGACCAGCTCGACCAGCAAGCGGTGCTGGTCGTCGGGCGCCAGTCCGAGCAGCCGGTGCGCCAGGTCGAGCGTGCGAGGAGCCGTCGCGGGCGGAGCCCCCGTCGCGCCGGGAGCCTGGGCGCCCAGCCAAAACCTCTGCCGCGCAAAGCCATACGTCGGCAACTCGACGCGTCGGGCGTTCAGCCCGGCGAACACACCCGCCCAGTTCGGGTCGAGGCCGCGGGTGAACAATTGGCCGGCCGCGGCCAGCAGCGATTCCGTCTCGGGCCAATCCTTGGCCAAGCTGGGCACCGAGACCGCCCGCTCGGCGCTCAGCGATTGGTCCACCGCCGCCGTCAAGGCCGCACCAGGACCCAGTTCCACGAAGATACGGGCGCCGGCCGCCTCAACGGCCCGCACGCCCTCGAAGAACCGGACCGGCCGGCCGACATGCTCCGCCCAGTACTGCGGCGAACCGTAACCGACGCCCGCCGGCTGACCGGTCACGTTGGACACCAACCCGATTCGCGGCTCCCCCACCTCGATCCCGGCCACCGCCGCGGAAAACTCCGCCACCATAGGCTGCATCAACGGTGAATGAAATGCGTGCGACACCGCCAGCCGATGCACGCGCCGGCCCTCCCGGGCCAGCCGATCCGCCAGCGCGTCCACCGGTGCCTGCGCGCCCGAAAGCACCACCGCGTCAGGGCCGTTGACCGCCGCGATGCTCACCCCGTCGTTCAGCAACCCGGCCACCTCGGCCTCCGCGGCGCCGACCGCCACCATCACGCCGCCGCCCGGCAGCCCGGCCATCAACCGTCCCCGCGCCACCACCATGAGCGAAGCATCCGCGAGCGTCAGCACCCCTGCCACGCACGCCGCGGTGATCTCGCCGACCGAGTGCCCCATCACCACATCCGGTGTCACACCGAAGGACTGCCACAACGCCGTCAGCGCGATGCCGATCACGAACAACGCCGGCTGGGCAAACTCGGTGTTACGCAACAACTCCGGGTCCGCGCCCCACATCACCTCACGCAGCGGCACCCGCAGATGAGCGTCGACGGCAGCGGCGGCCTCGTCGAAGGCGCGGGCGAACACGTCGAACCGGTCATACAGTTGCCGCCCCATCCCCAACCACTGCGACCCCTGACCCGGGAATACAAAGGCCGTTTTGCCCAACGGCCCCAAAGACCCGGCCCGGCCCACCGCCACGCCCGGCCGGGACTCGCCCGCCGCGAGGGCCGCCAAACCCGTTGCCAGCGCCGCATGATCGCCGCCCACCACCACTGCGCGGTGCTCGAACACCGTCCGGGTGCCGACCAACGACCAGGCGACGTCGAGGGGGCTCAGATCGGCTCGGTCGGCCAGGTAGGCCGACAACCGCCGCGCCTGGTTGGCCAGCGCCTGTTCGGAGCGGCCCGACAGCACCCACGGCAGTGCCTCGTCCGCATCCGCGGGCGATTCCGCGGTCCGTGATTCCGGCTGGGCGTGGGGCTGCTCGAACTGCTCGACGATGAGGTGCGCGTTGGTGCCGCCCATGCCGAACGAGGACACCCCGGCCCGCCGCGGGCGATCCACCGGCGGCCACGGTGTCAGCGCGGAGTTGACCTGTAGCCCAACGTGATTGAGGGTAGCCTCGGGCTCGGCATAGTTGAGGCTGGGCGGGATCGCGGCGTGTTCGATCGCCAGTACGGCCTTGAGCAGACCCGCGATCCCCGCGGCGGCGCCGGCGTGGCCGATGTTGGTCTTGACCGACCCCACCCGCACCGGATCCTGGGCGCGCTCGGCGAAGATCTCCCCCAGCGCCTGCACTTCGATCGCGTCGCCGACCTTGGTCCCCGTGCCGTGCGCCTCGACGTAGTCGATGTCGCCGCCACACAGGCCGGCATCGGCGAGCGCGCGCCGGATCACGTCCGCTTCGCCGTGCGCCGACGGCACGGTCTGGGCGGTCGCGCCGCGCCCGGCGTTGCCGACGGCGCCGCCGCGAATGACCGCGTGGATGCGGTCACCGTCGTCCAGCGCCGACGGCAAGGGCTTCAGCAGGACCAGTCCGCCGCCTTCACCACGCACGTAGCCGTCGGCGCGCTGATCGAACGCATACGTGTGACCCGTCACCGAGACCGCGCCGAATTCGCTTTCCAGCATCCCGATTTCGTCGGCCAGGTTGAGGTGGACCCCGCCCGCGATGGCCAGCGCGGATTGGCCGGTGGCCACGCTTTCGCAGCCGAGGTGCACCGCCACCAGAGAAGACGACTGGCCGGAATCGACGGTCATGCTGGGTCCGTGCAGCCCGAAGGCATACGAGATGCGGTTGGCGATCATCGCCCGGCTGATCCCGGTGAAGGTGTGGTGGTCCAGGTTGTCGGCGAGATCGCGCAGCGTCAGTGCGGCGTAGTCGTCCGTCATCGCCCCGAGGAAGACCGACACCGGTTCTCCTCGCAGTGTTTCCGGTACCAGGAAGGCGTCTTCGAACAACTCCCAGGTCAGCTCCAGGGCCAGTCGTTGCCGCGGATCCATCGCGCTCGCCTCTCGCGGCGACAGGTTGAAGAAGTCGGCATCGAATTCGCCCGCGTCCCCGGCGAACCGGGTGGCCTCACGCCCGTCGCGGATCAGGCGCCAGAACGCGCCGGGGCCGGCCGCGGCCGGGAACCTGCACGCCAGCCCGATGATCGCTACGTCTGTCGAGGCCAAGGTCACGGTCCGACTTCGTCGTCGAGAATCGCGAACAGCTGGCTCTCGGTGGCGGTGGAGATGTCGTCGTCGAACGCGTCCTCGGTGTGCTCCAGCAGCGGGCCCGGTGCCGGGCCGGTCGCCGTGGTCAACAGGCCTTCGAGCCGGCTGATGAGCTGCGCCTTGTCGCGGGGGCTCAGATCGGGCTGGTTGAGCAGCGCCTGCAGTTCCCGGGCGATGTCGTTGAAGCGGCCCATGCGATCGGGCGGCGCGGCGGCCGTAGCCGTCGCGCCGGAAGCGCTGCCGGCCAGCTGGGTACCGAGGTGTTCGGCCAGCGCACCCGGCGTGGGCTGGTCGAAGATCAGCGTGGGCGAAAGGGTAAGCCCGGTAGCGATTTTCAGCCGGTTACGCAGTTCGACGGCGGTCAGGGAATCGAACCCGAGGTCGCCGAACGCATCGTCGGCGTTGACGTCCGCGGAGCTGTGGCCCAGTACCGTGGCCGCGTTGCTGCAGACCAATTCCACCAGTTCGCTGTGCCGCTGCTCTGCGGTCATGCCCTCGAGCCGCGCGCGCAGCCCCGTCAGGGACACCATGTCGGTGTGTTCCAGTACCCGGCGGGCCGGGCGGCTGGCCAGCTGGCTCAGCAGCGGCGGCAGCGTGTCGCTGTGGTGCGCCAGCGCTGCCCGGTCCAGCCGGGTGCCCACCACCATCGGGTGCTCGGTGAGCAACGCGGCATCGAGCAGCTCCAGCGCCTGCCGAGTGGACAACGCGCTCAGCCCGGCCCGGCTCATCCTGGCCTTGTCACGCTCGCCGAGATGCTGGGTCATCGTCGAGGTCTCTTCCCACATCCCCCAGGCCACCGAGAGGCCCGGCAGACCGCGAGCGCGGCGGTGCGCCGCCAGCGCGTCGAGGAAGCTGTTGGCCGCCGCGTAGTTCCCCTGGCCCGGCGCACCGACGATGCCCGCCATCGACGAAAACGCCACGAACGCTGACAGATTCAGACCTTGGGTCAGCTCGTGCAGATGCCAGGCCCCATCGACCTTGGCCCGCAACACCGTGTCGATGCGGGCGGGCGTCAGCGACGCGATCACCGCGTCGTCGAGCACGCCCGCCGCGTGGAACACCGAGCGCAGCGGGTACTGCGCGGGCACCTGCGCCAGCAACGCCGCGACCGCATCCCGGTCGCCGACATCGCAGGCCGCCACGGACACCGATGCGCCCTTTTCGCGCAATTGGGCGGCCAGCTCGCCGATGCCGTCGGCGCGTTCACCGCTGCGACTGACCAGCAGCACGTGGGGCACCCGGTGCCGCTCGACGAGATGCCGCGCCACCGCCGAACCCGCCATGCCGGTGCCGCCGGTGATCAGTGCGGTCCCGCCGGCCAGGCCGGCGGGACCGTCCGGCAAAGTGAGCACGACCTTGCCGATGTGGCGGGCCTGGCTGACAAACCGGTAGGCGTCGGCCGCGCTGCGCGCGTCGAATGCCTTGACCGGCAACGGCCTCAGGACCCCGCTCGCGAAAAGCTCCATCAATTCCGCCAACATCTCGGCGATCCGGCCGGGGCCGGCCTCCATGAGATCGAACGCGCGATACGTCACCCCGGGATGGCCCGCGGCGACGGCATCCGGGTCACGCAGATCGGTCTTGCCCATTTCGATGAAGCGACCGCCGGGCCCCAGCAGCCGCAACGACGCGTCGTTGAACTCCCCCGCCAGGGAGTTGAGCACCACGTCCATGTCGCCGGGGAATTTCTGCTCGAACTCCAGGGTGCGGGAATCCGCGATGTGCGTCTCGTCGAATCCCATGGCGCGCAGGGTTTCCCACTTGCCGCGGCTGGCGGTCGCGAACACCTCCGCGCCCCAATGCCGGGCCAGCTGCACGGCGGCCATGCCGACGCCGCCGGTGGCGGCGTGCACCAGCACCCGCTGCCCGGCGCGCAGGCCGGCCAGCACCGACAGTCCGTAATAGGCCGTCAAGAACACCACCGGCACGGCGGCGGCCTGCGCCATCGACCAGCCCCGCGGCACCCGGGTCACCAACCGGCGATCGACGGTGGCCTCGGAGCCGGCGAGCCCGAAGATCCCCATGACCGAATCCCCGACGGCCAAATCCGTCACGCCGGCGCCGAGTTCGGTGACGATTCCCGCGCCCTCGGCGCCCAGCTGTGCGACACCCGGGTACATGCCCAGCGCCACCAGCACATCGCGGAAGTTCACCCCGGCGGCACCGACGCTCACCCGCACCTGACCGGCCTCCAGTGCCGCCGGCGGGTATTCCTGCACCGCCAAGTCCTCGAGTGTCCCGGCATCGCCGGCGGCCAGCCGCCACACCGACGGCGGGTCGGGCAGCTGCAGCAGGGGTCGCTGGTCGGCCGGCTTCAGGCGGACGCTGTAGGCCACGCCGTCGCGCACCACCAATTGCGGCTCGCCACAAGCGATCACCGTTGCGACATCGAGCGTTCCGTCGGTATCGACCAGCACCACGCGGCCCGGGTGCTCGGCCTGCGCCGAACGCGTCAACCCCCACACCGCGGCACCGGCCAGGTCCGCGACGTCCTCGTCCGCCGACCCCACCGCCCCGTGGGTCAGCACCACCAGAACCCCGGCCGCCTCACCCGCCAGCCAGGACTGCAACACACCCAGGGCCTCGTGCGTGGCCCGGTAGACCGAGGTGACCGCGCCCGAGTCGGCGGGCGGTGACTCCCAGACGGTGACGTCCGCGGCAACGCCGCTGCCGGGCAACGAGACCGGTGACCACACCCCGTCGAGCAGCTCCCCGCTTCCGGAGCGGGCCGCCACGGCCGCGGTCAGCTGATCGGCCGACACGGCGCGCGTCACCAGCTCGCGCACCGACAGGACCGGCAGCCCGGAGGAGTCGGCCAGCTCGACCGACACGGCGCCGGCGCCGACGGCCGCCAGCCTGACCCGCACCCGGGACGCGCCGGCCGCGTTCAGGCCCACTCCCTGCCACGAGAACGGCAAGACGGTCTCGGGTCGCTGGTCGGCCACGCCCAGCGCATGCAGCGCCGCATCCAGGACCACCGGATGGATGCCGAACCCAGCGGTCGACACCCCGGCCTGTTGCGGAAGCTCCACCTCGGCGAAAGTCTCTGTCCCCCTCCGCCATACGGCCCGCAAGCCCCGAAAGGCCGGCCCGTACCCGTAGCCGCGGACCGCCAGGTCGTCGTACGCGCCGGTCACGTCCACCACGTCCGCGCCCAGCGGCGGCCACACCGACAGGTCGGCGGCCGGTGCGGGCGCGACGTCACTCAGCACACCCTCGGCGTGCAACACCCAATCCGATTGTGCGGCACGCGAATACATCGCAACCGGGCGTGTACCCTCGTCGCCGGCCGCGGCCACCACGACCTGCACGTGCACCACCCCGGCCGCCGGCACCACCAGCGGCGCCGACAGCGTCAGCTCCTCGATCACCGAGCAGCCGACCTCGTCGCCGGCCCGCAACGCCAACTCGACGAACCCGGCTCCCGGAAACAGCACCGTGCCGGCCACCGCGTGGTCGGCCAGCCATGGCTGGGCGGCAATCGAAAGCCGGCCCGTCAACACCACACCGCCGGAATCCGGCCGGTCCACCACCGCGCCCAGCAGCGCGTGCTCGGCCTCGGCCAAACCTAGGCTGGCGATGTTGGCCGAACCCACCGAATCGCTGGACAGCCAAAACCGGCGCCGCACAAACGCATACGTGGGCAGCTCGACACGCTGCGCGGTGCGGTCGGCGAACGCCGCGGCCCACCGCACGTCGGCACCGGCCGTGAACAGCTGCCCCGCCGCCCGCAGCAGCGAGTCCACTTCGGGGCGGCCCTTGGCCATGGTCACCACCGAGGTCGCCCGGTCGGTCGTCAGGGATTGCTCCACCGCGGACGTCAGCGCCGCGCCCGGACCCACCTCCAGGAACACCCCGGCACCCAGCGATTCGGCCAGCTGCACACCGTCGATGAATCGCACCGGCTTGCGCACGTGGTCGACCCAGTACTCGACGGAGCCATAGTCGGGGCCGGCCAGTTGCCCGGTTAGGTTGGACACCAAGGCGATTCGCGGCTGACCTGCCGACACGTCGGCGGCCACCGCCGCGAACTCCCCCGTCATCGGCTCCATCAACGGCGAGTGAAACGCGTGCGAGACGGCCAGCCGGTGCACCCTCGCGCCGCCCGCGGCCAGCCGGTCCGCGACCGCGCCCACCGCGGCCCGCTCCCCGGAGAGCACCAGCGATTGCGGGCCGTTGACCGCCGCGATGCTCACGGTACCGTTCAGCAATCCAGCCACCTCGGCTTCGGTTGCGCTCACCGCGACCATCACCCCGCCGGCGGGCAGCCCGGCCATCAGCCGGCCGCGCGCCGCCACCAGCCGCGCCGCGTCGGGCAGTGACACCGCCCCGGCCACGCACGCCGCGGCGATCTCGCCCACCGAATGGCCGATCACCACATCCGGTGTCACACCGAAGGATTGCCACAACGCGGCCAACGCGATCTCTACCACGAACAACGCCGGCTGGGCGAACTCGGTGCTCTGCAACAACTCCGGGTCGGAGCCCCACATCACCTCGCGCAGCGGCAGCCGCGCGTGAGCATCCACCGCCGCGACCGCCTCGTCGAAAGCCTGCGCGAACACCGGAAAACGGTCATACAACTCGGCGCCCATCCCGAGGGACTGCGAGCCCTGGCCGGGGAAGACGAACACCCGCTTGCCCACCGCCCGGGTCCGGCCGACCAGCACGCCCACGTCGGGCCGCCCGGCCGCCAGTCCCGCCAACCCCGCCGTCAGGGCCGCACGGTCGGCGCCGACCAGCACCGCGCGGTGCTCGAAGGCCGCCCGGGTGGTCGCCAGCGACCACCCCACGTCCACCGCCCGCACACCCGCGTCGGCGCCCAGCCGGTCCAGCAGCCGTTGGGCCTGGCCGGACAACGCCTCGGGCGACCGGGCCGAAACCACCCACGGGATCACCGGATTCGATTCTCCCGCAGCCGGTTCGGCTTCGCTGTCGAGTTGCGCGGGGGCCTGCTCGACGATCACGTGCGCGTTGGTGCCGCTGATCCCGAACGACGAGACGCCCGCCCGCCGTATCCCGCCGTGATCGGGCCACGGCTGCGGCCCGGTCAACAGCGACACCGCGCCGGCCGACCAATCCACGTGCGGCGAAGGGACATCCACGTGCAGCGTCTTGGGCATCACACCGTGCCGGATCGCCTGCACCATCTTGATCACCCCGGCCACCCCCGCCGCGGCCGAGGTATGCCCGATGTTGGATTTGATCGACCCCAACCACAGCGGCCGCTCCGCGGGACGATCCTGTCCGTAGGTGGCCAGCAGCGCCTGGGCCTCGATGGGGTCCCCGAGCACCGTCCCGGTCCCGTGACCCTCGACCACATCCACGTCCGCCGCCGTCAGCCCGGCGTTCGCCAGCGCCGCCCGGATCACCCGCTGCTGCGACGGACCGTTGGGCGCGGTCAACCCGTTCGACGCGCCGTCCTGATTGACCGCCGTGCCGCGCAGCACCGCCAGGACGGGATGCCCCAGGCGCCGCGCGTCGGCCAACCGCTCCAGCACCAGCACGCCCGCGCCCTCCGACCACGAAGTCCCGTCCGCCGCACCGGCGTACACCTTGCAGCGACCATCGGGAGCCAGCGCGCGCTGACGGCTGAACTCGACGAAGGCCGCGGGGGTGGCCATCACGGTCACCCCACCGGCCAGCGCCAGATCGCATTCCCCGGACCGCAGCGACTGCGCGGCCAGATGCATGGAGACCAGCGACGACGAACACGCCGTGTCCACCGACACCGCGGGGCCTTCCAGACCCAACACGTAGGACACCCGGCCCGAGGTCACGCTCAGCGTCGAGCCGGTGAGCCCGTAGCCCTCCAGCTCGCCCTTCACCTCGCCGCCGTAGCCGGCGTGGATCACCCCGGCGAACACGCCGGTCGCCGAGCCGCGCAGCGCGAAGGGGTCGATCCCGGCCCGCTCCAACGCTTCCCAGCAGATCTCCAGCATCATCCGTTGCTGGGGGTCCATGGCCAGCGCCTCGCTGGGCCCGATGCCGAAGAATCCTGCGTCGAAGTCTCCGGCGTCCTGCAGGAAGCTGCCCTGCCGGGTGTACATCTTTCCCTTGGCGTCGGGGTCGGGGTCGTACAACCCCTCGACGTCCCAGCCGCGGTCGGCCGGGAAGTCCGACACCGTGTCGCGGCCCTCGATCACGAGTTGCCACAGGTCTTCTGGCGATTCGACCCCGCCGGCATAGCGACACGCCATGCCCACCACGGCGACCGGCTCGCGGAGTTGGCCCTCGAGTTCCGCGACGCGCCGCCGGGTCCGCCTGAGATCCGCCGTGAGGCGTTTCAGGTAGTCGACGTGCTGCGAGGTGCCCGGCATCGTTGCTCCTTGCGGGGTGTCAGCGGCCGAGTTCTTCATCGAGGATCGCAAAGAGTTGGCTTTCGGTGGCGGCGTCGAGGTCATCGTCGAGGTGTTCGGCATCGGAACGATCGCCCGGCGGGAGCGTGGCGAGCAGGTTGTGGATGCGGGCCCGCAGCACCGACTTGTCGTCGGCATTCCAGGTGGGCGCGGCGAGCAGCGCCTGCAGTTCGCGGGTGATGTCGTTGAAGCGACCCATCAGGTTCGGTTGGTCGTCGGCGCCGACCAGTTGCGTGTCCAGGTGCGCGGCCAGCACGGTGGGTGTCGGATAGTCGAAGATCAGTGTCGGCGAAAGGGTCAGGCCCGTAGCGTTTTTGAGCCGGTTACGCAGTTCGACGGCGGTCAGCGAATCGAACCCGAGCTGCTGGAAGGCGCGGCCGGCGTCGATGTCGGCCGGATTGGGCACGCCCAGCACCATCGCCGCGTTGCCGCACACCAGGTCGACAAGTTCGCGCTGTCGCGCCTCCGGAGTAAGCCCGTGCAGGCGCGCCGAAAGTCCGGTCGTCGACGCGGCGACGCCCCTGTCGTCGATGACGCGACGGGTCGGACCCACCACGAGTTCGCGCAGTAGCGGAGGCAGCGCGGCGATGTTGTCGGACAGGGCGGCCCGGTCCACCCGCGCGGCCACCAGCACCGAAGCGTCGACCAGCATCGCGGCGTCGAACGCCGCCAGCGCCTGAGCGGTGGACAGCGGCGCGAGCCCGATCCTGCTCATCCGGGCCTTGTCGCGATCCCCGAGGTGCGCCGTCATCGCGGAGGCCTGCTCCCACAGGCCCCAGGCCAGCGACAGGCCGGCCAGTCCGTGGGCGCGCCGGTAGGCCGCCAGCCCGTCGAGGAAACTGTTGGCCGCCGCGTAGTTGGCCTGGCCCGGGGTTCCCACGATCCCCGCCATCGACGAAAACACCACGAACGCTGAGAGATCCAGGTGCCGGGTGAGCTCGTGCAGGTTCCAGGCCCCGTCGACCTTGGCACGCAGGACCGCATCCAGCCGGTCCGGGGTCAGTGACGAGATCAGCCCGTCGTCGAGAACGCCGGCGGCGTGCACGATTCCGCGCAGCGGATACTGCGCCGGTATCCGGGCCAGCATCGCCGAAGCCGCGTCGGGGTCGGCGACATCGCAGGCCACCACCGACACCTGCGCGCCGGCCTCCTGCAGCCCGGCCACCAGTTCGGCGACCCCGGCGGCCCCGGCGCCGGTCCGGCTGACCAGTACCACGTGCGCCACCCGGTAACGGTCGACGAGGTGACGGGCCAGCGCCGAACCGGCCATCCCGGTGCCGCCGGTGATCACCACGCTGGCGCCCGCCAGGCCCCCGCCGCAGCCGCTGAGCACCTCGCCAGGCCCCGACCCGACGGTGAGCGCGACCTTGCCGATATGGCGTGCCTGGCTGACATAGCGATAGGCCGCCGAGGCGCAACGGACGTCAAAGGTCTTCAGCGGCAACGGTTTCACAACGCCTTCGGCCAACAGTCCCACGATCTCGGCAAGCATGGCCGCGGTGCGGTCGGGGCCGGCCTCCATCAGGTCGAAGGCCCGGTACACCACACCCCGATACGCGTCGGCGATGACGTGCGGATCGCGCACATCGGTCTTGCCCATCTCGATGAATCGGCCGCCGGGAGCCAACAGCCGCAACGACGCGTCGGTGAACTCACCGGCCAGCGAGTTGAGCACGACGTCGAACCCGGCACCGTTGGTAGCAACCGAGAATTTCGCCTCGAACTCCGTCGTGCGCGAATCGCCGATGTGGTCGTCGTCGAACCCCATCGCGCGCAGGGTGTCCCACTTACCGCGGCTGGCGGTGACGAACACCTCGGCGCCCCAATGCCGGGCCAGCTGCACCGCGGCCATGCCCACCCCGCCGGTGGCGGTGTGCACCAAGACCCGCTCGCCGGCGCGCAGCCCGCCCAGCACCGACAGCCCGTACAACGCCGTCAGGAACACCACCGGCACACCCCCGGCCGCTACCAACGACAAGCCCGCCGGCACCGGTGTCACCACGCGGTGATCCACCACGGCCTCGGAACCGACTACCCCGAGCAGACCCATCACCGCGTCACCGACCGCCAGCCCGGTCACGTCGGGTCCCACCTCGATGACCACGCCGGAGCCCTCGGCGCCCAGCTGCCCGCCGCCGGGATACATCCTCAGGGCCACCAGGACATCGCGGAAGTTGACGCCGACCGCGGCCACCGCCACCCGCACCTGCCCGCCGGTCAATTCGGTTGGCGGGCAAGGACTCACGACCAGGTCCTCCAGTGTGCCCTCGCCACCGGCATCCAACCGCCAACCGGCGGGAGGCAGCTCGACCGCGGAGCCCATGCGCACCGGCCGCAGCCGCGCCGCGTACGCCACGCCCTGGCGCACCACCACCTGCGGCTCGCCGCAGTCGGTCACCGCACCGGCATCGACGGAGCCATCGGAGTCGATCAGCACCATCCGGCCGGGGTGCTCGGCCTGCGCCGAGCGCACCAGGCCCCACACCGCCGCGCCGGCCAGGTCCGAAACGTCTTCGCCGGCAAGGGCGACGGCCCCGCGGGTCTGGACGGCCAGCACCCCGGCGTGTTCGTCGCGCAACCACGATTGCAGCGTCGCCAGAATCTCGGCGGCCGCGGCGTGCACGGCCTTCACCACGTCGCCGCCGTGATCGCCCAGCTCCCACAGCGTGACCTCGGCGGCGCCCCCGCCTGCGCCCACTGCGATCGGCGACCACGTCACGTCGAGCAATCCCTCGGGGCGCTGCGCGGGAGCCGCCGTCAACTGCCCGGCCGATACCGGGCGCATGGCCAACGATCGCACCGAGAGCACCGGAAGCCCCGCTCCGTCAGCCAGTTCCACCGACACCGACCCGGCGCCGGCCGGCGCGATCCGGACCCTCGCCCGCGACGCGCCCGAGGCGTGCAGCGACACACCCTGCCACGAGAACGGCAACACGGTCTGGTCCTGATCGGCGGCGACGCCGATCGCGTGCAGCGCCGCATCCAGGAGCACGGGATGCACTCCGAAGCCGCCGTCCTGCGTTGCGACGTCGTCGGGCACGGCGACTTCGGCGAAGAGCTCGTCCCCGCGCTGCCACATGGCCCGCAAGCCCCGGAAGGCGCCGCCGTAGTCATAGCCCCGCTGCGCCAGCCGGGCGTAGACGCCGGTGACGTCCACCGCGCTCGCCCCGGCGGGCGGCCAGATCGAGAAGTCCGCATCCGGTGTCACCGTGCCCGGCCGCAACAGCCCCTCGGCATGCAACACCCACTCCGAATCCGGTTCGTCGCCAGCGGAATACACCGACAAGCGCCGCAACCCCGACTGGTCGGGCCCGCCGACCACCAGCTGCACCTGCACGGCCCCGGCCGGGGGCAGCAGCAACGGAGCCGACAAGGTCAGCTCGTCGAGCACCGCAGCGCCGACCTCGTCGCCGGCGCGGATGGCCAACTCGACGAACCCGGACCCGGGAAACAGCACCGTCTCGCCCACCGCGTGATCGGCCAGCCACGGGTGGGCCGCGATCGACAACCGGCCCGTCAGCACCACACCGCCGGAATCGGGCCGCGGCACCACCGCACCGAGCAACCCGTGCTCGGCGGCGGCCAGGCCCAGGGCGGCAACGTCTTGCGACCCCGCCGACCCGCCCGGAAGCCAAAAGTGTTGCCGGACAAACCCGTACGTCGGCAGGTTGACGGCCCGGCCGCCCAAGCCGGCCATCGCGGCGCGCCAGTCGACGGCCACGCCCGCCACGTGGGCCTGGGCAACCGAGAGCCAGAAGCGGTCCAGGCCGCCGTCCTCGCGGCCCAGCGACGGAATGACGCACGCCCGCTCACTGTCGGGCATCGTTTCTTCGACGGCGGCCATCAGCACGGGATGCGGGCTGGATTCGATGAACGCCTGGTAGCCGGCGTCGCACGCGCTGCGTACCGCCCGCTCGAATTGCACGGTGTGCCGGATGCTCTGGAACCAGTAGTCGGCGTTCAGCCCCGCGGTGTCCGTCAGCTCACCGGTGACCGTGGAGAAGAAGGCGACCGCCGACGACCGGGGCGCGATGCCGTGCAGCGCGTCGCCGAGGGACTCGCGAATCGCGTCCACCTGTGCCGAATGCGACGCGTAGTCGACGTCGATCCTGCGGGCGCGGATGTTGTCGGCTTCGCACCGTTGCATCAGTTCGGCCAGGGCGTCCACCTCACCGGAGACCACCACCGCCGCAACACCGTTGACGGTGGCGATGTTCAGCCGCTCGCCCCAGCCGGCGATCAGCTGCTCGGCGCGCGGCCGACTGCACGCCAGCGAGACCATGCCGCCCCGGCCCGACAACTGCACCAGGAGCCGGCTGCGCAGCGCGACCACCCGGGCGGCGTCTTCCAGCGACAGCGCCCCCGCCACATAGGCCGCCGCGATCTCGCCCTGCGAATGGCCGATCACCGCATCGGGCAGCACGCCCACTGAGCGCCACAGTTCGGCCAGCGACACCATCACCGCCCACAGCGCCGGCTGCACCACGTCCACCCGGTCCAGCCCGGGTGCGCCCGGGACGCCGCGGATCACGTCGATCAGCGACCAGTCGACGTATTCGGCGAGCGCCTTATCGCAGCGCTGCAGGTGCTCGGCGAATACCCTTGAGCTGTCCAGCAATTGGGCGCCCATCCCGACCCATTGCGAGCCCTGGCCGGGGAACACGAACACCGTCTTGCCCACCGGCTGCGCGCGGCCGACCACCAGGCCCGGGCCCTGCTCGCCGGCCGCCAGCGCCGTCAGCCCGCGCAGCAGCTGCGCGCCGTCGGCGCCCACGATCACCGCGCGGTGCTCGAAGCGCGAGCGTGTCGCGACCAGCGACCAGCCCACGTCCAGCACCCGCACACCGGGATCGGCCTTCACCCGGGCCAACAGCCGCGCCGCCTGGTTGGCCAGCGCCTCACCCGACCGGGCCGAGAGCACCCACGGCACCACCACGTCATCGCCTGGGCGGGTGGCGGTTTCGGACTCCGGGACGTATTGCTCCACGATGACGTGCGCGTTGGTGCCGCTGATGCCGAAGGACGAGACCCCCGCGCGGCGCGGCCGGTCCACCGACGGCCAGGGCCGCTGCTCGGTCAGCAGCGACACCTCCCCGGCGGTCCAATCCACATGCGGCGTCGGCTCATCCACGTGCAACGTCTTGGGCATCACCCCGTGACGGATCGCCTGCACCATCTTGATCACTCCGCCGGCACCCGCGGCGGCCGAGGTGTGACCCATGTTCGATTTGATCGAACCCAGCCACACCGGCCGATCCACCGGCCGGCCCTGCCCGTAGGTCGCCAGAACCGCTTGCGCCTCAATGGGATCCCCGAGCGTGGTGCCCGTGCCGTGGCCCTCGACCAGATCGACGTCGGCCGTGCCCAGCCGCGCGTTGGCCAGGGCCGCCTTGATCACCCGTTGCTGCGAAGGCCCGTTGGGCGTCGCCAGGCCGTTGGAAGCGCCGTCCTGGTTCACCGCGGACCCGCGCACCACCGCGAGGACCGGATGCCCGTGCCGCCGGGCATCGGCCAGCCGTTCCAGCACCAGCACGCCGACGCCTTCGGAAAAGCCGGTGCCGTCGGCGGCGCCCGCATACGCCTTGCACCGGCCGTCGGCGGCCAGCGCGCGCTGCCGGCTGAACTCGATGAACATCGCCGGTGTGGCCATCACGGTCACGCCGCCGGCCAGCGCCAGATCGCACTCGCCGGAACGCAACGACTGCGCCGCCAGGTGCAGCGCCACCAGCGATGACGAACACGCCGTGTCCACCGAGACGGCCGGGCCCTCGAACCCCAGCGAATAGGCCACCCGGCCCGAGGCGACACTGAGCGTCGAACCGCGCAGGCCGTATCGCTCCAGGTGACCCGGCACCCGTCCCTGACCCCCGTAGGAGCCGTGGAATATCCCGGCGAACACACCGGTCGCCGACCCGCGCAGGGTGGCGGGGTCAATCCCGGCCCGCTCCAACGCCTCCCAGGACACCTCGAGCAGCAGGCGCTGTTGCGGGTCCATGGCCAGCGCCTCGCTGGGGGCGATCCCGAAGAACGCGGCATCGAAACCACCGACATCCGACAGGAACCCGCCGCACCGCGCGTACGACTTGCCCACGGCGTCGGGATCCGCGTCGAACAGACCGGCCAGGTCCCAGCCGCGGTCCGCGGGGAACTCCGAGACCACATCGCGGCCCTCAACCACCATCTGCCACAAAGCCTCTGGTGAATCCACGCCGCCCGGGTACCGGCAGGCCATGCCGACCACCGCCACCGGTTCGGTCGCGGCGGCCAGGTACTCGCGGTTCTCGCGCTTGAGCCGCTCGTTGTCTTTCAGCGACCGGCGAAGAGCCTTGATCAGCTCTTCGGTGTTGCCGTTCATCGAAGGCGGCCTCTCGTGTCACTCACAGCGATACCTCCGCAAAATTCAAGCCCAAAAAGCCGACGCCTTACGGTAGGAACGGGAGCGCGCGGGCGAGGATCAGTGCCAACGCAACAACACCAGCTCGGAACAGAATCCTGGACCCATCGCGAGCATCAGACCGGGGCTTCCGCTCGGCGGCGGCTTGGCCATGGTGTCGCGCAGCACGTGCAACACCGACGCCGACGAGAGGTTGCCGATCTCGCCGAGCGAACGCCAGGTGAGTTCGAGGGCCTCGGGCGGCAGGCTGAGCGCCGCGTTGATGGCCTCGATGACCTTGGGGCCGCCGGGGTGGCTCACGAAGGCGCCGATGTCTGCCGTCGTCAGCCCGTGGCACCGGAGGAACTCTGTGACATCCGCTTCGATGTATTGCTCGACGACGGCCGCGACGTCCTTGGACAGCACCAGCTCGAAGCCGGTGGCGCCGACGTCGAAGCCCATGGTGCGCAGCGAATCGGGGTACAGGTGGCTGCGCGAGTCGACGATGGTGGGCCCGCCCGCGGCCAGTTGTTCGGCGCGCCGCTCGCCGACGGCCACCACCGCCGCGGCCCCGTCGGCGAACAGGGCGCTGCCGACCATGCCGGCCAGCGACGGCTTGTATCCGGGATAGGTCAGCGAGCACAGCTCGACGGAGAGCAGGGCGGCCACCGCGTCCGGTGCGCCGCGCAGATAGTCGTTCACGCGGGCCATTCCCGCGGCGCCGGCCACGCAGCCAAGCCCGAACATCGGCACCCGTCGCACGTCGTTGCGCAGGCCGAGCTGCGCGGCGATCCGGGCGTCCACGGACGGCACGGTGAGACCGGTGACGGTGGTGGTGATGAGCACGTCGACGTCCCGGGGCTGCAGCCCCGCCTCGTCGAGCGCGCCGGACAGCGCGTCGCAACCCAGCTTCACGGCGTGCTCGGTGAAGACCCGGTTCGCCGTGCCGAAGTCGGTCAGTGCGGGGTATTGCTCCATCGGCAGCACCAGGTGACGGCTGCCGACTTTGGCGCTGGCATGCAGCTGCCGGACGATGTCCTCGTAGCCCTCGAACTCCGGGATGCTGACGAAGAAGTCGGTGAGCTCGCGCTGGGAGTATCGGTGCGGCGGTAGCGCACCGAAGACGCCGGCGACGACGCTCATTGTTCTCCCACCCCTTGGTGACGAGGACCCGGTCGGAAACGTTCAACCGGATCGCTTTGAGCCCGAAGTCTAGTCTGCCCGTCACGGCGCGTCAGGGAAACCAACCTCATCTCAAGCGTCGCCGCGGAGCTGGCTTTTGAGCGCATCAACGCTGGCCAGGACGGTTTCGATCTGCTCGGCGACCCGCGCCGGCGCGGTGCCGCCGCGCGCATCGCGCGACGCTACCGAGCCCTCGATCGTCAAAACCTCACGCACCTGAGGCGTGAGATCGGGGCTGATGGCGGCCAATTCGTCATCGGTCAGCTCGTCGAGCCCGACCGCCCGCTGCTCGGCGACGCGCACCGCGGCGCCGGCGGCTTCATGCGCGGACCGGAACGGCACCCCCTGTCGCACCAGCCATTCGGCGATGTCGGTGGCCAGCGTGTAGCCGGCCGGGGCCAGGGCGGCCATCCGCTCGACGTCGAAGGTCAGGCTGCGCAGGAGCCCGGCCATCGCGGGCAGCACCAGCTCCAGCTGGGCCACCGAATCGAACACCGGTTCCTTGTCCTCCTGCAGGTCGCGGTTGTAGGCGAGCGGCTGGGCCTTCAGCGTGGCCAGCAGGCCGGTCAGGTTCCCGATCAGCCGGCCGGACTTGCCGCGCGCCAGCTCGGCGATGTCCGGGTTCTTCTTCTGCGGCATGATCGAGCTGCCGGTCGACCACGAATCGTGCAGGGTGACGTAGCCGAATTCCGTCGAGCTCCACAGGATGACGTCCTCGGCCAGCCGGGACAGGTCCACCCCGATCATGGCGAACACGAAGGCGGCCTCCGCCGCGAAATCGCGGGATGCGGTCGCGTCGATGGAGTTGTCGGCCGCGGCGGCGAAACCGAGCTCCGCGGCGATCGCATCGGGATCCAGGCCCAGCGACGAGCCGGCCAGCGCGCCCGACCCGTACGGGGACACCCCGGCGCGCCGGTCGAAGTCGACGATCCGGTCGACGTCGCGCAGCAGCGGGTGGGCGTGCGCCAGCAGGTGATGGGCCAGCAGCACCGGCTGCGCGGACTGCATATGGGTCTTGCCCGGCATGATGGCGCCCGGGTGGGCGGCGGCCTGGGCCGCCAGCGCGCCGACGACGTCCAGCGCCCCGGCGGCGACCCGGCGCACCGCGTCGCGCAGCCACATCCGGAACAGGGTGGCCACCTGGTCGTTGCGTGACCGACCGGCCCGCAGCCGCCCGCCCAGGTCCGGCCCGACCCGGTCGATCAGCCCGCGTTCCAGCGCCCCGTGCACGTCCTCATCGGTGACCAGGGGCGCGAAGCTGCCGTCGGCGACGTCCTCGGCGAGCTGATCCAAACCGGCCAGCAGCCCGTCGCGCTGCTCCTCGTTCAGCAGACCGGCCCGGAACAGGATCACGGTGTGGGCCCGCGAGGCGACGATGTCGTAGGGGGCCAGCACCCAGTCGAAGTGGGTGGACTTGCTCAGCGCGGCCAGCGCGTCCGACGGACCGTCCGCGAACCGCCCGCCCCACAAGGACCCCTCGCGAGTGCTCACGCTTCGGCCGGGCCCGTTTCGAAGGTCTGGTCCCGGCGGGACGCGATCTTCGATGACAACCCGTGCACGTAGACGAAACCCTTGGCGGCCGACTGGTCGAAGCTGTCGCCCTCGTCGTAGGTGGCCAGGTTGAAGTCGTACAGGGATTCCGCGCTGCGCCGGCCGTTGACCGCAATGTGGCCGCCGTGCAACACCATTCGCACTTCACCCGTCACGTGCTCCTGGGTCTTGGTGACGAAGCTTTCCAGCGCGTCCTTGAGCGGCGAGTACCACAGCCCGTCGTACACCAGCTCGGCCCAACGCTGATCGGTGTGCCGCTTGAACCGGCCCAATTCCCGCTCCAGCGTGACGTGTTCGAGCTCGGTGTGCGCGGTGATGAGCACCATGGCGCCGGGCGCCTCGTAGATCTCGCGGCTCTTGATGCCCACCAGCCGGTCCTCGACGACGTCGAGGCGGCCGACGCCCTGGGCGCCGGCGCGGGTGTTGAGTTCCTCGATGGCCTGCAGCACCGACACCCGTTTGCCGTCGATAGTCACCGGGACGCCGCGCTCGAAACCGACGATCACCTCGTCGGGTGTGCTCCAGTTCAGCGTGGGGTCCTCGGTGTAGGCGTACACGTCCTTGGTGGGCGCGTTCCAAAGGTGTTCCAGGAAGCCGGTTTCCACCGCGCGGCCCCACACGTTCTGGTCGATGGAGAACGGCGAGCGCTTGGTCACGTTGATCGGGATGGCGTTTTCCTCGGCGAACGCGATCGCCTTCTCCCGCGTCCAGGCGTAATCGCGGACCGGTGCCAGCACCTCGAGATCGGGTGCCAGCGAACCGAATCCGACCTCGAACCGGACCTGGTCGTTACCCTTGCCGGTGCAGCCGTGCGCGACGATGGTGCCGCCGTGCTCGCGGGCCGCCGCCACCAGGTGCCTGACGATCAGCGGCCGGCTGATCGCCGACACCAGCGGGTAACGATCCATGTAGAGGGCGTTGGACAGGATGGTGGGCAGGCAGTAGCCGTCGGCGAACTCGTTGCGGGCGTCGACGACGACGGCTTCCACCGCGCCGCAGTCCAGGGCCCGCTGGCGAATGACCTCCATGTCTTCGCCGCCCTGGCCGAGGTCGATCGCCACCGCTACGACCTCACGGCCGGTCTCCTTGCCGATCCAGCTGATGGCCACCGAGGTGTCCAGACCGCCGGAATACGCCAGGATGACGCGTTCTGACATGAACCAATCTCCTTAGGTTGAAACGCTTACGTGAGTTTTTCCAGGGTGGTGGCCAGCTCGGCGCCGGTCATCGGCTCTCGAGCGGCCACGAAGACGGTGTCATCGCCGGCGATGGTGCCGACGACGTACGGTAGCGCCGCGCGGTCGATCGCGCTGGCCAGGTAGTCGGCGGCGCCGGGCGGGGTGCGCAGCACCGCGAGGTTGGCGCTGGCGTCCGCCGACACCAGCAGTTCGCTCAGCAGCCGGGACAGCCGCGCGGTGCCGCCGGACACCCCGCGCACCGGGCTGCCGTCCTCGGGAACCATGTACACACCGACGCCGCCGTCGGCGCCGCGCAGCTTCACCGCGCCCAGTTCTTCCAGGTCGCGCGACAGGGTGGCCTGGGTGACGTCGATGCCCTCGTCGGCCAGCAACGCGGCCAGTTCGCTCTGGCTGCGCACCTCGGCCGACGACAGGATGGCCACGATGCGGGCCTGCCGGCCGGCCCGGGTGGTTTCGGGTGTGGCCTTGCTGCGAGTCATCGCGACCGCTCCAGCAGCCAGGCCAGCAGCGCTTTTTGGGCGTGCAACCGGTTTTCGGCCTCGTCCCAGACCACGCTGGCCGGGCCGTCCATCACCTCGTCGGTGATCTCCTCGCCGCGGTGAGCCGGAAGGCAGTGCAGCACAATGGCTTCCGGGTCGGCCAGGGACAGCAGCCGGGCGTTGATCTGGTAGGGCTGGAACGGGGTGAGGCGGTCCAGCCCGTCGTCCTCCTGCCCCATCGACGTCCAGGTGTCGGTGACCAGCACGTCGGCGCCGCGCGCGGCCGCGTCGGCATCGGCGGTGACGGCGACCGAGGCGCCGGTGTCCTCGGCGCGCCGCCGGGCCGCGGCCACGAACGCCTCGTCGGGGGCGAAGCCGTCCGGCGCGGCGATGGTGACGTGCAGGCCGGCCGTGACGCCACCGAGCATCAGCGAGTGGGCCATATTGTTGGCGCCGTCACCGAAATAGGCCATCCGCAAACCGGTCAGCGAGCCCTTGCGCTCGGCGATGGTCTGCAGATCGGCCAGCACCTGGCATGGGTGGAATTCGTCAGAGAGCGCGTTGACCACCGGCACCGTCGCGGCCGATGCCATCGCCTCGAGGCGGTCCTGCCCGAACGTGCGCCAGACGATGGCCTCGACGTAGCGCGACAGCACCCGCGCGGTGTCCTCCAGGGTTTCGTCGCGGCCCAGCTGGGTGCTGCGGGCATCGACGACGACGGCGCGCCCACCCAGCTGGGCGATGCCGACCTCGAACGAGAACCGGGTGCGGGTGGAGTTCTTGTCGAACAGGACCGCGACGCCGCGCGGACCCTCCAGCGGGCGGGCGCTGAACGGATCCTTCTTCAGTTCGGCGGCCAGCTGCAGCACCTCGGCCTGCTCGGCGGGCGACAGGTCGTCATCGCGCAAAAAGTGCCTAGTCATATGCGCCACTCCTCATCGCTCGCTCTGCATCGTCGTGGCGCGTCATGCTGCGGCTCCCGCGGCTTCGTCGAGGATGCCCGGCAGCGCGGCGACGAAGCCGTCGACCTGGGCTTCGGTGACAATCAGCGGCGGCGCCAGCCGGATGACGTCGGGTGCGGCGGCGTTCACCAGGAACCCGGCCCGGCGGGCGACCGCTTCGGCGTCCTTGGCGCGCGGCGCGGTGAGCGCCACGCCGCACAGCAGCCCGCGGCCGCGCACGTGGTCGATCAGCGGATGGCCCAGCGCCTCGATGCCGTGGCGCAGCGACTTGCCCAGCACCTCCGCGTGCCGGACCAGGTTCTGCTCGGCCAGCACCCGCAGCACCGCCAGCGCCGCCGCCGCGCAGACGGGGTTGCCGCCGAAGGTGCTGCCGTGCAGGCCGGGTGTCATCAGGTCGGCGGCCGGC
>NZ_LZKI01000057.1 GCF_001672755.1 Mycobacterium colombiense | reverse complement strand
GGCGGGCTGGGATGCGGCGATCTCGCTGGCCAGGTTCGGGCCCGAGATCACCGCGACCTGGGACGGGTCGACGCCGGTGACCGAGACGATGACCTGGCTCATCCGCATCAGCGTGCCCAGCTCGATGCCCTTGGCCAGGCTGACCAGGGTCGCGCCCTCGCGAATCAGCGGCGCCCAGCGCTCCAGGTTGCCGCGCATCGTCTGCGCCGGCACGCCCAGCAACACCGTGGAGGCGTCGCGCAGCGCTTCGGCGGCGTCGGCGGTGGCGCGGATGCCCGGCGGCAACTCCGTGCCGGGCAGGTAGTCAGGGTTGTACCGGGTGGAATTGATCTGCTCGGCGAGCTCGGGTCTGCGGGTCCACAGCGTGACCCTGGCCTCCGGTCCCCCGGCGTCGACCAGCACCTTGGCCAACGCCGTTCCCCACGCGCCGGCACCCATGACCGCGACGGCACCCGATGATGCGCTGGTCATGTACCACCCCCTGTCCGTGGTCGGTGTTGCTCACGCGGCACGCGCAGCCGCTACACCCTAGATCAGCGACGGACCGGGCGTCACGCGAGCCAGCATGTCCCGCGCGATCCCCCCGGCTCGCGAGCGATCCGCGGCGCGGCGCTGGCAGGATGACATCTCATGAGCGGCACACGGGCCGACGGCGCGGCCAACGGCGCAGGCGACGTGGCGCTGATCATCGCCGTCAAGAGGTTGGCCGCGGCCAAGACCAGGCTGGCGCCGGTCTTCTCGGCGCGCACCCGGGAAAGCGTCGTGCTCGCCATGTTGATGGACACGCTGACGGCCGCCGGGCGGGTCCGATCGCTGGGCTCGATCACCGTGATCACGCCCGACGACGCCGCGGCGGCCGCGGCCACGGAGCTGGGCGCCGACGTGCTCGCCGATCCGACGCCCGAGGGCCACCCCGATCCGCTGAACAACGCCATCGCCACCGCGGAGCGCGCGGTGGGCAGTTCATTCGCCAATGTCGTTGCGCTGCAAGGGGATTTACCGGCGCTGCAGACCCAGGAGCTGAACGAGGCGATCGCCGCCGCACGCCAGCACCGGCGCAGCTTCGTCGCCGACCGGCTGGCGACGGGCACCGCCGCACTGTTCGCGTTCGGCAGCCCGCTCGACCCACGATTCGGGTCCGATTCCTCGGCGCGGCACCGCAGTTCGGGCGCGATCGAGCTGACCGGCGCCTGGCCGGGCCTACGGTGCGACGTCGACACTCCCACCGACCTCGCGGCCGCCCGCCGCCTCGGGGTGGGGGCGGCGACCGCCCGGGCCATCGCGCCGCACTGATTTTCGCTCACGCTGGGCAAATCTTTCCGATGGGTTAACGTCGTCCCAACGGCGAATGGATGTCCCTCGAGCGCTAGCAGCATCCGCGCGTGATGAGCAATGATCGCTGTGTGACTGAAATCGAAGCTGAGGCGCGACCCGACGAGAATTTGTGGCATTCAGGCGACTCGGCCGTGGCGGCACCACCGGCTGCGACGCAGGCCGCGCTGACCGATCTGCCGGACGATCGTTACCTCAACCGCGAACTGAGCTGGCTGGACTTCAACGCCCGTGTGCTGGCGCTGGCCGCCGACAACTCGTTGCCGCTGCTGGAACGCGCCAAGTTCCTGGCAATCTTCGCCTCCAACCTCGACGAGTTCTATATGGTGCGCGTCGCCGGCCTCAAACGCCGGGACGAAATGGGGCTGTCGGTTCGCTCCGCCGACGGTTTGACGCCGCGTAAACAGCTTGCCCTCATCGGGGAACAGACTCAGCGGATCGCTACCCGGCATGCGCGGGTGTTCCTCGATTCGGTACGACCGTCCCTCGCCGAGGAAGGTATCCACATCGTCACGTGGGCCGACCTCGATCAGGCCGAACGCGACGAATTGTCGTCCTATTTCACCGAACAGGTCTTCCCCGTCCTGACACCGCTGGCCGTCGATCCCGCGCACCCGTTCCCGTTCGTCAGCGGGCTGAGCTTGAACCTGGCGGTCATGGTGCGCCAACCCGAGGACGGCGGGCAGCACTTCGCGCGAGTCAAGGTGCCCAACAACGTCGATCGCTTCGTCGAGCTCCCCGCCATCGACAGCGCTGACGGCTCGGGGCGCACCGTCATCCGCTACCTGCCGATGGAAGAGCTGATCGCCGCCTTCCTTCCTCTTCTGTTCCCGGGCATGGAAATCGTGGAGCATCACGCTTTCCGCATCACCCGCAACGCAGACATGGAGGTCGAGGAAGACCGCGACGAGGATCTGTTGCAGGCGCTGGAACGGGAATTGGCCCGTCGGCGGTTCGGCCCGCCGGTGCGTCTCGAGATCGCCGACGACATGACCGAGGGCATGCTGGAATTGCTGCTGCGCGAACTCGACGTGCATCCCGGTGACGTCATCGAAGTGCCGGGCCTGCTCGACCTTTCGTCGCTGTGGCAGATCTACGGCCTGGATCGGCCGGCGCTCAAGGACCCGGCGTTCGTGCCGGACACCCACCCCGCCTTCGCCGACCGCGAATCTCCCAAGAGCATCTTCGCGACACTGCGCGAGGGCGACGTCCTGGTGCACCACCCGTACGACTCCTTCTCCACCAGCGTGCAGCGCTTCATCCAGCAGGCCGCCGCCGACCCCAACGTGCTGGCGATCAAACAAACGCTGTACCGCACCTCCGGTGATTCGCCGATCGTGCGGGCGCTGATCGAAGCGGCCGAGGCCGGAAAGCAGGCCGTGGCACTCGTCGAGATCAAGGCGCGCTTCGACGAACAGGCCAACATCCGTTGGGCGCGCGCACTCGAGCAGGCGGGCGTGCATGTGGTGTACGGGCTCGTCGGCCTCAAGACGCACTGCAAAACCTGCTTGGTGGTGCGTCGCGAGGGTTCGGCGATCCGGCGCTACTGCCACATCGGAACCGGCAACTACAACAGCAAGACCGCCCGCCTCTACGAGGATGTCGGTCTGCTGACGGCGAACCCCGACATCGGCGCGGACCTCACCGATTTGTTCAATTCGCTTACCGGCTATTCGCGTAAGGTCTCCTACCGCAATCTGCTGGTGGCACCGCACGGAATTCGCGCCGGCATCATCGAACGCGTCGAACGCGAGATCGAAGCGCACCGCGAACGCGGCAACGGGCGCATCCGCCTGAAGATGAATGCGCTTGTCGATGAGCAGGTGATCGACGCGCTGTACCGCGCCTCGCAGGCGGGGGTGCGGGTCGAGGTCGTGGTGCGCGGCATCTGCGCGCTGCGCCCGGGCGCCGAGGGTTTCTCCGAAAACATTTTCGTCCGCTCCATTCTCGGCCGCTTCCTGGAGCATTCCCGGATCATCCATTTCCGCAACATCAACGAGTTCTGGATCGGCAGTGCGGACATGATGCACCGCAATCTCGATCGGCGCGTGGAGGTGCTCGCTCAGGTCAAGGACCCCAAGCTCACCGCGCAGCTCGACGAATTGTTCGAATCCGCACTGGATCCGTCGACCCGGTGCTGGGAACTGGGGCCCGACGGGCAGTGGACCCCATCGCCACAAGAGGGCCATACCGTGCGTGACCACCAAGTATCGTTGATGGAGCGCCATCGCAGTCCTTAGCTCTGTGCGGTGACTTCCGGTTGTTTCTCCGGGCCGACCGTGGTCAAGCGTGCGGCCCTGACGTGAATTGATCTGCAGGAGTTGAGGTGCCGACCCAGAACTCGTCCACCGCTCGGCGCTCCGGAAGCCGAGTCGTCTATGCCGCCGGAGCGGTGCTGTGGCGACCGGGCAATGCTGCCGCTGACGACCAGGACGTCGAGATCGCCGTCATTCACCGTCCCCGGTATGACGACTGGTCACTGCCCAAAGGCAAGGTGGACCCCGGCGAGACGGCCCCGGTGGCCGCCGTGCGCGAGGTGCACGAGGAGACGGGGCAGCACGCCGTCCTGGGCAGGCGGCTCGACTTGGTGAGCTATCCAATCGACCAGGGCGTCAAAAAGGTTTACTACTGGGCGGCCCGCGCCACCGGCGGCGAATTCGTGCCGGGCAACGAGGTGGACCGGTTGCTCTGGCTTCCGCTCGCCGAGGCGATGCAGAGGCTCGACTACACGCAAGACCGAAAAGTGTTGCGCCACTTCAATAGAAAGCCGGCCGACACGCAAACCGTGTTGGTGGTCCGGCACGGCACGGCCGGCCGCAAATCGCGTTTCTCCGGAGATGACGCCAAACGGCCGCTGGACAAACGGGGCCGTGCGCAGGCCGAGGCGCTGGTCCCACAGCTTCTCGCCTTCGGTGCTTCGGAGGTGTATGCGGCCGACCGGATCCGCTGCCACCAGACCGTGGAACCGCTTGCCGAGGACCTGGGCGTGCCCGTGCAGAACGAGCCCACCCTCACCGAAGAGGCCTATGCCAAGAACCCGAAACGCGGACGCCACCGAATGCTGGACATCGCCGAGCAGAAGGGCACTCCGGTTGTCTGCACGCAGGGCAAGGTGATTCCGGATTTGATCGCGTGGTGGTGCGAGCGCGATGGTGTGCGGCCCGACAAGTCGCGCAACCATAAGGGCAGCACCTGGGTGCTGTCGCTGCTAGACGGGCGATTGGTGGCAGCGGACCACATCGGCGGTGCGCTGGCCGCCAACGTCCGGGCCTAGCACGCCGGCGACCGCCGCTGACGTGACGGCGGCGGCCCGCTGCGCCCGGCTCCCCCGCGCTTGCGACCGCCGCTGACGCACGAATACCCTTCGGGGGCACCGCTGCCGCCCGAAGGGTATTCGTGTCTAGAACTTGACTCCGCTTACTTGCGACCGCGGCGCGCGGTCGTCTTCTTGGCGGGAGCCTTGCGGGCCGGAGCCTTGCTCGCGGCCTTCTTGGCCGGAGCCTTGGTCACGGCCTTCTTGGCCGGAGCCTTCTTGACCGCCGCCTTCTTGGCCGGAGCCTTGGTCGCCGCCTTGCGCACCGGAGCCTTGGTCGCGGCCTTCTTGGCCGGGGCCTTGGTCGCGGCCTTGCGAGCCGGAGCCTTCTTGGCCGCCGCCTTCTTGGCCGGAGCCTTCTTGGCCGCAGCCTTCTTGGCGGGAGCCTTCTTCGCGGCGGTCTTCTTGGCCGCACCACCCGCTACCACACCGCGCTTGACGGCCGGGCCGTCCGACGGGAGGCGCTGTGCGCCAGACACAACCGCTTTGAACTGAGCACCGGGGCGGAACGCCGGGACGGACGTCGGCTTCACCTTCACCGTCTCACCGGTCCGCGGGTTGCGGGCCACCCGCGCTGCGCGGCGCCGCTGCTCGAACACACCGAACCCGGTGATAGTCACGCTGTCGCCCTTGTGTACCGCACGCACAATGGTGTCGACAACATTCTCGACCGCAGCGGTCGCCTGTCGACGGTCCGTGTTCAATTTAGTTGTGAGCACATCAATGAGCTCTGCCTTGTTCATCAATCCCTCCGACACTAGTGGTCCTCGATTTGAACCGACTAGTGGACACGGTAAACCCTCACCCAGCAAATTTCCAAGAGCCACGCGCAATTTCAGGGCAAGGCGTCCGCCGATTTCGCAATCTGGTTGCCGCCCTTGACCGGTGGGGGGCGTCAAAAATCCGCTCGGTTTAGTTAGCCGATCAAGCAGAAAATCGGCGCCGACCGACTACTCAAGAGGTGGGCACAGTACGCGGTTTCCACTCCGGAAACGCCGCTTCGAATGACTCGATTTTGTCGAGTTTCCGCAGCGTAAGGGCGATATCGTCAAGGCCTTCGAGTAGTCGCCATGCCGTGTGGTCGTCAATCTTGAACGGCAGCACCGTCGTTCCCGCGGTGATATTTCGATCTTGAAGATTGACAGTGATTTCCAATCCCGGGCTCTGCTCGATGAGCTTCCAGAGCAGCTCCACGCCGTCCTGAGAAACTTCGGCCGCCAGCAGCCCCGCCTTGCCGGCGTTGCCGCGGAAAATGTCACCGAATCGAGACGAGATGACCACCCGGAACCCGTAGTCCATCAGTGCCCACACCGCGTGCTCGCGCGAAGACCCGGTCCCGAAATCGGGCCCCGCGACTAGCACTGACCCCCGGTCAAAGGGGCTGAGGTTGAGGACGAATGACGGATCCGACCGCCAGCTGGCGAACAAGCCGTCCTCGAAACCGGTTCGGGTGACACGCTTCAAATACACCGCCGGAATGATCTGATCGGTGTCGACATTGGAGCGCCGCAGCGGCACACCGATACCGGTGTGGGTGTGAAATGCTTCCATGCTCATCCCTTCAACAGTCGAATTACGTCAGCTCAAATCGGCTGGAGCAGACAATGTGCCGCGAACGGCCGTCGCCGCGGCAACGGCCGGGGACACCAAATGCGTGCGACCGCCTTTACCCTGGCGCCCTTCGAAGTTGCGGTTGGAGGTCGCGGCGCACCGCTCCCCCGGCGCAAGCTGGTCGGGATTCATCCCCAGGCACATTGAGCAGCCCGCTTGGCGCCATTCGGCGCCCGCGGACGTGAAAACCTCACCCAGCCCTTCGGCTTCGGCCTGCGCGCGCACCCGCATCGAGCCCGGCACCACCAGCATCCGCATCCCGGGCGCGACCTTGCGACCGCGCAGCACGTCGGCGACGACGCGAAGATCTTCGATACGACCGTTGGTACAAGAGCCCACGAACACCGTGTCAACGGCGATGTCGCGCATCGGCGTGCCCGGTCGAAGGTCCATATACGCCAACGCTTTCTCAGCCGCCTGGCGCTGCGCATCGTCGGTCATCAGCTCGGGATCCGGCACCGCGTCGGCCAGCGGAACGCCCTGACCGGGGTTGGTGCCCCAGGTCACGAACGGGCTCAGCGACGCGGCGTCGAGGTAGACCTCGGTGTCGAATTCGGCTCCGGGGTCGGTGTGCAGCTGCCGCCAATAGCTCATCGCCGCATCCCATTGCGCCCCCTGCGGGGCGTGCGGACGGCCGCGCAGGAACTCGAATGTGGTTTCGTCCGGAGCCACCATTCCCGCCCGGGCGCCGGCCTCGATGCTCATATTGCAGACCGTCATCCGGCCTTCCATCGACAGCGATTCGATGGCGCTGCCGCGATATTCGATGACGTGGCCCTGCCCGCCGCCGGTACCGATCTTGGCGATCAGCGCGAGAATGATGTCCTTGGCCGTCACGCCGGCGGGCAGCTGCCCGTCGACATTGACCGCCATCGTCTTGAACGGCCGCAGCGGCAACGTCTGCGTGGCCAGCACGTGCTCGACCTCCGAGGTGCCAATTCCCATGGCCAGCGCGCCGAATGCGCCGTGCGTCGAGGTGTGACTATCCCCACAGACGACCGTCATTCCGGGCTGAGTGAGGCCCAGCTGCGGCCCGACCACGTGCACGATGCCCTGCTCGACGTCGCCCATTGGATATAGCCGCACACCGAATTCGGCACAATTTCGCCGCAACGTCTCGACCTGGGTTCGCGACACCGGGTCGGCAATCGGCTTGTCGATATCCGTGGTCGGAACGTTGTGATCCTCAGTGGCCAGCGTCAAATCGGGGCGGCGCACCGGCCGGCCGGCCAGGCGCAGGCCGTCGAAAGCCTGCGGGCTGGTGACCTCGTGCACCAGATGCAAATCGATGTAGATCAGGTCCGGCTCGCTGGCCCCACCGGATACCACAACGTGGTCATCCCAAACTTTTTCGGCCAGAGTGCGCGGTTTGGTGGCGGCCCCCGCCGCCCCTTGGTCGATTCCCATATCGAACTCGCCTCAATTCGCCTCGTTGGCGGCTCGCCGATCATTCGGGCTGTGATCTCAGAATGCGAGACGCTAGTATCTTCTTGTGAGACAGCATAGCGGTATCGGCGTCCTGGACAAAGCCGTGGGTATCCTCCACACGATCTCCCAATCACCCTGTGGGTTAGCCGAACTGTGTGAGCGGACCTCGTTGCCCCGTGCGACGGCCTACCGGCTCGCCGCCGCCCTCGAAGTGCATCGCCTGCTGGCGCGCGACGACGAAGGACGCTGGCTGCTCGGTCCGGCCGTCACCGAACTCGCGGCCCACGTCAACGATCCGCTGCTGGCCGCCAGCGGCGCGGTGCTGCCGCTGTTGCGCGAAACCACCGGCGAGAGCGTGCAGCTGTACCGCCGCGAGGGCACCGACCGGGTCTGCGTGGCCGCGCTGGAACCCGCTGCGGGCCTTCGCGATACGGTCCCGATCGGGGCGCGGTTGCCGATGACGGCCGGGTCGGGTGCCAAAGTGCTACTGGCCCATAGCGACGCGGCCACCCAGAAAACGGTGCTCGCGACGGCGAAATTCACCGAACGAACCCTGGCCGAGGTGCGGCGGCGGGGCTGGGCCCAAAGCGTGGCCGAGCGCGAGCCGGGCGTGGCGAGTGTGTCGGCGCCGGTGCGCGACGGCCGCGGTGCCGTCGTCGCGGCCATCTCGGTGTCGGGTCCCATCGACCGGATCGGCCGGCGCCCCGGGGTGCGCTGGGCCGCCGACCTTCTGTCCGCCGCCGAGGCACTCACCCGCCGCCTCTGAGCCAGTTCCGGCGGCGAGTGTGCGTCCGGGGCGGTGTAATCGGGAATCTTTCGCCCTGGGTGCACGCTCAACGCCACCAGTGCACACTCACCGCAACTGGCCTGACAGACTGACCGGCATGGGAACCAATCAGCGCGCGAGCATCGTCATGTCCGAAGACGAGATCGCCGATTTCGTCGTGAAAAGCCGCACCGGCACGCTGGCCACCATCGGCGCCGACGGCCAGCCACACCTGACTGCCATGTGGTACGCCGTCGTCGACGGCGAGATCTGGCTGGAGACCAAGGCCAAGTCGCAGAAGGCCATCAACCTCAAGCGCGATCCGCGGGTGAGCTTTCTGATCGAGGACGGCCACACGTACGACACACTCCGCGGGGTGTCCTTCGAAGGCGTGGCCGAGATCGTCGACGATCCCGACGTCTCACACCGCGTCGGCGTCAGCGTCTGGGAGCGCTACACGGGCCCCTACAGCGACGAGATGAAGCCGTTCGTCGAGCAGATGATGAACAAGCGGGTCTGCGTTCGCATCGTGGCCCGTCGGGCTCGTTCGTGGGATCACCGCAAACTCGGCTTGCCGGCCATGCCGGTGGGTGGATCGACAGCACCGGCGGTCCTGGGGACCGGCCAGTAGCTGCGTTATTTGTAGCCCCGATGGGATTCGAACCCACGCTACCGCCGTGAGAGGGCGGCGTCCTAGGCCGCTAGACGACGGGGCCAGAAACGATCCGAGCAGTCAGCATAGCTCACCCCGCTAAGCCCACCTAATCGCTTGAGGCTGGGGGTTTTAGCGAGAGTTTTGCTGGGGTACCAGGACTCGAACCTAGAATGGCTGAACCAGAATCAGCTGTGTTGCCAATTACACCATACCCCATTGGCTGCCTAAAACCGCTGGTCAGCGTCGATTACGGGCTTTCAAAGCTCTTTGGAGTCCGCCGCCGCCAGCCGTTGTCGGCCTTTCGGTAAACCGCAGTGCAGACTACCAAAGTCTCGGCGGACACTTCGCACGCGTGGCCCTGGTCGCTCAAGCGGGGTCCCGCCCGGCCTTCTCGCGCGCGGCCCGCAGTCGCCCCATGCTGCGGTCGCGGCCCAACAGCTCCAGCGACTCGAACAGTGGCGGGCTGATCGTCGTCCCGGTGGCCCCTACCCTGATCGGGCCGAATGCCTTGCGCGGTTTGAGGCCCAGGTCGTCGATGAGCGCGGCCTTGAGCGCGGCCTCGATCTGCGGCGCCGCCCAATCCGTCACGGCGTCCAGCGCGGGCAGCGCCGCGTCCAGCACCGCGGCGCCGTCGGCTCCCAGCTCCTTGGCGGCGGCCTTGGGGTCGAGCGCGTATTCGTCGTCGTTGAGGAACTTCAGCAGGTCCCACGCGTCGCCGAGCACCACGATCCGGGTCTGCACCAGGTCGGCGGCGGTGGCGAAGCCGGCGTCGTCCAATGCGAGGCGATGGCCGTGGACGTTGAGATAGTCGCGCAGCCTGGCGGTGAAGTCGTCGAGCGCCAGCATCCGGATGTGCTCGGCGTTGAGCGCGTCGGCCTTCTTCTGGTCGAAGCGGGCGGGATTGGAGTTGACGTTGACCACATCGAACGCGGCCACCATCTCGTCGAGACTGAACACGTCGTGGTCGTCGGCGATGGCCCAGCCGAGCAACGCGAGATAGTTCAGCAGACCTTCGGGGATGAAGCCGCGGTCGCGGTGCGCGAACAGGTTCGACTGCGGGTCACGCTTGGAGAGTTTTTTGGTTCCCTCTCCCAATACCGTTGGCAGGTGCGCGAACTGCGGGGTCCGCTCGGCCACGCCGATGCGGATCAGCGCCTGATACAGCGCCAGCTGGCGCGGGGTCGACGGCAGCAGATCCTCGCCGCGCAGCACGTGGGTGATCTTCATCAGCGCGTCGTCGCACGGGTTCACCAAGGTGTACAACGGATCTCCGTTGGCGCGGGTCAGGGCGAAATCCGGCACCGACCCGGCCGCGAAGCTGGTGGTGCCGCGAACCAGGTCGTCCCACACGAGGTCTTCGTCGGGCATGCGCAGCCGCACCACGGGTTTGCGGCCCTCGGCCAGGAACGCGGCGCGCTGGGAGTCGGTCAGCTGCCGGTCGAAATTGTCGTAGCCCAGCTTGGGATTACGGCCCGCGGCGACATGGCGCGCCTCGACCTCCTCCGGCGTCGAGAAGGCGTAGTACGCCTCGCCGGCTTCGAGCAGCCGGGCCACCACGTCGTGATAGATCTCACTGCGCTGCGACTGGCGGTACGGCCCGTAGGGTCCGCCCACCTCGGGCCCCTCATCCCAATCCAGGCCGAGCCAGCGCAGCGCGTCGAGCAGCGCCAGATAGCTTTCCTCGCTGTCGCGCTGCGCATCGGTGTCCTCGATGCGAAAGACGAAGGTGCCCCCGGTGTGTCGGGCGTACGCCCAATTGAACAGCGCCGTGCGGACCATTCCGACGTGCGGGGTTCCGGTGGGCGAGGGACAGAATCGGACGCGGACTTGTGCTGGTGCAGTCACGATTTTCCTTTACGGACCACGGGATTGGTGAGGGTGCCGATGCCCTCGATGGTGATGGAAACGGTGTCGCCGTCCTCGATGGGCCCGACGCCCGCCGGCGTGCCGGTGAGGATGATGTCGCCGGGCAGCAGGGTCATCACCGCCGAAATCCACTCGACGATCGACCCGATGTCGTGGATCAGCAGCGAGGTACGGCTGTGCTGCTTGACGTCGCCGTTGACCTCGGTGCGCAATTCCAGATCGCCGGGATCCAGCGGTTTGAGGTCGGTGACGATCCACGGTCCCACCGGGCAGAAGGTGTCATGCCCTTTGGCTCTGGTCCACTGTCCATCGGATTTTTGTTGATCGCGCGCCGAGACGTCGTTGCCGATGGTGTAGCCGAGGATGTTCTCCGCCGCCTGGGCTGCCGAGACGTCCTTGCAGGGCCGGCCGATGACCACTCCCAGCTCGCCCTCGAAGTGCACCGGTGATGCGTTGGCCGGCAACCGAATCGGCACGTTCGGCCCGATGATCGCGGTGTTGGGCTTGAGGAAGATCACCGGATCCACCGGAGCGGGGCCGGTCATGTCCTTCATCTCGGCAATGTGATCGGCGTAGTTCTTCCCGACACACACCACCTTGCTGGCCAGTATCGGGGCGAGCAGCCGGACGTCGGCCAGCGGCCATGAACGGCCCGTGAAGTTCGGCGTGCCGAATGGATGTTCGGCGATCTCGCGCGCGATCATCTCGGCTGGGTCGTTGAGGTCACCTTCGATACTGACGAAGGCGACACCGTCCGGGCTGGCGATTCGACCAAGGCGCATTTGGATGAGCCTAGTCTGGCGACGATTCACGCCGTGACTGCCCGAGGAGCAGCCTGACCATCCCAACCAGTGACGGGCGACGGCCCAAGTCCTGCCCCTAAATTTCCCGCCGGTATGCAAGCATGGGGAATGCAGTCCGACCCGGCCGCGACGCCCGAAATCGGCACGGGCGCCCGCTGGTCGATCATGATCGTTTCACTGCTGGCAACGGCAAGCTCGTTCCTCTTCATCAACGGCGTCGCGTTCCTCATCCCGTCGCTGCAAGGCGCGCGCGGAATCCGGCTCGACGAGGCCGGTCTGCTCGCCTCGATGCCCAGCTGGGGCATGGTGGTCACACTGGTGCTCTGGGGATACGTGCTCGACCGGGTCGGCGAGCGGGTGGTGATGACCACGGGCTCGGCGCTCACCGCGATAGCCGCCTACGCCGCGGCGTCGGCACATTCGATGGTGATGATCGCCGTCTACCTCTTCCTCGGCGGTATGGCCGCCGCCAGCTGCAATACGGCCGGCGGGCGGCTGGTGTCCGCCTGGTTCCCACCGCACCAGCGCGGGCTGGCCATGGGCATCCGCCAGACCGCGCAGCCGCTGGGAATCGCCTTGGGCGCGATGATAATTCCCGAGCTCGCCGAACACGGGCCGCAGGCCGGCCTGCGGTTCACCGCGCTGGCGTGCGCTTTCGGAGCGGTAGTGAGCGTCGTCGGAATCGTCGACCCGCCGCGCAAACCCCGCGCCAGTGCCAGCGATCAGGAACTCGCCAGCCCGTATCGAGGGTCGTTGACACTATGGCGAATTCACGCGGTGGCGGGCCTGATGATGATGCCGCAAACGGTCACGGTGACGTTCATGCTGGTGTGGCTGATCAAGAACCTGCACTGGTCGGTCGCGGCCGCCGGCGGATTGGTCACCCTGTCGCAGCTGCTCGGGGCGCTCGGCCGCGTGGCCGTGGGCCGCTGGTCCGATCGACTCGGCTCACGCATGCGGCCGGTGCGCTACATCGCGGCCGCCGCCGTGCTGACCCTGTTGCTGCTGGCGTGGGCCGACTACATGAACTCTCAGTGGCAGGCGGGGCTGATGGTCGCCATCTCGGTGGTAGCGGTACTCGACAACGGGTTAGAGGCCACGGCCATCACCGAATTCGCCGGCCCCTACTGGAGCGGGCGCGCCCTGGGCATCCAGAACACCACCCAGCGGATGATGGCCGCCGCCGGTCCCCCGCTGTTCGGTGCATTGATCTCGGCCGCGAAGTATCCACCGGCGTGGATGTTGTGCGCGTTGTTTCCGCTGGCGGCGGTGCCGCTGGTGCCGACGCGGCTGGTGCCGCCCGGCCTGGAGACTAGAGCCCGGCAGCAATCCGTTCGCCGACTTCGGTGGTGGCGCGCCGTCCGTCCCCACGCGTTGCCAGATACTGCTCGACGGCCCGGTCCACCCGCGTAGCGGCGGCGTCCTCACCGAGGTGGGCGAGCAGCAGCGCCACCGACATGATGGCAGCGGTCGGATCGGCGATGCCCTGGCCCGCAATGTCCGGCGCACTGCCGTGGACGGGCTCGAACATCGACGGATTGGTCCGGGTGCCGTCGATATTTCCACTGGCCGCCAAGCCAATTCCACCGCACACCGCCGCCGACAGGTCGGTGATGATGTCGCCGAACAAGTTGTCGGTGACGATCACGTCGAAGCGGCCCGGGTCGGTGACCATGAAGATGGTCGCGGCGTCGATGTGTTGATACGCCACCTCGACGTCGGGATAGTCGCGTCCGACCTCGGCCACGATCCGCGACCACAGCCTGCCTGCGAAGGTCAGCACGTTGGTTTTGTGCACCAGCGTCAAGTGCTTTCGGCGCCGCTGGGCCCGCTCGAATGCGTCGGCCACCACCCGGCGCACGCCGAAAGCCGTGTTCTGGCTTACCTCGGTGGCGACTTCGTTGGGCGTTCCGACGCGGATCGCGCCGCCGGTGCCGGTGTAGGGCCCTTCGGTTCCCTCGCGCACCACCACGAAGTCGATGTCGGGGTTGCCGGCCAGCGGGCTGTTCACTCCCGGATACAGCCGGCCCGGCCGCAGGTTGATGTGATGGTCCAGCTCGAAACGCAGGCGCAGCAACAACCCTCGCTCCAGCACGCCGCTGGGCACCGACGGGTCACCGATGGCCCCGAGCAGAATGGCGTCATGCGCGCGCAGCTCGTCGACGACCGAGTCCGGCAGTAGCTCACCGGTGGCGTGGTAGCGCCGCGCACCCAGGTCGTAGCTGGTCTTGTCCACCCCGGGCAGCACCGTGTCCAGGACTTTGATGGCTTCGGAAACGACTTCGGGCCCGATCCCGTCGCCCTCGATCACCGCCAACTTCATCGGCGCCGCTCCTCCTCATCGCTGCGCTCTGCATCGTCGCCGGCGCACTTCACGACAGATCAACCACCTCAAGCTTGTTGGCGCCGACGGCCGCGCCGATTTCGGCCCGCACATCACCCGGCACGTCGCGGTCCAGGCGCAGCAGGATCGTCGCACCCGGGCCCTCGGCGTCCTCGGAGAGTTGCGCGGCTTCGATGTTCACTCCGGCCGAACCCAGCAGGGTGCCGATCTTGCCGAGCGCGCCGGGCTGGTCGACGTAGTTGATCACCAGGTTGGTGCCCCGGGCGCGCAGATCGAAGTTGCGCCCGTTGATCTGCACGATCTTCTCCACCAGCTGCGGCCCGGACAGGGTGCCGGCGACGTTGACGGCGGTGCCGTCGTGCGCAACCGCGCGTACGTCGACCACGCTGCGGTGGTTCGGGCTTTCCGACGCGGTGCCGATTTCGGCGGTGATGCCGCGTTCTTCGGCCAGCGCCGGGGCGTTGACGAACGTCACCGGCCCCTCGACGACGGCCGAGAACAACCCGCGCAGCGCCGAAAGTTTAAGCACCTCAACATCTTCGGAGGCAAGTTCGCCGCGCACCTGCACCGACAAGGACACCGGCGGGCCGTCGGACAGCGTGGCGGCCAGCACCCCGAGCTTGCGCACCAGGTCCAGCCATGGCGCCACCTCCTCGTTGACCACCCCGCCGCCGACGTTGACCGCGTCGGGAACGAATTCCCCGGCCAGGGCGAGCTTCACGCTTGCCGCGACGTCGGTGCCGGCCCGGTCCTGCGCCTCTTCGGTCGATGCGCCCAGATGCGGTGTGACCACCACCTGCGGCAGCTCGAACAGCGGGCTGTCGGTGCATGGCTCCTTGGAGAAGACGTCCAGGCCGGCCGCGCGCACGTGGCCGCTGCGCACCGCATCGGCCAGCGCGGCCTCGTCCACCAGGCCACCGCGGGCGGCGTTGACGATGATGACGCCTGGCTTGGTCTTGGCCAGCGCGTCCTTGTCGATCAGGCCCGCGGTTTCGGGCGTCTTCGGCAGGTGGACGGAGATGAAGTCGGCTCGGCCCAACAGTTCGTCGAGCGTCAGCAGTTCGATGCCCAGCTGCGCGGCGCGCGCCGGCGACACGTAGGGGTCGTAGGCGATCAGGTGGGTACCGAAGGCGCTGAGCCGCTGGGCCACCAGCTGCCCGATCCGGCCCAGGCCCACCACCCCGACCGTCTTGCCGAAGATCTCGGTGCCCGAGAAGGACGATCGCTTCCAGGCATGCTCGCGCAGCGAGGCATCCGCGGAAGGAACCTGGCGGGCCGCGGAGAGCAGCAGCGCCAGCGCGTGCTCGGCGGCGCTGTGGATGTTCGAGGTCGGCGCGTTGACCACCAGCACACCGCGCTCGGTGGCGGCGTTGACGTCGACGTTGTCCAGGCCTACCCCGGCGCGGGCGACGATCTTCAGCTTGGGGGCGGCCGCCAGCACCTCGGCGTCGACCGTGGTGGCCGAACGCACCAGCAGCGCATCGGCCTCCGGCACGGCCGCCAGCAGCTTCTCCCGATCCGGGCCGTCTACCCAGCGCACCTCGACCTGGTCGCCCAGGGCGGCGACGGTGGATTCGGCGAGCTTGTCGGCAATGAGTACAACAGGCAGATTCACCCGGCCAGCCTATCGGCTGTAATTGACGCGTGGACGTCACCATCGTCGGCAGCGGACCCAACGGGTTGACCGCTGCCGTAATCTGCGCCCGGGCCGGCCTGAAAGTGCAGGTCGTCGAAGCTGAACCCACGTTCGGCGGGGGTGCGCGCACGGCGGCTGACATCGAGTTCCCAGCGGTTTCACACGACATCTGCTCCGCCGTGCACCCGTTGGCGCTGGCGTCGCCGTTCTTCAAGGAGTTCGACCTGCCCGCTCGCGGCGTCCGGCTGGCGGTGCCCGAGATTTCGTACGCCAACCCGCTGCCCGGGCGCCCCGCGGTCATCGCCTACCGCGACCTGGACCGCACTTGCGCCGAACTCGAGCAGGGCGCGTCCTTCGGACGCCTGCTCGGCCCGCTGGTCGAGCGGTCCGACGATGTGGTGGCCCTGCTGCTGGGCGACAAGAGGTCGGTGCCGAACTCGCTGCCGGCGGCGCTGCAACTGGGGCTGCGGATGCTGGCCCAGGGCACCCCGGCATGGGGGACGCTGGCCGGCGAGGACGCCCGCGCGCTGTTCACCGGCGTTGCCGCGCATATCATTTCGCGCATGCCGTCGCTGACCGCGGCCGGCGCCGGGTTGATGCTGGCCACCCTCGCGCATTCGGTCGGCTGGCCGATTCCGGTGGGCGGCAGCCAGGCGATCACCGACGCCCTCATCGCCGACCTGCGCGCGCACGGAGGCGAACTCACGGCGGGCACCGAGGTGACGGAGCCGCCCGGCCCCCCGGGCTCAGTCGTCGCCTTCGACACCGCGCCGACCGCGCTGCTGCGCATCTACGGCGACGCCCTGCCCACTCGCTACGCTAAGGCGTTGCGGCGCTACGCCTTTGGCCCCGGGGTCGCCAAGGTCGACTTCGTGCTGGGCGACGAGATCCCGTGGTCGGATCGCCGGCTGCGGCAGGCCCCCACTCTGCATCTCGGCGGCACCCGGGCGCAGATGGCTCGCGCCGAGGCCGACATCGCCGCGGGCCGGCACGCGCAGTGGCCCATGGTGCTGGCCGCGTCGCC
>NZ_LZKI01000056.1 GCF_001672755.1 Mycobacterium colombiense | reverse complement strand
GGTGAGGGCCGGGGCCTCGGCGGGCGCCGCGGCGGAGGCCTGCGGAGCGGCGGGCTTGGCCGGCGTCGCCGCCGCCTCGCCGTTGCCGCCGGCGCTGCCGATGGCGTTGTCGAGGGCCTTGTCGAGCGATTTGTCGGGTGCCTTCGCGGCGGGCGCCTTGGCCCCCGCTTGTGCAGAGGCCTTCGCCGGGGCCTTCTCGGCGGCCTTGCCGCCGCCGAAGGACTCGCGCAGCCGGCGAGCCACCGGCGCTTCTACCGTCGACGATGCGGATTTAACGAATTCGCCCTGATCATTCAGTCGGGCGAGGACTTCCTTGCTGGTGACACCGAGTTCCTTAGCCAACTCGTGTACGCGGGCCTTACCTGCCACTACATCTCCTGTCTATGAGGCGACAGTCGTGGGGCCGCGCCTCGGGTTTAGCTATGACGCATTGTCATCGGGACTTCACGGTGTGCTCATGTTCTTTGCTACCTGTTCTGTTGCCGGGCGCTCGGGCGCACAGAGAGACTCTATGTGCTCGATCACCGCGGAGGTGTCCGGTGAACCGGTGATGCGCAGCGCTTTGGTGAAAGCCCGCCGCCGGATTGCCTGTTGCGCGCACTGCGGCCCGGGATGCAGCCATGCACCCCGCCCCGGCAGGCTATTGCCTGTGTCGACGATCACGGCGTATTCGCCGTTCCCGTTCGACACAGCCACCACTCGAAGCAGCTCGACGGCCAGCTCTCGCTTCCGGCACCCGACACATGTCCGTACGGGTCCACCCGCATGACGGTGCGACTTTCTGATTTCGGGAGCCGAAAGTTCGCGCTGGATCACGGCTAAGTCTAGCGTCACCGAATAGATGCTCAGAACCGCCCGAGGGGTGCGCGGGCGACGCTACCGGTCGTGGGCCATTCCGTGGCTGGCACCGTGTTCGGACTGGCTCTCCGAATGCCCACCGGAGCCGCCGGGCGAGTCCCCGCGGATGTCGATGCGCCACCCGGTGAGCCGGGCGGCCAGGCGCGCGTTCTGGCCCTCCTTGCCGATGGCCAGCGACAACTGGAAGTCGGGCACCACCACGCGGGCGGCGCGGGCCGCCTGGTCGATGATCGACACCGACACCACCTTGGCCGGCGACAGCGCGTTGGCGACGAAGCGCGCGGGGTCCTCGTCGTAGTCGATGATGTCGATTTTCTCGCCGGAGAGCTCGCTCATCACGTTGCGGACCCGCTGCCCCATGGGGCCGATGCAGGCGCCTTTGGCGTTCAGGCCGGGAAGGTTGGACTTCACCGCGATCTTGGAGCGATGGCCGGCCTCCCGGGCCACGGCGACGATTTCCACCGATTCGTCGGCGATCTCGGGGACCTCCAGCGAGAACAACTTGCGGACCAGGTTGGGGTGGGTCCTGGACAGGGTGATCAGCGGTTCCCGGGCGCCGCGGGTCACCCCGATCACGTAGCACCGCACGCGGTTGCCGTGCTCGTAGCTCTCGCCGGGAACCTGCTCGGCCGCCGGGATCACGCCCTCGGAGGCCTTCGTCTCGGTGCCCATCCGGACCACGACCAGCCCCCGCGCGTTGGCCCGGCTGTCCCGCTGGATGACGCCCGCGACGATCTCCCCCTCGCGGGTGGAGAACTCACCGTAGGTCCGCTCGTTTTCGGCGTCCCGGAAGCGCTGCAGCATGACCTGGCGCGCGGTGGTGGCGGCGATGCGGCCGAAACCCTCGGGGGTGTCGTCCCATTCACTGATGACGTTGTCGTCTTCGTCGGTCTCCCTGGCCATCACCCGCACGACACCGGTCTTGCGGTCGATCTCGATCCGCGCGTCGTTCTGGTGGCCTTCGGTGTGCCGGTAGGCGGTGAGCAGCGCCGACTTGATCGTGTCGAGCAGCTCGTTGACCGAGATGCCCCGATCCACCTCGATGGCGTGCAGCGCGGCCATGTCGATGTTCATGCTCCGGTCTCCGTCCTCCGGGCCTGACCCATACTCGCCAGTTCCAGCTCCGCGTGGTTAGGGGGCGAAAACTCCACCTGGACAACCGCTTTCGCGATGTCACCAAGTGGGATCTCGCGCACCGCCCAGTCCCGGCCGGCGCGGACCACCAGCGCGACCGCGTCGTCGGTCGTCTCACCGACCCGGCCGGTCAGCTTCGATCCGTCTGACAGGGCGACGTCGACTTTGCGGCCGCGGGCGCGACGGAAGTGCTTCGCGCTGGTCAACGGCCGGTCGACGCCGGGCGAGGAAACCTCGAGCACATAGTGGTCGTCGATGGTGTCCAGACCGTCGAGCAATGCCGATGCAGAGCGGGACAACGTGGCCGCCGTGTCCAGATCGAGGCCGTTGTCGCCGTCGGCGATCACCAGGATTCGCGGCGGGCGGGTCCGCGGGTCGATGACCACGTCTTCGATCTCGAATCCGGCGCGCGCAAACTCTCCACCGAGTAGCTCGATCACCTGCGTCTGCGACGGTAGCCCGGTGGTCACGGCGAGCTCCTCATCTTGAGTTGTCCGGTCATCTGGTCGGATGGCGGCGCCCCGATGGTTTCGCAGGCGACTTCCGGTGTCCCGGCGGAGGAACATCCGTGCCGACAGGTACTGTCGGTCGCTGCCCTCTGCGAGAACCAGCTATCCACGATACGCCAGGATTCGCATGTGACGGCGTGATCGTGTCCTGGCATCGTGCCTGCGTCCGCGCCGATGGCAGGATGTCCATGTGGCTAGCGCAGTTCCGTTCGTCAACAGGCGAGATGTCCTCGCCGGTGGTGTGGCTTTCGCTGCGCTCGGGGTGGTCGCGACCGCCTGTAGCAAGTCCGCGCCCAAGCCCCCGCCCGTCGAGCAACTGCTCGGCCCGTTGGATCAGGCCCGGCACGACAGCACGCTGGCGGGTGCCGCCGCCGCGGCCCTCGGGAACCCACCGCAGGTCGCCGCCGCGCTGACGGTAGTGGCCAGCCAGCGCGCCGCACACGCCCGCGCACTGTCCGCGGAGATCTCGCGCGCGGCCGGCAAGCTCGCCACGTCGCCCACGAGCGAAGCGCCCAGCCCGAGCCAGGCCGCACCGGCCGGGCCGCCTCCGCCCCCGCCGCCGGTGTCCGACGTGATCGATGCGCTGCGCGCCTCCGCCGACAGCGCGAGCCGGCTGGTGGGCACCGAATCGGGGTACCGCGCCGGGCTGCTCGCCTCGATCGCGGCGTCCTGCACGGCGTCGTACACGGTTGCGCTGGTGCCCGGGGGTCCGTCGATATGACCTCTGGCAAGGACGCCGACAACCAGGCGCTGTGTGACGCGCTGGCCATCGAGCACTCGACGATCTACGGCTACGGCATCGTGTCCGCGCTGTCGCCGCCCAGCGTGAACGACATGGTGGTAGAGGCGCTCGCGCAGCATCGCCAGCGCCGCGACGACGTCATCGCGATGCTGACCGCCCGCAAGGTGACCGTCCCGGTCGCCGCAGCCGGCTACCAGCTGCCCATGGTGGTCGGCGGCCCGGCCGACGCCGCGCGGCTGGCCGCGCGGATGGAGAACGACGGTGCGGGCGCCTGGCGCGTGGTCGCCGAGCACGCGGAGACCGGCGAGGACCGCGCGTTCGCCGCGACGGCCCTGGTTCAGAGCGCGGTGATGGGCGCCCGGTGGAGCCGGGTGCTGGGCGCCTGGCCCATCACGACGAGCTTCCCCGGCGGCAACGACTAGCTGTTGAGGGCCGCCGCGATGTCGGTGGCCAGCGACGGCCCGGTCGCCACTTCGCGGGTTTGGCCGCCGAAGCGGTCGCGCAGCTCCACCACGCCGTCCGCCCAGCCCCTTCCCACCACGACGATCCAGGGCACGCCGAGCAGCTCGGCGTCCTTGAACTTCACACCGGGTGAGGCCTGGCGGTCGTCGAGCAGCACTTCGACGCCCAGCCGGTCCAGCTCGCCGGCCAGATCCATGGCTCCGGTCCGAGCTTCCGCGTCTTTGTTGGCGATCACCAGATGGACGTCGAACGGCGCGACCGTCGACGGCCAGCGCAGGCCCAGCTCGTCGTGGTGCTGCTCGGCGATCACGGCCACCATCCGCGACACCCCGAGGCCATAGGAGCCCATGGTCAGGCGCACCGGCTTGCCGTCCTCACCGAGCACGTCGACGGTGAAGGCGTCGGTGTATTTACGGCCGAGCTGGAAGATGTGCGCGACCTCGATACCGCGCGCCGAGACCAGCGGGCCCGCGCCATCCGGTGACGGGTCGCCGTCGCGCACCTCGGCGGCCTCGATGGTGCCGTCGGCGGTGAAGTCCCGGCCGGCGACCAGCCCGACGACGTGCCGCCCGGGCTCGTCGGCCCCGGTGATCCAGCTGGTGCCGTCCACTACCCGCGGATCGACCAGGTAGCGAACACCGTTGCCCTGCAACGCTTTCGGTCCGATATACCCCTTCACCAGGAAGGGGTACTTGGCGAAGTCGGCGTCGTCGAGCAGGGTGTATTCGGCCGGTTCCAGCGCCGCGCCCAGCCGTTTGTCGTCGACCTCCCGGTCCCCCGGCACCCCGATGGCCAGCAGCTCCCAGTCCCCGCCGGGCTGGCGCACCTTGAGCAGCACGTTCTTCAACGTGTCGGCCGCGGTGACGGTGCGGCCCAGGTCCGCCTGGTTGGCCCAGTCGACCAGGGTGGCGATGGTCGGGGTGTTGCCGGTGTCGTGGACCGCCGCCTCGGGCAGCCCGTCGATGGGCTGCGCCTCCGGGCGGGCGGTGACGACGGCCTCGACGTTGGCCGCGTAGCCGGATTCCAGGCACCGCACGAAGGTGTCCTCCCCGACCGCGCTCTCGGCCAGGAACTCCTCGGAGGCGCTGCCGCCCATGGCGCCCGACACCGCGGAGACGATGACGTAGCGCACCTGCAGCCGCGCGAAGATGCGCTGATAGGCCTCGCGATGCGCGTGGTAGGCGGCCTTGAGTCCGGCGTCGTCGATGTCGAACGAGTAGGAGTCCTTCATCAGGAACTCCCGCACCCGCAGGATGCCGGCCCGCGGCCGCGCCTCGTCACGGTATTTGTTCTGGATCTGATACAGCAGGACCGGAAAGTCCTTGTACGAGCTGTATTCGCCCTTGACGGTCAGGGTGAACAGCTCTTCGTGGGTGGGGCCCAGCAGGTAGTCGTTGCCGCGGCGGTCCAGCAGCCGGAAGACCGAGTCGCCGTATTCGGTCCATCGGTTCGTCGTCTCGTACGGTGCGCGCGGCAGCAACGCGGGGAACAAGATCTCCTGCCCGCCAATGGCGTTCATCTCCTCGCGGACGATGCGCTCGATGCGGCGCAGCACCCGCAATCCCAGCGGCAGCCAGCTGTACAGCCCGGGCGCAACGGGCCGGATGTAGCCGGCCCGGATCAACAGCTTGTGGCTGGCGACTTCGGCGTCGGCGGGATCGTCGCGCAAGGTGCGCAAAAACAACTGGGACATCCGGGTGATCACAGCGGGCCAGCCTAGCGGTGACCGCCAGCGCGGCGAAGCCGGGCGCAGCGGGTCACCGCCATCAGGCCGTGCGGTGACCGCCAGCGCGGCGAAGCCGGGCGCGGCGGGTCACCGCCATCAGGCCCGTGCTGGGAAGAGCGTCCGTGCGCGGTGAGCTACAGCTCCCCGGCGTCCATCGCTTCCTTGACCTCTTGTGCGTGCGCAACCTGGTCGGGGGTGTAGCCGATCAGCAGCGCCGCGCCGCCGACGAGGACGGCCACGCCGGCCACCCACAGCAGCCCGTAGGTGTAGCCGTGGTCCAGTGCACCCAGCTGCGCATCATTCATGAACTTCACCGGGCCGGTGATGCCGCCCAGATACAGTGTCCGCGAGGTGATCACCGCCTGGATGACGGCCAGCACCAGCGGCCCACCCAGGCTCTGCAGCATCAGCGTGACCGCCGATACCGGACCGATCTGATCGAAACCCACGCCGGCGATGGCCGCCAGGGTCAGCGGGACGACGGCCATGCCGATGCCGATCCCACCGATGACGATCGGCAGCACCAAGTTGGGGAAGTACGCGACGCCGCGGTGCATGAACGCCGAGCCGTAGATCATCGCCCAGAAGAGAAGGATGCCGCCGCCGATGGTCAGCACCCGTGGCGAGAACCGGGACACCAGCTGTGAAGAGAGGCCCAACCCGATTCCCATCGCGATGACGAACGGGATGAAGCCGACGCCGGCGCGCAGCGCGCTGTAGCCGAGGATGTCCTGCACGTACAGGCCGATGCACACCGTCAGGGTGAACATGAGACCGCCGGCCAGGAAGATCGCGGTGAAGGTGACCAACCGGTTGCGGTCGCGGAACAGGTCGAACGGGACGACGGGGTTCTCGGCGGTGCGCTCCACGATGATGAAGGCAATCGCGGCGCCCAGCGCCACCACGCCGGATCCGATGGTGGTGATCGACACCCAGCCCTTTTCCGGGCCCATCGAGAAGGCGAACACGGCCGCGGTGCAGGTCAGGGTGGCGAGCATGGCGCCGGTGGCGTCGAGCTTCATCCGCTCGCGGTTCGTCTCGCGCAGTGCCGTGCGAGCCAGGTAGATCATCACCAGGCCGATCGGGACGTTCACCAGGAACGCCAGCCGCCACGAAACCTCGGTGAGCGCTCCGCCGACGACCAGGCCCATCACCGAGCCGATCGCCGTCATCGCGGCGAACACCGCGGTCGCGAAGTTACGCGCCGGCCCTTTTGGGAAGGTGGTCGCCACCAGCGCCAGACCGGTCGGCGAGGCGATTGCCGAGCCGACGCCCTGCGACAGCCGGGCGATCACCATGGTGGCCTCGTCCCAGGCGACCGCACACAGCACGGAAGAGATGGTGAACAGCGCGACACCGACGATGAAGGTGCGTTTGCGCCCGATGGTGTCGCCGAGGCGGCCGCCCAGCAGCATCAGGCCACCGAACGTCAGCACGTAGGCGGTGATCACCCAGCTGCGCCCGGCGTCGGACAAGCTGAGCTCGTTCTGGATCTTGGGCAGCGCGACGATCGCCACGGTGCTGTCCATGGTGGCGAGCAGCTGCATACCGCCGATGGCGATCACGGCCGCGATGAAGCGCCGGGAGGGCAACCACGCCGGGTAGTACTTGCTGATCCGCTTCAGGGCGGTCTCCGCCGGGGGCTTGGAGGCGGTCTCCGCCGGGAACGCAGTGCTCACCGGGGCCGGACGATCGGGGCGCGCCGAGGCCAGTTTCTGCACCGCGCGCTCTGCATCGTTGAGAGCCGTCATAAAGGGTTACCTTACAGTAATCTTAAGAACCGTTTAAAGCCCGAAGGCCGCCACGGCGCCGATCACGATGATCGCGGGAGGTCGGATACCCTCGGCGCGAATCTTTTCGGGCGTGTCGGCGAGGGTAGCCCGCAAAGTGTGTTGAGCGGCGGTCGTTCCATGCTGAACCACCAGCACCGGGGTATCCGCAGGTCGGCCGCCTTTAAGCAGAGCTTCGGCGAAAAGTTCGATGCGTTCCACCGCCATCAGCAAAACAATCGTGCCCGACATTGCTGCCAGTGCATCCCAATTCACTAACGATTCGGGATGCCCGGGCGGCAGATGGCCGCTGACCACCACGAACTCGTGATTTATCGCCCGATGCGTGACCGGAACGCCCGCCAAAGCGGGCACTCCTATGGCACTTGTCACACCTGGCACCACCGTCACCGGTATTCCGGCCTCGACGCACGCCAGCACCTCTTCATAACCCCGGGCGAACACGAACGGGTCGCCGCCTTTGAGGCGCACCACGAAGTGGCCTGCGCGGGCGCGTTCGATCATGACGTCGTTGATGGCGTCCTGGGCCATGGCCCGCCCGTATGGGATTTTGGCGGCGTCGATGACTTCGACGTGCGGAGGCAGCTCGGCGAGGAGTTCCGGCGGCGCGAGACGGTCGGCGACCACGACGTCGGCCTGGGCCAGCAGGCGCCGGCCGCGCACGGTGATCAGTTCGGGGTCACCGGGCCCGCCGCCGACGAGCGCGACGCCGCCCTTGACGACGTCGGAGCTCACCGGGCTGTCGGGCGTGATCAGCCCGGTCTGCAGCGCCTCGCGGATGGCCGAGCGGATCGCCGCCGAGCGGCGGTGGTCGCCGCCGGCCAGGACCCCGACGGACAGCCCGGCGTAGTCGAAGGACGCTGGGGTGACTGCGGTCCCCTCGACGGCGATGTCGGCGCGGACGCAGAAGATGCGGCGGCTTTCGGCCTCGGCGACCACCGCCTCGTTGACTTGCGCGTCATCGGTGGCCGCGATCGCGTACCAGGCTCCGTCGAGGTCGCCGCCGCGGTATTCGCGCAATGCCAGGGTGATTCCCGTCATCGCCTCGACCGACCGGGTGGCGCTGCGGGAGATGACGTGGACGTCGGCGCCGCTGGCGATGAGCAAGGGCAGCCGGCGCTGGGCGACGGTGCCGCCGCCGACCACGACGACCTTTTTGCCGGTCAGCCGCAGCCCAGCGAGGTAGGCGCTCTCAGTCACCCGGCAAGCCTAGTGGCGATCGCGAGCGCGGCGAAGCCGGGCGCTGCGGGTCGCCACCATCGACCTAGTGGCGATCGCGAGCGCGGCGAAGCCGGGCGCCGGCGTGTGCCACGAAGCGCGCCACCGCCTCCGGCGCCGCGGCCGGATGGGTGTGCAGATACGACGCGTGCACACCGGCGCGCACGACACCGTCGCGCACGGGGTGGCCCTGCGGGTCGGCGTCGCGGGCTCGGTACATCCAGGCGGGCTGATAGTCCTCGGTGAATGTGACTGTGGTGCGGTGGAATTCATGCCCCACCGCGCGCTGGCCGACGGCGTACAACGACGAATCCGCGACCGCGACGGCATCGCGGTACGCCAGGGTCAGGTGCGGGGTGAACCGCGCCCGGCCCGCCAGTACACCGCACATCGGATGGCCGTCGAGCTCGGACACCAGATAGATCAGCCCGGCGCACTCGGCGTGTATCGGCGCCCCGGCGGTGGCGAGTTCGCTGATCTGCCGGCGCACGAGCTCATTGGCCGAGAGCTCCGCGGTGAACTGTTCGGGAAACCCGCCGGGCAGCAACACCGCGTCGGTGCCGTCGGGCAGGGCGTCGACGAGCGGGTCGAATTCGACGACGTCGGCGCCGGCGGCCGCCAGCAGCTCCGCGTGTTCGGCGTAGCCGAAACTGAATGCCTTGCCGGCCGCCACCGCGACGGTGGCGCCGTCCCCGGGCATAGCCCCCACCACCGCGGCGGGATCCCACGGCGGCTGCGTGACTCGGCCACCGGCGATCGCGGCGATGGCCGACAAGTCGACATGGCGCGCAACCAATTCGGTCATCGCCTCCACCGCCAGCCGCGCCCGCTGCCCATACTCCACGGCGGTAACCAGCCCCAAATACCTTGTCGGCAATTCTAATTCAGCCACCCGGGGGATGGCGCCCAACACCGGGACGCCGGCCTGTTCACAGGCCTGCCGCAACACCTGCTCGTGCCGGTCCGATCCGACCCGGTTGAGGATCACACCGGCGACGTGGGTCGCGGTGTCGAACGTCGAAAAGCCGTGCAGCAGCGCGGCGATGCTCTGGCTCTGCCCACGCGCATCAACGACAAGGACGACCGGCGCGCCCAGCAGGCCGGCGACGTGGGCCGTAGATCCGGCCGCGGGAGTCGTGGCGGCGGGCCCGATCCGTCCGTCGAACAGCCCCATCACCCCTTCGACCACGGTGATGTCGGCGCCCCCAGCGCCGTGGGTGTACAGCGGGCCGATCAGGTTCTCCCCCACCAACACCGGGTCGAGGTTGCGGCCGGGCCGGCCGGCGGCCAGGCCGTGGTAGCCGGGATCGATGAAGTCCGGGCCGACTTTGAACGGCGCGACGGTGTGGCCCGCCCGCCGCAGTGCGCCGATCAAACCCGTTGCCACCGTTGTCTTTCCGCTGCCGGACGCGGGAGCGGCGACGACGACGGCGGGAACACTCACCACTCGATGCCCTTCTGCCCCTTGCGTCCGGCGTCCATGGGGTGCTTGACCTTGGCCATCTCGGTCACCAGGTCGGCCGCATCGATCAGGCGCTGCGGCGCGTCGCGTCCGGTGATGACCACATGCTGATGACCGGGCCGGGTGGCCAACACCTCCACCACCTCGTCGACGTCCACCCAACCCCACTTCAGCGGATAGGTGAACTCGTCGAGCACGTAGAAGTCGTGACGCCGATCGGCAAGCCGGTGCGCGATCTCCGCCCAGCCGTCGGCCGCGGCCCCCGCGTGATCGACGTCGCTGCCCGCCTTGCGGGTCCACGACCAGCCCGCACCCATCTTGTGCCATTCGACGGGGGCGCCGACCTGGTGCTGGTCGTGCAGGCGGCCCAGCTGGGCGAAGACCGCTTCCTCGCCCACCTTCCACTTTGCGCTTTTGACGAACTGGAACACCGCGACGGACAGTCCGGCATTCCAGGCCCGCAGCGCCATGCCGAATGCCGCCGTGGACTTTCCCTTGCCGGGGCCGGTGTGCACGGCCAGCACGGGCGTGTGGCGCCGCGCCCGCGTGGTCAGGCCGTCGTCGGGAACTTGCAGTGGAACGCCTTGTGGCATCAGCGTTTACCCTTTCCGCTCAGGCCGCGTCGCGCACCGCACGCGTCAGGGAGTCCGCGTGCAGCTGCTCGAGCCGGATCGCCGGGGCACCGAGCTGGCGGGCGAGTTGCTCGGCCAGGCCCAGCCGCACAAACGACGTTTCGCAGTCGACGACCACCGCGGCGGCACCCTCGGCGACAAGCCGGGCCGCCGCGGTTCGGGTGCGGCCCAACGGGTCCGGGCCGGCGGTGGCCCGGCCGTCGGTCAGCACCACCACCAGCGAGCGCCGCGCCCGGTCCCGCGCCTTCTCCCGCACGATCAGTTCACGCGCGGCCAGCAGGCCTTCGGCCAGCGGGGTCTTGCCGCCGGTGTCGAACTGGGCCAGCCGCCGACCGGCGATGTGCGCCGACGACGTCGGCGGCAACAACAGCCGCGCCTCCTGTTGCCGGAACGTGATCACGGCGACCTTGTCGCGCCGCTGATATGCGTCGCGCAGCAGCGACAGCGCCGCACCGCTGACCGCGGACATGCGATCGCGTGCGGCCATCGAACCCGACGCGTCCACCACGAAGATCACCAGATTGCCCTCGCGCCCTTCGCGCACGGCGCGGCGCACATCGTCGGGCTGCGGCCGCAACGGCCCGGCACCGGCGCGCTCGGCGGCCGACAGCAGGGTGGCGAACAGGTGCAGTCCGTGCCCTGCGCAACTCGTGTCGTCCGCGTCGGCGGCCGCGATGACGGTTCCGCTGGCGTTGCGGGCCCGCGACCGCCGCCCGGGCGCGCCCTCCCCGACCCCCGGAACCCTCAGCGCGCGGGTGCGGAAGGTCTTCGCCGGTGGCCCGCTGGGCCTGGTCTTCGGCGGCTGCGGCGCAGCGCCTTCGCATGAATTCTGTTGCGGCACATCCTGTTCGGATTGGATGGACTCGCCACCGCCGGGTGGGTTGGGATCGGGGTCCGGGTCGTTACCCGCCTGCGCCAGGGCCTCGTCCAGCTGGTCGCGGTCGATGCCCGGGTCGTCGAACGGGTCGCGGCGGCGCCGGTGCGGCAGCGCCAGTTCGGCGGCCACCCTGATGTCCCCTTCCTCGACGGTGCGCCCGCCGCGCCAGGCTGCGTGCGCGACCGCGGTGCGTGCGACCACCAGATCGGCGCGCATGCCGTCGACGTCGAACGCCGCGCACAGCGCCGCGATCCGGCGTAATTCGTTGTCGGGCAACACCACATCGTCGACCTGCGCACGCGCGGTGGCGATTCGCCGGGCCAGCTCCGCGTCGGCGTCCGCATAGCGCTCGGCAAAACCATCCGGGTCGGCCTCGTACGCCATCCGCTTCCGGATCACCTGCACCCGCACGTCAACGTCGCGCGAGGCGTGGACGTCGACGGTGAGCCCGAATCGGTCCAGCAGCTGCGGACGCAGTTCGCCCTCTTCGGGATTCATGGTGCCAATCAATACGAACCGGGCCTCGTGCGAATGCGAGATGCCGTCGCGCTCGATGTGTACCCGTCCCATCGCCGCAGCATCGAGCAGCACATCGACCAGGTGATCGTGCAGCAGGTTGACCTCGTCCACGTAGAGCACACCGCCGTGCGCGCGGGCCAGCAGGCCCGGCGAGAATGCGTGCTCGCCGTCGCGCAACACCCGCTGCAGGTCCAGCGAGCCGATCACCCGGTCTTCCGTTGCCCCGAGCGGCATTTCGACCAGCCCGGCGTCACTGCCGGTGGCCTCCGACAGCAATGCCGCGAGGCCGCGCACGGCCGTCGACTTGGCGGTGCCCTTCTCGCCACGGATGAGCGCGCCGCCGATCTCGGGACGCACGGCACACAGCAGCAGCGCCAGGCGCAGCTGGTCGTGCCCGACGATGGCGCTGAACGGGTAGGGCTTCACGGCTTCGCCGCCAAACCCGACCCGGGACGCAGCATGGGCACGTGCGGAACGCCGTCATCCAGGAAATCGTCGCCGTCGCGGACGAATCCGTGTTGGGCGTACATGTCCGCCAGATAGGTCTGCGCGTTGATCCGGCACGGGTAGTCACCCACCTCGGCCAGCGCCGCGCGCAGCAGCCGGGTGGTGTGACCCTGGCCGCGCGCATTGCGTTTGGTGCACAGCCGCCCGATCCGGAACACCTTCTCGCCGCCGGCGTGCTCCTCCATCAGCCGCAGCGTGGAGATCACCTCGCCGCCGGGCGTTTCCAGCCAGAAGTGCCGGGTCTCGGCGAGCAGGTCGCGCCCGTCCAGCTCCGGATACGGAATCGCCTGTTCGACGACGAACACCTCCACCCTGAGCTTGAGTAGCTCGTAGAGTGTCTGGGCGTCAAGGTCTTTGGCCCAAATACGTCGCAGTGCCTCTGTCATCGGCGCCGCTCCTCCTCATCGCTGCGCTCTGCATCGTCGACGGCGCGTGTCACTGGCGGCGCCCCTCCTCATCGCTCCCCTTGTCGGCGCGGGTCATGAGACGCCCAACCCCAGCGCCGTCGTTCCCCAGGAAAAAACCTCGTCGTACAGCGCCGGCTCATCCGACAGCGTCGCCCCCAGCGACGGAACCATCTCCTTGAGCGTGGGCAGCCACGATTGAAAGCGGTTGGCAAAGCAGCGTTCCAGCACCCCGAGCATGATCGGAACCGCCGTCGACGCCCCCGGGGAGCCACCGAGCAGCCCCGCGATGCTTCCATCGGCGTCGCCCACCACGGTGGTGTCGAAGTCGAGCACCCCGCCCTTGCGCTTGTCCCGCCGGATCACCTGCACGCGCTGACCGGCCACCGTGAGTTTCCAATCCGAACCCGTTGCGGTGGGCGCGAATTCACGTAGCATGCGCAGCCGGTCCGGTTCGGAGAGCCGCAGCTGACCCAGCAGGTATCGGAGCAGCGTCAGCTGGCTGACACCGACACCGAGCAGCGAGGCCAGGTTGTCCGGTCTCACCGAGCGGGGTAGATCGGTGAGGTGCCCGTGTTTCAAGAACTTCGGTGACCAGCCGGCGTAGGGGCCGAATACCAGCCACGACTTGCCGTTGACGTAGCGCAGATCCAGATGCAGCGCACCCAGCGGCGGCGCGCCCGGCGCCGGAGCGCCGTAGACCTTGGCCCGGTGGGTGGCGGTGAGCGCCGGGTTGGCGGCGCGCAGGAACCGGCCGCCGATCGGGAATCCGGCGAAACCCCTGACCTCCCCGATGCCGGACTTCTGCAACAGCGGCAGCGCATCACCGCCGGCCCCGACGAACACGAATTTGGCGTTCAGACGGCGCTTTTCGCCGGTGCGGCGGTTGCGGATGGACAGCGTCCAGCTGCCGTCGGACCGGCGGGACAGGTTGCGCACCTCGTGGCCGAACAGGGCCGTCGCGCCGCCGCGCACACAGAACCCGACGAGCTGTCGCGTCAGGGAACCGAAGTCGACGTCCGTGCCGTGCGCGGCCCAGTTCAGCGCGGTCGGTTCGGAGAAGTCGCGCCCGGCCGCCATGAACGGCAACCGGCGGGCGAACTCCCCTGCGTCGTCGATCAACTCGATGCCGGCGAACAGCGGGTTGGGCGCCAGGGCCCGCTGCCTTCGCCGCAGATAGTCGACACGTTGCGCGCCGCGCACGAAGCTCGCGTGCGGGATCGCGGTGAGGAAGCGGCGATCGGTGAGGATCCCGTTCTCCACTGCATAGGCCCAGAACTGGCGGGTCACCTGGAACTGCTCGTTGATGCGCACCGCTTTGGCGATGTCGATCGAGCCGTCGGCGCGCTGCGGCGTGTAGTTCAGCTCGCACAGCGCCGAATGGCCGGTGCCCGCGTTGTTCCACGGGCTGCTGCTCTCGGCGGCGACGGCGTCGAGACGCTCCACGAAAGTCATCGACCAGTCCGGCTGCAGCCGGCGCAGCAACGTTCCCAGCGTCGCGCTCATGATGCCCGCGCCCACCAGCACGACGTCGGTCGACGTGGTTCTGGCTAGCGATGACACCGGCTTGCTGGTCCTTTCCTCGACTGGGCCGATCCCAGGTTATCCCGAGGCAAAGTGGCCGCGAACGACGTGCGCCGCCCGATGCCCAGCAAAAGCTCTAAGCTGGCCTCGTGACTGGCAGGGTGACCGGCGAAGTGACCGGCTGGGTGCCCGACGTCCTCCCCGGTTACCAGCAGCGCACCATCGCGCTCGGGTCCGATCCCGCCGGTGAGGGCGACATCGTCGCGACGCTGATACGGCGCGGACCCGAACCGCACCGGGCCGGCCGCGAGACGGCGCCCGCCGGGCCCGCGGTGCTGGCGGTGCACGGCTACACCGACTACTTCTTCCACACCGAGCTGGCCGATCGTTTCGCGGCCCGCGGCTTCACCTTCTACGCGCTGGACCTCCATAAGTGCGGCCGGTCGCGGCGCGACGGCCAGACGCCGCACTTCATCACGGACCTCACCAACTACGAGGCCGAACTCGACCAGGCGCTCGCCGGCGTCGCGGAACGCGGCAAGCTGCTGCTGTACGCGCATTCCGCGGGCGGGCTGATCGTGTCGCTGTGGCTGGACCGGTTGCGCCGGCGAAATCCGGCCGCGCACGCCCGCGTTGGCGGCCTGGTGCTCAATAGCCCGTTCCTGGAGCTGCCCGGCCCACCCATCCTGCGGCATTCGGTGACCGTGGCGCTGATCGCCGGCCTGTCCCGCGTGCGGTCCAAGGGCGTGGCCCGGTCGCCGGGTGAGGGCGGCTACGGCACCACCCTGCACCGCGACTACGGCGGCGAATTCGACTACAACCTGCAGTGGAAACCCGTCGGCGGCTTCCCGATCACCTTCGGCTGGCTGCACGCCATCCGCCGCGGCCAGGCCCGGCTGCATCGCGGTCTCGACGTCGGAGTGCCGAATCTGATTCTGCGATCGGATCACAGCGTGCACGAAAGCACCGATTCCGCATCCATGCAGTGCGGCGACGCGGTTCTCGACGTCACCCAGATCGCCCGCTGGGCCGGCTGCGTCGGCAACCGCACCGCCGTGGTTCCGGTGCCCGACGCCAAGCACGACGTGTTCTTATCGCTTCCGGGACCGCGCGAAGTCGCCTATCGGGAACTGGATCTCTGGCTGGACGGCTACCTGCGCACCGACACAGATGCCTCGGCATCGCTGCGAGAGGGGTGACGGCTTGGAGACCTACGACGTCGCGATCATCGGAACCGGTTCGGGCAACAGCATTCTCGACGACCGCTTCGACGAGAAGCGGGTGGCGATCTGCGAAGAGGGCACCTTCGGTGGCACGTGCCTGAACGTCGGGTGCATCCCGACCAAGATGTTCGTCTACGCCGCCGAGGTCGCCCAGACGATCCGCGATGCGGCGCGCTTCGGCATCGACGCGCGCATCGACCGGGTGCGCTGGGACGACATCGTTTCGCGCGTCTTCGGGCGCATCGACCCGATCGGGGTCGGTGGTGAGGACTACCGCAGCTCCGCACCCAACGTCGACGTGTACAAGCAGCACACCCGGTTCGGGCCGGTCCAGTCCGACGGGCGCTACCTGTTGCGCACCGATGCCGGCGACGAGTTCACGGCCGACCAGGTAGTGATCGCCGCGGGCGCGCGGGCCGTGGTGCCCCCGGCGATCCTCGAGTGCGGCGCCCGGTACCACACCAGCGACACGATCATGCGAATCCCCGAACTGCCAGAGCATCTGGTGATCGTCGGGGGTGGTTTCGTGGCGGCCGAATTCGCCCACATCTTTTCCTCGCTGGGCTCGCGCGTCACCCTGGTGGTCCGGGGCTCCACACTGCTGCGGCATCTCGACGACGTCGTCGGCGAGCGCTTCACCCGCATCGCGTCGAGCAAATGGGAACTGCACACCCACCGCAACGTCGTGGGCGCCGAAAACCAAGGTTCGGGCGTCGCGGTGCAACTCGACGACGGTCGCACCCTGCACGCCGACGCGCTGCTGGTGGCGACAGGCCGGGTGTCCAACGCCGATCAACTCGACCTCGCGCAGGCCGGCGTCGCCGTCGAGGACGGCCTGGTGGCCGTCGACCAGTACCAGCGGACCACGGCGCGTGGGGTTTTCGCGCTCGGCGACGTCTCGTCGCCGTATGAGCTCAAACACGTGGCCAACCACGAAGCGCGCGTCGTGCAGCACAATTTGCTCTGCGACTGGGACGACACCGAGGCGATGGCCGTCACCGACCATCGCTACGTGCCCTCGGCGGTGTTCACCGATCCGCAGGTCGCCTCCGTCGGGTTGACCGAAAACGAAGCCATTGCAAAGGGTTTCAAGGTCTCGGTGAAGATCCAGGATTACGGCGACGTCGCCTACGGCTGGGCGTCGGAGGACACGACCGGAATCGTCAAGCTCGTCGCCGAGCGCGGCACCGGGCGCCTGCTGGGCGCGCACATCATGGGCCATCAGGCCTCGTCGATCATCCAGCCGCTGATCCAGGCGATGAGTTTCGGGCTCACCGCCCCGCAGATGGCCCGCGGGCAGTACTGGATCCACCCGGCGCTGGCCGAGGTGGTGGAGAACGCGCTACTGGGCCTGCGCTGACCTCAGCGCCGGCGCGGCCGCTCCGCGGACCTGCCCTCCTGGCACTGCGGGCACAGGCCGTGCAGCGTCAGCCCGGCCGCCTCCGACAGCGCGAACGAGCTACCCGCCATCGCGTGTTCGAGCGCCGAACTCAGCTGCCGGGCGGGCACCTCGATGATGGTGGCGCAGTTCGTACACACGGCGTGATGGTGCGGCGCGGTGGCCAGACCGTAGGTCGTCACGCCGCCGTCAAGCGTCAACGCGTGCAGCACCCCCTGATCGACCAGCGTCGTCACCGTGCGATAGACGGTGGCCACGTCGGGCGCGTGGGCGCCGGGCGGCAGGCACTCCCGCAGCCGCTTGTCGATCTCGGCGACCGGCAGGTGACCGTTGACGGGCTCGAGTACCGCCAGCACCTGGATGCGCGAGGCCATCCGCCGCAGCCCCCGGGCGCGCAGAAAATCGCCGATCCTCTCGGTGACCGACGCATCCAGTACCGACGGCTTGGGCGCCACCGGTTCAGTGTCGCGCCGCAGCGGCGGGATCGCCAGTCTTCGGCGCGATCAAGACACCTCAATTCCTGCGACTCACTTGCATCTGGCAAGCCGCGGTACTTACAGTCGTGCCGGTTGTTCTCAGCCGATACCGCAAGGACGCGCCGGAAGGACCCCAGTGGCCAGCACCGAGATCGACTGGCGGCCGTCACGGACGACGAGGTTTCTCGGCGCGCTGTCGCCGGCGGAGTGGTGGCGACTGGGATCGATGCTGGCGGTGATCGTCGCGCTGCACCTGCTCGGCTGGTTCACCATGGTCGTCTTCGTTGCCCCTGCCCAATACACCTTGGGGGGCAGAGCTTTTGGTGTCGGTGTCGGATTGACGGCCTACACCCTGGGCATGCGTCACGCCTTCGACGCCGACCACATCGCCGCCATCGACAACACCACCCGCAAGCTGATGAACGACGGCCAGCGCCCGCTGGCCGTCGGCTTCTTCTTCTCGCTGGGCCACTCCACCGTGGTCTTCGGGCTGGCGGTGCTGCTGGCGTGCGGGGTGAGGGCGGTGGTGGGACCGGTCAGCGACGACTCCTCGACGCTGCACCACTACACCGGACTGATCGGCACCAGCGTCTCGGGCGTCTTCCTGTACGCGATCGCGCTTCTCAACGTCATGGTCCTGGTCGGCATCCTGCGCGTGTTCGCCCGGCTGCGCCGCGGGGAATACGATCCCGACGCCGACGCGGCCGAATTGGAGCGGCACCTGGACAGCCGCGGACTGATGAACCGGTTGCTCGGCCGCGTCACCAGATCGATCACCAAGTCCTGGCACTGCTATCCCGTCGGTTTGTTGTTCGGGCTCGGCTTCGACACCGCCACCGAGATCGCGCTGCTGGTGCTGGCCGGCTCGAGCGCCGCCGCCGGCCTGCCCTGGTACGCCATCATGTGCCTGCCGGTGCTGTTCACCGCCGGGATGTGCCTGCTGGACACGATCGACGGCTCGTTCATGAATTTCGCCTACGGCTGGGCCTTCTCCAACCCGGTGCGCAAGATCTACTACAACCTCACCATCACCGCCCTGTCGGTGGCGGTCGCGCTCCTGATCGGCAGCATCGAACTCCTCGTCCTGTTCGCCGACCAGTTCGGTTGGCGCGGCGCGTTCTGGACCTGGATCGGCGGGCTGGACCTGAACACGATCGGCTATGTCGTCGTCGGCATGTTCGTGGTCACGTGGGCTGTGGCCCTGCTCGTCTGGCGCTACGGGCGCATCGAAGAGAAGTGGACCTCCTGAGCCAAGCGGCACGGGACTGACCGCAAACGGCCGTTCGGGTGTAGAACAGTGCTCATGGGCTTTTCGGCCTGCGCCCAGCTCGCGGATCGGCGGTGATCGGCGGTGCACGAGCTGTCGCTGTGCGAAGCGATCGCCGGTGTGGTCAAGGATCACGCCGACGGCCGGCACGTCGACGTGGTGCGGGTGCGGGTGGGCGCGCTTCGTCAGGTGGTGCCCGAATCGCTGTCCTTCTGCTGGACACTGGTCCGCGATGCGGAGGACATGCCGGATGCCGAGCTGGAACTCGAATGCGTCGACGCCGAGGTCCGGTGCCGTGCGTGCGGCGGGCAGTCCGAGATCACCTCGCCGTGGTCGATCTGGTGTCCCCGGTGCGACAGCTCCGACGTCGAGGTGCTGCGCGGCAACGAATTCCTGGTGACGTCATTGGATGTCTCATGAAAGGCGTTGGCGATGGGTAGATTTCATCGGCACGATGACGGAACCGTGCACACCCACTCCCACGATCACCTTCCGCACGATCACGATCACGATCACGGCGATCACAGCCGCTATCGGACCGGCAGCCAGCGCATCGACGTGCTGGAGGCGATCTTCGCCGAGAACGACCTGCTTGCCGACGCCAACCGGGCGGCCTTCGAGACCAACGGGGTGCGCACCCTCAACCTGATGAGCTCGCCGGGGTCGGGCAAGACCACCGTCCTGCAGGCAACGCTCGCCGAACTCGCCGGCGAGCTGGGCATCGGGGTGATCGAGGGCGATATCGCCACCGACCTGGACGCGGCCAAGCTCAGCGGCCGCGGCGCCCAGGTGTCGCTGCTCAATACCAGCAACGGATTTGGCGGCGAATGCCACCTCGACGCCCCCATGATCAACCGCGCACTGCCCGGGCTCGACCTCAGCGCGCTGGACCTGGTGATCATCGAGAACGTCGGAAATCTGGTCTGCCCGGCCGAGTTCGACGTCGGCGAGCACGCCAAGGCCATGGTGTATTCGGTGACCGAGGGCGAGGACAAGCCGCTGAAGTATCCGGTGATGTTCCGGTCGGTCGATGTGGTGCTGCTCAACAAGATCGACCTGGTGCCGCACCTCGACGTGGACGTCGACAGGTACATCGCGCACGTCCGCAAAGTCAATGCGGCAGCGACGATTTTGCCGGTCAGCGCGCGCACCGGCGACGGTATGGCCGCGTGGTTCGGCTGGCTGCGTCGCTTCGTCGCGGATGAAGCCTGAATCGTGCCCGATGGCGGCCACGCTCCTGCGAAACATTCGCAGGACGATGCCGCCGCGATGGTTAGCCGGACTCGACGAATCACCTAAGTGCGCCATAGCTTTTCGGTACTATGCAACACGTGCGTACCAGCAAGTGATGCCGGACCGTTGACAACGCTCGTTAGCGGGAGTAGACCCAAAAAATAGCGCTGCGCAAGTGGGCCGACGGTCGACTCCGGCGGCGCAGGAGCCCCAGCCCGGCTCCGGAAAGCTGCAGCATGCCAACAGAAGCAGCAGTCAAGGCAGAACAAACATTGATCCATGTTCTATGGATTAACGCGGGCCTCAGTTGTGACGGTGATTCGGTGGCGTTGACTGCTGCCACCCAGCCCAGCGTCGAGGAGATCGCCCTGGGAGCCCTGCCCGGACTCCCCCAGGTCGCCGTGCACTGGCCCCTGATCGACTTCGAATGCGGCCCGAACGGAGGGGCGGACGACTTTTTGGAGTGGTTCTTCAAAGCCGACCGCGGCGAGTTGGAACCGTTCGTGCTCGTGGTCGAGGGATCGATTCCGAACGAGAAGATCAAGGACGAGGGCTACTGGTGCGGCTTCGGCAACGACCCCGCCACCGGGCAGCCGATGACCACCAGCGAGTGGCTCGATCGGTTGGCGCCCAAGGCCACCGCCGTCGTGGCGGTCGGGACCTGCGCCACCTACGGGGGAATCCACGCGATGGCCGGTAACCCGACGGGGGCGATGGGCGTGCCGGACTACCTCGGCTGGGACTGGAAGAGCAAGGCGGGCATCCCGATCGTGTGCGTGCCCGGCTGCCCGATACAGCCGGACAACCTTTCGGAGACGCTGACCTACCTGCTCTACATGGCGACCGGCCAGGCACCGATGATCCCGCTCGACGACGCGCTGCGCCCGCAGTGGCTGTTCGGCAAGACCGTGCACGAGGGTTGCGACCGGGCCGGCTACTACGAGCAGGGTGACTTCGCCACCGAGTACGGGTCGCCGAAATGCATTGTGAAGCTTGGCTGCTGGGGGCCCGTCGTCAAATGCAACGTGCCCAAGCGCGGGTGGATCAACGGCGTCGGGGGTTGCCCGAACGTCGGTGGGATCTGCATCGGCTGCACGATGCCGGGGTTCCCGGACAAGTTCATGCCGTTCATGGACGAGCCGCCGGGCGGCAAGATCTCGAGCACCGCGTCGGGCTTGTACGGAGCCGTGATTCGCAGCCTGAGGGGTATCACGGAACGCACCGTCGACAAAGAGCCGCGGTGGCGCCACAACGGCGACCAACTCACCACTGGAGCGCGCCGCACCTGGTAGGCCCACCTACCCGGTCGGCGCGCTCCCCTCGCACAGTCATAGACGAAGAGCCGTCGCCGCATCAGCCAACGCTGACAGCAGCCAAAGCGGGAAGAAGTAGCGCGATGACAACCATCATTCCTGAACCCACCCATGCGAAGCGGGAGCCCGGCCAGCTGGTCGACATGGCCTGGGATCCCATCACCAGAATCGTGGGCAGCCTGGGCATCTACACCAAGATCGACTTCGAGAACCGAGAGGTCGTCGAGTGCCACAGCACCTCGTCGATCTTCCGCGGCTACTCGATCTTCATGAAGGGCAAGGACCCACGCGACGCCCACTTCATCACCAGCCGCATCTGCGGAATCTGCGGCGACAACCACGCCACCTGTTCGTGCTACACGCAGAACATGGCCTATGGCGTCAAGCCGCCACACCTGGGCGAGTGGATCGTCAACCTCGGCGAGGCCGCGGAATACATGTTCGACCACAACATCTTCCAGGAGAACCTGGTCGGCGTGGATTTCTGCGAGAAGATGGTCTCCGAGACCAACCCGAGTGTCCTCGCGCTGGCCGAGAAGACGCCCGCCCCGCACGCGGACGCCCACGGGTACAAGACGGTCGCGGACATCATGCGCTCGCTCAACCCGTTCAGCGGTGAGTTCTACCGCGAGGCGCTCGTGGTCAGCCGGTGGACCCGAGAGATGTTCTGCCTCATGGAGGGACGTCACGTGCACCCCTCGACGCTGTACCCCGGCGGCGTGGGCACCGTGGCGACCATCCAGCTGATGACCGACTACATGACGCGGTTGATGCGCTACGTCGAGTTCATGAAGAAGGTCGTGCCGATGCACGACGACCTGTTCGACTTCTTCTACACCGCGCTGCCCGGTTACGAGAACGTCGGGTTGCGCCGCACCCTGCTGGGCTGCTGGGGCTCCTTCCAGGATCCCGAGGTGTGCAACTTCGAATACAAGGACATGGAGCGCTGGGGTAACGCGATGTTCGTCACCCCGGGCGTGGTGGTCGACGGCAAGCTGGTCACCCACTCGCTGGTGGACATCAACCTCGGCATCCGGATCCTTTTGGGCAGTTCGTATTACGACGACTGGACCGACCAGGAGATGTTCGTCAAGACCGATCCGCTGGGCAACGCGGTGGACCGGCGCCACCCGTGGAACCAGCACACCAACCCGCACCCGCAGAAGCGCGACATGGAGGCGGGCGGCAAGTACAGCTGGGTGATGTCACCGCGTTGGTTCGACGGCAAGGACCACCTGGCGCTGGACACCGGCGGCGGCCCGCTGGCCCGGTTGTGGTCGACGGCGCTGGCCGGCCTGGTCGACATCGGTTACGTCAAGGCGACCGGTTCGAGCGTGAAGATCAACCTGCCCAAGACGGCGCTGAAGGGACCCGTCGAGTTGGAGTGGAAGATTCCCACATACGGCAGCAACACGATCGAACGCGACCGGGCGCGCACCTACTTCCAGGCCTACGCGGCGGCGTGCGCTCTGCACTTCGCCGAGAAGGCGCTCGAGGAGATTCGCGCCGGGCGCACCAAGACGTGGGAGAAGTTCGACGTGCCCGACGAGGCCATCGGATGCGGCTTCACCGAGGCGGTGCGTGGTGTGCTCAGCCACCACATGGTGATCCGGGACGGCAAGATCGCGAACTATCACCCGTACCCGCCGACGCCGTGGAATGCCAACCCGCGCGACAGCTTCGGCACACCGGGTCCGTACGAGGACGCGGTGCAGGGCCAGCCGATCTTCGAGGAGAACGGCCGGGACAACTTCAAGGGCATCGACGTCATGCGCACCGTGCGCAGCTTCGACCCGTGCCTGCCGTGTGGCGTGCACATGTACCTGGGGAAGGGCAAATCCCTGGACAGACTGCACACGCCGACCCAGTCACCCGCCGGGGAGTGACGATCGCAAGCGCGGCGAAGCCGGGCGCGGCGGGTCGTCACAATATTGGAGGACACATGGCGGATCGCCCGGGGAAGTCCGCGAACGACGCGCAGTGGCGTGAGGCGGGCGATCGGATCCAGACACTGCTGGATTCCTGCGCAGCAAGTGGGACCGCCGCGTATGACCGTGCGCAGCAACTGGTTCGCGAGGTAGTCGGGCTCTACGGCGCCGGGCTGGAGCGGATCATGCGGATGGCCGGCGATCCCGAACCGGACGGGGGGCTGGTCGAGCGGCTGGCCACCGACGACCTGGTGGCCAGCCTGCTCCTGGTACACGGCCTGCATCCGCACGACGTGCACCGCAGGGTCTCCGACGCCCTGGACCGGGTACGGCCCTACCTGGGTTCGCACGGCGGAGACGTCGACCTGCTCGAGGTGGTGCCGGGCGGGCACCCGCAAGAATTCACCGCCCGGCTGGCCTTCACCGGCAGCTGCAAGAGCTGCCCGTCGTCCGCGGTGACGCTGGAACTGGCCGTGCAGGACGCGGTCCGCGCGGCCGCACCGGAGATCTCCTCGATCGAGGTGGTGACGGCCGAGGCGACGACCGCACCGGCGAGCGTCATTCCGGCGGAATCGCTGCTGGCGCGCCTGCATTCGAACGGCCAGGGTCCGACCGCCTGGCACCCGGCGCCCGAGCTGGCCGAGTTGACACCGGGCGAGGTCGCGGGATTCGTGATCGACGGGGTGAGGATGCTGGCCTGCCGGGTCGGCGAAAAGACCTTCGCCTACCGCGATCACTGCCCGGTGTGTGACGACTCGCTGGCGGGTTCGCACCTGCACGGTCGAATGCTGCGCTGTGCGGGCTGCCGCACGGATTTCGACGTCGTCGGCGCGGGTGCCGCCGCGACCGAGGGCTCAGCCGCCCACCTGGATCCGATGCCACTGCTGACCCGCGACGGCGTGCTGTCGGTGGCGTTGCGGGCCGATGTGTTGGGGGCGCCGGCATGAGCACCCCGTTCGAGGTCCTGGCGCGCATCAGGAGCGACCGCCGCGCCCCCGAACAGGCGGGTGAGCGCTGCGAGATGTGCGCTGAGTCGATCGCCGACGAGCACCAGCACGTGGTCAATGTGGCCGGCCGCCAGCTCATGTGCGTCTGCCGCGCCTGCTATCTGCTGTTCACCGACACCGAAGCCGACCTGCGGTACCGCGCGGTGCCGGACCGGTATCTGTCGTTTCCCGACTTCGCGCTCGACCGCCTGGTGTGGGAGGCGCTGCAGATCCCGGTCGGGGTCGCCTTCTTCTTCACCAACTCGGCCCTCGGACACACCGTCGCCTTCTACCCGGGCCCGGCCGGGGCATGCGAATCCGAGCTGGACATGGAGGTCTGGGACACCATTCGCGGCGCCGACCCGCGGGTGAGCCTGCTGGCCGACGACGTGGAGGCGCTGCTCGTCCGGGTCACCGATAGCGCCCAGGACGGCGAATTGTCGCAGCCACAAACCTATCTGGTGCCCATCGACGCCTGCTACGAATTCGTCGGACGCTTGCGGATGGTGTGGCGTGGCTTCGACGGCGGCCAGCAAGCCCGCGAGTTCATCGACGACTTCTTCGACCGGCTCGCCACCCGAGCCATTGAGACACCGCGATGAACGCCCCGCCGATGAACGTGAGCTTCGAGGTTCTGGACGTGACCGCCGAACCGTACACGGTCAGCCCGGTGCTCACCGCCCGCGTCGGTGTCACCGCCGGCGGCGACGACCCGGTGCACGCCATCGCCCTGCGCTGTCAGGTGCGCATCGAGCCGCTGCGTCGTCCCTACTCCGACGACGAAGCGGCCGGGCTGATGGACTTGTTCGGCGGCCGCGAACGCTGGGCCAGCACCCAACGGACCTTCCTCTGGCAGCACTGCACCGCGATGGTGCCGGGCTTCACCGGCCACACCACCGCGACCCTGCCGCTGGATTGCACCTACGACTTCGAGGTCGCCGCGGCCAAATACCTGCACGCGCTGCGCGACGGGACAGTGCCCCTGCAGTTCCTGTTCAGCGGAACGATTTTCGTCAACTCCGAGCGCGGGTTCTCGGTTCAGCAGGTCTCGTGGGACTGTGAGGACAACTACGCCATGCCGGTCGCGGTCTGGCGCGACCTGATCGCACAGCACTATCCCAACAGCGGGTGGATTCGGCTGAGCCACGAGACCATCGCGGAACTGGCTGGATACAAGTCGGCCCACGGAATGCTCGACTTCGACCACGCGGTCACGTCGTTGCTGGATGCCACCGTCGATCACGAGGTGACGCGATGACATCGAGCTGGGATCGGGCCCGCGCCGTCGCCGACGCGGTGCTCTACGAGGGCTATCTGCTGTACCCGTACCGGGGGACGTCGAGCAAGAACCAATCACGTTGGCAGTTCGGTGTTTTGGGGCCGCCCGGAGCGGCCGGGGCCGGCCTGGGCGAAGACGACGCCCTGTCCGCGGATTTCCTGGTCGACGACGCCCGGGCGCTGACGCTGGTGGTGCGCTTCCTGCAGCTGCAGCGCCGGCGGGCCGAACGGGCGACGGGCGACAATGATTTCGTTCCCGTCGACGAGCTCCGCACCCCGGCCGGGTCGTGGCTGACCTGGGATGAAGCCGTGGAATGCGAGATCTCCTTCGGCCCCCTGGCGTTCGGCGATCGGCCCTGGTCGCTGCCGGTGACGGCCGGCGCCGCAACCGACATCGAAACGCTGGACGGCGGCCGGCTGGTTCGCGAACGACACGAGATCCGGGGCGAACTGACCGTCACCAGCGAGCCCGACGGTGACCTGCGCCGGGTCTCGGTGCGGGTCACCAACACCGGTGCGGCCGTAAGCGCACATGACGACAGAAATACAGTGATCGCGCGATCCATGATCGGAACGCACGTCATCGCCGAAGTGGTTGGCGGCCGGTTCATCTCGCTGCTCGAGCCGCCGCAGGCCGCGACCGATGCGGTGTCCCGCTGCGGGCGGCACCGCTGCTTCCCGGTGCTGGCCGGGACCCCGGGCACCGACGACATCCTGCTGATCTCACCGATCATCCTCTACGACCACCCCGAGGTCGCCGTACAGAGCGACACCGCCCTGTACGACTGCACGGAGATCGACGAGATCCTCACGCTGCGTGTGATGACCATGACCGACGACGAGAAGGCGCAGGCCCGGGCGACCGACCCGCGGGCCGCGCGAATCATCGACGAATGCGACGCCATGTCACCGGAGGCAATGGCGCGACTGCACGGCGTGCTGCGCGACCCGCACGGGCTCAACGTCTCCGCCGGCCTGGTGCCCGAGATCCCCGACGGCGTGGATTGGTGGGATCCACTGGCCGACAACGCCGTCCGGCCCGAGATCGACGCGGTTCTGGTGAACGGGGTCCGGATAGCGCGGGGCAGCAAGGTCCGGTTGCGGCCGCGCCGCAACGCCGACGCGCAGGACATCTTCGTCGCGGGCAAGACCGCACGCGTCACGTCGGTGCACGAGGACGTCGAGGGCAACAAGCATGTCGGCGTCGTCGTCGACGAGGACCCGGCCGCCGAGTTGCACGACTGGTACGGCCGCTACCTGTACTTCTCCCCCGACGAAGTCGAACCGCTGCAATCACAGCACAGCACAAACCTCTGAAAGGAGTTCACCATGGAAGTCCTAGGTTGGATCTTCATCGCCCTCGTCGCGCTGGTGGCCGCGATCGCCCTGGTGTTCGGCGCGATATCGTTGCCGGATGCCCGCCGCTATCTCAAGTTGAGGCGGATGTAACCACGCGAACACCACCATGACGACGCGCATCCTGGTAGCCGGGATCGGCAACATCTTCCTGGGCGACGACGGGTTCGGCTCCGAAGTGGTCCGCAACGCCGAACTGCCCCAGGACGATCCGACGGTCCAGGTCATCGACTACGGCATCCGGGGCATGCACCTGGCGTATGACCTGCTCGAAGAGTGGGACACGCTGGTCCTGGTCGACGCCGTGCCCAGCCAGGGCCATCCCGGCACGTTGCACGTCTTTCAGGCCGACCACGATTCGTCGCCCGAGACGAAGGGCCTCGATGGACACAGCATGGATCCCGCCGAGGTCTTCGCCAGCCTGCGGGCACTGGGCGGCCACCCGCCCTACACCGTGGTCGTCGGCTGCGAGGCGGGCAGCGTCCAGGAGGGCATCGGGCTGACCGAACCCGTCGCACAGGCCGTCCCGCGGGCGGCACGTGCGGTGGAGGAGATCGTCGCGGCGTTGCACGGCGCCACACCCGCGACGGCCGAAAAGGGGTGCTGAACCATGTGTTTGGGCATACCGGGTCAGGTCATCGCAATGCTGGACGGTTACGAGGGCCAACTCGCACTCGTCGACGTCACCGGTGAACAACGCAAGGTCAACGTCGGCATGTTGCCGGAGGAGACGTTCGCGCCCGGCGACTGGGTGATCATCCACATGGGCTTCGTCGTCGAGAAGACGGATCAGGCCGGGGCCGAACGGGCCATGGCCGGCCTGGAATTGATGGGACGCGGCCGCACCGACCTGACGCCCCACTCGGAGGCCGGCTGACATGACCGACACCCCCCTGCTGTTGCGGCCCGGCCCCCCTGACACTCGGCAGCGCGTCACGGTGACCGGCGTGGTACAGGGGGTCGGCTTCCGTCCGTTCGTGCATCGGATCGCAACCGAGCTGGGCCTGGCCGGATTCGTCGGTAACGACTCAGGTGCGGTCTTCCTCGAGGTGCAAGGCCGGCCCGCCCCGGTGGCGGAATTCGGGCGCCGGCTGTGTGCCGAGGCGCCGCCGCTGGCACGGATCGCCGAGGTACGGTTCGCCGACGTCGCCGCCGATCCCGCCTGCCCACCCGAATTCCACATCGTGCCAAGCAGATTGGTCGCCGGCACCACCACCCCCATCCCGCCCGACATCGCGGTGTGCGACGACTGCGTCGCCGAACTGTTCGACCCGCTCGACCGGCGTTACCGGCACCCGTTCATCACGTGCACCAACTGCGGTCCGCGGTTCACCATCATCACCGAGCTGCCCTACGACCGGCCGGCCACCACGATGTCGCCGTTCGACATGTGTGCGCGCTGCGCCACCGAATACCACGACCCGGCGGATCGCCGATTCCACGCGCAGCCGATCGCCTGCCCCGACTGCGGGCCGAGCCTGTGGTTCGCGTCGCCGGCCGGGCGGGTGAGCGGCTCGGACGCGGCGCTGACCGCCACCCAGGACGCCCTGGCATCCGGCGCCGTGGTGGCCATCAAGGGTGTCGGCGGCTACCACCTGGCCTGCGCCGTCGACGACGAGGCGGCCGTCGGCGCGTTGCGGACACGGAAAGCGCGCGGCGCCAAGCCCTTTGCCATGTTGGTGCGCGACCTCGACGTGGCGCGCCGCTACGCCCTCATCGACCCCGCCGAGGCCGCGGTGCTGTCCAGCCCGGCCCGCCCGATCGTCTTGCTGCGGCGGCGCGCCGGCGCGCCGGTCGCCGATGCCGTCGCACCGGGCAGCCCGCTGCTGGGGCTGATGCTGCCGTACTCCCCCATTCATCACCTGCTGCTGGCGCCGGTACCCGGCTGCACGAGACGGGCGCCCGACGCACTGGTGCTGACCAGCGCCAACCGCTCCGATGAGCCCATCTGCTTCACCGATGACGACGCCGCGCGCAGACTTCTGCGGCCTCCTGCCGCTCTGTGCGATGCGGTACTCGACCATGACCGGCCGATCCACGTGCCGTGCGACGACTCGGTGGTGCGCGTGGTGCGCGACGAGGAGGGTGCCCACGAGCTGCCGATCCGGCGATCCCGCGGCTACGCGCCGCTGCCGATCGACCTCAAGCTCGAGGGCCCCGCCGTGCTGGCCGTGGGCGGTGAGTTGAAGAACACCTTCTGCCTCACCGACGGCCGCCGGGCCTACCTGTCCGGACACATCGGCGACATGGCCACCTGGGAGACGCTGCGCGCGTTCGAGCGGGCGGTGAGCCAGCTCAGCGAAATTCGTGGCCGGCCGGGGCGGCTGGCCGCCGACCTGCATCCCGGCTATCACACGCGGAGCTGGGCGGAGCGTCACGCGGACGAGCGTCCGCTGGATCTGGTCCAGCACCATCACGCCCACGTGGTGTCGCTGCTGGCCGAACACGGGCGCCTCGGCGAGCCCATCGTCGGGGTCTCCTTCGACGGCACCGGTTACGGCTGCGACGAAACCATTTGGGGCGGCGAGATTCTCACCCTCGACACCCGGAGTCATCGTTTCGTTCGGGCCGGCCACCTGTCGGCGGTACCGCTGCCCGGTGGCGACGCGGCCGTGCGCAATCCGTGGCGAATGGCGCTGTCCCAGCTCTGGACGGCCGACATCGACTGGACCCCCGGCCTGGCGCCGGTGGCCGCCGCGACCGCCGACGAACTGCGGCTCATCCGTTCACAATTGGAGACCGGGGCGGGCTGCGTGCCCTGTTCGAGCATGGGCCGCCTGTTCGACGCGGTCGCCTCCCTGCTCGGGGTGCGGCACCGCATCGACTACGAAGGGCAGGCCGCGATCGAACTCGAGGCGCTGGCGCAGTCGGCCGGGGAAACCCGCACGCGGCCGTCGTTGCCGCTGGCGGTGAGTTCCGACGGGGTGATCGATCCGGGCCCGATGGTGCAGACGATGGTCGCGGCGCTGTACGCCGGAACACGACCGGCGTTGCTGGCCGCGGCGTTTCACCAAGCCGTCGCCGTCGCCGTCGCCGAGGTCGTCACCCAGGTGGCGGACGGCACCACGCTGGTGGGCCTCACCGGCGGGGTGTTCCAGAACGTCCTGTTGCTGGACGCCTGCCGTACGCAGCTGCGGCAGAACGGGTTTGAAGTGCTCACGCATCACATCGTGCCACCGAACGACGGCGGGCTGGCCCTGGGACAGGCCGCGGTGTCGGTGCTGACCGCACAGGAGGAGGGGTTGACGCGATGATCACCACCGCCATCGATCGCGGGCTGAGCGCCGAACTGGCCGAAGACCTCGCCGCTACCGCCCTGACGCTGGCCAAGCGATTCGCCGCGGGCGCAACCATGTGGTCCATCGCGCCGTCGTGGGAACCCCATGCGCTGCACATCGCGGTCGAATTCGTCCACCCGGTGATCATGGGCAAGCGCGCCCTGCCGGCCGTGGCGTTGACCGGGCCCGATCTGGTGGACCTGGCGCGGGTGTCGGTGCGCCCCGGCGACATCGTGGTCGCGATCTCCGGTGCGGACAACGCGGACGTGCGCTCGGTGATGCGCCGCGCCCCGGCCTGGGGCGCCACCACGATCTGGATCGGCAGCGGCGATGCACCCCCGGCCGCCGCGGCCGATCACGTGCTGTGGCTGGACGATCCCGACCCGCGCGTGCCCGCCACCGGAGGCTTCGTGCTGTTCTACCACCTGCTGTGGGAGCTGACCCACGTGTGCTTCGAACACTCAGGGCTGCTCAAACCCAAACCCGACGACGAGGTCTGCGTCACGTGCAGCGACGAGGGCCGGCTCGGCGAAGTGGTGAGTGCTTCGGTCGACGGACAGGCCCGGGTCCGCACCGCCCGGGGGGTCGAGGACGTGGTCACCACGCTCGTCGACCCGGTCGCCGCCGGCGAGTTGGTACTGGTACACGCCGGAACGGCGATCAGCCGCGTGCATGAGGAGGACGCTTCATGAGTCCCACCGACGAGCCCACCAACTTCTTGTACCCGTTCATCGACGCCGAAGAGGACGACCCGTCGGCGCTGCTCGCCGACCTCGCGGCGTCCGCGCAGGCCAAGGCGTCCGAAAGCCTCGCGCTGCGCCGCTCCACCCTGGAAGCCAACGCCGACCTGCTGGCGGCCGCCGGCGCCGAACTGGCGCGCCGATTCGCCTCCGGCGGAAGGATGTTCACCTTCGGCAACGGCGGCAGCTGCACCGACTGCACCACGCTGGCCGGACTGTTCGCGCGCCCACCGCTCGGCAATCCCCTGCCGGCCTGGTCGCTGACCGCCGACCAGGCGATCCTGACCGCACTGGGCAACGACGTCGGGTTCGAGCTGGTGTTCGCCCGGCAGCTGATCGCCCGCGCGCGCGACGGCGACATCGCGATCGCGATGTCCACCAGCGGCAATTCGCCCAACCTGCTGGCGGCGCTTGCCGAGGCGCACAAGCGCGGCCTGTACACCATCGGATTCTCCGGCTACGACGGTGGCGCCTTCGTGAACAACCCGAACGTGGACGCCTGCTTTGTCGTTCGTTCGCAGAGCGTGCACCGCATTCAGGAATCCCAAGCGCTGGTCGGCTACCAGTTGTGGCTGGCGGTCCACGATTGCCTTGGCACGGCTCAAGATTGGGGAGCGGCATGATGAACACGCCCGCGACGATGCAGAGCGAAGCGATGAGGAGGAGCGGCGCATGAACAAGTCGGCGGGCGACTATCTGTCGTCGGGGCCGCGGTTCGGCGAAGGCGACGTGATCGAGCGGATCGAGTCGTTCCGCCGTCGCCGCCCCCGGCTGCTCGACGATCATGTGACCCTGGCCCACGGTGCCGGCGGCAAGGCGTCGGCGGCGCTGGTGGACGCGGTGTTCGTGGAGGCGTTTCGTAATCCGCTGCTCGAGTCGCTGGGCGACGGGGCCGTCCTGGCGCTGCCCAGCGGCGAGCGGGTCGCGATGTCGACGGATTCCTTTGTGGTGCAACCCCGCCGGTTCCCCGGCGGGTCCATCGGTCAACTCGCCATCCACGGCACCTGCAACGACCTCGCGGTGGCCGGCGCCGTGCCGTCCTGGATCTCGGCGGCGTTCGTGCTCGAAGAGGGTTTCCCGATCGCCGAATTGAAAGAGATCGTCGCCGACATGGCCGCCGCGGCCGCGGCCGCCGGCGTGCAGGTCGTCACCGGCGACACCAAGGTGGTACCCAGGGGCGCGGCCGACGGCCTGTTCATCACCACCGCCGGAACCGGCGTCATCCCCGCGGGCCGCGTGCTGTCGGCGCAGTCGGTACGCGCCGGAGACAAGGTGCTGCTGTCCGGGTCGATGGGCGATCACGGCATGGCGGTGATGCTCGCCCGGGGCGACCTGGCCATCGAGGCCGACATCGCCTCCGACACAGCGTCGGTCAGCCCGTTGGTCGAGTTGTTGATGGCGGCCGCCCCGTCCGCCCGGTGGATGCGCGACGCGACCCGCGGCGGGGTCGGCACGGTGTGCAACGAATTGGCCCAGGCCTGCGGCCTCGGGGTGCTGCTCGAAGAGGAACGACTTCCGGTGGCGCCCATGGTCAATGGCGCCTGCGAACTGCTCGGCATCGACCCGCTCTATGTCGCCAACGAGGGCAAGTTCGTCGCCGTCGTCGCACCGGACGAGGCCGAGGCCGGGCTGGCCGCATTACGGTCGCACCCCCTGGGCGCGCAGGCGGCCGAGGTCGGGGAAATCGTCACCGAACCCGCGGAAAGCGTGGTGTTGCGCACCGGATTCGGGGGGACCCGGATCGTCGACATGCTGGTCGGCGACCCGCTGCCCCGGATCTGCTGACGTGGCGATCGCAAGCGCGGCGAAGCCGGGCGCAGCGGGTCGCCACGAGACGAAAGGAGCAGAAAGATGTGTCTGGGAATTCCGGGCCGGATCGTGGAGATCACCGATCCCGCCAACTGCCTGGCCAAAGTTGACGTCAGCGGAGTGCAACGGACGATCAGCGTCCGGCTGCTGGAGAACGACATGCCCGCACCGGACGACTGGGTGCTGGTGCACGTCGGTTTCGCGATGGCCAAGATCGACGAGACCGAGGCGCTGCTCACTCTGGCCGCCATCAAGAAACTCGGCGACACCTACACGACCGAAATGCAGGCCTTCGATTCGTCGGCCATCGTTTGACAGGAGCGGCAATGAAATTCGTTGACGAATTCCGCGACCCGGCCGCGGCGCGCAAGCTGTTGACGGCCATCGAGCACCTGGCCGGGAACGGCGGTGAGAACTTCAAGTTCATGGAGGTGTGCGGCGGGCACACGCACACCATCTACCGGCACGGCATCGAACACCTGCTGCCCGACAACGTCGAACTGGTGCACGGCCCGGGTTGTCCCGTCTGCGTGATCCCGATGGGACGCATCGACGATGCGATGTGGCTGGCCGGCCAACCCGACGTGATCTTCACCTGCTTCGGGGACATGATGCGGGTGCCCGGCTCGCACGGCAGTCTGCTGGACGCCAAGGCTCGCGGGGCCGACGTGCGGTTCGTCTACTCGCCGCTGGACGCGCTGAAGATCGCGGTCGACAACCCCGGCAGGCAAGTGGTGTTCTTCGCCATCGGTTTCGAGACCACCGCGCCCTCGACCGCGGTCACTCTGGTGCGGGCGCGCGAATTGGGCCTGCCCAACTTCAGTGTGTTCTGCAATCACGTCACCATCGTGCCGCCGATCAGGGCCATCCTGGAGTCACCGGACCTGCGGTTGTCGGGTTTCATCGGCCCCGGGCACGTGTCCACCGTGGTGGGCAACCGGCCCTACCGGTTCGTCCCGGAGGTGTATCGAAAGCCGTTGGTGGTGGCCGGTTTCGAGCCGCTGGACATCCTGGCCTCGGTCGCGATGCTGCTGCGTCAGATCCGCGAGGGTCGCTGTGAGGTGGAGAACCAGTACAAGCGGGTGGTGCCCGAGCACGGCAACCCCGCGGCGCTGGCGTTGATGGGCAAGGTGTTCGCGCTGCGTCCGCACTTCGAATGGCGTGGGCTGGGCTTCATCTCGCAGAGCGCGCTGCGGCTGCACGACGATTTCGCCGAGTTCGACGCCGAGCTGCGGTTCGCGATGCCCGGCGTGCGGGTCGCCGACCCGAAGGCCTGCCAGTGCGGTGAGGTGCTCAAGGGTGTGCTCAAGCCTTGGGAATGCAAGGTTTTCGGCACCGCCTGCACACCGGAGACACCGATCGGAACCTGCATGGTGTCGCCGGAGGGCGCGTGTGCGGCCTACTACAACTTCGGCCGCATGCACCGCGACGCCGTCAAGCTGGTGGGCCAGGCCGGTCGGGGGTGATCCTTGGCCGATCCGGACAGCCGCGACGCGGGCGCCGAGATGTTCGCCCGCTACGCCTACGCGCCCAACGCGCTCGGCTACTGCGGTCCGCCGTTGGGGGCCACCCTGCGCGACGGGTCGGTCGCGGACGTGCGCAGGGCGGCGACCAAGTTCTCCGGCGCGTGGCCGTACCTGCGGGTGCTGTCGAAACTGACCGGCATCGCCGACCCGCTGGATTACCGCCTGGTCGAATCGTATTGGCTCGGCGGCGGCGTCGCCGCCGGCCTGGACCCGCAGGAATTCTTCGACGCGCTGCTCGCGATCATCGGCCCGCAGGCAGGCCACTACTGGTCGCACCTGACCGCGGATCTGGCGTGCGAGGCCGCCGGCAACCACTGCTTCCACGTGTTCGGGGTGTATCCGTGGACGCGGTTCCTCGGCCGGGGTATGGACGAGCAGCCGCTGAGCGTGCTGGATAACTGCCGAATCACCTCCGGGACAGTGCTTTCCCGCGACGCCGACCGCGTCGAGGTGTTGTGCCGAAGGCTGGCCTGGGACGGCCGGGCGCTGGCCCTGTCGAAACCGTCGGCGCGCGTGCTCGAGGTGTGGGCCGACGGGTACAGCGCCGTGCCCGACGTGGCCGCCGGTGATGTGGTGGCGATGCACTGGGGCCGGTTGTGCGGCCGGCTGTCGCCGGCGCAGCTCTGTGCGCTGAGCGACAGCACGAATCGGCAGCTGCTGGCCACCGGGCACCGACTGGCGCGCGTCTGACTTCACCGCCAGACTGGCCCCGTGCCTGGTTCGCTGTGCGACGTGCTGCCCGCCGCGGCCGCCCTGCTCGGGGTCCCGGATGCGGTTGACAACCTGGCGGTGGCGGACTGGGCCGGCGCCGACCGGATCGACCGGGTGCTCGTCGTGCTGGTCGACGGGCTGGGCTGGCACCTGCTTCCGCGGCTGGCCGGCGGCGCGCCGGTGCTCGCCTCCGTGCTGGCCGGTTCCACCGGGCGGCTGACCCGGCTGGACTGCACGTTCCCATCGACGACGCCGACCAGCCTGGTGTCACTGGGCACCGGTGCGCTCCCGGGCGAGCACGGAATCCTGGGCTTCACGCTCAAGATGCCCGGCACGGACCGGGTGCTCCACCACGTCCGGTGGCGCGACGACCCACCCCCGGCCATCTGGCAGCCGGTGCCGACCTGGTTCGAACGGCTCAAAAACGCCGGCGTGAGCGCACGCGCCGTGCTGCCGGCCGCGTTCCTCGGCAGCGGACTGACGGAGGCCGCGTACCGCGGCGCCGAATTCCACCCGGCCGGCCCCACCGACGACTACGCGCGGCTGCTGGCCGACGAGCTGCGCGCGGCGCCCGGGCTGGTCTACGGCTACACCGCGGAGCTCGACACCGCCGCCCACGTCTTCGGCATCGGCTCCGAGCAGTGGCATACCGCGGCGACCAACATCGACGCGCTGCTGTCGCGCCTGCTCGACGCGCTGCCCGCGAACGCGGCGGTGCTGGTGACCGCCGACCACGGCGGCATCAACGTCCCAGCGGAAGCGCGCATCGACCTCGACACCGATCCCCGGCTGGCCGAGGGAATCCGGGTGGTGGCCGGCGAGCCGCGGGTGCGGTATCTGCACACCGAGCCGGGCGCCGCCGCCGACGTGCAGGCCGCCTGGGGCGAGCTGCTGGACGGCTGCGCCACCGTGTACAGCCGCGAGCAGGCGGTGGCCACCGGGATGTTCGGGCCGGTCGATTCCCGGAACCTGTCGCGCCTCGGCGACGTGGTGGTCGTCTGTTCCGGCGACGCCGCGGTGCTGGCCAGCGCGCACGAGCCCCCGGAAACGGCCCGCCTGGTCGGCTTTCACGGCGGAGCCACCCCGGCGGAGATGGCGATCCCGCTCCTCGCTTACCGGCCGTAGCGCCTGTCGTTGGCCGGTGCTACCGGCAGTTCAATTAGGTCGCCGATTCGGGCCGGCCCGGTTCACGCTCGCCATTCACGGCGTCGCCGACTTCAACGAGCTCATCGATCCCCGGGGTCAGATCGCTGATTGGTGGGCGCCAGCCGCACCACCTGCGCAAACCCACATCGGACTCGGATCGAGTTCACAGCTCGCTGGGACCGTTCACCGATTTTCGCGCGGTACATTCGGTGCACTGTGGTTTTCCGGGGCGTTGGCGTAACTCGGCGATGGCAGCTGGCCATCGCGGTTACCGCGGCACTTGGGGTGTTCACCGCCCTGGTCACGGGCTCGTGGGTGCGGCCCAACTTCGCCGCGGCGGCGCCGCCGGAGCCGGCGGCATGGTCAGCGGCAACCGTCGGCACCCAGGCCGGGTTGACGCATGAGCGTCCCGTCGCCATCGGCCAGGCTGCCCCGGCCGCCGCGCGGTCTTTCGCACCGGCGAACAAGACCCACACGAAGCCGTTCCGCAGCGCGTGGATGACCAAGGAACGACCCCTGACGTGGAACCGGTTGTCACCGCAGTCGGTGCGGACGCCGGCGCCGTTGTCCTTCACCCCGATAAGGCTTGCGCCCGGCGGCACCCAACCCCGCGCGCCCGCGGCCATCGCGCCCGAACGAGATATCTTGACCCGGATCTGCGTCGCCCGCCGCTGATCGTCGCGTCCGGGCTGGGCGTGTTTCGCCGCCGCACGGTGTGCGCGCGACACGTGAGCCCCACGGCTTGTAACCCCCGTGTCTATCTCGTGAAAGAAGACCCTCATGTTTTCGGGCACCACTTGTACCGCCACAGGCAGGCGGAGGTCGTAATGAATTTCGCGGCGCTACCTCCGGAGATCAGCTCCGGGCTGATGTATTCGGGTCCCGGCGCGGGATCGATGATGCGCGCCGCGGCGGCGTGGGAAGCGTTGGCCGCACGGCTCTTCAGCGCGGCGGCCGACTACCGGGAGGTGACCGCACGGCTGGCGGCGGACGGCGAGGGCGCGGCGCTCAGCCAAGCCGCGGCACGCTACGTGGCCTGGCTCGACGCGGTCGCGGCCCGCAGCGAGCACGCGGCCGCCCAGCTCACGGCGGCGGCCGGCGCGCATCAGTCGGCCTTCACGGCGACGGTGCCGCCACCGGAGATCGCCGGCAACCGGACGCGACGAATGTCGCTGGTGTCAACGAACTGCCTGGGCCAGCGGAGCGCGGCGATCGCGAACGTCGACGCCGAGTACGACGCGATGTGGGCGCGAAACGCCGACGCCATGCATGCCTACGCCGAGGCCGCGGCCGGTGCCGCGACGATGGCCCCCTTCCCCGCTCCTCCCGGCAATCCCGCTGTGACGAAACGCAATTGGGCTCTGCAGTCCGCGCCGGACGTCATATCCGCCGGCTGTGAACTGATGTCGGCGATACCCGACGCCCTCAAAGGACTGTCGTCGTCACCGCTGAGCACGCTCGAAGCGTCTCTCGCCGCGGTCACCCCATCGCTGTCGAAACTGAATTCGGTGACCGCGCCATCGGACTTCGCAATCGGCCACCTCAATTCGCTGAACAAGACCGCGGCCCTGCAATCGCTGTTCCCCAAGCCCGCTGTCACCAACGGCGTGGACGCCGGCCTGGGCCGCGGGACGCCGGTCGGTGTGCTGTCGGTGCCGCGCGCCTGGGCGGCCGCCGCCCCGACGATGGAGCGGCTGCGCGAGGACCGGGCCGGCGAGCCCATCCGACTGGTCGCGATCAGCGAGCATCCCGGGTCACATGCGGCCGATAAGTACGGCGGTTAGAGCGGGGTGACGTAGGCGGCGCTGATCCCGCCGTCGACCATGAACGTCGAAGCGGTGATGAATGACGCGTCATCGCTGGCCAAAAACGCTACCGCCGAAGCTATTTCGTCGGGGTTGGCGAATCGTCCCACCGGGACGTGCACCAGCCGGCGGGCGGCCCGCTCGGGGTCCTTGGCGAAAAGCTCTTGCAGCAGCGGGGTGTTGACCGGCCCGGGGCACAGCGCGTTCACCCGGATGCCCTGCCGGGCGAACTGCACGCCCAGTTCGCGCGACATGGCCAGCACCCCGCCCTTGGAGGCGGTGTAGGAGATCTGCGACGTCGCCGAGCCCAGGACGGCGACGAACGACGCCGTGTTGATGATCGAGCCCTTCTGCGCGGGAACCATGTGCCGCAACGCCGCCCGGCAACACAGGTACACCGACTTCAGGTTGACGTCTTGGACGCGTTGCCACGCCGGCAGTTCCGTGTTCTCGATGAGATCGTCGTCGGGCGGCGAGATACCGGCGTTGTTGAACGCGATGTCGACGCGCCCGTGGGCCAGCGCCGCAGTGTCGAAAAGCGCGTTGACCGCGGCCTCGTCGGACACGTCGGTGGACACGAACAAGCCGGACAATTCGTCGGCCGCCGCGCCGCCGGCGTCGGCGTCGATGTCGCCGACAACGATCGTGGCGCCCTCGGCATGCATCCGCCGCGCCGCGGCCAGACCGATGCCCCCGCCGGCGCCGGTGACGACGGCCACGCGGCCCGCCAATCGTTGGGTGAGATCGACCGCCACCGCCTAGTCCTCTCTGATCGCGATGAACACGTTCTTGGTCTCGGTGAAGTGAAGCGGCGCGTCCGGGCCCAGCTCACGGCCCAGCCCGGACTGCTTGAACCCGCCGAACGGCGTGCTGTACCGCACCGACGAGTGCGAATTCACCGATAGATTGCCGGATTCGATCGCCCGGGACACGCGCAGCGCGCGGGATAGGTCGTCGGTCCAGACCGATCCGGACAGCCCGTAGCTGGTGTCATTGGCCAACCCGATGGCGTCGTGCTCGTCGTCGAAGGCCAGCACCGTGACGACCGGGCCGAAGATCTCGTCGGTGGCGCTGCGGTCGGTGCGCTGCGGAGTCAGAACCGTTGGCGGGAACCAGAATCCGCGGCCGGCCGGCGCGGTGCCGCGGAAGGCGACGGGGGCGTCGTCGGGCACATACGAGGCGACCTTGTCGCGATGTGCGGCCGACACCAGCGGACCCATCTCGGTGTCCCGGGACGCCGGGTCGCCGACGACGACGCCGGTGACGGCGGGCTCGAGCAGCTCCATGAACCGGTCATAGACGCTGCGCTGCACCAGGATTCGGCTGCGGGCGCAGCAGTCCTGCCCAGCGTTGTCGAACACCCCGGCCGGTGCGGTCGCCGCGGCGCGCTCGAGGTCGCAGTCGGCGAACACGATGTTGGCGCTCTTGCCGCCGAGTTCCAGGGTCACCCGCTTCACCTGAGCGGCCGCGCCGGACATCACCCGCTTGCCGACGTCGGTGGACCCGGTGAACACGATCTTGCGGATGTCGGGGTGGGTGACGAACCGCTCCCCCACCACCGCGCCCGGACCCGGCAGCACCTGCAGCAGGTCCGCGTCAAGGCCGGCTTGCACCGCGAGCTCACCGAGCCGGAGGGTGGTCAGCGGCGTCGCCTCGGCGGGTTTGATCAGCACCGCGTTGCCCGCGGCCAGGGCCGGTGCGAAACCCCACGACGCGATGGGCATCGGGAAGTTCCACGGCGTGATCACACCGACCACGCCCATCGGCTCGTTGAACGTGACGTCCAGGCCACCGGCCACGGGAATTTGCTTGCCGGACAAGCGTTCCGGACTAGCAGCGTAAAAGTTCAGCACGTCGCGGACGTGACCGGCCTCCCATTCGGCCGACGCGATGGGATGCCCGGAGTTGGCGACCTCGAGCGCGGCGAGCTCGCCGAGATGGGCGTCGACGGCGGCGGCGAAGTCCCGCAGGCCGGTGGCCCGTTCGGCCGGGGACAGCCGCGCCCACCGCCGCTGGGCCGCCCGCGCCCGGCCCACCGCGTCGTCGACCGCGGCGGCGTCGGCGTGTTCGACCGAGCGCAGCACCTCCTCGGTCGCCGGGTTGATCAGCCGCGCGGCGCTCAACTCGCGCGCCCCGCGTAGGACCGGGCCGCGTCGACGATCGCGGCGAACAACCGCAGGTCTTCCAGCGACTGTTCCGGATGCCATTGCACCGCAAGCACAAACCTGTCGCCGGGCAACTCCAACGCCTCGACGACTCCGTCGGCGTCCCGCGCGCTGACCACCAGGCCGTCCGCCACCCGGTCGACGGCCTGGTGGTGATAGCTCGGCGCATCGGCGGACTCCCCGACCAGCGCGGCCAGCCGAGTGCCCGCCACGGTGCGAACCGGCAGCCTGGTGAACACCCCGCTGCCCGCCCGATGCCCGCTGTGGCCGAGGACGTCAGGCAGGTGCTGGTGCAGCGTGCCGCCCAGCGCGACGTTGAGCACCTGTGCGCCGCGGCAGATTCCCAGCACCGGCAGGCCACGGCGCAGCGCTCCTTGCAACAGCGCGAATTCCCAGGCGTCGCGGTCTTTGCGGGGTGCGTCGGTGGTCGGGTGCGGCTGCTGACCGTAGCTGGCGGGGTCCAGGTCGTATCCCCCGGTGATGACTAATCCGTGCAGGCCATCCAGTACCGCGTCGACGATCTCGGCGTCCACCGGCTGCGGTGGCAGCAACACCGCGATCCCGCCGGCCAGGATGACGCCTTCGAAGTACTCGGAAGGTAGGTACCCGGCACGGATGTTCCAGATGCCGGTCTGCACCTGTTCCAGATACGTCGTCAGGCCGACCACCGGGCGGCTAAAGGCGTTCAAACCCACGCATCCTCTCCCAGTCGGTGACCGCCGCGTTGAACGCCGCCAGCTCCACCCGGGCGTAGTTCAGATAGTGGGCGACCACGTCGTCGCCGAACACGTCCCGCGCGAGCGTCGAGTGCTCGAACACCGAGGCCGCCTCGGCCAGCGTGACGGGCAACCGCTCGACGCCGGGAGCCTGGTAGGCGTTTCCCGCGCAGGGCTCCGGTAGCTCGAGGCCCCGTTCGATACCGTACAGCCCGCCGGCGACCATCGCCGCCACCGCCAGGTAGGGGTTGACGTCGCCGCCGGGGACCCGGCACTCGACCCGGGTGTTGGGCCCGTGGCCGACCACCCGCAGCGCGCAGGTGCGGTTGTCCAATCCCCACGCCAGCGCGGTGGGCGCGAAGCTGCCGTCGGCGAATCGCTTGTAGGAGTTGATGTTCGGCGCATAGAAGAGTGTGAGGTCGCGCAGGGTGGCCAGCAGACCGGCCAAGAAACCGCAGAACGCCGACGACATGCCGTGCGGGCGGCTGGGGTCGGCGAACACCGCGCCGCCCTGCGGATCGCGCAGCGAGAGGTGAACGTGACAGCTGTTCCCTTCTCGCTCATCGTATTTGGCCATGAACGTCAGGCTCTTGCCGTGCTGGTCGGCGATTTCCTTGGCGCCGTTCTTGTAGATGACGTGGTTGTCGCAGGTGACCAGCGCGTCGGCGTACCGGAAGCCGATTTCCTGCTGCCCCCTGTTGCATTCGCCCTTGACGGCCTCGAATCGCAGGCCGGCGCCGACCATTCCCCGACGAATGTCGCGCAGCAGCGGCTCCATGCGCGACGACGCCGAGATCGCGTAGTCGATGTTGTAGTCGCTGGCCGGGGTCAGCCCGCGGTACCCGTTGGCCCAGGCCTGGCGGTAGGGCTCGTCGAACACGATGAATTCCAGCTCAGTCGCTACGTCGGCGGCCAGGCCCCGGTCGGCCAGCCGGTCCAGCTGGCGGCGCAGGATCGCCCGTGGCGACACGGCCACCGGGCTGCCGTCGGCCCAGCCCACGTCGGCGATCGCCAACGCCGTGCCGGGCAGCCAGGGAATGCGCCGCAGGGTGGACAGGTCGGGCCTGGCCACCGTGTCGCCGTACCCGGTGTCCCAGCTCGACATCGCGTACCCGCCCACGGTGTTCATGTCGACATCGACGGCGAGCAGATAACCACAGCACTCGGCGCCGTGGGCGGCCACCTGGTCGACGAACAGCCGCGCGTCGATCCGCTTCCCGACCAGCCGGCCCTGCATGTCGGCGAACGCGACGATGACGGTGTCCACCTCGCCGGTGCCCACGAGTCGTTCGAGCGCGGACAGCGACAACATCGCCGCGTTCGGATCGGTCACAGCACTTTCTTCACTGGCCATGACCGTCAGTCAACCAGGCGCTACCAGGTGCTGGTGCGCAAAATGATCTCGGCGGCCAGCTGGGCCGTCGACTCCTGCACGGTGCGCCGTCCCAGGTGCACCACCCGGTAATCGGCGTAGACGAAGCGCTGGCTGGCCTCGGCCACCGCCCGGGCGGCCGGCGAGCTGACCAACACGGTGGTGCCGATCTCGACCGGCGGGCAGTGTCCGTCGGTGATGGCGCCCTCGTAGTTGCTGGCCCGCGGGTGGCCGCGGTCGATCACCACCAGCCCGACGAACCGGCCCAGCTTGGTGGCGGTCAGCTCCCAGGCGAGTTCGCCGCCGGCGCGGTCGCCCATCACCACGGCCCACCCGATGCCCAGCGCGTCGAGGATGCCGATCATCGACTTGGGGGTCAGGCGCGGATCGAAGCCGACCACGACCGTCCGAAGCGACGCGGTGTGCAGCCGCTCGCAGACAGCGTCGTAGGCGGCCGGGGCGCGATCCTCGTCGCCCAGTATGACGACGACGACGCCGTTCTCCGGACCGCCCACAACCACCGGGACGGGGAACCCGTCCAGAGTGGTCATCATCGAGGACACCCAAGCACGCTACAGCCAAGCGGCATGCGAGCGCGACGATTCTGGGCATCTGGTACGCAAATTAGGTATTTTTACTATAGCGTCAACGGCAGCGTTCATACCGCTCGTGCACCGAATGCCCTACGGCGACAAGCGACTTGAGAGGACCGGTCGCCGCGGCGGACCATCAAGCAGCCTGAGAACACCCTCGATGTCGAGATGAGACGCCAGCAGGTCGGCGGCGAGATCGAGCTGGGCATCGCGGCGCGCGGCGACGTTGACGTCGCCGACCACGAAACCGCCGCGCCCGGCCGCATCGGCGACCCGGCGCAGCCACCCGCGCCGGAAATCGTCGTTGTCGAGCAGGCCGTGCCAGTGGGTTCCGAAGACCGCGCCGCGCATCACACCCTGCGGACGCTGGTCCGCATCGGCCGTGAACCAACCCCGCTCGGCACAGCGGGCGACCCGTCCATGATGGATCTCGTACCCGACGAGGGGCCGCTGCCAACGGCGCAGGGTCTTCTCGGGATCGAAGACGATGTCGGCGTCGAGCAGACCCAGGCCGGGCACGCCCGCGGTCCCGGATTCCACCGGATCGTCTAGGCGACTGCACAGCATTTGAAATCCCCCGCAGATCCCCAGCACCGGCTTGCCGGCGCCGGCGTGCGCGGTGATCGCGTCGGCCAGGCCGCGATCGCGCAGCCAAGACAGGTCGGAGACAGTGGCTTTGCTGCCGGGGATGACGATCAGGTCGGTGTCGGTGATGTCGGCGGGGTCGGTGACCCAGCGCACCAGCACGCCCGGCTCGCACGCCAGCGCCTCGACGTCGGTGGAGTTGGAGATCCGTGGCAGCCGGATCGCGGCCACCCGCAGCCAGTCCTGCCCGCGCGGAGGTGCGGGCGTGCCGACGACGCGGTGCGCGACCACCGACAGCGAGTCCTCGGCGTCCAGCCACAGCTCGTCGGCGTATGGCAGCACGCCATAGGTCGGGCGGCCCGTCATGTCGTGCAGCTGACGCAACCCGGGCTCGAGCAGCGCGGGGTCGCCGCGGAATTTGTTGACGATGAAGCCGGCGATCAGTGCCTGGTCGTCGGGTTCGAGCACCGCGACAGTCCCGAACAGATGCGCCAGCAGACCGCCGCGGTCGATGTCCCCGACCAGCAGCACCGGCAACTGCGCGGCCCGGGCCAGCCCCATGTTGGCCAGATCGGTGGCGCGCAGGTTGATCTCAGCCGGCGAGCCGGCCCCCTCGCAGATCACCACATCGAAATCGTCACGCAGGCAGGTCAATTCGTCGAGGACGACGGAGGCCAGCCGATCACGATGCCGCACATAGCTTTTGGCGCTGACAGAGTCGGCGACCCGACCCTTGATCACCAGCTGGGAGGTGCGGTCGCTGCCCGGCTTGAGCAGGATCGGGTTGAACCGCACGCTGGGTTCCAGCCCCGCCGCGCGCGCCTGGATCGCCTGGGCGCGGCCGATCTCGCCACCCTCGACGGTCACCACGGAGTTGTTGGACATGTTCTGCGCCTTGAACGGGGCGACCCGCACCCCGCGGCGGGCCAACAACCGGCACAGGCCGGCCACCACCACCGATTTCCCGGCGTCGGAGCTGGTGCCGGCCACCAGCAGCGCTCCGGTCATCCGGCAAACGTCATGGCAGGGTGAGGATTTCGACGCCGGTGTCGGTCACCAGCAGGGTGTGCTCGAACTGCGCGGTCCACTTGCGGTCGCGGGTGACCACGGTCCAGCCGTCGTCCCAGATCTCGTAGTCCAGGGCGCCGAGGTTGATCATCGGTTCGATGGTGAACGTCATACCCGGTTGCATGACGGTGGACACCGACGGCTGATCATAGTGCAGGACGACCAGGCCGTTGTGGAACGTGGTGCCGATGCCGTGCCCGGTGAAGTCGCGAACGACGTTGTAGCCGAACCGGTTTGCGTACGACTCGATGACGCGGCCGACGACCGAGAGGGCACGCCCGGGCTTGACGGCGTTGATGGCGCGCATCGTCGCCTCCCGGGTGCGCTCCACCAGCAGCCGGTGTTCCTCGGAGACGTCGCCGGCCAGGAAGGTCGCGTTGGTGTCGCCGTGCACACCGTCGATGTAGGCGGTGACATCGATGTTGACGATGTCACCGTCCTCGATCACGGTCGAGTCGGGGATCCCGTGGCAGATGACCTCGTTGAGCGACGTGCAGCACGACTTCGGGTAGCCCTTGTAACCCAGCGTGGAGGGGTAGGCGCCGTGGTCGACCATGTACTCGTGGGCGACGCGGTCCAGTTCGTCGGTGGTCACCCCGGGTGCGACGGCCTTGCCCGCCTCCACCAGCGCGGCGGCCGCGATCTGGCCGGCGACGCGCATCTTCTCGATCACCTCGGGTGTCTGCACCCATGGTTCGCTGCCCTCTTGGGCCGTGGACTTGCCGACGTATTCGGGCCGCGGGATGCGGCCAGGCACCGGCAGAGTCGGGGACAACTCTCCGGGGGAAAGCGCGGTGCGAGCAGGCATGCGACCAGCTTAACCGCGGTCCGGCGCGGCCCGACTGGGCGTCGAATGTGCGTCAGTGGCGCTGATTGTGTCTGTAGGGCGGGAATTCGCGAGTTTGCCCGCCCTCATCGCACACTCACCGAAGGGCGGCCAAGCGATCAGGGCCGAGGGCGGCGCAACAGCGCCCGGCGCGGTCCCCGGATGTTGACCGAGCCGCCCACCACCCGGCCGGTCAGCACCACGTGCGGCCTGCCCTCACCCGGCGGGTCTTTGCGCCGGTCGCTGGCGCTGCCCACATAGACCTCGACGTCGTCGATCGACGCGCTGGCCCCGTCGGGCAATCGAATCTCCACCGATCCGAGTCTCATGTCGAGTTCGATGACCACCACCGGGCCCGCGAACCGCGCCTTGGTGAGGTCGAGTTCCACCGAGCCCAGGCGGCGGACCAGGGCCAGGCGGGTGGGCACCGTCCACTCGCCGTGGCGCTTCAGCGAACCCGCCCAGCCGCGCAGTTCCACCCGGTCGGCCGCGGAGGTGACGATGGCGCCCGGTCCCGGCAGGTCGCCGACCACCCCGTCCAGCTCGCCGCGGGTGCGCGCGTAGGACACCTGCGACGAGCGCTGCTCGAACTCGTCGATGTCGATCAGCCCGAGCGCGACGGCGTTGTGCAGTCGCCGCATCGTGCCGTTGCGGTCGGCGTCGGACACCCGCAAGGCCACCATGTCGCCGCCGGTATCGGTCATGTTCGCAATTTACCGCTGATGCGGGCCCGGGGCGCTAGGCCAGGAAGTTGGGCGGCAGCGCCTCGAACATGAACTTGGTCATCCGCACCGCCCACTCGGAGCTGCCGCCTCCGACGATCAGCGAGGCGAAGGCCAGGTCGCCGCGGTACCCGGCGAACCAGGAGTGCGATCCGCCCGGGAATTCGGCCTCACCGGTCTTCCCGTAGATCTCGCCGCAGCCGGCGATCTCCTTGGCGGTCCCGTTGGTCACCACCAGGCGCATCATCGGCCGCAGCGCATCGATCATCTTCGGGCTGATCGGCGTCGTGTCCCCCTGGACCGCCGTCTGCCGCCCCACGATCAGTTGGGGCACGGGTGTCTTGCCGGCGGCGACCGTCGCCGCCACCAGGGCCATGCCGAACGGGCTGGCCAGCACCTTGCCCTGGCCGAAACCGTCCTCCGTGCGTTCGGCCAGGTCCACCGTCGGGGGCACCGACCCCGTCACGGTGGTGACGCCGTCCACCGTGTAATCGAGGCCGATGCCGTATTGCGCGGCCGTCTGGGTCAGGCCGCGCGGCGGCATCCGGCTGCTCAACTCCGCGAAGGTGGTGTTGCACGAACTGGCGAACGCGCGCGACAGCGACACGACGCCGAGGTCGAAGCCGCCGTAGTTGGGCACGGTGCGATGCCCGATGTCGAGGTGGCCCGGGCAGCCGAGCATCGAGTTCGGCGTGGCCATGTCGCGGTCGACGGCCGCGCCGGCGGTGATCATCTTGAAGGTCGACCCGGGTGGGAACAGGCCGTTGGTGGCGGGCAGACCGTCCGCGTCGGCCCCGCCGTTCTGCGCGATCGCCAGGATCTCCCCTGTCGACGGCTTGATCACCACGATCATCGCCTTGCCGCCCTTGTTGTCGACAGCGCGCTGGGCGGCGTTCTGCACGACCCGGTCCAGAGTGATCGACACCGACGGCGCCGGCGACCCTTCGACCTCGTGCAGCACCTCGACCTCGACGCCGTTCTGGTTGACGCTCACCACCCGCCAGCCCGCCTGGCCGTCGAGTTGGTCGACTACGGCCTTCTTCACCGCGGCGATGGCCGCAGGCGCGAAATGCGGGTCGGTGGGCAGCATTTCGGGTTGGGGGGTGACCACGACGCCGGGCAGATGCCCGACCAGCGGGGACACCTTGTCGTTGTCGTCGGGGTGCAGCGTCACGCCCAGGTCCACCGGGTGAGGCGTCGAGCTGGCCTGCTCGGCGAGCAGCTGCGGGTCGTTGAGGGCCCCGTTGAAGGGGTGCAGCACGTCGACGATCGCGTGGGCCGTGCCGAACAGGGCCGGTCCGGCCTGCGTGGCGTCCAGCGTGTAGTGGTACAGGTAGCCGGGCACCAGCACATCGCTGCCGCCGAGTTCGTTCACCGACGCGCGGTGCGGCCGGTCGGCCCGCAGCGCGAAGGTCTGGTGCTCGCCCAACTTGGCGTGCAGCGCGGTGGTGGTCCACCGCACCGCCCAGTGCCCCTCGTCGCGCGCCATCCGCAGCTGGCCGTCGTAGGTCCAGGTCCGGTTCTTGGGCAGGTGCCAGGTGAAGCGGTAGCCGACGGTGCCGCTGTCCTCGGCGTACTTGGCGTTGAGGATCTGCGCGTCAAGATGCGATGCCTGCAGGCCGGACCAGGCCGCGTTGAGCGCCTCGCGGGCCTCATTGGGGCTGTCGCTGAGTTGCGCGGCCGTTGCGGTGTCGCCAATGGCCAGGGCGCGGAAGAACTTCTCCGCCGCCGGGCCAGGCCCGTCGGGCCGCGGTGTGCATCCGGACAGGACGATGACCGCGAGCAGCAGCAAGCCTGAGGCGGATGAGGCCATTGTGGTTCTAGTTGCCATCGTTGCAAATGTTAAGAACTGCGGCCTGAACAGGGGCGCCGACACACCGAGACCCAACCGTTATGTCACGCAGGAGATCGCTCGAGTTCGAGCGCCCGGCCAGCCGGGCAGCCACAGCCCAGCGCCCGGCCAGCCGGGCGCTGGCCGGGCGGAGGCAGGCCGCGGCCGCTAGTCGAGCAGCACCGTCGCGAAGGTGCCGATCTCGGTGAACCCCACTCGGGCGTAAGCGGCGCGGGCCACCGTGTTGAAGTCGTTGACGTAGAGGCTGGCGGTGCGCCCGGTGCCGACGATCACCGCGGCGACCGTCGCGGTGCCGGCGGTGCCCAGGCCCAGCCCGCGCCACTCCGGGTGCACCCACACCCCCTGGATCTGGCCCACCCCCGGGGACTGCGAGCCCACCTCGGCCTTGAAGACGACCTGGCCGTGCTCGAACCGCGCCCAGGCCCGCCCGGCCGTGATCAGGCTGGCCACCCGCCGCCGGTAGCCTCGGCCGCCGTCGCCGAGCCGCGGGTCGACGCCCACTTCGCCGATGAACATGTCGACGGCGGCCACCAGGTAGGCGTCCAGCTCCTCGGGCCGCACCTGCCGCACACCGGGGTCCAGCTCGCAGCTGGGGTGGGTGGACAACGCCAGCAGCGGCTGGTGGTCGCGCACGTCACGGGCCGGGCCCCAGGCCGCCTCGAGCCGCTCCCACATCGGCATCACCAAATCGGCCCTGCCGACCAGCGAAGAGCAGCGCCGCGTTCCGCGCATGGCCTCGTCGGCGAACGCGCTCAGGTCGGCCGGCGCGCCGCGCAGCGGGATCAGGTTGGCGCCGGCGAAGCACAGCGATTCGTCGGCACCGCGCAGCGTCCACAGTTCGCCGCCGATCGAATTGGGGTCGATGCCGTGGTCGGCCACGCGGGCGGCGACCATGCAGGACGCGACGGGATCGCCGTCGAGCACCCGCCAGACCGCGGCCGCGTCACGCACCACGGACACCCGTCGCTCACCGACAAGGCGGAACAGGGGCGGAGCCGACATATGGCGAACTCTCTGTGGTGCGAACTCTTAGACCGGCGCTGGCGTTTATCAGCTTACGGTGACAACAGGTGAACCGCTGGATGTTGTTTCCGGCCCGTTACCACTGTTCATCTCCGAGGCGATCCGCATTGCCTCTTCGATCAACGTTTCGACAATCTGCGCTTCGGGCACGGTCTTGATGACTTCGCCGCGAACGAAGATCTGGCCCTTGCCATTTCCCGACGCGACACCGAGGTCGGCCTCGCGGGCCTCCCCCGGACCGTTGACGACGCACCCCATCACGGCGACGCGCAGCGGCACGTCCAGACCGTCCAGGCCGGCGGTCACCGCGTTGGCCAACGTGTACACGTCGACCTGGGCGCGACCGCACGACGGGCACGACACGATCTCCAGCCCGCGCGGCCGCAGGTTCAGCGACTCGAGGATCTGGATGCCGACCTTGACTTCCTCGACCGGCGGCGCCGACAGCGACACCCGGATGGTGTCGCCGATGCCGCGCGACAGCAGCGCGCCGAAGGCGACCGCGGACTTGATGGTGCCCTGGAAGGCCGGACCGGCCTCGGTGACCCCGAGATGCAGTGGGTAATCGCACTGCGCGGCCAGCTGTTCGTAGGCGGCGACCATCACCACCGGGTCGTTGTGCTTGACGCTGATCTTGATGTTGCCGAAGCCGTGCTCCTCGAACAGCGAGGCCTCCCACAGCGCGGACTCGACCAGCGCCTCGGGGGTGGCCTTGCCGTACTTCTCCATGAACCGCTTGTCCAGCGAGCCGGCGTTGACGCCGATGCGGATCGGGATGTCCGCCGCTGCGGCCGCTTTGGCGACCTCGCCGACCCGGCCGTCGAATTCCTTGATGTTGCCGGGGTTTACCCGCACCGCGGCGCACCCCGCGTCGATGGCGGCGAAGATGTACTTGGGCTGGAAGTGGATGTCGGCGATGACCGGGATCTGGCTGTGCCGGGCGATCTCGGCCAGCGCGTCGGCGTCCTCCTGACGCGGGCAGGCCACCCGGACGATGTCGCAGCCGGCTGCGGTCAGCTCGGCGATCTGCTGCAGCGTCGTGTTGACGTCATGCGTCTTGGTGGTGCACATCGACTGCACCGAAATCGGATACTCGCTGCCAACCCCGACGTCGCGGACCATCAGTTGGCGCGTGGTACGCCGGGGAGCGAGCGTGGGCGCCGGAGTCGGCGGCATGCCCAGGCCAATGGTCACTGTGTTGATTCCTTCGGTTTCGTCATTGGAAGAGCCTGATCGGGTTGACCAGATCGGCGGTCACGGTCAGCAGCATGTAGCCGACCACGAACACCAGCACGACGTACGTCGCGGGCATGAGTTTGAGGTAGTTCACCGGCGCGGCCGCGACCATGCCGCGGGCCGACCGGACGAGGTTGCGGATCTTCTCGAACACCGCGATGGCGATGTGGCCGCCGTCGAAGGGCAGCAGCGGCACCAGGTTGATCGCACCCAGGATGAGGTTCAGCTGGGCCAGGAAGAACCAGAACGCCACCCACAACCCGTGGTCGACGGTGTCGCCGCCGATGATGCTGGCGCCGACGACGCTCATCGGCGTCTGCGGGTCGCGCTGCCCGCCGCCGATGGCGTGCACCAGCGCGCCGACCTTTGTGGGGATCGCGACGAGCGCCTTGCCCACTTCGCCGGTGAGGTCACCGGCGAAGGCGACGGTGGCAGGGATCGCCGTGAACACCCCGTAGTGCGTGGGCGCGACCTTGACGGCGCCGACGCCGATGGCGCCGACCGTCGAGGGTTGCTGCTGGCCGCCCTGCCCGTTGGTCCCGGCGGTCAGGTAGCGCTGGGTGGTGGTGACGTCGACGTAGGTGGTGATCGTGGCGCCGTTGCGCTCGGCGACGATCGGGACGTTGCCATGCGCCTTACGGATGGCGGCGGCCATGTCCTCGAAGGTCGACACCGGGGTGTCGCCCACCTTGACGATGACGTCACCCGGCCGGATTCCGGCGAGCGCCGCCGGACCGGGCCCGGTGCAGTCCGCGATCTTGCCGGGCGCCACTTCCGGTGCCACACAAGCGGTTTCGCCGACAACCGCCTGGGTCGGCGGATGCAGGTTCGGCAGCCCCCAGATCAGCGCTATGCCGTAGAGCAGCACCAGGCAGATGATGAAGTTCGCGGCGGGGCCGGCGAACAGCACCGCGACCCGCTTCCAGACCTTCTGCTTGAACATGGCGCGCTCGGTCTCGTCGGGCGCCAGCTCCTCCACCGAGGTCATGCCGGCGATGTCGCAGAAGCCGCCCAGCGGAACGGCCTTGAGGCCGTACTCGGTTTCACCGCGCCGGGTCGACCACAGGGTGGGCCCGAAGCCGACGAAATAGCGCCGCACCTTCATGCCGGTTGCGCGCGCGACCCACATGTGCCCGCACTCGTGCAGGGCCACCGAGATCAGGATGGCCAGTGCGAACAGCACAATGCCGATGACGAACATCATTTGGCTGCGAGGACCTTTCTCACACCACTCCGGAGGCTTTTGCTGACACCTTGGCGGGCTGGGCTTGCGCGACGGCACGCTGCGCCCGGTCACGTGCCCAGCGCTGCGCGTCGAGTACCTCATCCACGTTAGCGGGTGAAACGGCCCATTGGTCGGCGGCGTGCAGCACGTCGGCGATGGTTTTGACAATCGCGGGGAACCCGACCCGGCCCGCGAGGAACGCCTCCGCCGCCTCCTCGTTGGCCGCGTTGTAGACGGCGGTCATGCAGCCACCGGTCTGCCCGGCGTACCGGGCCAGCTCGACGGCGGGGAAAACGTCGTCGTCCAGCGGCTCGAATTCCCAGCTAGAAGCCGTGCTGAAGTCACAGCTGGCGGCCGCGCCGGGGACCCGCTGCGGCCAGCCCAGGGCCAACGAGATCGGCAGTTTCATGTCCGGCGGGCTGGCCTGGGCAAGGGTCGAGCCGTCCACGAACGTGACCATCGAATGAACAATCGACTGAGGGTGCACGACCACCTCGATGCGGTCGTACGGGATGCCGAACAGCAGGTGGGTCTCGATCAACTCCAGCCCCTTGTTGACCAGCGAGGCCGAGTTCAGCGTGTTCATCGGGCCCATCGACCACGTCGGGTGGGCGCCCGCCTGCTCCGGGGTGACGTCCTCGAGCTGGGCGGCCGTCCAGCCACGGAACGGGCCGCCGGATGCGGTCAGCACCAGCTTGGCGACTTCGTCGGGGCCCCCGCCGCGCAGGCACTGCGCCAGCGCGGAGTGTTCGGAGTCGACCGGAACGATCTGCCCCGGCTCGGCGGCCCGCAGCACCAGCGGACCACCGGCGATCAGCGATTCCTTATTGGCCAGGGCCAGCCGGGCGCCCGATTCCAGCGCGGCCAGCGTGGGCCGCAGCCCCAACGCCCCCACCAGCGCGTTGAGCACGACGTCGGCCTCGGTCTCCTGCACCAGCCGCGTCGCCGCTTCGGGACCGGCAAACGGGACGTCGCCGGCCCGCCGCGCCGCGCCCTCGTCGGCGACCGCGATGTTGGTCACACCGGTCTCGGCGCGCTGCCGCAACAACGTGTCCAGGTTGGCGCCGCCCGCGGCCAGACCGACCACCTCGAAACGGTCCGGGTTGGCGGCGATGACGTCCAGCGCCTGGGTGCCGATGGAGCCGGTGCTGCCCAGCACCAGCACGCGCAGGCGGTCCCGCGTTCGCCCATCGATCGTCAGGTTGGTCACCCACTCATTGTGCCGCCCGGCGCCGACGCGGGCCATGCCCCGCAAGCCCGCCGGCGGTATGCCAGAATTTGGGTTCGACAAGCCAATCCGATCCGAAGGGGATTCGCCGTGGCCAGTACCGAGGTGGAGCGCTTCAACGGCGTCGACGACGTCGAGGTGCCGTCGGCAGCGTGGGGCTGGAGCAGGATCAACCACCGGACCTGGCACATTGCCGGCCTGATCGGCTTCGGATTCCTGCTGGCGATGCTGCGCGGCAACCACGTCGGCCACATCGAGAACTGGTTCCTGATCGGGTTCGCGGCGCTGATCCTCGTCGCGCTGATCCGCGACCTGTGGGGCCGCCGCCGCGGCTGGATCAGGTAGCCGCCACCCCGTCTTGCCCTAGCGGTGGGCCCGGCGATGCCAGGCGCCGCCGATCACGACGACCGCCAGCGCGACCACGGCGATCACCCACGGCCACACCCCGTGCTGATGCACCCAGCCGGCCACCGCGCCCTGCAGCCGCCCGGCCGCGCTGATCACCGCGTCCTGCGGGTTGCCGTTCGCGCCGAACAGGCGCACCTCGTAGCTGCCGTAATAGGCCACATACAGCCCGACCAGCACCAGCAACGCGCCGCTGATCCGGTTGCCGAACGGGAGCATGCGGCGCAGCCTTTCCACCATCGCCGAGCTCGCAGTCGCCGCAGCGACCGCGAGCACCCCGACCACCAGCGTCAGCCCCGCACTGTAGGCGAGGTAGATCGCCACCTCGGTGGCGATCGATCCCCCGCGCAGGCCGGCGGCGGTGACGGCCAGAAACGGGCCGACGGTGCATGACAGCGAGGCGAGCGCGTAGCTGATGCCATAGCCGTACATGGAGCCCAGTCGGGCGGTGGGAGCCCACCGCGGCCCCAACGATCGCGGGGTCAGCGCCGACAGCGCACGGCCCGACAGGAGCCACACCCCGAGCCCGATCAGGACCACGCCGACGACCACGGTGGCGTAGGGCAGGTATCGCTGCACGGTCGTGGCCGCCGAGACGGTCAGGGCGCCGAACACGCCGAACACCGTCAGGAAGCCCAGCGCCATCCCGACAGTGGCCGCCAGCGCCCGCCCGGCGGCCGCCACCCCCGACGACGCCCCGGCACGCTGGCCGCGCACCACCAGCAGGAGATAGGCGGGCAGCATCGCGAATCCGCACGGGTTCAGCGCGGCGACCAATCCGGCGGCGAAGGCCAGGCCGACCAGACCCTGGTCCGCCAAGTCAGGACCTCAGGGCGGAGACCCGATCGGAGAGCTCCTGCTGCGACATCGCCGAGGTCGGGTTGTTGACGAACGTCGAGCTGCCGTCCGCGCGGTAGAACACGTACGCGGGCTGCCAGGGGACGTTGTAGCGGGCCCAGATGGATCCGTCGGCGTCGTTGAGGTTGGTGAAATTCAGGCCGTACTTGGAGACGAAGGTCTGTTCGGCGCCGACGTCCGAGTGCCCGGCCACCCCGACGAACGTGACGCCTGGATTGGCGGCCGCCACCCGGCTGACGCCGGGGGCTTCGGCGTTGCAGAACGGGCAGAACGGCGCCCAGAACCACAGCACCGCGGGCTTGCCCTGCAAACCGGCGCCGTTGAACGGCGCACCGCTCAGCGTTGTCCCGGTGAACTGCAGCCGGTCGTCGGCGGCCAGCGCGCGTGGCGCGCCGCCCAGCACGACGATCAACGCCACGGCGAGAACCGCCGCGGCAAACAACCTGAGCGGAGAGAACAGGCGAATCATGGCGCACCCCCGTTTGCTGGCGTTATGCCTTTAAGACGTGCGCGTCGCCGTCCCGGTTCATCCGCGCTCGGCGGCCAGCTGCCCGCAGGCGGCGCTGATCTCACGTCCGCGGGTGTCGCGCACGGTGCATGACACCCCTTTGGCGCGGACCCGTCGGACGAACTCCCGCTCGACCGGCTTGGGGCTCGCGTCCCACGCACTTCCCGGCGTCGGGTTGAGCGGAATCAGGTTGACGTGCACCAGCGGCCCCAGCGCACGATGCAGCCGCTGCCCCAAAAGGTCCGCGCGCCAAGGCTGGTCGTTGACATCTCGGATCAACGCGTACTCCACCGACACCCGCCGCCCGGTGACGTCGGCGTAATACCGCGCGGCGTCGAGGGCCTCGGTGATCTTCCACCGGTTGTTGACCGGCACCAGCGTGTCGCGCAGTTCGTCGTCGGGCGCGTGCAGCGACAGCGCCAGCGTGACGCCGAGCCGTTCGTCGGCGAGTTTGCGGATGGCGGGGGCAAGGCCCACCGTCGACACCGTCACCGAGCGGGCCGAGATGCCGAAACCGTGCGGCGGCGCGGCGATGATGCGCCGCACCGCGGCGAGCACGCGGGCATAGTTGGCCAGTGGCTCCCCCATGCCCATGAACACCACGTTGGACAGCCGGTCCCCGAAGTCGTCGCGCAGCGCTGCGGCGCCGGCGCGCACCTGCTCGAGGATCTCGGCCGTCGACAGGTTGCGGGTCAGCCCGCCCTGGCCCGTCGCGCAGAACGGACAGGCCATGCCGCAGCCGGCCTGCGACGAGATGCACACGGTGTTGCGTTGCGGATAGCGCATCAGCACCGACTCGACGGTGACCCCATCGAGGGCCCGCCACAACGTCTTTCGGGTCTGGCCCGCATCGCAGGTCACCTCGGAGGCCGCGGTGAGCAGGATCGGGAACATCGTCTCGGCGATGGCGTCGCGCAAGCCCGCGGGAAGGTCGGTCATTTGCCGCGGATCGGCGATCAGCCGGCCGTAGTACTGATGCGCCAGCTGCTTGGCGCGAAACGCCGGCAGGCCCAGCTCCGCGACGGCGGACGCGCGGCCGTCCTCATCGAGGTCGGCCAGATGCCGCGGCGGCTTGCCGCGCCGCGGCTCGGAGAACACCAATTGTTGAACCATGACCTGTCCAGTATCGGTCACGTTCGGGACTGCCTAGGGAACGAGTGTCAGCACCGTCCAGGCGGCGACCGCCGACGGCAGGACGCCATCGAGCCGATCCATCAGGCCGCCGTGGCCGGGTAGCAGCCGGCCCATGTCCTTGATGCCCAGGTCGCGCTTGACCTGCGACTCCACCAGATCGCCAAGGGTGCAGGTCAGCACCAGGACGACGCCCAGCAGCGCGCCGATCCACCACGGTTTGCCGGCCAGGAAGGTCGCCGTCAGCGTCGCCGCGGTGATGCCGAACACCAGGGAACCCACGAATCCCTCCCAGGACTTCTTGGGGCTGATCGCGGGCACCATCGGGTGCTTGCCGAAGAGCGCCCCCACGGCATATCCGCCGGTATCGGAGGCGACGACGGTGATCATCAGACAGAACACCCGCCCGGCGCCGTCGTGCGGGTAGACCAGCAGCACGCCGAAGGACGCGAACAGCGGCACCCACGCGGCCAGGAACACGGTGGCCGAGGCGTCCCTGAGGTAGTTAGCCGACGGCGAGCCGTCGAACGGCTCGGGCCGTTTGCGGTTGTCCTGCATGAACAGCCGCCACACGTTGCAGACCACCACGGTGACGCCGAAGCCGGCCAGTGCGCCCGCGGCGTGGAACGGCCAGGTCAGCCAGACGGTGAGCTGGCCCCCGGCCAGCAGCGGGATGACGGGTATGACGTAGCCGGCTTCACGCAACCGCCGAACCACTTCGTGGGTGGCCACCACGATGGCCAGGGCGACGATGGGAACCCAGAAGCGCGGCGCGAACACCAGCGTCACGACCAGGACGCCGCCGATACCGGTGCCCACCGCGATGGCGGCGCCCAGGTTACGTCCGGCGCGCGACGTCTTCTTGGCCGGCTGCTGGATCGTCTCCTTGGCGGCGCGCGACGAATTCTCGGGCGGATCGCCTGCGCCGGGTTCTGGGGTTGCCACTGGCCTGGATGAACTTCGCTGCTGAGGTCACTAGACCTCCAGCAGTTCGCCTTCTTTGTGCTTGACCAGCTCTTCGATCTGGGTGGTGTATTGATGCGTGGTCTTGTCCAGGTCCTTTTCGGCCCGGCCGACCTCGTCCTCGCCGGCCTCGCCGTCCTTGCGGATGCGATGCAGCTCCTCCATCGCCTTGCGGCGGATGTTGCGCACCGAGACCTTGGCGTCCTCACCCTTGCTCTTGGCCTGCTTGACCAGCTCACGGCGACGTTCCTCGGTGAGCTGCGGCACGGCCACCCGGATCAGGGTGCCGTCGTTGGTGGGATTGACGCCGAGGTCGGAATTGCGGATCGCGGTCTCGATCGCGCCCACCTGGCTGGCTTCGTAGGGCTTGATGACGACGAGACGCGCCTCGGGCACGTTGATGCTGGCCAGCTGCGTGATAGGCGTGGCCGTGCCGTAGTAGTCGATCACGATCCGCGAGAACATGCCCGGGTTGGCGCGCCCGGTCCGGATGGTCGACAAGTCGTCCCGGGCGACCGCCACGGCCTTCTCCATTTTCTCTTCCGCGTCGAAGAGAGCCTCGTCGATCATGTGCGCCGCTCCTCCTCATTGCTGCGCTGCGCATCCTCGCACGCGCAAGTCATCGCGTTTCCGCTCAGGTGGTGACCAGAGTCCCGATTTTCTCACCAGCGACCGCCCGGGCGATATTGCCATTGGTCAGCAGGTTGAACACCAGGATCGGCATGCCATTGTCCATGCACAGGCTGAACGCGGTGGCATCGGCCACTCGTAGCCCGCGGTCGATCACCTCACGGTGACTGATCGCGGCGATCAATTCGGCATCGGGGTGCTGCCGCGGATCCGCGTCGAACACGCCGTCGACCGCTTTGGCCATCAAGACCACCTCGGCACCGATCTCCAGGGCCCGCTGCGCGGCGGTGGTGTCGGTGGAGAAGTAGGGCAGCCCCATGCCGGCCCCGAAGATCACCACCCGCCCCTTCTCCAGGTGACGTACGGCACGCAACGGCAGATAGGGCTCGGCCACCTGGCCCATGGTGATCGCGGTCTGGACCCGGGTGACGATGCCTTCCTTCTCCAGGAAGTCTTGCAGCGCGAGGCTGTTCATCACGGTTCCCAGCATGCCCATGTAGTCCGACCGGGTGCGTTCCATACCGCGCTGCTGAAGCTGCGCGCCCCGGAAGAAGTTGCCCCCGCCGATCACCACGGCGACCTGGACACCGTCGCGGACCACCTCGGCGATCTGCCGCGCCACCCGCGCCACGACATCGGGATCCAGGCCGACCTGGCCGCCGCCGAACATCTCGCCGCCGAGCTTGAGCAACACTCGCGAATACCTGGCGCGGCTCAGTGGCTGGCCGGATACGCCGTTGCTGCTGGTTGTCGGCTCCGGGTTCGGAGCCGCCGAGCCGGCGACTTGGGGCTCCCTGGACTCCGTCATCAGACTCCTCGCATGAGAGTGCCATCCCAGGCGATCAAGATCCCGGAACGGCATTTCACATCCTGCCTCATCGCAGCACAATGCGACGTCGGCGGGGTGCATTATGCGCATAGTTGGCTCACCGGACCAATTTTCGAGTCTCCCGGTACCGGAATAGAGTGGCCAGTGTGCCTCCTCGCACCCGCGTTTGAGCGACGGGCGGCATGGGAACACGGATCAACGCGGCAGAAATATGCGGTCTTAAGCAATAAGGACCGGCCTCGCCGTATGACCGGATCGATCGCACGCGATCGCCGTTGAGCGGGAATCGCTCGCAGTACGCCAACGAGGAGGAGTACTTCCATGGCTGAAGAAAACAAGTCGGGACCTGCCGAAGCTGTGAAGGGCGTCGTCGAGGACGTCAAAGGCAAGGCCAAGGAGGCCGTAGGCGCGGTGGCCGGTCGTGATGACCTCACCCGTGAGGGCCAGGCGCAGCAGGACAAGGCCGACGCGCAGCGCGACGCGGCCAAGAAGGAAGCCGAAGCGGAAGCCGCGCGCGGTGGCGCCAAGGCGGCCGAAGAGCGCCAGAAGAACAATCAGTAGCGCGCTGTAATCGGTGGGCCCGGTCCGTGGAAACGGGCCGGGCCCACCGCTTTTCTCACGTTTCTCGGCGCGCGCAACCAGTCTGCTTAATTTCGAACAGGACGGGTATCCAGGCGTAGCGCTGTAAGACATCTGTAAGACATCTCCGCAGAGGTGCCTACGGACCGGGGGGAAGCAGGGACGTCGCGAGTTTGGAGTTAGTCGTTGGACGTGGTGGTGCTCACCGATGAGGACGATTTCGAATCGGCCCTACCGGATTTGGCGACGTTCGCGCAGCCGATGCGCCGCATCACCTTGGCGACCGAACCCGACGGGCATTTCGCCACGGCCGACATCGCGATCATCGACGCGCGCAGCAATATGGCGGTGGCACAGGCCGTCAGCCATCGACTGATGACCGACAACCCCGGCACCGCGGTGGTGGCCCTGGTTGCCCCGGCGGATTGTGCGGCCGTCGATGTCGACTGCAATTTCGATGACGTGATGCTGCCCGGCACCGGTGCCGAAGAACTGCAGGCACGCATGCGCCTTGCCATCGGACGCAGGCGCAGCGTGGGCGACGGCACTGTGAAATTCGGCGGCCTCCTGCTGCATCCGGCCAGTTTCACCGCGACACTCGACGGCAACGACCTTGGCCTGACCCTCACCGAGTTCAAATTGCTGAATTTCCTTGTCCAGCATGCCGGTCAGGCATTCACCCGGACCCGGTTGATGCGGGAGGCGTGGGGCTACGACACCACCGGCAAGGTCCGCACGGTCGACGTGCACATTCGGCGGCTGCGCGCCAAGCTGGGCGCCCGCCACCAGTTTCTGGTGGACACCGTCCGGGGCGTCGGCTACCGGGCGGCGCCCCCGCAACCGGAATGGGTGGCCGCCGACTCGACGCTGACTCCGATCTGGGCCTCGACCACAACGCCCGCGCCGAGTCGCCCGGACCCGGAGGTCTCGGGCACCTAAACCCTTTGGGCCACAACGCTTTTGGTGTGTCGCTAGCCGAACAACGGGAATGCACGTCTGCGCGCGAGCGCATCCATTCCTTCCTGGATGGCATCCTGCACCTCGCGGTATTTGCGGTCGACGTATTGGTCGTCGTCGGCCCGCGCGGGATCGTTGTCGAGTTCGACGGCGGGCATGAACCGGGTTCTGATCTTGGCCGGCAGGGGCAGCTGCGGCAGCGCCGCCGGCGCGATCCCCCACGGCAGCGAAACAGCCAATGGAAACACCTTGAGCCGCAGGATGCGGTCCAGGCGTAGCGCCTTCGACAGCCGGTCGCCACGGATCAATACCGGCATCGCGTCGGCGCCGCCGACTGTGGCGATCGGCACGATCGGCACACCCGCACGAATCGCCATCTTGACGAAGCCGGTCCGCCCCGCCAGGTTGGCCTGATCGCGCTCCGTCCACGGGCGCAGTGAGTCCACTTCCCCACCGGGCCACAGCGCCACGTCACGCCCCTCGGCCAGCGCGGTGGCAATGGCGTCTGGGGCCGCCGGCAGCACCCCCATCGACCGGAAGTACCTTCCGAACAGCGGAATCGCCATCAGCGCATCGTGCGCGGTGCCGTGCAGGGTGCGCTCCTGGCCGAACCGCCGCCACCATTGCAGGCCGACGGTCCAGGCATCCCAGACAAACGGGGCCCCGGAGTGAATCCCCACCAGCAGCGCGGGTGGGGACTCCGGGATGTTCTCCCAGCCGTCGATCTCCATCCGAAACCAATAGTCCACCAGCACATTCCACAGATACTTCTGTCGCTGCAGGGCGGTCTCGTCCTGGCCGGAGAGATCCCACTTCGCGGCCCGCTCGGCCACCCAGCCGCTCAGCCCGCCGCTCAGCTTGCTGCGACGTTCCTCTATTGCCTCGCGGGCATCTTCGGCGTGCCGCTTCGCTTGAGCGCGTATCGGCGCCGCTCTGTGATCCGGATTACTCATGCCCTGTCGCATACCCGATTCGGGCGCCCACGATTCGCCCAGACGCAAATCGCCCCGCGGCACGTGGCGTGGCGCGGGGCGATTTCACGACCGGTTTAGGCCTGGGCCGGCGCAGGCGCCGGCGGGGCACCCGGTGCCGGGCTGCTCGGCGCGCCGGGCGCCGAGCCACCCTGCGCGTTGGACGTCCACATCAGGATGTCCTGCATGCCGTCGTTGTAGACGACGCCGTTCGGCGGCGCACCGGTCACATCGAAGTACAGCGTGCCGGTTGACTCGTTGCCCTGCGCGATGGGTGCCGGGTTGAGCCCGTTCGGGGCCCCAACCTTGTCGATCACCCGGTAGTTCTGGCCGTTGGGGCCGCGGGCGATGAAGTCGTTGACCATCGGGGTGACGAGCCCGCCGTCCGACCTGGCGGTGATGTCAGCCTGGTACAGCGTCCCCTTCGGCGTGTAGCCGGGGATAGCGACGTTGCTGGGCTGCAAGTTGCTCACCGTGTAGTTGGTGACGAGCGGCCCGTCGACGAGTTGCTCGCTGGCGCCGAAGCCCTGAATGTTGGGCGCAGCAGATGCGGGCGTCGCCGCGAATACGCTTGCGGCCGCTATACCCCCGGCAGCGGCAGCCGTCGCAGCGAACTTGGTGACCTTCATTGTTCATTCCTTTCGTGTAGAACAATTGCCCCCCGAAGGGCAGACACATATATGCAGCAAATAGCCATCCGACCAACGCTTCAAACATTTGTGGGCTCCGAAGCGGCTATATCGCCCGGTTAGCCACCGAAATGGATTGCATTCTTGGACAGCACCTTTCGCACCAGTAGATAACACCTGTACCAATACTCACAGCCGATCGTCGTCGATTAAGTGGTGTGCGGGCGGGTAGTCGGTGCGGTGAGGCCTTCACCTGGCAATCGGCATGTCAGCGTGGGCAAGCCGAGACAGCCGCAGAGGGGGCAGTCAGGTGGAACGTGGAAACTCCAAGCACGGGGCACGCGAGGACGACGCGCTCAAGGGAGAATTGGAAGGCACGATCCGCGGAAATCGTTCCAGCCGCAGCGAGGAATGGCGTGACCCGGAGCCGCCGGCCGACGACGACCCGGATGCCCCGACGGCCGGCCCGGCGCCGCGCGAATCGTAAAGCGGTGGCCGGAAAGGGCGGCCATGTGCCCGGCTCGGCCAAATTATGAATCACCCGAACAATCCGTAGAGGAAATCGCATGGGCTTTGTGGCGCAACAACAATCCGTCCCCGGCGTGCAGGCGCAGATGGACCCGATTCCGGACTGTGGTGAAAACAGTTACCAGGGCTCGGGCAAACTGCTGGGCAAAAAGGCGATCATCACCGGCGGGGACAGCGGCATCGGGCGCGCGGTTGCGATCGCGTTCGCACGGGAGGGCGCCGACGTCCTGATCGCCTACCTCAACGAGGACGACGACGCGCGCGAGGTCGCCCGCTACGTCGCCAACGCCGGCCGCACATGCGTCCTCGTGCCCGGCGACCTTTCCGACCCTGCGCACTGCCGCGCGGTCGTCGACCGGGCAGTGCAGGAATTGGGCGGAGTGGACATCCTGGTCAACAACTCCGCCTACCAGATGATGCGCAAAAGTCTCGACGAGATCAGCGACGAGGAGTGGGAGTACACGTTCCGCCTCAACATCGGCGCGTATTTCTACCTTGCGAAGGCGGCCGTGCCGCACATGAGACCGGGCTCGTCGATCATCGGCAGCTCGTCGGTCAATTCCGATACACCCAATCCCACCCTTGCGCCGTATGCGGCGACGAAGGCGGCCATCGCCAATTTCTCGGCCAGCCTGGCACAGCTGTTGGGCGACAAGGGTATTCGCGTTAACAGTGTGGCACCCGGGCCGATATGGACACCGTTGATCCCGTCGACCATGCCGCCGGACAGCGTGGAATCATTCGGCGACAACGTTCCGCTGGGACGCGCCGGGCAGCCGGCCGAGCTCGCGCCGGTCTACGTGCTGTTGGCCTCCGACGACGCGAGTTACATCTCTGGGGCGCGGGTGGCCGTGACCGGCGGACGACCGATACTCTAGCGAAAGCCGTTATCCCGCAGCGGTACTCACGAGCCGCGATTTTCGCCCAACTCGTCGACGATCGAGCTCTGGGTGGGGATGTCCTTCGCGCTTTCGGCCCGGCCGGGCTGGGTGTGGGTGCGACGCACCGCGCCTTTGGTCCGGTCGGAGACGTCGCGGTCGTCGGCGATGGTGACCGACGCCGCGACCTGGGCGACGTTGGCGTAGGTCTCCGGCGGAACCGCACGCAGGGCGCGGACGGTCTCGCCGTCGCACCCGTTGCGCTCGGCCGCGCTGAGCAGGTCTTCTCTGTTCGCCGGGAAGTCCACATCGCTGAGGCACTGGCGAAGTTGGCTGGGAGTCGTGGACGCAACCATGGCAGGCGGGGTGCCCGGTAACCCGGCGCCTAAACCGCCCCCGCCGCGGAAATGCCGGAAGCGGCCGGCGAGCCGAAAGCTGCGCAGCCGACAGCGGTTTCGCAGTGCCACGCGACCCTCAGCGACCCCGCACCCGACGGTTGTGCTTCTTGATCGCGTCAACCAACTCCGACTTGTTCATGGTGGAACGGCCGGCGATGTCGAGGCGGCGGGCCAGGTCCAGCAGGTGCTTCTTGCTGGCGTTGGCATCGACACCCTCGGCCGACTCCCCGGTTGGCCGCAGGCCCCCGATCTCGGCCCGCTCGTCGGATGGGCCTTTCTCGTCCTTGGCCTCCCAATGGTCGCCGACCTTTTCGAAACTGTGCTTGACCGCGGCATAGGCGACCCGGTGGGCGCGCTCCTCGCTGCCGTACTCGTCGGCGGCCGCGTCGTGGGTTTTCGCGAACGTGCGTTGGGCCTTGGCGCTGGAACGTTGCAGGGTGCTGGGCAATTCGCTCTTCTTCGCCGCGCCGCCTTTCGTCGTCTTCGGCATCGAACCTCCTCGTGTGCGCAACGCTGCGGGTAACCGGTCGGTTACCCCGTTGCGGCGCGGACAATCACGGTCTGAACAATGTGCGCAACGGCACGGCGGAAATATGTCAATATCGTTGACATGATTCAGGCCGACGATGCTCCGCTGGGTTACCTGCTCTATCGGGTGGGAGCGGTGCTGCGACCGGAAGTTGCCACCGCGCTGGGCCCGCTGGGCCTGACCCTGCCCGAATTCGTTTGCCTGCGCATACTTTCGACGTTCCCGGGCATGTCGAGCGCCGAGCTGTCCCGTCACACCAACGTCACTCCGCAGGCGATGAACACGGTGCTGCGCAAGCTCGAAGATTTCGGAGCGGTGGCACGCCCGTCGTCGGTGTCCTCGGGGCGCGCGCTCCCGGCCAACCTGACCGGCCAGGGCCGCGCCCTGCTCAAGCGCGCCGAAGGAGCGGTCCGCGGCGCCGACGCCCGCATCCTGGCCAAGCTCACCGAACCTCAGCAGCGCGAATTCAAAAGGATGCTCGAGAAACTCGGCTCCGACTAGCCGCGAGCGCGCCCCTCGGTCCGATCACCCGGCGGCGTGAATGCGCGCCCACGGCTGGGCATCTTCGAGCTCATAGGCCAATTCGAGCAGCAGGGACTCCTGGCCCACGTCGGCCGACAGCATCATGCCCACCGGCATACCGTCGGCGGACCGCGCCAGCGGCAGCGAGATGGCGGGCTCGCCAGTGACGTTGTGCAGCGGGGTGAAGGAGACCCAGTCGATCAGCCGACTGATCACCTGCTGGTAATCGGTGGGCGCCAGGAACCCGATGCGGGGTGTCTCGTCGGCGAGGGTCGGCGTGAGCACGGCGTCGTAGGTGCGGAAGAACCGCGCGGTGCGCCTGCGCGCCCGCCGCAGGCGCACGATCGCCATCGGAAGGCGATGGAGGTTGCGGCTGGTGTGCCCCAGCAGGCCCAGGGTCAGGCTGTCCAGCTTGCTGCGATCGAATGTCGCGCCGAACATGTGCCGCCCGCCGCGCACCTGGGCCAGCGCCAGAAATCCCCAGTACATGACGAAGTCGTCGACGAAACTGCCGGCGACCGGGGGCTGGTCGATGTGTTCGACGCGGTGGCCCAGCTCCTCGAGCAGGCCCGCGGACTTCAGCGTCAACTCCCGCACCTGAGGACTGCTTTCGCGCTGTATCGACCGGGTGAGCACCGCGATCCGCAACCGCTGCCGGCCGGGCGTGGTGACGTCCCCGATGGGCGCCAGTTTGGGGTTGCGCCAGATCCGCTCGGCCTCGCGGTAGAAGGCCGCGGTGTCGCGCACCGAACGGCTCACCACCCCATTTGCTACGACGCCGACCGGCATCCGGCGCAGCGTCGGGTCCAGCGGCAGCCGCCCACGCGACGGTTTGAGCCCGACCAACCCGTTGCAGGCGGCCGGAATCCGGATCGAACCGCCGCCGTCGTTGGCGTGCGCCATGGGCACCACACCGGCGGCGACGAACGCGCCCGAACCCGACGACGACGCGCCGGCGGTGTAGTCGGTGTCCCACGGGTTGCGGACCGGGCCCAGCCGCGGATGCTCGGCCGACGCGCTGAACCCGAACTCGGACAGCTGCGTCTTGCCGATGGGGGTCAGCCCGGTGGCCAGGAACAGGTCGGTGAAGACGCTGTCCGCGACGGCATTCCAGCTCGTCCACGCGTCCGTGCCGTGCATCGTGGGCTGCCCGGCGACGTCGACGTTGTCCTTCATGAACGTGGGGACGCCGGCGAAGTAACCGCTCGGAGGGTCCGCCGCGGCCGCCCGCGCCTGCTCGAAAGCGGCGTACGCCAACCCGTTCAGCAGCGGGTCGACGGCCTCGGTGCGCGCGATCGCGGCCTCGACCACCTCGGCCCTGCCGACCTGGCCGGACTTGAGGGCATCGGCCAGGCCGACCGCGTCCAGATCGCCAAGGGCATCGTCGCCGAACGCGTGCACGTGTCGCATGGCACTGACGCTAACCCGCGGACCCGTGCCATCGGGAGGTTTCCCGCCTTGCTCGCGGCCCGGGCCGCATCGGTGCCGGGCGGTCAGGCCTGAATCAGGCCTGACCCACCTCGAAGCGGACGAACCGCGTCACGGTGACGCCGGCGTCGCCGAGCAGCGCCTTGACCGTCTTCTTGCTGTCGGACACCGACGGCTGCTCGAGCAGCACCGCGTCCTTGAAGAAGCCGTTCAGCCGGCCCTCGACGATCTTGGGCAGGGCCTGCTCCGGCTTGCCCTCCGCCTTGGCGGTCTCCTCGGCGATGCGGCGCTCGCTGGCCACCACGTCGTCGGGCACGTCGTCGCGGGACAGGTAGCGGGCCTTGAGCGCGGCGATCTGCAGCGCGACCGCGTGGGCGGCCTCGGTGTCCGCGCCCTGATACTCGACCAGCACGCCGACCGCGGGGGGCAGGTCGGCCGCCCGCCGGTGCAGGTAGGTCTCGACGGTGCCGTCGAAGTTCGCCACGCGACGCAGCTCCAACTTCTCGCCGATCTTGGCCGACAGCTCCGCGATCGCCTGCTCGACGGTCTTGTCACCGACGGTGGCGGCCTTGAGCTCGTCGACGTCCTCGGCCTTCGACGACACGGCCGCGGCCACGATCTGGTCGGCCAGCGCCTGGAACTCCGCGTTCTTGGCGACGAAGTCGGTCTCGCTGTTCAGCTCGATCAGCGCGCCGCCCTGGGCCGCGACCAGACCCTCGGCCGTCGCGCGCTCGGCGCGCTTACCGACGTCCTTGGCTCCCTTGATGCGCAGCGCCTCGACGGCCTTGTCGAAGTCGCCGTCGTTCTCGGCCAGCGCGTTCTTGCAGTCGAGCATGCCGGCACCGGTGAGTTCCCGAAGCCGCTTGACGTCGGCAGCGGTGAAGTTCGCCAATGGTCAGCCTTCCTATGAGGATTCAGTGGTTGGTTCGGGGGTGCCCGCAGCGGCTTCGGTGGGGGCGGTGGTGGTAGCGGCGGCCAGCAGCTCCTGCTCCCATTCGGCCAGCGGCTCGGCGGCCTCGGCCTCGGGCTTGTCGCCGCGGCCGACTCCGGCGCGGGCCTGCAGGCCCTCGGCGACCGCCGAGGCGATCACCTTGGTGAGCAACGCGGCCGAACGGATCGCGTCGTCGTTGCCCGGGATCGGGTAGTCGACCTCGTCGGGGTCGCAGTTGGTGTCCAGGATCGCGATGACCGGGATACCGAGCTTGCGGGCCTCGCCGACGGCGATGTGCTCCTTGTTGGTGTCGACGACCCAGATGGCCGACGGCACCTTGGCCATGTCGCGGATACCGCCGAGGCTGCGGTCCAGCTTGTTCTTCTCGCGGGTCAGCATCAAGATTTCCTTCTTGGTGCGGCCCTCGAAGCCACCGGTCTGCTCCATCGCCTCGAGCTCCTTGAGGCGCTGCAGGCGCTTGTGCACGGTGGAGAAGTTGGTCAGCATGCCACCCAGCCAGCGCTGGTTCACGTACGGCATGCCGACGCGGGTCGCCTCGGCGGCGACGGACTCCTGCGCCTGCTTCTTGGTGCCGACGAACAGCACGCTGCCGCCGTGGGCGACGGTCTCCTTGACGAACTCGTACGCCTGATCGATGAAGGTCAGGGTCTGCTGCAGGTCGATGATGTAGATGCCGTTGCGGTCGGTGAAGATGAACCGCTTCATCTTGGGATTCCAGCGACGGGTCTGGTGCCCGAAGTGGGTGCCGCTGTCGAGCAGCTGCTTCATGGTTACGACGGCCATGGTTGTGCCTTACTTGTGTCGGTTGTCGCCTGGCATCGGGTTGAGGCCGGGCCCTGGCGGCTGCTGCGATGCCGGACCCGTCGTTGGACGGGACCGCCCGGCATACGATTGCGTTCTCCTAGTGGAACCAGAGACGCGATGCAGACGCGCGAAGTCAGCCCGCGAACGAGCTGCGACCAGCAGTTTACACCGCTTCAGCAGGTGGTTTTGCCACGCTTCCCCAGCCGGTGCGCTCGTCCACAAAAACCGGCGAGACCGAGTGGCCGGGCGACAGGCGGCGCGCTGACCAGGCACGCACACAACAGCACCGCCGTCCACCGCATCCAGGCAGCTC
>NZ_LZKI01000055.1 GCF_001672755.1 Mycobacterium colombiense | reverse complement strand
ATTGTCAAGTTCTACGTCATGGACATCGCGCCCGGGCGCAGCATGATCGAGTACTTCGTCCAGCAGGGCCAGCAGGTCTTCACCATTTCATGGCGCAACCCACAAGCACGCCACCGTGATTGGGGCTTCGATACCTACGGCGCCGCCATCGTGGAGGCGATGGACGCGGTGCAGAAAATCACCGGAGCCGACAGCACCCACCTGCTGGCCCTGCTGGACGAAGTACTCGATCATGCTGCGCCCGGGCGCGATGTCCATGACGTAGAACTTGTTGATCACCGGTGGCACCATGAGCAAGGGAATCGCGCGCACCGTGGGCGTCTGCGGCGCGTATTGGATCAATTCGAACACCGAGTTCTGCAGGACGACGGCCCCTTTGGTGACGGCCAGGTCCTCCCCTACCGCGTAGGCGTCGGGCTCGACCATCGCCGGCACCCGAGGCTTTGAAAGCATGTCTCGGGCAAAGGCTCTCGCGCCCCGTAAGGCGCTGAGACCGCCGGTGTCAATCAGCGCCTTCCAGCCGAGCGGGCTGATCAGCGGGTTGTTGCTGGGCGCCAGGCCTTCCACGAGGTTGTCGACGACGAACTGCATCCTCTCGTTGTCACGCCAGTCCAGCTGCGCGTCGGCCAGCAACTCTCCGGCCGTCTCCGAACCTGCAAGGTAGGCCTGCATGATGCGGTGCAGCAGCGGATTCTCCTGCCACGCAGGGTCACTGAAGCGTTTGTCGGCGCGCACCGGGACGCGGTGTGACTTGCCGATCGCGATATCGCCGAGCTCACGCGTCAACGTGCCGACCCGGTTGGCCACCGCGCCGGGGTGCTGAGCGAGGTTGACGCCGAAACGGGCCCAGGTGGCGTTCGGCATCATTCGGCTGGCGAACGGTTTGGTGGCACTGGTCAGAAGCAGGTCGAGCGGCGCGGCCAGCTCGTCGACTTTGGCCGGGGGATTGGAGGTCGTTGCCATGATTATCGTGTGCTTTCGCTTGTCGGAACGGTGATGTCACGTTTCTGGACCTTGCCGGTGGGTCCTTTGGGGAGCGCGTCGACGAACCAGACCTGGCGCGGGTACTTGTAGGCGGCCACCCGGGCCTTGACATACTCGCGCAGCTCTTCCGGCGTCACTTCGCCTTTTTCCAAGGCATCCTTCTTGAGAGCGACGGCGGCGCCGACTTCCTCGCCGAGAGAGTCGTGCGGAATGCCGATGACGGCGGCTTCCGCCACGTCCGGATGTTCGTAGAGCAGTTCCTCGATCTCGCGCGGGTAGACGTTGTAGCCGCCGCGGATGATCATGTCCTTGGTCCGGTCGACGATGTAGAAGTAGCCGTCCTCGTCGACGCGTCCGACGTCGCCGGTATTCAGCCATCCGTCGGCGGTGATCGTGGCCTTGGTCGCGTCGGGAAGATTCCAGTAGCCCTTCATCACGTTGTGGCCACGGATCTGGATCTCGCCCGTCTGCCCCTGCGGAACCTCAACGCCGTCCAGATCGACCACCCGCATCTCGACACCGTCGATCGGGGTGCCGATCGAACCCGCCTTCCGGGGCCGGCTCGGGTGGTTGAACGCGGCGGCCGGAGAGCTTTCCGAGAGCCCGTATCCCTCGAGAACTGTGCAGCCGAAAGCCTTTTCGAAGTCGGTGAGAACCTGGACCGGCATCGCCGCACCGCCGGAGACACAGACCCGCAGACTCCGCGTCGCCCCGGATTTGGCTTCGTCTGCCACACCGAGCAGCGCCGAATACATCGTCGGCACGCCCTCGAACACCGTGACGTGGTCGCGCTCGATCACCTCGAGTGCCTTGCCCGGGTCGAAGCGCGGGATGAGGGTCAGCATCGCGCCCGCGAGGACCGAGCCGTTGAGCCCGCACGTCAGACCGAAGACGTGAAACAGCGGCAGGCAACCCATCACCACGTCGTCGGGCCCGGTCTCGACCAGGGTGCGGACACTGACCTCGGCGTTGCGGCCCAGGTTGCCGTGAGTGAGCATGGCGCCCTTGGGCTTGCCCGTGGTACCCGAGGTGTGCAGGATGACAGCGACGTCGTCGTCATCTCGTTGCACCGGAGATTCTTGCGCGGGCAGATCGGCGGTGAGCTTGGCCAGCCCGGCATCGTCGACCACCCAGCACCGGGCGCCCACCTCGGCCGCGCCGGCGGTGGCGTCGGCGGCGAAGGCCGGCGCCGCGAACAACGCCTTGGCGCCACTGTTGGACAGGTAGTACGAAACCTCGCGCGACTTCAGCAACGGATTCATCGGAACGGCGACGGCGCCCCGGTACATGATCCCGTAGAAGGCGATGGCGAATGCGGGCGTGTTCGGCAACATCACGCCTACCCGGTCGCCGGGCTCGACCCCGGCCCGCTCCAAGAGCGTTGCGACGCGGGCAGCCGCGTCGTCGAACTGGGCGAAGGTGAACTGCAAATCGTCGCAGCGCAGCGCTACGCGCTCGGGATCGCGATCCTTCGATGCGATGAGATTGGCGCTCAATGCGGTCATGGGAAGCCTCCGAAGTGCTTGACGTGCTTGCTTCCAGGGTGTTCTCCGCTACACCACGACACAATGTCGTCAAAAACAACGCCGGAACCGGTCCACTGTTATCGCTCACACCGGGCGATACCCGGGCATAGGGTTTGAAGACTATGGGAACGGCATCGAAAACCCGCGGCGCCCGACGTGGCGCGGCGGCTGATCCGCACGTCATCGAACTCGGCAGACTCATGCTGGCCCGCGCCCCGGAACTGGGAAAAGCGATGGCGGACTTGCTGTGCCGCGAGATTGACGCGTACCGCGACGGCAGCGTCGTCAGCAAGGCCAAGGTCGCCGAAAGTTGCGTGGCCAACGTGACGTTCATCTTCGATTCGCTTACCGGGAACGACGACGTCGATGTCTCGCCCGCGGCGCAGACCGGTACCGCACGTGCGCTAGCCGGTGTGCCACTTCCGGCGGTGATGACCGCCTACCGGATCGGTTTCCGTTTCATGTGGGAGAAGACGATCGCCACCGCGCGCGAAGCGGCGATACCCACCGATTCAATCCTGGATGCCACCGCCCGGGTCTTTCTGGCCCAGGACACCTTCACGCAGGCAATGAGCACCGCGTATCGGCAACAACTCACCGCGCAGATCCTCGAGCGCGAGGAAGAACGCTCGGCATTGGTGGAAGCGCTGCTGTCCCGACAGATCACCGACCGGCACAGCCTGTGGGAGGCGGCTGACTTGTTGCGGCTGCCCACATCGGGGCCTTATGCCGTCGTGGCGGCCGAACTGCCCGCGATCGGAAAGCTGGGATTGCCGGCCATCGAGAACAAGCTCTCCGTTCGTGACATCCGCTCGGCGTGGCGGCTGCTGCCCGACCTGCAGGTCGGCATCGTCCATCTCAGGGGTCCGAAAACGGCGGATGCGCTCGGCACACTGGTCGAGGTGCTCCATCATGCCGCGACCGCCCGAGTCGGCATCAGTCCGCCGTTCCGCGAGCTGTCCGAAACGAATGACGCGTTGCGATTCGCGCGGCTGGCGCTCACCGGCAAGCGATCGGCCGATTCGTTCGTCGCCGTGTTCGACGACACCCCACTCGCCGTGGCGGCCGTCAGCGCGCCAGAGGTCATGGCGAAGATCAAATCGTCGATGCTGGGTCGGTTGGATGCGCTGCCCGACGAGGAGCGATCGATCCTGGTCGATACCTTCCGGGCGTGGCTCGAGGTCGGGGGCTCCGCCAATGACGCCGCGGCGAAGATCTTCTGCCACCCCAACACCGTGCGGCACCGCCTGCACCGTATCGAGGAGTTGACGGACCGTTCGCTCTCGCGGCCACAGGACCTCGCTGAGCTGTGTCTGGCATTCGAGGTCGAGCGTCGATTGCCTTGAAGGCAAACGGTTTTCGCGCGTTGTAGCCCTGGGGCCCTTAACCGACCTTGGTCAAGGTACGCTCCCACAGCTCTCGCGCAAGCACGGGATCGTCGGCCGCCCGATTGACCTTCGCGATTTTGCCCTTCGCGTAGTACTCGCCGGCAGTCCAATCGGCGCCGGGCGTGCTGGTCGCCAGCCAGACCAGCTGGTCGGCACCATGTTCCGGGGTCTTGATCATGCGACTGACCGGTGTGCGTTGCACAGTCGTCAGGAACCGCGAGCCAGAGGAGTGACCGATGTTGGTGTTCACGAAGCCGGGGTGAACCACCACCGCTGAAACACCGTCGTCGCGATAGCGTCGATGTAATTCCCTGGTGAACAAGATGTTTGCCAACTTCGCCAGCGCATAGGCGGTGCTCGGCCGGCGTCGGTCGGTTGTTTCGAAATCGGTGAGCGTGACGTTGCGCAGCAGCCGCTGCGACGAACTGGACGTATTGACAATCGTGGCGTGTGAACCGACCAACACGTCCAGCAACAGCGTGGTGAGCAAGAACGGCGCCAGGTAGTTGACCTGAAAAGTGATCTCATTGCCGTCAGCCGTCCGCTGCGGCTTGGAGAACACGCCCCCGGCGTTGTTCCCCAGCACATCGATGCGCGGGTATGCGGCACGGATTTTGTCGGCCAAAGCTCGCACCTGGGACAGATCGGCGTAGTCGGCCAGGAAATAGTCCGCGTCCAGCTCCGCCGCCATGGCGGCGGTTTTGCTTTCCGACCGGCCCACCAGCACCACGTTCTCGCCGGCCCGACGCATCCGTCGAGCCGCCGCGGCGCCGATGCCGTCACTGGCACCCGTGATCAGAATCGTCCTGCGCGTCATTGCTCAGACCTCCACGGGGAGTGTACCGATCGCGTCCGCGCGCCCTTACACCAGCGAGTAGCGAACCGGCAGATGTTTGAGTCCGCCGACGAACGTGGTGGCGGTCAGCTCCGGGTCACCGGTCAGTTCAATGGATTTGAGCCTGGGCAGCAGCTCAGAGAAGAAGCTGTTGACCTCCATGCGGGCCAGCGCCGCGCCCATGCAGAAGTGCACACCGTAGCCGAAGGCCACGTGTTTGTTGGGGTCACGGCCGACGTCGAAGCGGAACGGGTCGTCAAACACATCCTCGTCCCGGTTGGCCGATACGTAGGACAGCAGCACCGAGTCGCCCGCGGCGATGGGCACTCCGCGTACCGTGGTGTCCTTCGCGGCGGTGCGCATGAATTCCTTGACCGGGGTGACCCAGCGGATCATCTCCTCGGTGGCCAGCGGCATCAAGCCGAGGTCGTCGCGCAAGCGCAGCCGCTGGTCTGGATTTTCCACCAGCGCCTGCAGGCCACCGGAGATGGTGGCACTGGTGGTGTCATGACCCGCGGTGGCGACGATGAGGTAGTAGGAGACGGTTTCGATGTCCGACAACGGTTCTCCGTCGACGCGGGCGTTGGCGATCGCCGACGCGAGGTCCTCGGTGGGATGCTCCCGGCGCGCGGCGGTCACCCCGTTGAAGTATCCGAACATGTCCAGCAACGCGGGCAGCTGATCCTCGTTGGTGCTGCCGCGCCTGAATTCGGAGTCCTCACTGCCGAACAGTTCCTGGGTCAGCTTGAGCATCCGGGGGAAGTCGGCCTCGGGCAGCCCCAGCAGCGACATGATCACATAGAGCGGGTAATTGACGGCGACTTCCTGAACGAAGTCACATTCGGGGCCCGCCGCCCTCATCTTGTCGACGTAGATCTTGGCCAGCTCGTCGACGCGAACCTTCAACGCCCGCATCGCCTTTGGCCGAAACCAATCCGAACCGATCGCGCGCACCACCCGGTGCTGCGGATCGTCCAGGTGGATCAGCGTGCGTACGCCGGCGGCAGCCTGCATTTCGTCGCCTGCCATATTGGTCAACACCGGCCGGGGCCAGTTGGTGAAGAGCATGTTTTCGCGTTCGATGTCCATGACGTCGGCGTGTTTGGTGATCGCCCAAAAGGGGCGGTAGTTCGGAACCTCCACCCACGACACCGGAGCAGTGGCGCGCAGGTGCGCCAGCGCCGCATGCAGTCGCTGCTCATCGGTGTACGCCAACGGATCCGCCAACAGCTTGGCGGCCTCGTCCATCGTCGTTGTGCTCACTGGCGAAACTCCTTCAATGCGGCGGTGATACAGGGTTGTGACGCGGTCAAGAAGATGGGCAGGACACGGTCAACCGCGCCGTCGCAGCGGCTTTTCAGCCCGGCGGCGATGGTGTCGAGCGGCCCGACGACGGCGAATGCGGCAAGCATCTCGTCGTCGATGAGCGGTCCCATCGCGTCCCATTCCCCTTGCTTGGAAAGCCTGTTCAGGTCGGTGTGCAGGTCACCCCACCCGTGCAGATCGAGGACCTTGCGGTAAGCCGGCGTCGAGCCGTAGAAAGCGATCTGCTTGCGCACCGCCGCAGTGGCGGTGGCCAGTTCGGCGTCGTCGCGCCCGGTGGCGATGAGCACTTCGCACGACACCTCGAAATCGCCGCGATCACGGCCGCTGCGTTGCATGCCGCGCAGCAGCGCCGGCACCGTCACCTCATCGAGGTAGCGCTTGGAGACCATCGGGTGCCCCAGGTGACCGTCGGCCACCTGGCCGCACATCTCGGTCATCGTTTCGCCCACCGCGGCCAGAAAGATCTTGGGCGGCGGATGTGGCTGCGGCTCAGGGGTGAACATCGGAGTCATGATCTTGTGGGTGTAGAAGTCGCCCTCGAAGCGAAGCTTGGTGCCATCCGTCCATGCCGACCAGATGGCACGCAACGCGGACACGAATTCGGCCATCCGGCGCGCCGGATGACTCCAGGGCATGCTGAAGCGCTTTTCGATATGCGGCTGGATCTGGGTCCCCAGTCCGAGGATGAACCGGCCCTTCGAGTACGCCTGCAGGTCCCAGCCGACGTTGGCGACGGTCATCGGACTGCGTGCGAACGCCACCGCGATGTTGGTGCCGAGTTCGAGGCGCGAGGTGTGTTCCGCGGCCAGCAAGAGCGGCAGGAAAGGGTCGTGGTTGGTTTCGGCCGTCCAGCCTCCGTCATACCCCCGCTCCTCTAACGCGGCGGACGCGTCGGCCACCTGCGCGAGCCGGTTGGGGATGCCGCCGTCGACCTTGAGGCGGGCGGCGTCAGGCATGCGGGTAACTTTACAGTAAGCAATCCAGTATGTGACCCTACAAATCTGTGGTGATCGCAAGCGCGGCGTAGCCGGGCGCAGCGGGTCGCCACCATAGAACTGGTCGCGCGACGAATCTGCATGAGGTAGGACATAGGCATGCCGAAAGCCCAGGATTGGGGAGAAACGCTCGAGGATCTCGAGCGGCGCCGTCAGCACGCGCGGGAAATGGGCGGGCCGGAGCGACTCGACAAGCACCGCAACAAGGGCAAGATCGACGCCCGCGCGCGGATCGAGTACCTCCTCGACCCGGGCACGTTCCGAGAGCTCGGCACTCTGGTCGGTGGTGAGATCGCTGCCGACGGCCTGATCGTCGGCTCCGGTAAGATCAACGGTTCACCGGTGATGCTGGGCGCCGAGGACTTCACCACCATGGCGGGCAGCATCGGGCCGGGCGGCAACTCCAAGCGATACCGAATCGCCGAACTGGCGCTGCGCGACAAGATCCCGCTGGTGATGTTGCTCGAAGGCGCCGGCTTTCGTCCCGGCGGCGGGCACTACGGCCGCACCCCCACCGACCTACTGGCCCAGGCGCAGTGCTCCGGCCGCGTGCCCACCGTCGGTGCCGTGTTCGGGCCCTCGGCCGGACACGGCGCGCTGGTGGCCCCGGTCTGCGACTTCCGGATCATGAGCAGGCAGGGCGCGATCTTCACCGCCGGGCCGCCCGTCGTCAAAGAGTCCACCGGAGAAGACATTTCGAAGGAGGACCTCGGTGGGCCGGATGTCGCGCTGCCCAGCGGGGTGATCCACAATGTCGCGGAGGACGACGAGGCCGTCCTCGACGATGTCCGGCGCTACCTGTCCTACTTTCCGCCGAGCGCATGGTCGTACCCCGCATCGTTGCCGCAGGACGAGGAAACCGAGCCACGTGCGACGCCGGAGTTGCTCGACATCGTGTCCCGCGACAACCGCCGCGTTTACGACATGCGCGCCGTGCTCGACGTTGTCTTCGACCGGCCCGACTGGTTCGAGGTACAGCCGCAGTACGGCAAGGCGATCATCTGCGCGCTGGCCCATCTCGGCGGTCACCCGGTCGCAGTGGTGGCCAACCAGCCCCTGGTGCTCGCCGGCTCCATCGACGCCGCGGCCGCGGATAAGGCGGCGCACTTCATCATGGTGGCCGACTCGTTCCACCTCCCCCTCGTCTTCCTCGCCGACAATCCCGGCATGCTTCCCGGCAGCCGGTCCGAGCGCAGCGGTGTGCTGCGCGCCGGCGCACGAATGTTCGCCGCGCAGACCACGGCCACCACGGTGAAGCTGCACGTGACGTTGCGCAAGGCATACGGATTCGGCTCCATGGTCATGTCCCTGCTGGGTTTCGACAGCCAGTCCGCGACCTTCGCCTACCCCGGCGCGACGATGGGCGCCATGAGCGCGGCCGCGCTGGGCCGGGCGACGCACGCCGGCGAGGACGTCACCGCGAAGTTGCGTGAGGCCGAGTTGCAGGCGTCCTTTCGGTCGGCCGAACATATGGGGTTCGACGAACTCATCGATCCCCGTGAGACGCGTGACGCCCTGCTCGCGTCCTTGAAGCGCGGCCTGTCCAGCAGGCAGACCGCCGCCGAACCGGTCACCCGGACCGTCATCATGCCGTGACCGGCGCGCCGACCGGCTAAAGCTGATCCGCGGCGCGGTAGGCCGCGACGATCGGCTCGAGCTCATCTGGTGTTGCGCCGTGCATGATGACCGCGTCGGCCCCGTAGTCGAATTCCTTGCGGATGCGATCGACGCACTGCTGCGCCGACCCGGTGGCCGAGGGCTCGAGCCATTCGTCGGGAATCAGCGTCGCGATGTGCTCGATCTGCTCGGCGGTGCCCTTGTGATCGATCCCGCCCGCGATCGAGGTGACCACCGGATCCTCGCGGAACCGTTGCAGCACAGCGGGATCCCAGTCGTTGGTGCTGACCAGCAGATCGCCGTAGCCCTGCAGATAGGTGGCCAGGCGCGCCACAGTCTTCTTCAGCCGAAGTTCTTCGGGTAGGTGGTCGCCGACGGTGGCGAAGCACGACCACACCCGCACGCTGTCCGGGTCGCGGCCGGCCTTCTCCGCCGCCGACTTCACGGTGGTGACGCTGCGCTGCAAGGTCTCCGGCGTGAAATAGGTGTGCAGGATGACGTCGTCGAACACCCGCCCCCCGAGCGCGAGCGTGTTCGGCCCGAAGGCCACCAGCGCCAGCCGGATGTCCTCGTTGAAGTCGGGGTCGAGGAACAGGATGGGGTATTTGCCCATCGGGCCGTCGTGGTTGAAGATCAGCTCGCCGTGCCACAGCCGGCGCATGACCTGGGCCCAATCTTCCATCTGCGCCGTCGTCACCGCCGGGATGCCGAAGGCCCCGTAGATCGCGGCGATGCCGCGGCCGACGCCCAACGTGAACCGGCCGCCCGACAGGCGATGCATCGTGGTCGCCCACGACCCGGTGATCAGAGGATGACGGGTGTTGTGATTCGTTGCGGCAGTGGCGATTTGCATCCGGTTGGTCACCGCGCATGCCGCCCCGACCAGAGACGACGCCTCCTTGACATTCCACCGCTCGGAGATGAAGCTGGTGCCGAAGCCGAGTTCCTCGCCGCGGCGGGCCTCGTCCATCAATGTTGCCGGGCCCTCCCCGCCGGCCCCGGCCAGCAGGTAGAAACCCAATTCATCAAGTGCTCGGTCACTCAATTCCAAACCCCTTGCTGGTAGCCGCAGTTCCAAACCTCGGTTATCTTGCCATCGACGACGCGGAACACCTCGATGCTGGCGATGCTGGTCTGGGTGCCGTCCTTGGTGGTGATCGCCGAGTCGTAGACGATCGCCACGTGCTCGCCATCCTCGCCCTCGATGACGATGTTGAGGTCGAAGTGCAACGAGTCGGCCAGCTCCCACATATCCACCACCCGCTGCACCGCTTCGGCGTGGGTCAGCGTGCGCACCCCGCCCACCTCGTGCCGAATCACGGTGTCGGCCAACAGTTCGTCGGCCAGGTCGATGTTGCATTCGTTCCACACGACAAGGTTGTAGAGCTCGACCACCGTTCGTGCGGTCCACGTGGGTGCCATCAGTCGGGCACCACGGCTTTTCGCGCGGCCACGTCGCGCAGGAATCCGTCGGTGATGCGCTGCACGCGCCGCGAGAAGATGTGCCCGACGTGGCTGCCGTCGTACCAGTACAGCTGGCCGCCCCAGCGTTCCTGCAGCGCGTCGGCGGGCTCGCGCATCGCCATCCGGTCGTGCCACGCCCCGACGATCAGCCGGCGGTCCGGCGGCGGGGATGGGGTGACCGCCAACGGGTCGATCACCGAGGTCAGTTGGGTGACCACGGGCGATTCCAGCAACTCGCGGAATCCCTCGCGCGACGAGCCCCACCGCTGCAGGTGGCGCGCGATCATTGCGTTGAGTCCCAGGATCGGCGTGTAGAGGGCGACCGCGTCGACCTGCTTCTCCAGATGGGAAACCAGCGCGGCCACCGGGCTGCCCATCGAAATCCCCGCGACCACAACGGCGGTGGCGCGCGGCTGCACCCAGCGCACCACCGCGCGCACCTCGGAGACCACGCGCATCATCCCCGCCACATTGCCCAACGGATCCATGTCGGGATAGGCCGGCCATTGGCGCCGCCGGCACCCGTGGCCGGGTTGCACCGGCAGCGCGACATTGAAACCCAACTGGTGATGGATCCGTCCGATCCGGGACAACAGCAGGTCTTCGGTGCCACCCTGCCCGGCGCCGTGCACCCAGACCAGCCAAGGCCTGGGCTCGTCGCGGTGCCGGCACAGATGCACCACCGCCCGCGCCGGACCGCCCAGGCCGTCGGCCTCCAGCGTGGCCGGCAACGCCGGGTCGTGCTCGAAGGCCATCCGTTCGTACGCCAGACCCGGGATGCTGCGCTTCCGTATCGAGTTGGCCCGCAACGGTTTCGGGTCCGCATGCGCCCGGTCGATACCCAGCGAGGAGAGCTCCTCGGCGGCCGCGGTGCACGCCTCCAGCGGCCGCATCGGGGCGGGGCTCCCGCCCAGCAGCGAAAAGGCGCTCAGCACCAGTTCGTCGAGCATCGCCTCGCCGAACTGACGTGCACCGCGTGGCGATAGCGGGGCCCAGCCGGTCGACTCCTGCAGCCCGGCCACCGTGCGCGGCGCCAGCATTCCCAATTCACGGACCACATCTCTGGCCAGGCCCAGCCCGCTCATCGCCGTCGCCATGTCGCTCCCTCGCCAGCTATGCCAGTTTGAAACCGGTGTATCCGTCGGCCGCGATTTCGTCGCAGCGACGCCGGTATTCGGGTATCCCACCGGTATATCCCATGTACATCCGTTTCTTACCGGGCACGTTTCCGCCGTTGTACCAGGAGTTGCACGACGGGTGAACCAAAACGGTCGGCGCAACCAGCGCGGTGGCGTGATCGATCCACTCCTGCTGAGCGGTGCTCAACGCCTCAATGGTGCGAATGTCGTTGGCGCGCAGATACGCAACGCAGTCACCGATCCACTCCACGTGCTGTTCGAGAGCGGCCACGAAATTCGTGGCGGCGCTCGGGCTGCCCGGCCCCTGCACCGTGAACAGGTTCGGGAAGCCGGCGATCGCGAGGCCCAGATACGACAGCGGCCCTTCGGTGGCCCAGAACTCGCCCAGCGACATTCCGCCGCGACCGCACACGTCGATCCGGCTCAGCGCACCGGTCATCGCGTCGAACCCGGTGGCGTAAACGATGACGTCGAGTTCGTGCACCCGGTTCTCGGTGCGGATGCCGACCGGCGTGACCTCGCGAATCGGCGACTTGCGCAGATCGACCAGGGTGACGTTGTCCCGGTTGAATGTCTCGTAGTAACCCTGGTCGATGATCGGTCGCTTGCACGCGAAGGGATGCACCGGCACCAACGACGCCGCGGTGTCCGGGTCCTTGA
>NZ_LZKI01000054.1 GCF_001672755.1 Mycobacterium colombiense | reverse complement strand
CCACCGCGGTGACGTGGACGGGCATGGGCTCGGCGCCGCACTGCCCGCTGCCGCGTCCCGCTATCGGGCCGGGCACCTACAACCTCGTGGTGCAGCTGGGCAACCTGCGCTCGATGCCGGTTCCGTTCATCATGAACCAGCCGCCGCCGCCACCGGGCCCGGTGCCCGGCCCGATAGCGGGACGCGGCAGCGGGCAGTGCGGCGCCGAGCCCATGCCCGTCCACGTCACCGCGGTGGTCACCTGCTCGCCCGGCGTGAAGGTTTTGATCAGCGTCTCGTTGGACGGAGCGCAGTCCAGGTTCGACCACAGCCGCTTGTTGTCCAGCGAGTAGACGTAGGCCGCCAGCACCGCGGCGCCGACGTCGCGCTTGCAGGCCACCAGGCCGATGTTGGTGACGACCATGGTGAACTTCGGCTGGTCACCGATGAAGTACTGGGGCGCGTTGGTCAGACCCTTGACCGCCAGCGTCGAATCGGGGCAGTCGTCGCCCTCCTTCAGCACCGGCGGAGGTTGGACCGCGGCGGTGGGTGTGGGGGTCTCGGGGTTCTGACCCTGCGCCGGCGGCACCGCCGGAGCGGGGCCCTCGGGCCCCGGCGGTGGGGGCGCCTGGGGCGCAGGAGATCCCGGCTTGTTCTGAGCGGCACTGGCTTTGTCGGCATTGGCGGGCTTGGCTCCCGCGTTATGCCCCATGAAGGCGATGACGATGGCGGCCACGATCCCGATCACGACGACCGCGATACCAATGGCCAGGCCTCTGCGCCGCCAATAGATCTCGGTGGGTAGCGGGCCACGCGGTTCCAGATCGAGCACGTTCGCAGCGTAGGCCCAGGTCACATCGATTCGGCTGACCCGCCTCGGCGTGTCGCCAGGTTTGCTGGGCAACCGGCGTGTAGTGGCGGTGCGGAACCCGGCCGCGCGGGTGCCCTATTCGGTGCTATTCGCCTATGTCGCCGGCGTGGTCGCACAACTCCGCCCGCCCGTCCGCAAGGTGGTAGGTGACCCCGGCCACCGCGACCGTTCCCGCGGCCACCCGCTCGGCGATGATCGCCGAGCGAGACGTCAGTTGCGCAACGGTTTCGCAGACGTGTCGCTTCTCGAACTCGTCCACGCGGCTCAGGCCCTCGCGCCGGCCCATCAGGATCGAGGGGGCCACCCGTTCCACCACGTCGCGCACGAAACCGCCCGGGATCGTGCCGTCGTCGATCGCGGCCAGGGCCGCCTTGACGGCGCCGCAGCTGTCGTGACCCAGCACGACGATCAGCGGCACATTGAGGACCGCCACGGCGAACTCGATCGAGCCCAACACCGCCGAATCGATGGCCTGCCCGGCGGTGCGCACCACGAACATGTCACCCAGGCCCTGATCGAAGATGAGCTCGGCGGCCACCCGGCTGTCGGCGCAGCCGAACACGACCGCGGTGGGGCTCTGACCCGCGGCCAGGCTCGCCCGATGCTCAACACTTTGGCTGGGATGCTGGGGCTTACCGGCAACGAATCGCTCGTTACCCTCTTTGAGTGACTTCCACGCGGTTACCGGACTGGTGTTAGGCATGGCTGACATCATGCCGCATCCGCCGGTTGCGGGCCCGGAATTCATACCAGCCACCAATCTTGTTCACTGGTACGAAAGTTCGCGCCGGGATCTGCCCTGGCGCGAGCCCGGGGTGAGCGCCTGGCAGATCCTGGTCAGCGAGTTCATGCTGCAGCAGACGCCGGTATCCCGGGTGCTGCCGATCTGGACGGACTGGGTGCAACGCTGGCCCACCCCGTCGGCCACGGCCGCGGCCACCGCCGCCGACGTGCTGCGCGCCTGGGGCAAGCTCGGCTATCCGCGCCGGGCCAAGCGGTTACACGAGTGCGCGATCGTGATCGCGCGCGATCACGGCGACGTGGTTCCCGACGACGTCGACACCCTGCTGACGCTGCCCGGTGTCGGCAGCTACACCGCCCGCGCCATCGCCTGCTTCGCCTACGGCCAGTCCGTACCGGTGGTGGACACCAACGTGCGCCGGGTGGTGGCGCGTGTGGTGCACGGCCTGGCCGACGCGGGTGCGCCGTCGGCGACGCGCGACCACGCCGACGTGTCGGCGCTGCTGCCCGCCGACGGAACGGCACCGAAGTTCTCCGTCGCGCTGATGGAACTGGGCGCGACGGTGTGCACGGCGCGCGGGCCACGGTGCGGGTTGTGCCCGCTGGACCGGTGCGCGTGGCGGGACGCCGGCCATCCGCCCGCGCAGGGCCCGGCCCGCCGCGTTCAGACCTACGCCGGGACCGACCGCCAGGTCCGCGGCCGGCTGATGGATGTGTTGCGCGCCAACGACTCTCCGGTAACCCGCGCCGAGCTGGATGTGGCCTGGCTGACCGATACCGCGCAGCGCGACCGCGCGCTGTATTCGCTGCTGGCCGACGGCTTGGTGACACAGACGCGCGACGGCCGGTTCGCGCTGGCCGGCGAGGAGTAGCCCGTCAGACCGACGGGCGCGGCGCCCCCAGAAACGACTCGACCGCCTCGCGGTACAGCCGGGGCGCCTCGTCGTGAATCAAGTGACCGGTGTCCGGGGCCCGCAAATATTTTGTCGCGAAACCGGTTTCGGCCATTTCCCGCATCTGCCCGGGCGGGGTCACCGAATTGCCGCCCTCGATGAGCAGCGCGGGGGTACGCACCGCGCGCCACTGCGCCCAGTAGTCCCGGGTGCCCCACTCGGCGGCGATCTCGATCCAGCGCGCGGTGTAACCGTGCAGCCGCCAACCGGTTTCGGTGCGGTCGAAGGCCTCCAGAAAATACTGGCCGGCGACGGGCCCGAATTCAGCGAAAACCTGCTCGGCGGAACCGAATTCGACCGGAAGGGCATGCAGCCACGGTTCCCACGGGCCGGTGGTGCGGCCGCGGAAGTCCGGCGCCATGTCCTCGAGCACCAGGGCGGAAACCAGTTCGGGCCGCTCGGCGGCCAAACACCACGAGTGCAGGGCGCCCATCGAATGCCCGACCATCCGGGCCGGGACCGCCAGCGAGCCCACCGCGTCGGCCAGGTCGGCCACGAACCGCTCGGTGCTGATCGGGTGCGGATCGTCCACGTCGCGGCCCCGGTGCCAGGGGGCGTCGTAGGTGTACACGGTGCCCAGCCGGGTCAGCCAGGGCAGCTGCCGCGGCCAGGTGGTCCCCCGTCCCATCAGGCCGTGCACCAGCACCAGCGGCTCACCGTCTCCCCCGTGGCAAGTCAACAGTTGGCTGGGCATAGCACCATCTTGCGTGCACCGCCCTCGGCTCGAGCACGGGGATGGGCGGGGTAGCCTAGCGGCATGTCGCCAGTGGTGAAGATCAACGCAATCGAAGTACCCGCCGACGCCGGCCCGGAGCTCGAGAAGCGGTTCGCCCACCGGGCGCACGCCGTCGACAACCAGCCCGGCTTCCTCGGCTTTCAGCTGCTCCGCCCGATCAAGGGCGAGAACCGCTACTTCGTGGTGACCCAGTGGGAGTCCGAAGAGGCATTCCAGGCGTGGGCACAGGGGCCCGCGATCGAGGCGCACTCCGGGGAGCGGGCGAAGCCGGTGGCGACCGGGGCCTCGCTGCTGGAATTCGAGGTTGTGATGGACGTTGCCGGCAACAAGCAGGCTGGCTAGCGGGCTGTCGGCCTGGCGCCGCGCATTGACGCTGAGCGCGGCCGCCGCACTGGTAGTGGCATCGGCGCCCGGCTGCGCCCCCAACCCCTCCCCGCAGGCGAACGCGGCGAATCTGGGACGGCAGATCGACACCAGGACCCCGCCCGGGATCCGAGCCCAGCAGACACTGGACATGCTCAACTCGGACTGGCCCATCGGCCCGGTCGGGGTTCGCACCCTGGCCGCACCCGACAAGGTCGAGTCGGTGGAAACCACCATGGAGGCGCTGTGGTGGGACCGCCCGTTCACGCTCAACGGCGTCGACCTGGGCGCGAGCGTGGCGACCCTGCACCTCACCTCGTCCTACGGTGCCCGCCAAGACATCCGGATTCACACCGACGACGGCGGCTCGGTGGATCGATTCGATCTCGAGACTCAGGCGCCCACGATCAACTCGTGGCACGACATCGACGCGGTGTTGGGCAAGACGGGTGCGCGCTACTCCTATCAGGTCGCCAAGGTCGACGACGGGCATTGTGACCCGGTGGCGGGCACCAACACGCACGAATCTTTGCCGCTGGCATCCATTTTCAAGCTCTACGTGTTGCATGCGCTGGCGGGCGCGATCAAGAACGGGACGGTGTCCTGGGATGACCAGCTGACCGTCACCGACAAGAGCCGGGCCGTCGGCTCGTCGGGATTGGCTTTGCCCACCGGAGCGCACGTTTCGGTGCGCACCGCCGCCGAGAAGATGATCGCCACCAGTGACAACATGGCGACCGACCTGCTGATCGGGAAGATGGGCACGCACGCCATCGAGCAAGCGCTTGCCACCGCCGGTCATCACGACCCGGCCAGCATGACCCCGTTCCCCACCATGTACGAATTGTTCTCCGTCGGATGGGGCAGGCCCGACCTGCGCGACCAATGGGAACACGGATCCCCGCAGGTCCGCGAGCAGCTGCTGGAGCAGGCGAACTCGACGCCCTACGACCCGGATCCGATGCGGGCGCACTCGCCGGCATCCTCCTACGGCGCGGAGTGGTACGGCAACGCCGAGGACATCTGCCACGTCCACGCCGCGCTGCAGGCCGACGCGGTCGGCAAGGCCGCACCGGTTCGCGAGATCCTCTCCGCGGTCGCGGGCATCCAGCTGGACCGCGACGTGTGGCCGTACATCGGCGCGAAAGCCGGTGGCCTGCCCGGTGATCTGACGTTCAGCTGGTATGCCGTCGACAGGACGCGGCAGCCGTGGGTGGTCAGCTTTCAGCTGAACTGGCCGCGCGATCACGGGCCGACGGTGACCAGCTGGATGCTCAAGATCGCCAAGCAGGCCTTCGCGCTGATCGCCCCGCGCTGAGGCTCACAACCGCAGCGTCCAACGGCCGTTCCGGAAGTGCAGGACGACCCGGGTGACCGGCTCGACGTCGATTCGCCAAAACGATGCCGGGGCGATGTCCAGCGCCGCCACGATCGCCGCGCGAATCACCGCCGGATGCGTCACCGCAACCGTGCGTAATGGGTTGGCCGTCAACGACTCCAGCCACTGCGAAACCCGTGAGATCAGGTCGGCGATTGACTCGCCGCCGTGTGGCGCGGCACCCGATTGACCCAGCCACGCCTCGACTTCGCCGGGCGGCAGGTCCGCAAGCGCCTCGCCGCGCCACCGTCCGAAGTCGAGGTCGGCCAACCGCGGCTCGCTTTCGGCTTGCAGGCCAAGCAGTTTCGCGGTCTGCCGGGTGCGCTGCTCGGGTCCGCAAAGCTCGCGCTGGGCGGTACCGGCGACGCCGTCCATCGCCTCGACCTGGCGGCGGCCGATGGCGTTCAGCGGTTCGTCGGCGGGAAAACGCCCGTCCGCCATGGCATCCGTCATGCCATGCGAGAGCAGGGTCAGCCGGGCGACCTTGGTCACGCCGCGATGCTCGACGCCTGCCCGCCCGGCGCCCGCACCGAAAGCAGCCGCCCGCTGATCGTCGCGAACACAAGGCCGATGCCCGTCCACAACACCAGCTGGGTGGCCAGCGACAACAACCTGAACTCGTAGAGGACGTCGGCGGGAAAGCCCGGATAGATGATCGTGCCCGCGGCGTCGCGCAGCGGTTCGGGTGTCTCGTCCACGCCCGGCAGCAGCACCGCCACCACGACGATCGCCACCAGATACGCGCCCGCCGCGAGCAGCCTCGCGTTCCACGCGCCGAACCGGTCGGCGAGGCGCCGCGCCAGCCAGACCGCGAAGATGGCCAGCACCACCGACACCAGCACCATCGCCAGGTACCAGCCGGTGCGCGCCCCGATCGTGTCGGACTGTCCGACCGCCGGTGGGTTCGGCGGATACTTCACGAACGGCACTACGTACACCGCCCCGAAGGCCCCGGCCGCCAATAGCAGCGAAAGCGCTTGCGGTTGAGCGGTTCCCGTCCGTGCATAGACGACGCTGAACAGCACGGCGAACAGCGCGCCCATGGCGAGGCCGAAGATCAGCACACCGAATCCCAGCCCGGGTCCGGACTGGACGCCGCGGGTGAACAACTCGGCGCCGTGCTCGTGCACACCGTGCGCGTTCTCGGCGTCGGTGCGGCCGTCTTCAAAAGCGATTGCGCGGCCGATGACGGGCTCGGCGCACAGGCGGGCGAAGACGAACGCCAGCACCGCGCCGACAGCACCCGCCAGCAGACCGCCCCCGATCAGGCGTTTCTCCACGAGACCGGGTCAGTGGCAGGGGAAGCCGAGGAGGTGCCGCGCGTCGTGCACGAACTCGTGCACGTGCGAGTCGCTGCCGAACAGCGAGACCGCCCCCTGGTCGACGCCCACGAAGTACAGCGCCAGCAACGCGAGGAAAACGGTCGCGGCGAACCAGAGCGCGGTTCGTGCCGCGGACAGGTCAACGGATCGGGTGCGGCCGCCGGTTAGCTGCGGATGGGACACAATCGACTCCTTCTGGGGATAACGCGTCCCCGCTGGGTATGACGAGTCTCGGGTCTGACTTTGGACAGTGGCGCGACCGTTCTGGACTTTCACCAGATTCCGTTACACGTCGATGACAACGGTCAGTGTAGGGGGCAGCGAAAACGGGCGGTAGTCCGAGATCGACTACCGCCCGTTTTCCTGTTGGTCGCTACTGCGCGTCCGGCCCCGGCTCGCCGGCGCTGTGCGCCCCGGCTTTCGCCAGGTCCGGCTCGGCCGGCGGCTTGCGGGTTCCGGTGAAGGTGAACTTCGCGTCCTCGCCGGCGCTTTCGCCGTCCCAGTTGTCAACGTCGACCGTGACGATCTGGCCGGGACCGACCTCCTCGAAGAGGATCTTCTCGGAGAGCTGGTCCTCGATCTCACGCTGGATGGTGCGCCGCAGCGGACGGGCACCCAGCACCGGGTCGAAGCCACGCTTGGCCAGCAATGCCTTGGCCTTGTCGGTCAGCTCGAGGGCCATGTCCTTGCTCTTGAGCTGGGTCGCGACGCGGTTGATCATCAGGTCGACCATCCGGATGATCTCGTCCTTGGTCAGCTGGTGGAAGACGATGATGTCGTCGATGCGGTTGAGGAACTCCGGGCGGAAGTGCTTCTTCAGCTCGTCGTTGACCTTCTGCTTCATCCGCTCGTAGTTGTTCTCACCGCCACCCTGGGTGAAGCCCAGGCCGACCGGCTTGGAGATGTCGGACGTGCCGAGGTTCGAGGTGAAGATCAGCACGGTGTTCTTGAAGTCGACCGTGCGGCCCTGACCATCGGTGAGCCGGCCGTCCTCGAGGACCTGCAACAGGCTGTTGTAGATCTCCTGGTGGGCCTTCTCGATCTCGTCGAACAGCACCACCGAGAACGGCTTGCGCCGCACCTTCTCGGTGAGCTGGCCGCCCTCCTCGTAGCCGACGTATCCCGGCGGGGCACCGAACAACCGCGACGCGGTGAACCGGTCGTGAAACTCGCCCATGTCGATCTGGATGAGCGCGTCGTCGTCGCCGAACAGGAAGTTGGCCAGCGCCTTGGACAGCTCGGTCTTACCGACACCGGACGGGCCGGCGAAGATGAACGAACCCGACGGGCGCTTGGGGTCTTTCAGCCCGGCCCGGGTGCGGCGGATCGCCTTGGAGACGGCCTTGACGGCGTCCTCCTGGCCGATGATCCGCTTGTGCAGCTCGTCCTCCATGCGCAGCAGCCGGGTGGTCTCGGCCTCGGTCAGCTTGAACACCGGGATGCCGGTCCAGTTGCCCAGCACCTCGGCGATCTGCTCGTCGTCGACCTCGGCAACCACATCGAGATCGCCTGAGCGCCACTGCTTTTCGCGCTCGGCGCGCTGGCCCACGAGTTGCTTCTCGCGGTCGCGCAGGCTGGCCGCCTTCTCGAAGTCCTGGGCGTCGATCGCCGATTCCTTCTCCCGGCGCGCCTCGGCGATCTTCTCGTCGAACTCGCGCAGGTCTGGCGGCGCGGTCATCCGCCGGATGCGCATCCGGGCGCCCGCCTCGTCGATCAGGTCGATCGCCTTGTCGGGCAGGAACCGGTCGTTGATGTAGCGGTCGGCCAGGGTGGCCGCGGCCACCATCGCGCCGTCGGTGATCGACACCCGGTGGTGCGCCTCGTACCGATCGCGCAGACCCTTGAGGATCTCGATGGTGTGCTCCACCGTCGGCTCGCCGACCTGCACCGGCTGGAAGCGGCGCTCCAGGGCGGCGTCCTTCTCGATGTACTTGCGGTACTCGTCGAGCGTGGTGGCGCCGATGGTCTGCAGTTCGCCACGAGCCAGCTTGGGCTTCAGGATGCTCGCGGCGTCGATCGCGCCCTCGGCCGCGCCCGCACCCACCAGGGTGTGCAGCTCGTCGATGAACAGGATGATGTCGCCGCGGGTGTTGATCTCCTTGAGCACCTTCTTCAGGCGCTCCTCGAAGTCACCGCGGTAGCGGCTGCCCGCCACCAGCGAACCCAGGTCCAGCGTGTAGAGCTGCTTGTCCTTCAGCGTCTCGGGAACCTGACCGTGCACGATCGCCTGCGCCAGGCCCTCGACCACGGCGGTCTTACCGACACCGGGCTCGCCGATCAGCACCGGGTTGTTCTTGGTGCGCCGGCTCAGCACCTGCATCACCCGCTCGATTTCCTTCTCGCGGCCGATGACCGGGTCGAGCTTGCCTTCCATCGCGGCCGCCGTCAGGTTGCGGCCGAACTGGTCGAGCACCAGCGAGGTGGACGGGCTGCCGGATTCGCCGCCGCGGCCACCGGTGCCGGCCTCCGCGGCCTCCTTGCCCTGGTAGCCACTCAGCAACTGGATCACCTGCTGGCGCACCCGGGTCAGCTCGGCGCCCAGCTTCACCAGCACCTGCGCGGCCACGCCCTCACCCTCGCGGATCAGGCCCAGCAAGATGTGCTCGGTGCCGATGTAGTTGTGGCCGAGCTGCAGCGCCTCGCGCAGGCTCAGCTCGAGGACCTTCTTGGCGCGCGGCGTGAACGGAATGTGTCCCGACGGGGCCTGCTGGCCCTGGCCGATGATCTCCTCGACCTGGCTGCGAACGCCTTCGAGCGAGATACCCAGCGACTCCAGCGACTTCGCCGCGACGCCTTCACCCTCGTGAATCAAACCCAGCAGGATGTGCTCGGTGCCGATGTAGTTGTGGTTGAGCATCCGGGCCTCTTCTTGCGCCAGGACGACGACCCTGCGGGCACGGTCGGTAAATCTTTCAAACATCGGGTTACCTGCTCTCCCTCACATCGGTACAAACCTGTTGGCGGCCCAGTGCCGGTCCCCTGTGGCCGGAATCGCGTACCTGTCTCCACTGTAATGGTCGGCTTGCCAGCGGGCCTAACCTTGCCGTGCGTTCTTCGCTACGGACCCGCTCGGTGTTTCCGGGGCCAATCTCACCTGCGACTGCCAGCGGCGTTGCGCGCCGTAACTGAAGAAACGTCGCGGACTTCCATTTCGTTTCCGTGAGCCGCCAGACGATTGTTTCGCGTCCAGCGAAACGACAAACCGGCGCCCGGGCTTGGAGCCCGGACGCCGGTTTTGAGGACTGCTAGGTGGCCGCGTGGAATGCGTCGATCACGTCGGCCGGGATGCGGCCCCGCGTCGACACGTTGTGCCCGTTACGGCGGGCCCATTCGCGGATGGCCGCGCTTTGCTCGCGGTCGATCGCACCACGGCCGCGGCCCGTGCCGGACCGCCCACGGCGACGGCCGCCGACGCGGCGACCGGCTTCCACCCATTGCTTCAGATCTCCGCGCAGTTTCGCGGCATTCTTGGACGAAAGATCAATCTCATAGGTCACCCCGTCAAGCCCGAATTCCACCGTTTCGTCGGCCGCGCCGGCACCGTCGAAATCATCGACCAAGGTGACGGTCACTTTTTTTGCCATTGTCTTACCCTCGCATTTCGTCCTGAGCGGTTACTGAGCAGATTGGATCGGACCTCCCCGGTCACCAATGTGCCATAACAGCGAAGCATACTCAATCTGTACGGAAGCCGCACAGTTGAAATCTTTCAACTACGACTGCGGCCGAACAATCGGGAACAAAACTGTCTCTCGAATTGACAGACCAGTCAATGTCATCAACAACCTGTCGATACCCATTCCCGTTCCGGTACATGGCGGCATCGCATACTCGAGTGCGGCAAGAAAATCTTCGTCGAGCACCATAGCTTCGTCGTCGCCGGCGGCGGCGGCACGCGCTTGCGCGGCGAACCTCTCTCGCTGCACCACGGGATCATTCAATTCCGAGTACCCGGTGGCGAGTTCGACACCACGCACATACAGGTCCCACTTCTCGGTGACACCCGCGATGCTGCGGTGCTGACGCGTCAAAGGCGTTGTCTCGACCGGGAAATCCCTTACGAATGTGGGAGCGACGAGCGCGTTGCCAACCGTGTGCTCCCACAGTTCCTCGACGATTTTCCCGTGTCCATAGCCCCGGTCGGTGGGAATCTCGACGCCGAGCCGATCGGCGATTGTGAGCAGTTGTTCGACAGACGTCTCGGGCGTGATCTCTTCACCGAGTGCCGACGACAGCGACGGGTACATTTGTATCGAAGCCCATTCCCCGTCTATGTCGTACACACTCCCGTCGGGCAGCGGTAGTTGTCGCGTTCCGATCGCCTCGTCGGCCACCTCTTGAATAAGCTCGCGCGTCACTACTGCCGAATCGTCATAGGTTCCGTACGCCTGGTAGGTCTCCAGCATGGAAAATTCCGGAGAATGGGTGGAATCCGCACCTTCGTTTCGGAACACTCGATTTAGTTCGAAAACCCGGTCGAAACCACCGACGACGCAGCGCTTGAGGAACAGTTCCGGTGCGATCCTCAAGTAGAGATCGATGTCTAGTGCATTGGAATGTGTGATGAACGGCCGCGCGGCCGCGCCACCGGCCAGCGTCTGCAACATTGGGGTTTCGACTTCGAGAAACCCGCGCCGTTCCAATGCGTTGCGGATGGCGCGGCTGACGGCGATCCGCTGCCGTGCCACGGTGCGCGCCTGCGGGCGCACGATCAGGTCGACGTAGCGCTGCCGCACCCGCGCCTCTTCGCTCATGTCCTTATGCGCGACGGGCAGCGGGCGCAGCGACTTGGACGCCATCTGCCAGGAGTCGGCCAGCACGGACAATTCGCCGCGCCGTGAGCTGATCACGTTGCCGTGCACGTAGACGATGTCACCGAGGTCGACGTCGGCCTTCCACGCGTCGAGGGATTGCTGGCCGACCTTGTCGAGGCTGATCATCACCTGCAGGCTGGTGCCGTCGCCGTCCTGCAGCGTGGCGAAGCAGAGTTTGCCGGAGTTGCGGGCAAAGATCACCCGGCCGGCGACGCCGACGAGGTCGTCGGTCGCGGTGTCGACCGGCAGATCGGAATGGGCGGCCCGGACCTGGGCCAGCGTGTGGGTGCGTTCGACGGCGACCGGGTAGGGGTCGTGCCCCTCGGCGAGCAGCCGAGCGCGCTTATCGCGGCGAATTCGGTACTGCTCGGGAATATCCAGATCGTCGGCACTCACGACGTGCCAGCTTAAAGGACTGGCCTTTGCGGCCGCGCCGACGGCTTTGGCCTGCGCGCTGCGGCGAGAAGCCGGTGTGTCAGCGCGCCGTCTTCAGCCGGCCGCGCTGGGCGTCGCGGTTGCGTTCGAAGATCAGCCGCAGCCCGTGCAGGGTCAGGTGCTGGTCGTAATGGCTGACGGTCTGCAGCTCGGGCAGCAGCAGCGGCGCGGTGTGGCCGGTGGCGATGATCGCGACGTCGTCGCCCGCAAAGCCGTCCACGTCCTCGCGGATGCGCCCGACCAAGCCGTCGACCAGCCCGGCGAACCCGAACACTGCGCCCGCCTGCATGCACTCGACGGTGTTCTTGCCGACCACCGAACGGGGGCGGGTCAGCTCCACCCGGCGCAGCGCGGCCGAGCGGGCCGCGGCGGCGTCGGAGGACACCTGCAACCCGGGTGCGATCGCACCGCCGAGGAATTCGCCCTTGGCCGACACGACGTCCACGCAGATCGAGGATCCGAAGTCGATGACGATGGCGGGGCTGTTGAACCGATGGAAGGCAGCCAGGCAGTTGACGATTCGGTCGGCACCCACTTCCTTGGGGTTGTCGACGAGCAGCGGGATGCCGGTGCGCACCCCGGGCTCGATCAGCACGTGGGGCACCGAGGGCCAGTACTGGTCGAGCATCAGCCGCACCTCGTGCAGCACCGAAGGGACGGTGGACAGCGCCGCCGCGCCGGTGAGCCGTTCGGAGTCGTCGCCGATGAGGCCGTCGATGGTCAATGCCAATTCGTCGGCGGTGATCTCCGCTTCGGTGCGAATCCGCCATTGCTGCACGACGTTTGCGTGCTCCTTGGAGCCCGATATCAGCCCGACGACGGTGTGGGTGTTACGGACGTCGATCGCGAGCAGCACGGCTACCGCGCAACGATCCGGGGATCCAGTAGTTCGGCCGCGTCGGCGGGCACGAATGCCGGATCGTGGCCGAGGTCGATCGGCCTGTTGTCGGCGTCGACGAAGACGACCCGCGGCTGGTACGCCCGGGCCTCCACCTCTTCCATGGTCCCGTAGGCGATCAGGATCACCAGGTCGCCTGGATGGACGAGATGTGCTGCCGCACCGTTGATTCCGATCACACCGCTGCCGCGCTCGCCGGTGATCGCGTAGGTGACCAGCCGGGCGCCGTTGTCGATGTCGACGATGGTGACCTGTTCCCCTTCGAGCAGGTCGGCGGCGTCCATCAGATCGGCGTCGATGGTCACCGAGCCGACGTAGTGCAGGTCGGCCTGCGTGACGGTGGCGCGGTGGATCTTCGACCTGAGCATCGTCCGTAACATCAATTCCTCCAAGGTGTTTGGGCGTATTCGTGGTGTCCGTCCGGCCCAGTGGTGCCGGCGGGTGTTTCGATCTGCATTTCGATGTTGTCCAGCAGCCTGGTGGTGCCCAGCCGGGCCGCAACCAGCAGCCGGGCCGAACCGTGCGCGGGCGCCGGGCCGAGCCCGGCGTCGCGCAACTCGAGGTAGTCGACGGTGAGGTCGGGCACTGCGTCCAGCACCGCGCGCGCCGCGGCCAGCGCGGCCGCGCCGCCGTGGTGCGCGGCGTGTGCGCCTGCCGTCAACGCGGCCGAAAGTGTCACGGCCAGTTCGCGTTGCGTGGGATCCAGGTAGCGGTTGCGCGATGACATCGCCAGGCCGTCGGATTCCCGGACCGTCGGCACCCCGATCACCTGCGCGTCGATGTTGAGGTCGGCGACCATCTGGCGGACCATCACCAGCTGCTGATAATCCTTCTCGCCGAAGAAGATCCGGTCCGGTCGCACGATCTGCAGCAGCTTGCACACGACGGTGAGCATCCCGGCGAAGTGAGTCGGCCGGACGGCGCCCTCCAGCTCGCCGGCCAGCGGTCCCGGCTGCACGGTGGTGCGCAGACCGTCGGGATACATCGCGGCGGCCGTTGGGGTGAAGACGATCTCGACGCCCTCGCTGCGCAGCAGGGCGACGTCGTCGTCCAGGGTCCGCGGGTAGGCCTCCAGGTCCTCACCGGCGCCGAACTGCAGCGGGTTGACGAAGATCGACACCACCACCACCGCGCCGGGCACCCGCTTGGCCGCGCGCACCAGCGCCAGGTGCCCGTCGTGCAGTGCGCCCATGGTGGGCACCAACATCACCCGGCGCCCGGTGTGGCGCAGGGCGCGGCTCACGTCCGCGACGTCGCGCGGGGCGGAGTAGACGTTGAGCTCGCCCGCCGTGAAGGCCGGTGGCTTGCCGGGTCTCATGGCGCCAGCACCTCCACGACGTCCTGCGGGGCGTGCGCGCGCTGGGCGGTTCGCAGGGCGTTCACCCGGTAGGCCTCCGCCCATTCCGGCCCCACCTGACCCAGCGCGGCCAGATGCCCCGCGACCGCGGCCGCGTCGCCGCGCGCGACCGGACCGGTGAGCGCGGCCTGTCCGCGCTGCAGGGTGTTCTCCAGCGCGGCCCGGGCCAGCGGCCCGATGATCCGTTCGGCGATGCCGCCCGGCTGGTCGTCGACGGATTGTTGGCCGAGCAGTTCGCTGCCGCGCAGCGCGGCGCGCAACGCGTCGAGCGCGTCGGCGAGCACGGTCACGATGTGGTTGCCGGCGTGGGCCAGCGCGGCGTGGTACAGCACCCGGGCGTCCTCGGCGACGCAGAACGGTTCGCCGCCCATCTCCAGGACCAGCGATTGCCCGATCGCGTACCCGATTTCGTCGGTGGCGGTGACGCCGAAGCAAGAATCCGACAGCCGGCTGATGTCCTCGTCGGACCCGGTGAACGTCATCGCCGGGTGGATCGCCAGCGGAATGCAGCCCTCCCGGGCCAGCGGCTCGAGAATGCCGATCCCGTTGGCGCCGGACGTGTGGACCACGATGGTTCCGGGCCGCACCGCCGCCGTCGCGGCCAGCCCGGAGACCAGGCCGCCGAGTTCGCTGTCGGGTACCGCGAGCAGCAACAGCTCGGCACCGGCCGCCACGTCCGGCGGCGTCGCCACCGGCGTATCGGGCAGCCGGCGTTGCGCACGCTGCCGCGACGCATGAGAGATGGCGCTACACGCCACCACGACATGGTCCGCGCGCTCCAGCGCGACACCGAGGGCGGTGCCGACCCGGCCGGCCGAGATGATTCCCACCTTGAGCCGCGCGGGGCGCAGACCGTCGAACTGCACCATCGCAGACGACCTCACAGATATCTTGTTTCGTTCCGGTCCCACTTCGTGGGTACCGTTCGGTCACTACGACTGTAGTCGATTACCAGGCATTACCCAATGTGAGGAAGCTCCCAGCTCAGCCTTCGCGACGACGTCGCCGGCCGCCCTCGGACGGCTGCACCTGCAGGCGTGCCAGCAGGTCGGCCACCGACTGGCCGCCCGTGGATATGGCTTCTCCCGTGCCGTCGGGGTCCTCCTGCTGCGGGTCACCGCCGTGCCGGGGCGCCTGCTCCGGGGCGGGCGGCGGTGCCAGCCGTGGGGG
>NZ_LZKI01000053.1 GCF_001672755.1 Mycobacterium colombiense | reverse complement strand
GCAGCCGGCCGCACCGCGATCATCACCGGCGCGTCGCGCGGAATCGGGCTGTCGATCGCCCGAGCTGGCGGCCGCCATGGACAACGTCGTCGTACTGGTCGAAGGCCGCCATCCCGAGGACGCCGAACTGCTCGGGCTGTACGAGGGGGTGGCGCTGACCGAACGCGACTCCGACTACTTCGGCTCGTTGCCGGATGCCATCACGATCTACCGCGAGGCACTGCTCGACGTGTGCGAATCCGAGGACGAGGTCGTCGAGGAGGTGGCCATCACGGTGATCCACGAAATCGCTCACCACTTCGGCATCGACGACGACCGGCTGCACGAGCTCGGCTGGGCCTGAGAACCTCGCACGCCCCGGGCGCGGCATCCCGGATTTGTCCGCGCCGGGTGCTATGAACTCAGCTATGAGCACTGACTGCCGCGACTGCCGGGCAGGCTTGGATCACTGTCACGGCACCATCATTCGCCACGCACTGCACCGGTCGGAGTGCACGGAGCCGGACTGCTTCACCCCTGAGTTGCTGCCGCACGCCTTCGTCATCGACTGCGACGCCGTCGGCTGCACCTGCACCGAGGTAATCGCGCTGGCCGTCTGACCGAGAGGTCAGCCCATCGGATCGCCGCTTGACCGCACCGCGTCCGCGACCGGCGTCGCCTCTTCCTCCGGGTAGAACGGCGGCGTCAAGGTTCCCCAGCGCACGCAGCTCCAGCGCCCGTCGGTGATCGGTGTCAACGCCACCGATTGGGTGTTGTCCAGATGGTTGTCCAGCGCGAAGTCGGCCTCCACCCCGGCCAGCACGGCGGCGGCCAGCCGGATCGCCGCGCCGTGGCTGACGAGAACGATGTCGCCGTGGAAGTCGTGGTTGTCGAGATAGCGCAGGCGCAGGTCGGTGAGCACCGGGACGTACCGGTCCAGCACCTCGCTGCCGGTTTCGCCACCGGGGAGCGCGACGTCGAGTTCGCCGCGGTGCCAACGCTCGTAGATCGCGTTGAACTCGGCGACCGCGTCGTCGTCGTTGCGGTTTTCCAGCCGCCCGACCTGGACCTCGTGGACGCCCGGCACCTCGATGGGCGGCATCTCGACCTGGTCCCCGATCACGGCGGCGGTCTGCAAGGCCCGGGTGGCCACCGAGTGCGCGAGCATCGCCGGCCGTCCCGACCCGCGGGCGAACGCGCGAGCCTGGTCGCGGCCCAACGGGGTCAGCTCCGCCCCCGGCGGCCGCGTGTCGAGCCGGCGCTCGACGTTTCCGAATGACTGGCCGTGTCGCACCAGGATCAGCCGCCCGCTCACCGCTGCCACCCCCGCTCGCCGGGCTCCCCGTCCCGCAGCTGCGCCAGCCAGCGCGCGCCCTCGTCGGCCGACGGCGGCAACGCTCCGGCGGGTGAGCCGGTGGGCCAGGACCCCAGGTATCGCACATCAGCACAACGACGGTGCAGCGCCTTGAGTGCCTCGGCGACGGCGTCGTCGTCAATGTGGCCGACACAGTCGGCGAAAAACCGGTAGGTGCCGAGTCCGGTTCGGGTCGGCCGGGATTCGATGCGCGTCAGGTCGATGCCACGGACGCCGAATTCGGCGAGCGCGGCCAGCAACGCGCCGGGCGCGTTGTCGATGCGCAGCACCACCGAGGTGCGGTCGGCTCCGGTGCGGGCCGGCGGCGCCCCCGGCCGGCCGACCAGAAGGAAGCGGGTGCGGGCGTTGGATTCGTCGACGACGCCCTCGGCCAGGGTGTCCAGCCCCCAGCGGGTGGCGGCCAGCGGCGAGGTCACCGCGGCGTCGACGTGTCCCTCGGCCACCTGCTGGGCGGCCTCGGCGTTGGAATACGCGGGCCGCAGCTTGGCATCGGCCAGATTGGCGGCCACCCACTTTCGCACCTGGGCCGCCGCCACGCCGAAGGCCGCCAGCGTCCGCACGTCCGCCGCGCTGCGGCCCGGTTTGACGACGATGCTGAACGCGACGTCCAGGGTGGTTTCGGCGAACACCTGCAGGGGTGAGCCGATGGCCAGGCTGTCCAAGGTGGGCGTCACCGAACCGTCGATCGAGTTCTCGATCGGGACGCAGGCGTAGTCGACCGCGCCGGCGCGCACGGCGTCCAGCGCCGCGGAGGTGCTTTCGACGGGCGAGGGTTCCACTCCTCCGCCTTGCCCGGGTACCAGGCCGGCGGCGGTGATCTGTCGCAGCGCCGCCTCCGTGAACGTCCCCTCCGGACCGAGGTAAGCAATGCGGGCCACGTCCCAACCCTAGCGGCGTGCAGGCCAGGAAACCCTTGCGACGCCACCGCCCGTGAGTTAACTTAGGCTTACCTAATCGAAGGATGAGAATGGTGTTACCGCTGAGCTGCCCCGCCCCGACCACCGCCGAACGCATTCGCAGCGCCTGTGTCCGCGCCAGTGGAGCGCTGCTGGCCATCGAGCATGACGACCCGGTCGCCACCCCGGTGCATCACCTGATGCGCGACGGATCCGTCGCGCTGGCGGTCCCCGTCGAACGGGCAGGCGAGCTCGAACGCCCCATCTCGGGGTCCCAGGCGCTGCTCGAGCTGACCGACTACGCGCCGCTTCCGCTGCGGGAACCGGTCCGTTCGCTGGTCTGGGTTCGCGGGCACCTCGAGGAGGTGCACCCGAGCGAGATCCTCGACACCCTCGACCTGATCGCCGCCGAATGCCCTAATCCGGCGCTGCTGGGCGTCGACACCCCGCGCTGTGCACCCGCCAACGGCCATGGACCGCGCTACACGCTGCTGCGGCTCGAGATCGCCTCGGTGGTCGTCACCGACGCCACCGGCGCGGAGCCGGTCAGCGTGGGCGACCTGCTGGATGCCCGGCCCGACCCGTTCTGCGCGCTCGAGTCGAGCCTGCTGTGGCACCTGGACACCGCCCACAGCGATGTCCTGGCGCGACTGGTGTCCAGGCTGCCGGCGCCGCTGCGGCGCGGCCACGTGCGACCGCTGGGCCTGGACCGCTACGGCGTCCGGTTCCGTGTCGAGGGCGATGACCGTGATCACGACGTCCGGCTGCCCTTCCACAAACCGGTCGACGACATGACCGGCCTCAGCCAGGCCATCCGGGTGCTGATGGGATGCCCGTTCATCAACGGACTTCGCGCGCGCGGGTAGCCCGATCGCGCCGTACCGGCACGCCCGAGCGCCGGGCACGTACGTTAACCGGGTGAACGGCGACCGCTCATCGCAACGCCGGCGGCCCCCCGGGGGGAGCCCGCCCGCACCGCCGCGTCCCGGACAACCGCGTCCGGAGCCGCCGCAGGTGATCCGCCGCCCGGGCGGCCCGCCGGTATCGCCGACCGCGCAGACGCAGCCGCTGCACCACCCGACGCCCCCCGCCGCCGCTGCCCCGGCATCCCGTGTTCCGCCGCCCCGGCCGCGGGCGCCGCGCACGTCCCGCAGGCGGCGCCGGTTCCGCTGGGTCCGCACGGTGGTGTCGGTGCTGCTGGTGGGCCTCCTGCTGATCGGCGCGGGCATCGTCGCGGGGGCGGCGTGGTTCGACAACAAGCTGCACCGCGAGCAGGTGCTCGCCGACTACCCCGACCGCCCCGCGGCCGGGGTGGGCGCCAACTGGCTGATCGTCGGGTCGGACAGCCGCCAGGGGCTCAGCGCCGAGCAGCAGCAGGATCTGGCCACCGGCGGCGACATCGGTAACGGCCGTACCGACACGATCCTGCTAGTTCACGTGCCGGGCGTCGGCGCCGCAGTGCCGACGACCATGGTGTCGATACCGCGTGATTCCTACGTGCCGATCCCGGGTCACGGCAAGGACAAAATCAACGCCGCGTTCGCGATGGGTGGCGCGCGGCTGCTGGTCCAGACGGTGGAGCAGGCCACCGGGCTGCGCCTCGACCATTACGCCGAGATCGGGTTCGGCGGGTTCGCCGCGCTGGTGGACGCGCTCGGCGGGGTGACGGTGTGCCCCAAGACGGCGTTCAACGATCCGTTAGCCGGCATCGAGCTGCCGGCGGGTTGCCAGACCCTCAACGGCCGCAACGCGCTCGGCTATGTCAGGTCGCGCGACACCCCGCGGGCGGATCTGGACCGGATGGTCAATCAACGGCAGTTCGTGGCGGCGCTGCTGCGTCGGGCCGCCAGTCCCGCGGTGTGGCTCAATCCGTGGCGCTGGTTTTCGGTGCCGCGCGCGGCCGCCGACGCCCTGACCGTCGACCGGGGTGACCACGTCTGGGATCTGGCCCGGCTCGGCTGGGCACTACACGGGTCGACAACCACCATGACCGTCCCGATCGGCCAGTTCACCAGCGGTGACGCCGGGTCGGTGGTGGTGTGGAATCACGACGAGGCCGCGCAGTTGTTCCAGTCGTTGGCGTCCGACGCTCCCTTACCCCCATCGGACGAACAGCAATAGCGGTCGGCCTAACCGCCGCCCTCGCCCGCGCGGTTGCCGTGCAGCCAGGCCTTGGTGCGGCCCGGATGGTGGGTGGCGAGCCAGGCCACCCCGACATCGCGGCAGAAGTCGATGTCTTCGTAGTCGTCGACGTTCCAGCAGTAGACCGCCCTGCCCTGGGCGATGGCGCGGTCGGCCAGTTGGGGATATTCCTTCAGCGTGGTGAGCGAGGGCCCGACAGCAGTTGCGCCGATGGCGGTGGGCGCGCCGCTGGTCAGATAGCGCGCGGTCTTGCCGAGCAGCACCGTCGGCAGCAGCGGCGCTGCCCGCCGGATCCGCCAGACCGCGGACGCCGAGAACGACATCACCACCGCGCGGGACCGGTCCGCCGAGGCGGGCGCGGCGATGCCGAACCGGTGCAGCGACGCCAGCAGCTTGGTTTCCACCAGCGAGCCGTACCGGACCGGGTGCTTGGTTTCGATGAACAGCTTCACCGGCCGATGCCAATCCAGCACCAGCGACATCAGCGCGTCCAGCGTGAGCAAACTGGTGTCGCCGTGCGCGCCGTCTTCTCGCCAGCTGTCGTGCCACGCGCCGTACTCGAGTTCGCGCAATTCGGCGAGGGTCATCGTGCTGACCAAGCCGGCGCCGGTCGAGGTGCGGTCCAGCCGGCGGTCGTGCACGCACACCAGGTGGCCGTCGCGGGTCAAGCGCACATCGCATTCCACGCCGTCGGCGCCTTCTTTCAGCGCAAGGTCGTAGGCGGCCAGCGTGTGCTCGGGCCGCGCGGCCGACGCGCCGCGATGGGCGACGACATAGGGATGCCCGGCGAGCACCTCGTCGGCCCACGTCATACCCCTATGCTGCCGGGTCCTGCCCCTTCAACTCAACTGGGGCGGCCGACGCCGGGGCCGCGCGCCCGTCGTCGGGAACCGCGACCCAGCGATGCGCGGGCCGGGCGACGGGTTTGCGCTGGAATCCCTCGAAGACACGGGTGGCCGCGGCCAGCGTGGCGGCCGCGAACAGATACGCGAAGACCATCAGGACGGTGTTGTTGGCGATGCCTTGGGCGTCGGTGGCGAAGCTGGTCGCGATGGCCGCGATGGACACGGCGTAGCTGCACACCCACGCGCCCCACCACTGAAGGATGTTGCGCCGCTGCCGGGCGTAATGCTCTTCGAGCAGCGCCAGCTCGATCACGTACACCGGGGCCCAGAGCAGGTTGGCCAGCGGCACCACGCAGCCGGCCCACAGCGCACGAGTGGAGCGCTGCTCGGGCAGACCATGATGGGCGAACACGGCGGCGCGACGGGCGATCATCCAGCGGATCAGCGCCACGCCGGAGGCGATCAGCGCGGCCCACGCGCCCACGCTGGCGAGCACGCCGAGCCAGTCGGCCCCGAGGGCCACCCACGTGTTCAGCAAGCTGTTTCGGTTGACCACCAGCAGCAGGTACCGCACCACGTACACCAGGGCGGCGATGCTGAGCACCAGCACGCTGACGAAGGACGTGGTGCGGACGATCTGCGCCGGCGGCCCCGGGTGCGCGGCTGCTTCCGCGGCCGCGGGCGCCTGCTCGACCCGGTCGGACAAGCCCCACCGCGGTATGACGGCGTACCGCGGCGTAGGCCCGAGGGGACGGCGGCCGCGTCGTGTCGGCGGCGCGGCGCCCGGCCGTACCGCAATCCAGCGGTAGCCGGGCGGCAGTCGCGGCGGCGTGCGCTGCCACCCCGTCGTCGCCGAGCGGCGAACCTGCGTCGGGGCGGCGGGCGCACCCCATCGCGGGTCGGCCGGCGGGGCGTCCTGCGCGGGCGCCATCAGGGCCCCGCGGCAGCGCGGACACCATTCTCGTTGTCGGTCACGCACGTTCCAGCGCGTGCCGCACTGGGAGCACACCTGGATCACCGGACCAGACTAACGCCGCCCCCCGGCGGGCCGAGGGACACCGGGCCGGGCGCCGCGCGGGACCCGCGATCGGCGCCCATCCGAGCGGGCTCGGGCAACCGACGGAGGCGCCAACGACTATCCACAGTTTCCACAGGTTTATCCACATACACCCACTGGGTATAGAACGCATCACTACAGCCTCTGGCGGCTGACCGTGGTGTAACTGTGGATAACACCCCGGAATCGCAGGCATGCCATCGACAGCCCGAAACCGGTCGTTGAGCGAAACGAATGGCGTCACTGAACACCCTCACCCACCGCGCGTCGTCCGACGATGCATGCCGCGGCCGCACTGGACGTTCAGCGCCTTGCCCCCTCGCCCACCCCAGCTCAGCGCCGTATTTCTCAAGCTCGCCACAAAGCGCTATGATCGCGTTCGCGAAAAGTGTTTGTGACTCACCTCACTGACGCGAGGTGACCGGGGGGTGAAAGGCGATTGATGGCCACGCATTCGTTCGGTCCGGGTTCATCGGGCCCGTCGAAGTCGTACTGCGGCTCGCCGGCGTGGAATCACAGCTACAGCATTGCCGCGCTGCGCGCCGGGTTGATCGCCTTGGCGTTGCTCGCGGTGCTCGCGGTCATCGTCTTGTCTTGAAACGCCGCTGAGCGGGTACCCGCGTTCCGGCTCACAAGGGTCATTCTTGCGGAGCGCGCGGTCATGGAGCAGGGTTGATAACGGTCGGCCGCCGTGAGGCGACCCCGCGCGACTGAGCGTCAAGACGATAATCGAAGAAAGGAATGCCGTGGCTGAATACACCCTGCCCGACTTGGACTGGGACTATGCAGCGTTGGAACCGCACATCTCGGGGCAGATCAACGAGATCCACCACAGTAAGCACCACGCCACGTACGTCAAAGGCGTGAACGACGCTCTGTCCAAGCTCGAAGAGGCCCGCGCCAACGAGGACCACGCTGCGATCTTCCTGAACGAAAAGAACCTCGCCTTTCACCTGGGCGGCCACGTCAACCACTCGATCTGGTGGAAGAACCTGTCGCCGGACGGCGGCGACAAGCCGACCGGCGAATTGGCCGCGGCGATCGACGACGCATTCGGATCCTTCGACCGATTCCGCGCACAGTTCAGCGCGGCGGCCAACGGGCTGCAGGGCTCGGGCTGGGCGGTCCTGGGTTACGACACCCTCGGCAGTCGACTGCTGACCTTCCAGCTCTACGACCAGCAGGCCAACGTTCCGCTCGGCATCATCCCCTTGCTGCAGGTCGACATGTGGGAGCACGCCTTCTACCTGCAGTACAAGAACGTCAAGGCGGACTACGTCAAGGCGTTCTGGAACGTCGTCAACTGGGCGGACGTGCAGAAGCGGTACGCAGCCGCGGCCTCGAAAACTCAGGGCCTGATTTTCGGCTGACTTTCATTTCGATCGGCAGGGGCGTCGCGCGGTTGCGCGGCGCCCCCGTCGTTTGTCCGACCCTTGATCGACCGCGTGACAACGATTGCGCCCCGGACCGTGTCAATGTTGCACGGCGCCTAAGCCGCAGGCATGCTTAATTATTCGGACTTACCAGTGTGGTTATTCCAAGTGGAGGCGTCGCGCGGAGGTCGAAAATGGAAACAGGGGCGGATCGGCCTATCGGGGTTTCCCCGTTCCATTCACGTGGCGCCTTGAAAGGATTCGTGATCTCCGGGCGGTGGCCAGATTCGACCAAAGAATGGGCCCAGCTGCTCATGGTCGCGGTCCGGATCGCATCCTTGCCCGGATTGCTCTCCACCACAACGGTCTTCGGAGCCCGCGAGGAACTGCCGGACGAGCCCGCGCCGGGCACGGTGGGACTGGTGCTGGCCGAGGGCACGGTTTTCGGTGATTCAGCCATTCAGCCGGGCTATTTCGCAGAGCATCAGCCGCCGGCATTACTCATGTTGCACCCTCCCTCGGAAACCACGCCGTCACTGCCGGAATGCAACGGGGCGGCATCCGGGTGCGTATTGCTGCCCGGATTGCCCTATCTCGGACTCGAGCATCGGGCGGCGTGGGTGGAAGCGGAAGCCGACGGCACCATCACCTCGATGGTGAGCCGGGTCGGTGTCGACCCGATCAGCCACCCCGATACGGCAATACTGGCAATGCTGCTCGCCGCATAAGCGAAATGCCCGAGCACAGTTCGGGTCTCGAATCCCAGAAATGCGGCTGGCCGAAATCCGTTGTCGCGCTGGCGGACGCCGAATGGGCCCATTAATCTGGGACCGTTAGCGAAGGGGAGTAGCCCCCAATCGTCGAGTCGACATACTGGCGCACAGCCCGGCCGGCGAACCGGTTCACCCGGTGGGCGAGACCTTCGACCGGAGTTCGACGACTTCCGCGGCCGTCGACGACGCGTCGAAAGGTCCCCCAACATGCTCGCCGCCACCCTGTTGACCCTGGGAGTGGTGTTCGTCGCCGAACTCGGTGACAGATCCCAGCTGATCACCATGACCTACGCCTTGCGCTACCGGTGGTGGGTGGTGCTGACCGGGGTGGCGCTCGCCGCGTTCGCGGTGCACGGGGTTTCGGTGACGATCGGACATTTCTTGGGCGCTGCCCTGCCGGCCCGGCCGCTGGCCTTCGCGTCGGCCCTCGCCTTCCTCGCGTTCGCGGTGTGGGCCTGGCGCGAGGGCGCGGCCACCGACGGGACGGTGTCGCAGCCGCGCGAACCGCGATTCGCCTTCCTCACCGTGGTGTCGTCTTTCGCGCTCGCCGAGATGAGCGACAAGACCGCCCTGGCGACGGTGACGTTGGCCAGCCACCACGACTGGGTCGGGGTGTGGATCGGCTCGACGCTGGGCATGGTGCTGGCCGACGGTCTGGCGATCGCCGCGGGACGGCTGCTGCATCGGCGCCTGCCGGAAAAGCTGCTGCACGTCGCCGCCAGCCTGCTGTTCGCAACGTTCGGGTTGTGGATGCTGTTCGACAGCGCCTTGGGCTGGCGCTGGGTTGCCGTCGCCGTGACCGTCGCCGCGGCGATGACCGTTGCCGCAATCGCGGTCGCGCAGACGTGGCGGGGCCGCAGAACCGTCACGGCAAATCGGCGCCGGACCACCGCAAACCGGCTAAGTTAACGCCCCCTCGACCGCTGGTGTCCGGGAGCCGTCTGCCGGGCAGCGCGGCAGTCAACGGGGCCGTTTTCGCACTCGGCAGCAAAGGGTGTGCTCAATCGGCCCGGCTCGCCGGCCCGTTGCGGTGTGATTTCCCAGCACGACCCGGCATATTATCGCGCCCGTCAGCAGGCCGTCCGCCCGCCACTTCGGAACGCATGTCCAATTCTGCGGATAACCTGTGAGTTTCACCGATTTAGTAGACACCCCAGCGAATCAGTTAGACGCTCGTCAAGTGGGGAGGTGGCGGGCGTCAGCTATGCCGGTCGGGAATCCCCTGGGGTTTGCACCTGGTTAGGGTCACCAAGCCTCGCTACCATGATCAGCAAATACACCTAGGTAATAGTTCACTTCTACAGCCCAGTGGAGGTCATATCAATGAGCACGACGTTCGCTGCTCGCCTGAACCGCCTGTTCGACACGGTGTATCCCCCCGGACGCGGTCCGCACACCTCCGCGGAAGTGATCGCGGCGCTCAAGGCGGAGGGCATAACGATGTCGGCTCCGTACCTCTCTCAGCTGCGTTCCGGCAACCGCACCAACCCGTCGACGGCGACCATGGCCGCTCTCGCCAACTTCTTCCGAATCAAGTCGGCCTACTTCACCGACGACGAGTACTACGAGAAGCTCGACAAGGAGTTGTCGTGGCTGGCCACGACGCGCGACGACAATGTGCGCCGCATCGCGGTGCGCACGGCCGAGCTGTCCCCCGAGGCGCAGCGTGAGGTCATGGAACGGGTCAACGAGTTGCGTCGGGCCGAGCACCTGGACGCCTGACGTCCGCGCCTCACACCGGCCGCCGGGCCTGCCCTGGAGGGCTGCCGCCCGCCCATTCCGATTAGGGTTGGCTCAGCGGATCGCGCAACCGCGAGAGCGATAGTCCACGAGATAACCGGGAGGCGGCCGGGAATGGGCCTGTTCCGCAAGCGAAAGAGCCGCGCGACGCGTCGCGCCGAAGCCCGCGCGATCAAGGCCCGCGCGAAGCTCGAGGCCAAGCTGGCCGCGAAAAACGAGGTTCGCCGCGCCAAATCCGCACAACGGGCGGAGAACAAGGCGCTGCGCGCGCAGATCAAGGCCCAACGCGACAGCGACCGCAACGCGCTGAAAGTCGCCGAGGCCGAACTCAAAGCCGCGCGGGAGGGCAAGATCTTCTCACCGACACGAATCCGCCGGGTGTTGACGGTGTCTCGGCTGCTCGCGCCGATCCTCACTCCGCTGATCTACCGCGCGGCCGTCGCGGCCCGCGCGCTGATCGATCAGCGTCGCGCCGATCAGCTCGGCATTCCGCTGGCCCAGATCGGCCAGTTCTCCGGCCATGGGGCCGAGTTGTCTGCCCGCATCGCCGGGGCGGAGAAGTCGTTGCGGATGGTTCAGGACAAGAAGCCCAAGGATGCCGAGACCAAGCAGTTCGTCTCCGCCATCGCCGAACGGCTCAGCGATTTGTCGGCGGCGGTCACCGCCGCGGAGAACATGCCGGCCGCGCGGCGGCGCGCGGCCCACGCCGCGATCTCGTCGCAGCTTGACGGGATCGAGGCGGACCTGATGGCCCGCCTCGGCCTGAGCTGATCACCCGCACGGAAGGCAGCGCCCCCGCATGGCAACTCCCGACAGGTGGATCTCGCGCACCCTGATCGCGGTCACCGCGGCCGCCGCCCTCTATCTCGGATCGGCGGCCCAGACCCCCGCCGCCTGGGCGCACGTGCACGCCAGCAGCGACAACGCGGTGCGCGGGGCCATGGCGATCGTCACGTTCCAGGTGCCCAACGAATCGAACACCGGGGCGCTCACCACCGCGCTGACCGTCACGCTTCCCAACGTCGCATCGGCCCGCACCGAAAGCCTGCCGGGTTGGACGGCGAAGCTCGACCGGGACGCCACGTCGGGCACCGTGCGCTCGGTGACGTGGACGGCCAACCTCACCGGCGGGATCGGGCCAGATCAATTCGGGCTGTTCCGGCTGTCGGTGAAGCTGCCCGACACCGATACCGTCAGCTTCCCCGCCACGCAGACCTACGCGGACGGAACCTTCGTGAAATGGGACCAGTCGCCGCTGCCCGACGGGAGCGAGCCGGAGCACCCGGTGCCCATGCTCACCCTCGCCGCCGGCCCCTCGGGCCCGCACCAACATCACGGGCCACCCTCGTCCGCGCCCGCCGCCGCACGGTCGAACGCGGCCGACAACGCCGCCCGGCTGCTGGGCGGCGCGGCCCTGGTGGTCGCCGCTGCCGGCGTCGCGATCGCGCTGATCCGCCGACGGACATGAGGCGCCTGGCGCTCGGCGCGTGCGTGGGCCTCATGTTCACGATCGCCACGCTGACCGCACCGGCCGCCGGCGCGCACGCCACCCGCGTCTCCGCCGATCCCGCGGCCGATGCCGTGCTCGCGGCCGGCCCGCAGCGGGTGAGCGCCACCTTCAACGAGCAGTTGCAAACCACGTTCGCGGCCATGACGGTGGTCGGGCCCGACGGCAACGTGTGGTCCACCGGAGAGCCCACGGTGCAGGGCGCGGTGGTCGGCATCGCCCTGCGTGCACTCGGGCCGGCCGGGACGTACACGGTCAACTACCGGGTGACGTCGGCCGACGGCCATGTGGTGTCCGGATCCTGGTCGTTTCGGCTCACGGTGCCCGGCACCGGCACGCCCGGTCCACCCGTGGCCGGCCCGGACGGCGGCGGCGCGCTCCCGGTGTGGCCATTCGTGGCGGTCGCGGTGGTTCTCGTCGCCGCCGGTACGTGGTGGGCGGCGCGGCGCGGGCGGTGAGAGCGGGGCCGCCGACCGGTGCCGGAGGCGCCGCGACGCCTCCTGGCATGATGGGACCTTGAACCCACTGAGCTAGGCGAACGACGACACAGGAAGCTCAAGGAGCGGCCGCATGGCAGACCCGCAGGACCCGACGAACAGCGCACCCGACGGCGCCGGCACTCCGCCGGAGAAGAAGCCGCCCGCCAAGGCGGCGAAAAAGATCGCAAAAGCGCCGGCCAAAAAGGCACCTGCGAAAAAGGCGCCCGCCAAAAAGGCGCCGGCCAAGAAGGCACCCGCCAAGAAGGTGCCGGCAAAGAACGCCGAACCCGCGCCCCCTAAACCACCCGCCGCGCAACCGCTCGACGTGCAGCAGCGGGCCGAAACCAACGGCGACCTGACGGCCGCCGCCAAAGATGCTGCCGCACAGGCGAAATCCACCGTGGAGGCCGCCAACAACCCGGTCTCTCCCGCGATCCCGGGCCCGGCGGTGGGCCAGTCTCCAGTGCCGCTGATCGTTGCCCTGGCCGTCAGCCTGCTGGCCATCCTGCTCATCCGCCAGCTGCGTCGCCGCTGAGCGGCAAGCATCTAACGTGGCAGAAGTGACGGTGTCATTCCGGCCGACGGCCGACCTCGTAGACAGCATCGGCCCCGACGTACGCAGCTGCGACGTGCAATTCCGCCAGTTGGGCGGGCGGGCCGAATTCGCCGGGCCGATCAGCACCGTGCGGTGCTTTCAGGACAATGCGTTGCTGAAATCGGTGCTCTCGGAACCGGGCGGCGGCGGGGTCCTGGTCATCGACGGCGACGGCTCCCTGCACACCGCGCTGGTCGGCGACGTCATCGCCGAGCTGGCCCGGTCCAACGGCTGGGCGGGGCTCATCGTCAACGGCGCGGTGCGCGACTCGGCCACGTTGCGCGACATGGACATCGGCGTCAAGGCGTTGGGCACCAATCCCCGCAAGAGCACCAAGACCGGTGCCGGCGAGCGCGACGTCGAGGTCACCCTGGGCGGGGTGACGTTCGTGCCGGGTGAGATCGCCTATAGCGACGACGACGGGATCGTCGTCGTCGCCGTGGGCGAGTGATTCGCTAAACCGCTACCGGGGCAGGCTTTTTCGCGAACTTCAAGCCTTCGTCGTCGACCCTGCCGCGCCGGATCGTGCGCATGTCGATGAAGTAGTTCTGCTTGAGCCGCCACGGCGCGCGCGACCCCGACTTGGGCAGCAGGTGCATCGAACGCCTGAAGTAGCCGGGGGTGAAGTCCATGAAGGGTAGCTCGTCGATGTCCTTGCCCGGATGCTGCGGCTCCACGAAGTCAAAACCGTTGGTATCCATGTAGTTCAGCAACCGGCAGACGAACTCGGAGACCAGGTCGGCCTTCAGCGTCCAGGACGCGTTGGTGTAGCCGAAGGTGATGGCGAAGTTCGGCATGCCGGAGAACATCAGGCCCTTGTAGGTCATCAGTGAGGTCAGGTCGACGTCCTCGCCGTTGCGGGTCGGCTGCACGCCGCCCAGCAGCTGCATGTTCAATCCCGTTGCGGTGACGATGATGTCGGCAGCCAGTTCCTCACCCGAGGTGAGCTTGATGCCGGTCTTGGTGAACCGGTCGATGGTGTCGGTGACGACGTCGGCCTTGCCGTGCCGGATGGTCCGGAAGAAGTCGCCGTCGGGGGCCAGGCACAACCGCTCGTCCCAGACGTTGTAGCGCGGGCCGAAGTGCTTTTCGACGTCGTAGCCCTCGGGCAGGCGCCGCTGCGCCATCGTCATCAGCGTCTTGCGCATGTAGCCCGGGGCCTTACGGGACAGCTGGTACTGGAAGGTGCTGAACGCGATGGCTTTCCAGCGGTTGGCCATGTGCGCGAGGTGGTCGGGCAGCAGTCGGTTGGCCTTCTCGGCGAACGGATCGACCCCGGGCAGCGAGCCGATGTAGGTCGGCGAGCGCTGCAGCATCGTCACGTGACCCGCGCCCGAGTTCACCAGGGCCGGAATCAGGGTGATCGCGGTGGCACCGGAGCCGATGACGACGATCCGCTTGCCGGCGTAGTCGAGGTCCTCGGGCCAGTGCTGCGGGTGGACGATCGTTCCGCCGAAGTCGTTCGAGCCCGGGAAGGTCGGCGAGAACCCCTCGTCGTAGTTGTAGTAGCCGGTGCAGGCGAACAGGAACGAACAGGTGATCTCGCTCTGCCGGCCGTCGCTCTCGACGGTCACGGTCCAGCGGTTGTCGGTGTCGGACCAGTCGGCGGCCACCACCCGATGCCGGTAGCGGATATTCGGCTCGATCTTGTTCTCGACCGCGGCCTCCTTGATGTAGGCCTTGATCGAGGCCCCGTCCGCGATCGACTTCGCCGAGCGCCAGGGCTTGAACCGGAAGCCCAGGGTGAACATGTCCGAGTCCGACCGGATGCCCGGGTACTTGAACAGGTCCCATGTCCCGCCCAGGTCGGCGCGGCGTTCGAGGATGGCGTAGCTCTTTGTCGGGCAGCGTTCCTGCAGGTGCCAGGCCGCGCTCACGCCGGAGATACCGGCGCCCACGATGAGGACGTCAAGATGCTCAGTCATGACGGCCACGCTATCAACACCGTGTTGAACTAGTCAACACCGTGTCGAAACTTTCGACAACGTGTAAAGTGGCGGCCGTGACTACCGTCGGTTCCGCCCGCACCCACCGAGGCAGGCGTTCGGCGCGCCCGTCCGGCGACGACCGTGAACTGGCCATCCTGTCCACCGCCGAGCAGCTGCTGCGGGACCGCCCGCTCGCCGACATCTCCGTCGACGACCTGGCCAAGGGCGCCGGCCTGTCCCGGCCGACGTTCTACTTCTATTTCCCGTCGAAGGATGCGGTGCTGCTCACCCTCTTCGAGCGCGTGATCATGGAGGCAGACTCCGCGCTGGAGACCCTGGTCGCCAACCCGCCGGCCGACCTGAAAGCGTTGTGGCGCATCGGGATCAACGTGTTCGTCGAGACCTTCGGGGCGCATCGCGCGGTGTCACTGGCCGCCGACGCCGCGCGCAGCAACAAGGACGTCGACGACCTGTGGTCACGCTTCATGGAGAAATGGGTCGACCACATCACCACCGTGATCGAAGCCGAGCGCGCTCGCGGCGCCGCGCCGGTGACGCTGCCGGCCCGCAACCTGTCCGCGGCGCTGAACCTACTCAACGAAAAGGTCATGCTGAGCGCGTTCGCCGGCGGGCGACCGTCGGTGCCCAGCGAGCAGCTGCTCGACACGCTGGTGCACATCTGGGTGAGCAGCGTCTACGGCGACGCCTGCTGACGACCGCTTGTCGGCGCCCTGTGCGAACATATGTTCGTGCGGTGCGATGCGTCCATCCTGCACGCGGACCTCGACTCCTTCTACGCGTCCGTCGAACAGCGCGACGACCCGACCTTGCGTGGCCGCCCGGTGATCGTGGGCGGCGGTGTGGTGCTGGCGGCGAGCTACGAGGCCAAGGCCTACGGCGTACGCACCGCCATGAGCGGATCCCAGGCCCGGCGGTTGTGCCCGCAGGCCGTCGTGGTGCCCCCGCGGATGAGCGCCTACTCGCACGCCAGTGACGCCGTCTTCGAGGTGTTCCGCGATTGCTCCCCGATCGTCGAGGCGCTGTCGGTGGACGAGGCCTTCCTCGATGTCGGCGGCCTGCGCCGGGTCAGCGGCACGCCGGTCGCGATCGCCGAGCGCCTGCGGGCGGACGTGCGCGACCGCGTCGGGCTGCCGATCACCGTCGGCGTCGCCCGCACGAAGTTCCTCGCCAAGGTCGCCAGCCAGGAGGCCAAGCCGGACGGGCTGCTGCTGGTGCCGCCCGATCAGGAGCTGACCTTCCTGCGGCCGCTGCCGGTGCGCCGGCTCTGGGGTGTAGGCGCGGTGACGGCCGAGAAGCTGCGCGCGCACGGCATCGTGACCGTCGCCGACGTCGCCGAGCTCAGCGAGTCCGCGCTGGCCTCCATGGTCGGCGGCGCGATGGGTCGCCAGCTGTGGGCGTTATCGCGCAACATCGACCGCCGGCGGGTGACCACCGGCGTCCGTCGCCGATCCGTCGGCGCGCAGCGCGCTTTGGGCCGCGCCGGAAACACCATGTCGCCCAACGAGATCGACGCCGTGGTGGTCAACCTGATCGACCGCATCACCGGTCGCATGCGCGCCGCCGGGCGCACCGGTCGCACGGTGGTGCTGCGGCTGCGGTTCGCCGACTTCACCCGCGTGACCCGGTCGCACACCTTGCCGTGGGCCACGTCGTCCACCGCGCCGCTGTTGGCCGCCGCGCGCCGGCTGGTCGCCGACGCCGCGCCACTCATCGCGCAGCGTGGCCTGACGTTGGTCGGGTTCGCGGTGTCGGGCATCGACCGCAGCGGCGCCCAGCAGCTGATGCTGCCCTTCGGCGAGCCGAAGCATCCGGGCGACGACATCGACGCGGCCATCGACCGGGTGCGCCGCCGCTACGGCAAGTCGGCGCTCACGCCCGCGGTGCTGCTGGGCCGCGACCCTGGCTTCGAAATGCCGCACCTACCGGACTAATTGGCGCCGGTCCACTCCAGCAGCCGCTCGGCCGGCCAGGTGTTCACGATCCGGTCGACGGGGACGCCCGCGTCCAGCGCGCGCTGGGCGCCGTAACCCAGGAAATCCAGCTGGCCGGGCGCGTGGGCGTCGGTGTCGATGGTGAACACGCACCCGATCTCCAGCGCCAGGTTCAGCAGCCGGGTCGGCGGATCGCGGCGCTCGGGCCGGGAGTTGATCTCCACCGCGGTGCCGTGATCGCGGCACGCGGTGAACACCGCCTCGGCATCGAATTTGGATTCCGGCCGGATGCCGCGATTCCCCGACACCAGCCGGCCGGTGCAGTGACCCAGCACGTCGGCGTGCGGATTGGCCACGGCGCGCAGCATGCGCCGCGTCATCGCCGGGGCATCCATCGACAGCTTGGAATGCACGCTGGCCACCACCACGTCGAGGCGCTCCAGCAACTCGGGTTCCTGATCGAGGCTGCCGTCGTCGAGGATGTCGACCTCGATCCCGGTCAGGATGCGCATCGGCGCGAACTTCTCCCGCAGGCCGTCGATCACGTCGAGCTGTTTGCGTAACCGCTCCGGCGAGAGGCCGTTGGCGATGGTCAGCCGCGGCGAGTGGTCGGTCAGCGCGCAGTACTCGTGTCCCAGCGCCGCCGCGGACGCCATCATCTCCTCGATCGGCGCCGAGCCGTCCGACCAGTTGGAGTGCAGATGCAGGTCGCCGCGCAGCGCGGAACGGATGTCGCCGCCACCGAGATCCTCGGCGGTGGAGCGCAGTTCGACCAGCAGGTCGGGTTCGCGACCGGACCACGCCTGGTCGATGACCTTGGCCGTTTTGGGACCGATCCCCGGCAGCGACTGCCAGCTGTTGGCCTGGCCGTGACGCTCCCGGCTCGCCTCGTCGAGGCCCTCGATGATGTCGGCCGCGTTGCGGTACGCCATCACGCGCCTGGGGTCGTGGCGGCTCCGGTCCTTGAAATAGGCGATCTGCCGTAACGCCGCTACCGGATCCATGACCCCAGTCTGCCCGCGCGGTGATTGCAAGCGCGGCGAAGGCGGGCGCCGCAGGTCACCGCGAGACCTCACGGCTCACCAGAACTGGCCGGCGACGAACCCGGCGAGCAGCACACCGAACCCGCCGATCTCCCCGGCGATCAGCAACGCCATCGCCATCGCGGTTCGCCCGTCGGCGTTCTCGAACTGGTTGACGGTGTCACGCCGCGCCCCGTGGACGATGTAGGCCAGGATGGCCGCCACGAAAAAGAAGACGACCACGCCTGCGGCCGTCAGGTTCACCCACACCGGCCAGGCGCTCAGTTGCACGAAGACCGCGAGCAGCAGCGTCGCGAACGAATACAGCAGCGCCGCCCGGTGGGCGATGTCGACGTAGGGATGCGCAAGGTGATTCTCGGACGTCATCATCTCCCGGTATTTCCACACGCCCAGGATCAGCGCGAGCAGGAAGATCAGGCCCGCCGCCAGCAGGGTGATCTTGGTGTCTGTTCCGAGGGAGTCACAAGTCATCGCGGGCTTGAGTTTAGTTGCCCTTCATAAACACCGGCTAACGTCGTTGGCATGCGATTCGCGTTCAAGACTTCTCCGCAGAACACCACCTGGGCACAGATGCTGGCCGTCTGGCAAGCGGCCGATGACATCGAGGTCTACGAGTCCGGGTGGACCTTCGACCACTTCTATCCGATCTTCTCCGACAGCAGCGGGCCCTGCCTGGAGGGCTGGACGACGTTGACCGCGCTCGCGCAGGCCACCAAACGGCTGCGGGTGGGCACCCTGGTGACCGGGATCCATTATCGCCATCCCGCGGTGTTGGCCAACATGGCGGCCGCGCTCGACATCATCTCGAACGGGCGGCTCGAACTGGGCATCGGCGCCGGCTGGAACGAGGAGGAGTCCGGCGCCTACGGCATCGAGCTGGGCAGCATCAAGGAACGCTTCGACCGTTTCGAAGAGGCGTGCGAGGTGCTGACCAGCCTGCTCAGCCAGGAGACCACCGATTTCGACGGCAAGTTCTACCAGCTCAAGGGCGCGCGCAACGAACCGAAGGGTCCGCAGCGGCCGCACCCGCCGATCTGCATCGGCGGCAGTGGGGAGAAGCGCACCCTGCGCATCACCGCCCGCTACGCCCAGCACTGGAATTTCGTCGGCGGTCCGCCCGACGTTTTCGCCCACAAGCGTGACGTGCTGGCCTCGCACTGCGCGGACATCGGCCGCGACCCGAAGGAGATCACGCTCTCCGCCCACCTGCGGCTGGAGCCGGATCTCGATTACGGGAAGGTCATCGCGGACGCCGCCGGGCTGGCCGCCGAAGGCTTAGATCTGGGCATCGTCTACCTGCCGCCGCCGCACGACCCGGCTGTGCTGGAGCCGCTCGCCGAGGCGATCCGCGACTCGGGTCTATGGGACCGGTGAGGCCGCTTTCGGGGCGCATCCCGGGTCGGCCAGCGACAATCCCGCCGGGCGCACTCTGAGCAAACCCGCCGTACGCCGGTAAGGACGTCGGCCTGGCGATCACGCACCGAAGAGCAGCAAGTCCTGGGCGGTTACCAGACGCTCGTGCTTGGCGGGAAACTCACGACTTTTCACCGGGTGACGCAACCATGACCAGGCGATTCGCCCCATCCGTGTCCGAGGTAATGGGTGAATATGCACAAGAATCTCTCCTGCGATCGGTCGTTCAACCGGGAAACCGGCGTGACCCCCATGTGAGCGGGCTCACAACGGGTTATTAGACACCCAGCGCCTGGCAAACAGTGGGAGACTCGCCGAGCGAGGCCGTGCGTGTTTCTGGTGTGACTGGTGTTACTACTGCAGCGGCGCCGCGGTGGGCCTGACCGGCGCTGGCAGCGCGGTCGACCCCATCAGGAATCGGTCCGCCGCGGCCGCGGCGGCCCTGCCCTCAGCTATCGCCCAGACGATCAGCGACTGGCCACGCCCCATGTCACCGGCGACGAAGACGCCCGGCACCGACGTGTCGAAATCGGCGCCGCGGGCGACGTTGCCGCGCTCGGTGAGCTTCACCTCGAGGTCGGTGAGCAGCCCCTCCTTCTCGGGCCCGACGAATCCCATCGCCAGCAACACCAGGTCGATCTCGAGTTCGAACTCGGAGCCCTCCACCTTGACGAACTTGCCGTCCTGCATGGTCACCTCGTGCGCCTTGAGCGCCGTCACGTGACCGTCTTCGCCGACGAATTCCTCGGTGTTGACCGAGAACACCCGCTCGCCGCCCTCTTCGTGCGCCGAGGAGACCCGGTACATCAGCGGGTAGGTCGGCCACGGGGTGGACGGGGCGCGCGTCTCCGGCGGTCGCGGCATGATCTCGAACTGGTGGATGATCGTCGCACCCTGGCGATGCGCGGTGCCCAGGCAGTCGGCCCCTGTGTCGCCGCCCCCGATGATGACGACCTTCTTGTCCTTGGCGGTGATCGGCGGCTCCCCGTCGGGCCCGAGCACGTCGTCGCCCTCCTGCACGCGGTTACCCCACGGCAGGTATTCCATCGCCTGGTGGATCCCGTCCAGCTCACGGCCGGGGATCGGCAGATCACGCGCGGCGGTGGCACCGCCGGCCAGCACCACGGCATCGAAGTCGGCGCGCAGTTGCTCGGCGGTGATGTCGACTCCGACGTTGACCCCGGCCCGGAATTCGGTTCCCTCGGCCCGCATCTGGTCCAGCCGGCGGTCCAGGACGCGTTTTTCCATCTTGAATTCCGGGATGCCGTAGCGCAGCAGTCCACCGATGCGATCGGCCCGCTCGAACACGGTGACCGTGTGGCCGGCGCGGGTCAGCTGCTGGGCGGCGGCCAGACCCGCCGGCCCGGAACCGACCACGGCGACCGTCTTTCCGGTCTTCGCGTCCGGCGGCAACGGTCGCACCCAGCCCTCGTCGAAGGCCTTGTCGATGATCTCCAGCTCGATCTGCTTGATCGTCACCGGATCCTGGTTGATGCCGAGCACGCAGGCCGGCTCGCAGGGAGCGGGACACAGGCGCCCGGTGAAGTCCGGGAAATTGTTGGTGGCGTGCAGCCGCTCGATGGCGTCGCGCCACCGGTCCCTGCGCACCAGGTCGTTCCACTCCGGGATCAGGTTGCCCAGCGGACAACCGTTGTGGCAGAACGGAATACCGCAGTCCATGCAGCGGGTCGCCTGCTCGCGCAGGGTCTCGTTGTCGAACTCTTCGTAGACCTCACGCCAGTCGCGCAACCGAATCGGGACAGGCCGACGCTTCGGCAGTTCCCGATGCGTGTATTTCAGGAAGCCGCTCGGATCAGCCATGCGCGGCCGCCATGATCGCCTTGTCAACGTCGACGCCGTCGCGCTCCGCTTCGGCGATGGCCTGCAACACCCGCTTGTAGTCCCGCGGCATCACCTTGGCGAAGTGTCGCTGGTGTTGCGGCCAGTCGGCCAGAATGCGCTGGCCGACAGCCGAATCGGTGGCGTCAACGTGTGCCTGAATCATGCCGTGCAACCACTCGTAGTCATCTTCATCCAAGCTCTCGAGCTCGACCATCTCCGCGTTGAGATTGCCTGGGAATTCGCCTTGCGGGTCGTAAATGTAGGCCACGCCGCCGGACATGCCCGCCGCGAAGTTACGGCCGGTGCGACCGAGGACGACAACCTTGCCGCCGGTCATGTACTCGCAACCGTGGTCGCCGACGCCCTCGACGACGGCGTGCGCCCCGGAGTTACGGACCGCGAACCGCTCGCCGACGACGCCGCGCAGGTACGCCTCGCCGCTGGTCGCGCCGAACAGGATCACATTGCCGCCGATGATGTTGTCCTCGGCGACGTAGTCCTGGGGCGCGTCGTCCGACGGCCGGACCACGATCCGCCCGCCCGACAGGCCCTTACCGACGTAGTCGTTCGCGTCGCCGTAGACGCGCAGCGTGATGCCTCGCGGTACGAACGCGCCAAAGCTGTTGCCCGCCGACCCATCGAAGGTGATGTCGATGCTTCCGTCCGGCAACCCTTTTCCGCCATAGGCTTTGGTGACCTCGTGGCCGAGCATGGTGCCCACCGTGCGGTTGACGTTGCTGATGGTCGTGGAGAACCGCACCGGCTTTCCGGAGTCCAGGGCCTCGCGGCTCATCACGATCAACTGCTGGTCCAGCGCCTTGTCCAGGCCGTGGTCCTGGCGCGAGCTGCAGTACAGGTCCTGGTTCATGAACGCCGATTCCGGCTCATGCAGAACCGGGGCCAGATCCAGCCGGTGCGCCTTCCAGTGGGCCCGCGCCAGCGTCATGTCCAAGGACTTCACCTGGCCGACGGCCTCGTTGAGCGTGCGGAAGCCCAACTGCGCCATGTATTCGCGGACCTCTTCGGCGATGAACATGAAGAAGTTCTCGACGAATTCGGGCTTGCCGGTGAAGCGTTCGCGCAGCACCGGGTTCTGGGTGGCCACCCCGACGGGGCAGGTGTCCAGGTGGCAGACCCGCATCATGATGCAGCCGGAGACCACCAGCGGCGCGGTGGCGAAGCCGAATTCCTCGGCGCCCAGCAGCGCCGCGATCATCACGTCGCGCCCCGTCTTGAGCTGACCGTCGACCTGGACCACGATCCGGTCGCGTAAGCCGTTCAGCAGCAAGGTCTGCTGCGTCTCGGCAAGCCCCAGCTCCCACGGAGCCCCGGCGTGCTTCATCGAAGTCAGCGGTGTCGCACCGGTGCCGCCGTCGTGCCCGGAGATCAGCACCACGTCGGCGTGGGCCTTGGACACCCCCGCGGCCACCGTGCCGACGCCGTTCTCGGAGACCAGCTTCACGTGCACCCGCGCGGACGGGTTGGCGTTCTTCAGGTCGTGGATCAGCTGCGCCAGGTCCTCGATGGAATAGATGTCGTGGTGCGGCGGCGGCGAGATCAGGCCGACACCCGGGGTGGAGTGGCGAACCTCGGCGACCCACGGGTACACCTTGTGCCCCGGAAGCTGGCCGCCCTCACCGGGTTTCGCACCTTGGGCCATCTTGATCTGGATGTCGGTGCAGTTCGTCAGGTAGTGCGACGTGACGCCGAACCGCCCGGAGGCGACCTGCTTGATCGAGCTGCGCCGCCAATCGCCGTTGGGGTCACGGTCGAACCGCTTGACGTCTTCGCCGCCCTCACCGCTGTTGGACCGGCCGCCGAGCCGGTTCATCGCGATGGCCAGCGTCTCGTGTGCCTCCGCGGAGATCGAACCGTAGCTCATCGCGCCGGTCGAGAAGCGCTTGACGATCTCGCTGGCGGGCTCGACCTCGTCCAGCGGGATCGGGGGGTTGATCCCGGCCCGGAACTTGAGCAGGCCGCGCAGGGATGCCATTCGCTCGCTCTGGTCGTCGACCAGGCGGGTGTAATCCTTGAACACCTTGTACTGGCCGGTGCGCGTGGCGTGCTGCAGCTTGAAGACGGTCTCGGGGTTGAACAGGTGGTACTCGCCCTCGCGGCGCCACTGGTATTCCCCGCCGACCTCGAGCTCGCGGTGGGCCCGCTCGTCCGGCCGATCGAGGTGGGCCAGCGCGTGCCGCGCGGCGACGTCGGCGGCGATGTCGTCCAGGGTGATGCCGCCGATGGGGCAGCTCAAGCCGGTGAAGTACTCGCTGAGCACGTCCTCGGAAATGCCGACCGCCTGGAACAACTGGGCGCCGGTATAGGACGCCACCGTCGAAATGCCCATCTTGGACATGACTTTCAGCACGCCCTTGCCGGCGGCCTTGATGTAGTTGCTCAGCGCGGTCTGGCGGTCGATGCCCTCGATGACGCCGCGATCGAGCATGTCCTCGATGGACTCGAACACCATGTACGGGTTGATCGCCGCCGCACCGAAACCGACCAGCGCGGCCATGTGGTGCACCTCGCGGGCGTCACCGGTTTCCACCACCAGCCCGACGTGGGTCCGGGTCCGGTCGCGCACCAGGTGGTGGTGCACCCCCGCCACCGCGAGCAGCGACGGGATGGGCGCCATCTTCTCGTCGGATTCGCGGTCGGACAGGATGATCACGCGCGCACCGTCAGCGATCGCCGCCGACGCCTGCGCGCGCACCTCCTCGAGCGCGGCGGCCAGCCCGGCACCGCCCTCGGCGACCGGGTACAGGCAACGAATCACCTTGGAGCGCATGCCGTGCGGGCGACCGTTGACCTCGTCCTCCGGGTCGAGGTTGATCAGCTTCGCCAGCTCCCGGTTACGCAGAATAGGCTGCGACAGCGCGATCTGGTGACACGAGCGCTCGGTCGGCGTGAGCAGGTCGCGCTCGCCGCCGGTGGTGCCCTGCAGACTGGTCACCACCTCCTCGCGGATGGCGTCCAGTGGCGGGTTGGTCACCTGCGCGAAGAGCTGTTGGAAGTAGTCGTAGAGCATTCGGGGCCGCTCCGAGAGCACCGCGACCGGGGTGTCGGTGCCCATCGACCCGATCGGCTCGGCGCCCGTGCGCACCATCGGCGCGACCAAGAGGTTGAGTTCCTCGTAGGTGTAGCCGAATGTCTGCTGACGCTTGACCAGTCGGTCGTGGGGCATCCGCTTGTAGTTGCCCTGGGGCAGGTCGTCGAGCGGCACCAGGTTCCTGTCCAGCCACTCCTGGTAGGGGTGCTCGGCGGCCAGCTCCGCCTTGATCTCCTCGTCGGAGACGATGCGGCCCTGCGCAGTGTCCACCAGGAACATGCGGCCGGGCTGCAACCGCATCCGGCGGACCACCTTGGACGGTTCCAGGTCCAGCACACCGGCCTCGGACGCCATGACCACCAGGCCGTCGTCGGTGACCCAGATTCGCGAGGGGCGCAAGCCATTACGGTCGAGCACGGCGCCGATGATGGTTCCGTCGGAGAACGTGATCGACGCGGGGCCGTCCCACGGCTCCATCAACGAGGCGTGGTACTGGTAGAACGCCCGGCGGGCGGGGTCCATCGACTCGTTGCGTTCCCAGGCCTCGGGGATCATCATCAACACCGCGTGGGCCAGGCTGCGCCCGCCCAGGTGGAGCAGTTCGAGCGCCTCGTCGAAGCGGGCGGTGTCGGATGCCCCCGGCGTACAGATCGGGAACAACTTCTCGACGTCGGCTTCCGCCCCGAAGACGTCGGTCTTTATCAGCGCTTCGCGTGCCCGCATCCAGTTCTCGTTGCCGGTGACCGTGTTGATCTCACCGTTGTGCGCGACGCGGCGGAACGGATGCGCCAGCGGCCACGACGGGAAGGTGTTGGTGGAGAACCGCGAGTGCACGATGCCCAGCGCGCTGGTCAACCGATCGTCTTGCAGGTCAAGGTAAAACGCCTTGAGCTGAGGCGTGGTCAGCATGCCCTTGTAGATGAACGTCCGGCCGGAAAGGCTTGGGAAATATACGGTTTCGCGGCCGGGACCGTCCTGGCCCGGGCCCTTGGTGCCCAGTTCGTGCTCGGCGCGCTTACGCACCACGTAGGCGCGGCGCTCCAGCGTCATACCGGACGCGCCCGCCATGAACACCTGGCGGAAGGTCGGCATCGCGTCGCGGGACAACGCGCCCAGCGACGAGTCGTCGATCGGCACGTTGCGCCAGCCCAGCACCGTCAGGCCCTCGGCTTCGGCGATTTTCTCCACCGCGGCACACGCGGTCGCCGCGTCCTTGGCCGACTGCGGCAGGAAGGCGATGCCGGTGGCGTAGCTGCCCTCCGGGGGCAGCTCGAAGTCCACGACCTCGCGCAGGAAGGCGTCCGGGACCTGAAGCATGATGCCGGCGCCGTCGCCGCTGCGCGGCTCGGCGCCCTGGGCACCCCGGTGTTCGAGGTTCAGCAGCGCAGTGATTGCCTTGTCCACAATGTCGCGGCTACGACGGCCGTGCATATCGACGACCATGGCAACCCCGCACGCGTCGTGCTCGAACGCGGGGTTGTATAACCCGACGCGCTTGGGCGTCATATGCACCTGACCCTTCACCTGAACGTTCTGCGCGGCCGTTAGCAGCGGCCCCACCGAGGTCGCACCCGGAGGTTGCGGG
>NZ_LZKI01000052.1 GCF_001672755.1 Mycobacterium colombiense | reverse complement strand
CCGACTCGTCGAAATCATCACGCGCGATTGCCTGATCGGCGTTGCGCTACCCAAGCCGGGGGTGACGACCAACGCCATCACCCATACCCGTCCGGCCGTCCACCCCGTCGACGACTGATGCGAGCCAAGAGATGAGCACCGCACACACCCCGAAGCCCGCCGAGGACGCAGTCGTCGCGATGCTGACGAAAATTGTTGAGCGCAACCAGGTTTGGAGGCGCATGGCAGCCAAGTACGGCGTCGACAACCCGGTACCACCCTGGCAGACGAGCCTGGACGGGATCTGTGATGCGCTCGACCACAGCGACCGCGGCGCGCAGCTGCTCGGTTTCGCCGATCGCCGCGACGAGGAGGACGCCCTGTCGGCGACGGTCTACTCGGACCTGCCCTATCCGGAGAACCGCTTGGTGGCGTTGGCCCACTCGCTCGTGGTGCGCGGCGTCATCGACGAGTCGGAACTCGAAGACAGATTGGCCGCGGTGCGTTCCCGGCTGCACGGCTGAGCCAGTCGGTAAGTCCGGCGGCGATCCCGGATTTCGAGGCTGGTTAGAGGATTGCCGTCCGATACGCTACGCTGGCAGCAACGTTGGCTTCATGACATTGCATGCCAACACCGTCGTGGAACGCTTCCTCATCCCATTGGTGCCAACCCAACGCTTGCGCTTGTCACCTAGATGATCCGTGCATCCCGCACTAGCTTGTCTCGCGGCGATCGATTTTGCCATCCGGCAATCTCGCCACCTCGTGCCGATGCCGCGCGGCGTTATCGCCTGCAGCACGGCACCACCGATGCCTGAAAGGCACCGAAAAGTGACTACCGACAAGACTTTCGCCGACCTCGGCGTGCGCACCCGGCTGGTCGATGCGCTCGCCAAGCGCGGCATCACCCATCCGTTTCCGATTCAGGTCGAGACCCTGCCCGACACGCTCGCCGGACGCGACGTACTCGGTCGCGGAAAGACCGGTAGCGGCAAGACTCTGGCCTTCTCGATCCCGCTCGTCAGCCGCCTGACGGAGGGGAACCGGCGCCCCTCGCGGCCGTCGGGATTGGTGCTCGCGCCGACCCGAGAGTTAGCGACACAGATCACAGCGACACTCGAGCCGTTGGCGACGGCCTGCGGCCTGCGGATCACCACGATCTTCGGCGGTGTATCGCAAAGCCGTCAGGTCGCCGCCCTCAGGTCCGGAGTCGACATCGTGGTCGCCTGCCCGGGCCGGCTCGAGGACCTGATGAAGCAGCGGTTGATCAGCCTCGAGGCCGTCGAGATCACCGTCATCGATGAGGCCGATCACATGGCCGACCTCGGCTTCCTGCCCGGCGTCACCCGGATCCTGGCGGCGACCCCGAATGGTGGCCAGCGGCTGCTGTTTTCGGCGACTCTGGATAACGGCGTCGACAAGCTCGTCACGCGATTCCTGCGGAACGAGGTGTTGCATTCGGTCGACGAGGCCAACTCGCCGGTATCCGAGATGACCCACCACGTGTTCCACGTCGCCAGCCCCGAGGCCAAGAAGGAGGTTGTGCACCGGCTCGCTTCGGGCACCGGACGCCGGATCCTGTTCCTGCGCACCAAGCACCAGGCGCGCAAGCTGGCGCGGCAGCTCACCGAGTCGGGTGTCCCGTCAGTTGACTTGCACGGCAACCTGTCTCAGCCAGCGCGCGAGCGCAACCTGGCGATGTTCGCCTCGGGTGGCGCCCGGGTGCTGGTGGCGACCGACATCGCCGCGCGGGGTGTGCACGTCGACGAGGTGGAGCTGGTGGTGCACATCGACCCGCCCAGCGAGCACAAGTCCTATTTGCACCGGTCCGGGCGCACCGCGCGGGCCGGGAGCGCCGGTGACGTCGTCACGGTGGTGCTACCCGATCAGCGTGAACAGACCCGGGCGCTGATGCGCAAAGCCGGCATCAAGGTCGCCCCTCAACAGGTGACCGCGGCGTCGGACGCGGTGCAAGCGCTCGTAGGTGAGGTCGCGCCCTACCAGGCGCCCGCACCGGCCCGGGCGCCCTCGCACACGCCTCAGCAGCACCGGACCAACTCCGGCGGGCAGCGGCGCCGCCGTACCGCCAGGTCGCCCAGGACCAATCCCACCCCCACCGAATCGGCGATGACCCACCGCACGGGTGCGACCAAGCGGAGGCCGGATCGCCGCCGCTCGAGTCGTGCGCAAGGGAGTGCCGGGCGCCCGGCCGGTCAGAACGGTTCAGCGCCGGGCCAGTAGCCAGGCCTGACCGTCGCCTTCTTCGGCGCCGAGCAGGTCCAGGCCTGCGAAGGCGGCGGGCAGCTCGCCGGCCGCGGCGCGGAAGGGCCCGGGACTCGCCCCGACCTCGCTCAGCGCGGCGATCGCCAGCAGACCGCCCGGTGCGAGTCGTTCGATGATCGCCCGGTCGAGGCGGGGATCGCGGAACCTGCAGCACAGGATGACGTCGACCGGGGTCCCCGCCGGCAGTCCGCCGTCGAAATCGACGACGTCGAAGCGGCAGCGGCTGCCCACCGCGGCGCGCTGGGCCAGCTCCCGCGCGTGGCTGATGGCCACCGGGGAGACGTCCAGCCCCACCACCTGCAGACCGCGTGCGGCCAGCCAGACCGAACCGGTCCCCTGGCCGCAGGCGAGGTCGAGGGCCCTTCCGGCGGTGGGAAACAGATCCGCATGTCCAGCGAAGACGGCGGGCGGCGCCACCGAACCCAGCGGTGGCGGCCCCTTCGCCGCGTACCGTTCGTCCCAGCGATGCCGGTCCGCTTCGCCCATAGGCGCCACTCTAGAACGGCGTGCGGGGGTGACAGTCGGTCCCGTTTTAGACAGCTGTCTGTAAATGGGCGCCGGTGTCCGCGCGAGCAGTCGAGCCGACCGCGATGGATGCTGTTGTTGGCGGCAGATCCCGTTTCTACACTGGACGAGTGTCTAGAGATGCATCGTTCCCGGTCGTCGCCGGGAAATCGGCGGCTGCCGGCGCGGCCCGCCGGTCGGATCGTCGGCCCGGGCAGACCATTCGTAAGGTCCTCGATGCCGGGCTGGCGGAGCTGCGGGAATCCTCGTACGCGAATCTGACGATGCGCGCGGTGGCGACTCGCGCCGGGGTGTCGCCGGCCAGCGCCTACACCTACTTTCCCTCGAAAAGCGCGCTGGTCGCGGCGGTCTACCTGCGCTTCCTGCGCGACCTGCCGCTGCATACCGACGTCAACGACACCACGAAGACCCGGGTCAGCGCGACCCTTCGGGACATGGCGGTCGTGGTCGCCGATGAGCCGGAGCTCACCGCCGCCTGCGGCGCCGCCCTGATGGCCGACGATCCGGCGGTCGCGCCGCTTCGGGAACAGATCGGCGAAGAAGTGTCCAAAAGGATCGGGGCCGCGCTCGGTCCGGGTTGGCCCCGATCCGTGAAATCCACGCTGCAGATGACCTTTTCCGGCGCGCTGATGACCGCCCGGTTCGTCAGCTTCGCCGAGATCTCCGGACAGCTCGACGAGGCCGTCAACCTCATCCTGGGCGCATCGGTGGCATGAAAACCGCTGTGTCCCAACGCAATAAATGCCGCCAGCAATAAACGCCGCTAGCAATAAACGCGGTTATCCGGTGTAAGCCAGCTTTCGTGCCGAGCTGCCGGCCCGGAGGAATTCGCCGAAACGCTGCTCGCCCAGCTCGGGCGAGGCCTCGCCCGAGCTGAAGGCGAGTTTCCCGGAGACCAGGACCGCCGTGACCGTTTCGTCGTTGCGGTTCACCATCCGCGACAGCCCGCCGTAGGACTCGACCGGATGCTCGGCGTACCGCTCGAGTGACTCGTCGAGCTTGTCCGGATTGATGATGACGATGTCGGCGCGGTCGCCTTCACGCAGCGTGCCGGCGTCGATCTCGTACCACGCACCGAGTTCACCGGTCAGCCGGTGCACGGCGTGCTCCATCGACATGAACGGCCTGCCCTGCTTCTCGGCGTCGCGCACGTGGCGCAGCAGGCGCAGGCCCGAGTTGTAGAACGCCATGTTGCGCAGGTGCGCGCCCGCGTCCGAGAAACCCATCTGAACGCCTGGGCTCTGCGCGAGCTTCTTGAGCAATTCGGGCCGGTGGTTGGAGATCGTGGTGCGCCAGCGCAGCTTTTCGCCGTGCTCGAGCACCAGGTCGAGGAACGCGTCGACCGGATGCAGGCCGCCGCGGTCCAGACCCACCCGACCGAAGGATTTGCCGACCACCGATTCGTCGGGGCACGCCACGATGTCGGCATCGAAGAAGTCGCGGTGCCACACTCGGGGTCCGTACTTCTGGTCATAATCCTTGCGGAACTGACGACGGTAGCCCTCGTCGCGCATCAGCTCGTTGCGGGTGATCTCGTCCTGCAGGTGCAGCGCCGCGGCGCCGGAGCCGAACTCCTCGAAGATCACCAGCGAGATCCCGTCGGCGTAGACCTCGAACGGCACCGGCAGGTGCTGCCAGCGGAAATCCGCGCCGAGCGCGTTGACCATCCGCGCGAGCCAGTCCATCAGATAGATGACCGGCGGCAGGGACTTCACGTCGGCGGCCGACAGCAGGCTGGTCTTCAACCGCCGGCGGCCGACGCCGAGCGAGGTGGCCAGCTGGGAGACGATCGACAGCGGGTTCTTGATGTCGGGGCCCGACTGCAGGATCTTGTTGCGCCGCCGCAGGATCGCGTTCAAGCGCCGGAGTTCACGCGGCTTCGCATAGGTCGACGGCAGGGTGCGCGACCGGCAGACCTCGCCGTCGAGTTTGTCGAACAGCAGTTGCTGCGAGGACAGCCCGACGAAGCCTTCGTCGAGCGCCTCTTCGAGCATCGACTCCATCCGCGCCAGTTCGGCCGCCGACGGGCGAGTGTCCTTGCGGGTCGCCCGGTCCAGGCCCATGGTCGCGGCGCGCATGTCGGAGTGCCCGATGAACGCCGCGATGTTGGGGCCGAGGTTCAGCTGCTCGAGCGCGGCCACATATTCCTTGGGGCTGTTCCATGACCGGGCTTCGTTGAGCTGTTCGATGACGTAGCGCCGCGGAATGGCCTCGACGCGGCCGAAGATGTCGCCCGCGTCGACGTTGTCCAGGTACACGGTGGACAGCGAGCAGGAGCCCAGCATCACCGTCGTCACGCCATGCCGCAGCGATTCGGAAAGCGTTGGCTCACAGAGTGTTTCGATGTCGTAGTGGGTGTGGATGTCGATGATGCCGGGAATCACCCACTGACCTGTCGCATCGATGACCCGGGCCCCGGCCGTGTCGAGTGGTCCCTTGGCGATGGTGACCACGCGGCCGTCGCGCACGCCGATGTCCCGCAGAGCCGACGGCCCGCCCGTCCCGTCGAACCAGCGGCCGTTGGTGATCACGGTGTCGTACTGCATCGGTCGGCCTCTCTGTCGCGCCGGAGCCCTCCGGATCCGCAGTGATCATACATAATGCGCATATTGTCCTGCCGCGCTACCGGCGCACGACTCGGCGGTTAGCCAGCAACGATGGCGTCGCGACAGACGTTATGATCCAGCTGTGGGGTTCACCGGCCACGGGTTTGCCGCCCGTTAATCATGCGCAGTCACGGTTGGGCAGGAAACACGCCGGCGTCCGATGCGGAGGCGATCGAGCGCATCCTCGACGCCGCCGACAAGATCATCGACGAACGTGGCTCGGCGATGCGAATCGCGGACGTGGCGCGGGCGCTGGGGGTGACCCGGCAGACCGTCTACCGATACTTCCCCGGAACGCAGGCCTTGTTGGTGGCGTCCGCGATGCGGTCGGCCGACGGCTTCCTGGATCGCATGGCGGCCCACCTGGAGGGCGTCACCGACCCGGTGGTGGCCATCACCGAAGGAATGGCTTTTGCCGTCGAGGAGCTGGCCGCGGACAACCAGGTCGAGTTCGTGCTCAGCCAGCGCCACCGCGGCGCCCAGAAGGTTTCAATCATCTCCGATACCGCCCTGGCCTTCGGCCGTTCGATGCTCCATCGCTACGACATCGACTGGGAGCAGCACGGTTTCGATGAAGCCGGCCTGGAAGAGCTGAACGAATTCTCGCTGCGGGTTCTCCATTCCTTCCTGACCGACCCGGGACGGCCGCCACGCAGCGGTGCCGATCTCCGGCGCTACCTCACCCGCTGGATCGGGCCGGCGATCGCCTACCCGCAGATGGTTCGGGCCATGGACGCACTGGGCGCCGCGGAGCCGCCGCGAACGCGACGGCGCTCGTCGAGAGCCTCCTGACCGGCCGGGCGGAGGCGGCGATCTTGACCATACATATTTGCCGTTATGTCCCGTCGCGCGAGCGATGCGCGAGTCTGCAACGCGTCGGCGTTGTCCGCCGATCGAAGGAGGCCCCCACGTGGTGGGTTTGGCACAGCTCGCGCTGAACAGCGCGCCCATCTTCGGTGGCGCGCTGCTCGCGGTTGCGGCGGGGCAATTCCGGGGGCCCGATTACCGGGAAGCGATCAAGCAGGACATGGACCTACTCGACCGACTCCCCCTCGAAGATGTCGACAGGCGCGCCGAACTGCGGCGCAGCATCGAGGGTCGTGTGGACGACCTGATCGATGCGGCGGACCGCAGCCGAGTGTTACGCCGGGCCGCGCTGTCCTACCACGGCAACTGGCGAGACGGGGTCCTGCTGCTCTGTGCCGTGCTCTTCACGATCGTTTGGTGGAATGTCAGTCACAGCCGGGACAACTGGCTGCCGATGTTCGTCGTGTTGATCTTGCTGTGCGTGGTGGCCGCCGCCTACACGTTCCGCGGCGCGCTGCACGCCGCCCGGTCCGCGTTCCGCGCGAAGCGGCAGGGGCACGCCCAGGGTTAGCGGCCGCCCGTCGACGCGAATCTCTGATTTGGAGGCCCTCGTCACATCCGCGGTGCCGGCCGACCGCTCAGCGCGCGCTTGCGAGCGTCCTGTGGCAGGATCGCGCTATGCAGGCACATCCCCTCGCTGTGTTGACTTGTGCTGTGCTGTCGCCGATTTGGGCTCTGCTCGGCGGCCCGGCCACGGCGGCGTCCGCGGATCCATGCCCCGACGTCGAGGTGGTGTTCGCCCGAGGCACCACCGAGCCGCCCGGTGTCGGCCGCATCGGCCAGAACTTCGTCGACACCTTGCGCTCACACGTCGGCGGTAGGTCGGTCGGCGTGTATCCGGTCAACTATCCGGCCACCACCGACTTCCCCACGGCCGCCGACGGCATCAGCGACGCCGGCAGTCACGTCGAACAGATGGCGGCGAATTGCCCCCGCACCAAGATGGTGCTGGGTGGCTACTCGCAGGGCGCCGCGGTGATGGGCTTCGTCACCGAAAGCGCTGTGCCGGACGGCGTGCACCTGGTGCAGGCGCTACAGCCGATGCCGGCAGAAGTGGCCAACCACGTGGCCGCGGTGGCGCTGTTCGGCAAGCCGTCGAGTCAGTTCATGAGCATCATCAACCAGCCGCCGGTCAACATCGGGCCGCTGTATTCGGCAAAAACGCTCGAGTTGTGTGTCCCCGGCGACCCGGTTTGTTCCGGCGCGGGCAACCCCGCCGCGCACCGGCAATACGTCGAGGCCGGGATGGTCGACCAGGCGGCCGATTTCGCCGCCATCCGGCTCTCGTAGGGCGCGCGGGTCGGGGCTTCCCGTCATTCGGTCGCGCCAGCGACCATGGTGTGCACGTCGCGCACCGACCACGGCCCGGCCTGGTGGTGGTCACGGTAACCCAGCAGCCGCGGGGTCTGGCGGTCGAAACTGCCGACGAAACCGCCTGCTGCAACGAGGATTTGGCCCGTCACGTCACGCGATAAATCGCCGGCGAGATAGGCGTAGACCGGTGCGACGAACTCGGGCGGAGCGCTGTCGAGCGACGCCCGCATGGTCATCTCGTCGAGCAGCCCACGGCGGTGCAGGTCTTCGATGTGTTGTTCGTATTCGGCTCCGGTCGACAGGCGCGTCCGGGCGCCCGGGCACACCACGTTGGCCCGCACCCGGTAGGGCTTCAGTTCGGCGGCGATGGCCATCGTCAGGCCGTTGACGGCGCCCTTGCCGGCCGGATATCCCGTCCCGCCGTAGTCACCCAGATACGCGACCGAACTGGTGTTGACGATGGCTCCGTGCCCCTGCTCGGCCAGCACCGGGGCGGCCGCCCGGCAGGTGTGGAAGGCCGTGCCGAGGTGGCCACTGATCAGCCGGTCGAACTCGTCCGCAGTGATCGTCAGGATCGACGAACCCCGGGGTTCGGCGATGCCGGCGCAATTGATCAGGGTGTCCAGCCGTCCGAACGCGCTGAGGCATTCGTCGACGAGCGATCGGGCGACGCGCTCGTCGTCGGCGGCTCCGACCACCGCGGTGGCTCGCCCGCCCGACGCCGTGATCGCCGCGACTGTTTCTTCCACGGCGTGTTCGTCGCGCCCGTTGACGACCACACCGGCGCCCAGGCTGCCCAGCAGCTCTGCGACCGCTCGCCCGATGCCGCGACTGCCGCCCGACACCACCACTCCGTGCCCATCCAGCGCAGCCTCGGTGCCGCTCATCGCCCGCTCCGTCGGCCGCCCCGCCGATCCTCACGTAATGCGTTGCGCGCGAATCGCTCTCGCAGTCGAATGGAACCCTGGCGACCGATCGGTGTGACGAACACCAGGCGAACAGTACCCAGCCGCGTCGGAAATGAGAACGGAAGCCGACATTTCCCGGCCCATGGCGCGCTGGATGCTGCGAGGAAGCCCCGGCCGGCCTCGATGTCCGGAGGAGGTTGGTGCTGGCGTCCCGCTGCCGTGATCACGCTGCGGCCGACTTCGACGGTCTGCCCGGCGGCTCGGCGGTTGTCCTGGTGGCACCGCTGAATAAATCACCACCATCAAGAAGTAGCACCAACCCGGTGGAATTTGTTTGCCGATGGCGCGGGCGTCTCGTCGGCAGGGTGGCCAAGGCCGACAACGCCGCAGCTCGCCGATGGTGCATCCGCTCTCAAGGAAGCCGTCGGCTTCGCACCGGCGGCTTGCGGACGCCTTTGTGGTACACCGTGGAAATTGTTCAGAATTCATATGAATTCACTCCCCCAAGCGATCGCCGGGCTAGGCGAAGGGGCGTATAGTCTCCAATGAAGTCCGTTATGGACGCGTCGCCGTTTAGCTAAAAGCGGTCCAGCAGCCGCACGGCTACTGAGCTTGGTATGGCTCCGGCGAACCAGCCCCAGTCATCTCCCCGCTCCTTCGTGCGTGGGTTAACGACCCGTCCGGCGGATTGAGATGCAGTGGGGGCGAGATGTGCGCAGAGCTGCGACCGCCCATTGCACACGACTCAGGAAGAGAGTCAGTATGCAAACTTATTTTCGCGCAACCGTTTACACGATTTTTCGAGTGAACGCGGGGTGCGCAGGCCGATGACCAATGTGATTTCTGCGACCCGACCCGCTCCACCACCTACCACCAAGACCGACGATTCATACGACGATGTGGTCCAAATGTTTCTGGCGCTGCACCAGTTGCCCGCCGAATCGCACGAGTACGCGCACCAGCGCGAACGCATCGTTTCTCGGTGCCTGCCGCTGGCGGACCACGTGGCCAGTCACTTCGCCCGCCGGGGCGAGGGTCTCGACGACCTGATTCAGGTCGCGCGGCTGGGGCTGATGAACGCCGTCAACCGATTCGACCCCGCGAAGGGGCCCAGCTTCATCGGGTTCGCCGTGCCCACCATGATGGGCGAGGTCCGGCGCTACTTCCGCGACTACAGCTGGGGAATGCGCGTCCCACGCCGGTTGCGCGAGCTGCACGTGCAGATCAGCAGGACCACCGCGGACCTGTCCCAGCAGCTCGGGCGCGCGCCCACCGCGGGCGAGCTGTCTCAGGTGCTCGAGGTGCCGCGCGAGGAGATCGTCGAATGCCTCGTCGCGGGCGACGCCTATCGGCTCGACTCCCTGGATGCACCGCTGGGCGCCGACAGTTCGGGAACGCCGCGCTCGGTGGCCGACTCGGTCGGCGACATCGATCCACAGATCGAGCACATCACCAATCGGGAAGCGCTGCGGGTGCTGGTTGCCACCCTGCCGCAGCGTGAACGCGAGGTACTGCGCATGCGGTTCTTCGAATCCATGACGCAAAGCCAGATCGCGGAGCGGATCGGCGTGTCACAGATGCAGGTATCCCGCATTCTGGCAAACACGCTGAGCAGCCTGCGCGATCAACTCGAGTAGCAGGCCAGTTCCCCCAGGACGCTGCGCGGCATACCCTGCCGCGCAGCCCTGTACTGTGCGATCGAAGGAATCCGACTTTATCGCCAGGAAGGCCTGGAAGGGAGCTGGATGCGATGAGGATGTCAGGAACGGTGATCGCGGGTGTCGCCGTGACGACGGCACTGGCGGTATCGATGACCGGCTGTGGGAGCAACAAGCCGCAGCCGTCGCCGTCGAAGTCCACCTCGGCAACCTCGGCCCCCAGCAGCCCCGGCTCGGCACCGGCGTCATCGGCGCCGGCCCAGCCCAACGAGTACGACAAGTTGCTCATCCAGCCCAGTGACATCAACGCCCCGGTCCCCTTCACCGCCTCGCCTCCGACCGGCAACCCCAACGGCCAGCCGGGCGTAGCGACCACCTTCAAGGACGACGACGGTAGCCACGCGATCAAGGTGACCATCCAGGTCTACGACGACCCCGACTCCGCCACGAACGCGTTGAACGCCGCGAAGGGGCAACAGGGCGGCATGATCAAAGATCCGTCTACGCAACCGTCGAACATCGGCAGCGGCGGAACGATGTTGATGGGCAACACCCCGGACCGCAGCAAGGGCGTGGTCCTCCTGCTCTTCACCGAGGGCAAGGCGCTCGCCACGCTGGAGTTCGACGGCCCGACCGACACGCTGGCCCCGCCGGAATTCGTCAATGACGTCGGCCAGAAGCAGGATGCGGCCATCAAGAAGGGGCTCGGCAGCTAGCCGCTGCCCCACCACCATCGGGGGACGCCATGAACGTCATCAACGGCATGCCGGCGCACGCACTCCTGCTGCATTTCGTGTTGGTGCTGGTGCCGCTCACCGCCCTGCTGGAGATCGCCTGCGGGTTATGGCCCGCGGCGCGGCGCGGGCAGTTGATGTGGCTCACGCTGGCGCTGGCCGTGGTCACCATGGTGTTGACGCCCATCACCATCAACGCCGGCGGATGGCTCTACGGCCTGAGAACGAATCCGAGCCCGATCCTGCGCGAACATGCTGAGCGCGGCGGCCTGATGACCTACTTCTCCGCCGCGCTGCTGGTCGCCGCCGTCGTGCTGGTCGTCGTGCGGGTGATCGAACGCCGGTCCGACAAGGGCCGCGTCGCCACCCGGATACTCGTCGCGATTGTGGTGCTGGCGGTGGGGATCGCGTCGATGGTCCAGATCTACCGCGTGGGCGACGCCGGTGCGCAGTCGGTCTGGGGCACCGAGATCGCGCGCCTGACGAAGAACCACCAGGGCTGACGACGCCGATCGCGGCAGAACGCGTCGGCGTGGACCGAAAAACTCACGGGGCCGGCGTGAGGAGAAACAGCCGGAACCGGCGCGCGCCGGCGCGTTCCTGGGCGAGGCGATAATTCGGCCAGGACGCCAGTGCCTGGGCCCACGCTTCGTCGCGCTCCGCACCACCGAGCAGCCGCACCGATGCCACGAACCGGTGGCCACGACGGCGCACGGTGACACGTTGCGCCGCTTTCAGATTCGCCGCCCAGGACGGGTGGCGCACGCGCCCCCAGTTCGATCCGACCAACAGCAGGCCGTCGCGAAAGGGTACATACTGCACGGTCGCGCTGCGGGCGAGACCGGTCTTGCGACCGGAAATGGTGATCCGCACGTTGGGCAGGCCGGCCAGATCCAACGCGCCGAGCCGTCCACCGGTCAGGAAACGAAGCACGGATTCGAGCCCCTCGACGATCTGGTGACCGCTCAGAACCAGCACGCGGTAGGCCGTCGGGTTGCGCGCCAGCCGCTGCAGCAGATTCATGGGCATGACTGTATTCGCCGGCCGCCGGGTCAGGGCGTCCCGGCGATGAAATGCCGCTGACGAACCAAGCTTTCGGTGAGCATCCGCACACGACCCGCCGGGATAAATAAATTGCTTGATTTAACCCGGCGCGAGGTGTTCACTGAGGCGATGACTGCCGAACGGGCCGCTCGCTCCGACAGGTCGACGGGCACCCGAGAGGCGATCTTGTCGGCCGCCGAGGTGCTTTTCGCCGAGCGGGGCATGTACGCCGTGTCCAACCGGCAGATCAGCGAAGCGGCCGGCCAGGGCAACAACGCCGCGGCGTGCTACCACTTCGGCACCAGGGTCGACCTGCTCCGCGCGATCGAAAGCAAGCATCGCGAGCCGATCGAGGAGCTGCGCGCCCAGATGCTGGCCGCAATCGGCGATTCGACCGAGTTACGCGACTGGGTCGGCGCCCTGGTGCGCCCGTTGACCGACCACCTGTCCGCGCTGGGCTCCCCGACCTGGTACGCCCGATTCGCCGCGCAGGCCATGGCCGATCCGACCTACCGCCATGTGGTCACCAGAGACGCACTGGCGTCGCCGTTGCTGGTGCAGACGCTTGACGGCATCAACCGCTGCCTGCCGGAGCTGCCCAAGCGGGTGCGTTCGGAACGAATGGTGATGGTGCGCAACCTGCTCATGCACACCTGCGCGGAACACGAAGGCGCGCTCGCCGAAAGCGGACCGCGGTCGCGTTCGGCGTGGCCGGTGGCCGGCGAAGGGCTGATCGACGCGATCGTCGGCCTGTGGCGCGCGCCGGTTCACGTGGGCGCGGCCGGCGGCCAGCCCACGCAGACGACCGCGCAGGCCGACAACCGAGGAGCACGATGACCGAAGGACCCACCGCCACCGATATTCCGGAGTTCCCGATGACACGGGCGCCGGGCTGCCCGTTCGCGCCGCCTCCGAAGGTGTTGGAGCTCAACGCCGACAAGCAGCTGAGCAGGGTCCGGATCTGGGACGACAGCACGCCGTGGCTGATCCACGGCTACGACGCGATACGCGCCCTGTTCACCGATTCCCGCACCAGCGTCGACGACCGGCTGCCCGGCTATCCGCACTGGAACGCGGGCATGCTGGCCACGGTGCACAAGCGCCCGCGCTCGGTGTTCACCTCCGACGCCGAAGAACACACCCGGTTCCGCCGGATGCTGTCTAAACCGTTCACGTTCAAGCGAGTTGAAGCGCTGCGGCCGGCGGTGCAGAAGATCACCGACGACCACATCGACGCCCTGCTGGCGGGCCCGAAGCCGGGCGACATCGTCAGCACCCTCTCGCTGCCGGTCCCCTCCCTGGTCATCAGCGAACTGCTGGGCGTGCCCTACGAGGACGCGGAGTTCTTCCAGACCCAAGCCCAGCGGGGAATGGGCCGCTACGCGACCGAGGAGGACACCGCACAGGGCGCCGCCTCGTTGGCGAAGTATCTGGCCAACCTGGTTCGGACCAAGATGCAAAGCCCGTCAGAGGATTTGGTATCCGACCTGGCTGAGCGGGTCAACGCCGAAGAGATCAGCGTGCGCGAGGCCGCACAGTTGGCCACCGGCGTGCTGATCGCGGGCCACGAGACCACCGCGAACATGATCAGCCTGAGCATTGCGGCGTTGCTCGAACACCCGGATCAACGAGCGGTGCTGCGTGACGCCGATGACCCGAAGGTGGTTGCCACCGCGGTCGAAGAGCTGATGCGCTATCTGAGCATCATCCAGACCGGTCAGCGGCGAATCGCCGTCGAGGACATAGAGATCGGCGGCGAGACGATCCGCGCCGGCGACGGCATCATCCTGGACGTCGCCCCGGCCAACTGGGACGACCGCCAGTTCCCCAACCCGGACCGGCTGGACCTGCTCCGCGAGGACGGGCCGCACGTCGGGTTCGGCTACGGTCGCCATCAGTGTGTGGGTCAGCAGCTGGCCCGCATGGAACTGCAGATCGTCTTGCCCACGCTGCTCCGCCGCATTCCGACACTGCAGCTTGCCGTGCCGCTGAATGACTTGCCGTTCAAACATGACGCACTGGCGTACGGCCTTTACGAGCTGCCCGTGACATGGTGAAGCCCGATCTGTCGCTGGACGTTCCAGATCTGCGTGGCAGGTTTGCCGTGGTGACCGGGGCCAACAGCGGTTTGGGGTTCGGGTTGGCCAAGCGCCTGTCGGCCGCCGGTGCCGACGTCGTGATGGCGATTCGCGACCGGGGCAAGGGCGAACGGGCGATCGCCGAGATCCGCCGGGAGGTGCCGGAGGCCAAGCTCAGCATCAGGCAGCTCGACCTGGCGTCGCTGTCCAGCGTCGCCGCGCTGGGCGAGGAGCTGACCGCAGAAGGTCGCCCGATCGACATCCTGATCAACAACGCGGGCGTCATGACACCCCCGCAACGGCAGGAAACCGGCGACGGCTTCGAATTGCAGTTCGGGACAAACCATTTAGGCCATTTCGCGTTGACCGGACGGCTGCTGGGTCTGCTGCGGGCCGCGGAATCCGCACGCGTGGTGACGGTCAGCAGCATCGCCGCCACCCAGGGCAGTATCGACTTCGGCGACGTCAACGCCGAACACGGCTACAAACCCATGCGCTCCTACGGGATTGCCAAATTGGCGCAGCTGATGTTCGCCGTCGAATTGGATCGGCGCAGCCGCGCGGGTGGATGGGGGCTGATGTCCAATGCCGCCCATCCCGGCCTGACCAAGACCAACCTGCTCAGCGGTGCGTCGTACGGCCGCGCTACACCGACGTTGCAGGCCCGGCTGACGCGGCTGACGTGGCGGCTGCTGCCGTTCATGTGGCTCGATATCGACGAAGGCATAAAGCCGACCCTCTACGCCGCGGTGTCGCCGGACGCGCAGGGCGCCACATACTACGGACCGCGCGGCTTCTACGAAACGGTCAGGGGTGGAGTCACTTTCGCGGGCGTCCCGCGGCTGGCGCGCAGCGAGGCCGATATGCGACAGCTGTGGCAGCTTTCCGAGCAGCTCACCGGTGTCAGCTATCCGGGTTGACGTCAGAAAGTGGTGATAGATGGCGTTCGTCGGTCGCAGTGACGTCAAAGATCCTGGTGCACAGCAGGACCAGTGGGAGCGGGTGGCGCGCCGGCGCGAGCGGTTGTACGCCGACGACGAACAGTTCCGCAACACCAAGCCCGACGACGACATCGCCGCCGCCGCGCGCGCACCCGGGTTGCGGATCGCCGAGGTGATGGCGACCGTCCTGCAGGGCTACGCGACAAGGCCCGCGCTCGCGCAGCGCGCTCGCGAGGTCGTCACCGACCCGGCAACCGGGCGTTCGCTGCTGCACTTCCTGCCGCGCTTCGAGACCATCACCTACGCCGACCTGTGGGCGCGCGTGCAGGCCACGGCCGCCGATTGGCATCACCACGAACGCCACCCGGTTCGCGCCGGCGACTTCGTCTGCGTGCTGGGATTCGCCAGCATCGACTACACCGCCATCGAGTGCGCCTGCATCCACCTCGGCGCGGTGGTGGTGCCGTTGCAGACCAGCGCGCCTGCCGCACAGCACGCACCCATCCTCGCCGAGACCCGGCCGCGGATTCTGGCCGTGGGCATCGACAATCTCGCGAGCGCCGTCGAGGCGACGCTGGCGGGCACCGCGCCGGACCGCCTGATCGTCTTCGACTACGAACCGCGCGACGACGAGCAGCGCGCCGGCTTCGAGGCCGCGGTCGCGCGGCTGTCCGAGGCCGACAGTGCGCTGACCATCGAGACGATCGACACCGTCGCCACCCATGGCGCGGTCCTGCCACCCGCGCCCCTGCACGTCGCCGCGGAAGGCGACGATCCGTTGGCATGGGTGTTCTACACGTCGGGCAGCACCGGCACCCCCAAGGGCGCGATGTTCACCGAGAGCCTGTGCATCGGAACCTGGTTGGCGCAGTCCGATCAGCCGGTCATCACGTTGAGCTACATGCCGATGAGCCATTTGATCGGGTACGGGTACGTCATCCTGACCCTGGCCAACGGGGGCACCAGCTACTTCGCCGCCAAGAGCGACCTGTCGACACTGTTCGAGGACCTGGCACTGGTGCGGCCCACCTCCATGAGCCTGGTGCCGCGGGTGTGCGAGATGTTCTACCACCACTACCAGCGCGAGCTGGACCGCGCCCTGATGGCCGGCGCCGACCCCGACGCCGCCGGACCACAGATCACCGCGGCTATCCGGGAAGAGATCCTGGGTGGCCGCGTGCTGGCGGTGGGTTGCGGCTCGGCCGCGTTGTCGCCGGAGATCAAGGAGTTCATGGAAGAGGTGCTCGACCAGCACCTGCTCATCGGCTATTCGTCCACCGAGATCGCCGGCGGAATGATCGTTGCCGACGAGCACGTGCTGCGCCCGCCGGTCATCGACTACAAGCTGCTCGACGTCCCCGAGCTCGGCTACTTCAACACCGACAAGCCTTATCCGCGAGGGGAATTGGCGGTCAAGTCGGCGCGCTTCATGGCCGGCTACTACAACCGGCCCGATTTGACCGCGACGATGTTCGACGCGGACGGCTACTACAAGACCGGCGACATCATGGCCGAGGTCGGACCGGACCGGCTGCGCTACGTCGACCGCCGCAACAATGTGATCAAGCTCGCCCAGGGTGAGTTCGTCGCGGTCTCCCGCCTGGAGGCGCTGTACTCGACCAGCCCCCTGATCCATCAGATCTACATCTACGGCAACAGCGCCCGCTCGTTCCTGCTCGCCGTGGTCGTGCCGACCCACGACGGCGCCGACCCGGCCGCGATCGCCCAGTCGCTGCGCCAGGTCGCACGCGACAACCAACTCAACGGCTACGAACTGCCCCGCGACTTCCTCATCGAGACGGAGCCGTTCAGCCTGGCCAACGGATTGCTGTCCGGCGTCGGAAAGTTCTTGCGGCCCAAGCTCAAAGCGCGCTACGGCGACAGGCTGGAAGAGCTCTATGCGCGCATCGCCGACGACCAACTCGGGCAGCTTCGCGTCCTGCGCACCGGCGGCGCCGATCAGCCGGTGCTGGCGACCGTTACCAAAGCGGTCCAGGCCACCCTGGGTATCGCCGCGGCCGACGTGTCCCCGGAGGCGAGGTTCATCGACCTGGGCGGTGATTCCCTTTCGGCGCTGACCTTTTCGACCCTGCTCGCCGACATCTATGGCATCGAGGTTCCGGTCGGCGTGGTGATCGACCCGACCGGAGACCTGCTCACCATCGCCGGCCTCATCGAACGGCAGCGCGCCCCGGGCACCGGCCGGCCCACGTACGCATCCGTGCACGGTGCCGGCACCGCCGAGGTGCACGCCGAGGACCTGACCCTGAACAAATTCATCGATGACGACATCCTGAAATCGGCGATGTTGCTGTCGCAGCCGACGGCCGAGGTTCGCACCGTCTTGCTCACCGGCGCAACCGGATTCCTGGGCCGGTTCCTGGCCATGGAATGGCTCGAGGGCCTCGCCGAATCGGGCGGCACCCTGATCTGCCTGACCCGGGGCGCCGACGCCACGCGGGCCCGCCAGCGGATCGAAGCGGTGCTGGGCTCGGACCCGGCGCTGCTGGAACGCTTCCGGGCCCTGGCCGCCGATCATCTCGACGTCGTCGCGGGTGACATCGGCGAGCCGAGGTTCGGGCTGGACGAGGCGACGTGGCGGCGCCTGACCGACACGGTCGATCTCGTCGTGCACCCGGCGGCGCACGTCAACCACGTGCTGCCCTACCGCCAGTTGTTCGCGCCGAACGTGGCTGGCACCGCAGAAATCATCCGGCTGGCAATCACGCGCCGGCTCAAGCCGATTCACTACGTCTCCACGATGGGGGTCAGCGCCGTCGCACATCAGCTCGTGGACGAGGAGACCGACATCCGCCGCTCGGTGCCCAGCTGCACGGTCGACGACCGTTACGCCAACGGCTACGGCATCAGCAAGTGGGCGGGCGAGGTCCTGATGCGCGAGGCACACGACCTGTGCGGCTTGCCCATTGCGGTGTTCCGCCCCGGCATGATCCTGGCCGACCGCCGCTACGCGGGACAGCTCAACGTGCCCGACATCTTCACCCGGTTGCTGTTCAGCCTGGTCGCCACCGGAGTCGCTCCACGCTCGTTCTATCGGGGTGGCGGTGGTCGCCCGCACTACGAGGGTCTGCCGGTCGATTTCCTGGCCGACGCGATCGCCGCGATCGGGCCACAGCACGGCAGCAGCTTCGACACCTACAACACGACCAATCCGCACGACGACGGAATCTCGCTGGATACGTTCGTCGACTGGATCATCGCGGCGGGATTTCCGGTGGAAAAGATCGACGATTATGCGGCCTGGCTCGCTCGGTTCGAGACGGCGATGCGTGCTCTTCCGGAGAATCAGCGCGGACCGTCGGTGCTGACGGTGCTCGACGTCTACCGTGAACCCATGGCCGCGATGGCGGGATCGCCGGTGCCCGGAGCGCGATTCCGGGGGGCCGTCCATGCCGCCGGGCGTGCGATCCCCCACCTGTCGAGGGAGCTCATCGACAAATACCTGGCTGATCTCCAGCGGATCGGTGTGCTGACCCGCTGAACGCGAACTGATCTCCGAAAACGAAGGGACGACGATGTCCAGCCCAGCCCCAACGCTTTACCCCGAAGGCGTGATCGGTGCACCCAAGGACCGGCGCGGCCACGCGGCGGAGTTCAGCACCGGCCTGCCGGCGGGCACCGAGGTGTTCTCCGCCGACAACCACATCTCGGTGGCCGACGACATCTTCTACGAAGGCTTTCCCGCCGAGTTGAAGGATCAGGCGCCCCGGATCTGGTACGAGGACGGTGCGTATCTGCTCGGCCCGCCCGGGCAGTCGATGGTGGTCGGCGATTTCAGCGCGGTGCTGATGCAATACGACGACCTGGCCGGGGCCGCCACCAACAACGTCGACGCCCGGGTTCGCGAGCTCGCCGAGGACGGCGTCGACAAGGAACTGGCCTTCCCCAACGCGGTGCTTGCGCTGTTCCACCACCCCGACCACGAGATTCGCGAGCGGATCTTCCGCGTCTACAACGAGCACATCGCCGGCGTCCAGGAGCGCTCCAAGGGCCATTGCTACGGGGTTGGGCTGATCAACTGGTGGGACCCGGCCGGGGCGCAGCGCACGCTCGCTGAGCTGAAGGCGTTGGGGCTCAAGACGTTTCTGATGCCGATCAGCCCCGGAAACGATCGCGACGGGCTGCCCATCGACTATTCGAGCACGGCGATGAGCGCGGTATGGGACGAGATCGAGGAGGCCGGGCTGCCCGTCACCCACCACATCGGCGAGAGCCAGCCCAAATTCCCCAGCGAGGTCAACAGCGTCGCGGTGGCCATGATGGTCAACATCGACTCGTTCCGGGAGATGTTCTCCAAGTACATCTTCGGCGGCATCCTGGACCGGCATCCGCGACTGCGGATCGGCTGGTTCGAGGGCGGAATCGCTTGGGTCCCAACCGCTCTGCAGGACGCCGAGCACGTGCTGGCCTCCTATCGGCACATGCTGGCCCACCAGCCGGCACGTGACGTCCGGCATTACTGGGACACACATATGTGCGCCTCGTTCATGGTCGATCCGCTGGGGCTGCGGCAGATCGACGAGATCGGTATCGGCAAGGTGATGTGGTCGTCCGATTACCCGCACAACGAAAGCACTTTCGGCTATTCGGAGCGTTCGCTGGCCGCGGTGGTCGACGCGGTCGGTCCCGAGGACGCCGTCCGAGTTGTCGGTGGCAACATCAAGAACTTCCTGGGGATCCCCACATGACGAATTCGGTTACTGCCCGCGCCTCGGTGCTCGACATCCCCGATGAGCCGGATTGGGCGCGCATGCGCACAGAGATCGGCGCGCGGTTGCGATCCGCCATGGCCGAACACGGTGTCGATGCCCTGATCCTGCTGATGAACGGCTACGTCGGCTACGCGACCGGCGCCAGCTGGCCCCTCCTGGACGCCGGCCTGTCACACGTGGAGCGCCCGGTCGCCGTCGTCCTCGCCGACGACGTGCATCCGCACCTGTTCATGCCGTTCCGCAGCGGGGCGTCCGCGCAGTATCCCGTGCCCGACGACCATCTGCACGGTCCCGCCTACCTCGAATTCGAGCACGGTGTCCAGGATTTCGCGCGAAAGCTGGCCGGGCTCGTCCCGCCGGGGTCCAACGTCGCCGTCGACGAACTCACCGGTGCGATGCGGCGGGCGGCGGCCAAGCTGTTTCCCGCGGGTGCGCCGACCGACGCGGCGATCGTGCTCGGCGCCGCGCAACTGGTGAAGACCCGGGACGAGTTGTCTTGTCTGCGTCGGGCGGCCCGCATCACCGAACGGGCGATCGTCGACGTGCAGCAGGCGTTGAAACCCGGTGTGCGTCAGATCGATCTTTCGGCCACGTTCGTGCGTCGCGCATTCGAGCTTGGCGCCACCACCAACATGCTGGAGGCCATCTGGCAGGTGATGCCGAGCTCGCGGGAAGCCGGAGTGTGGACGACCCACGGCGATCTCGCGCTGCCGCTGCTACCCACGGATCGGGAGCTCACCGCGGGCGACGTGCTGTGGACGGATATCAGCATCACCTACCACGGATACTGCTCGGACTTCGGCCGCACCTGGGTGGTCGGCGAGACGCCCACGCCACGACAGCAAGACCAATTCCGGCAGTGGCGCACCATTTTGGACGCCGTGCTCGCGGTCACCAAAGCCGGCGTGACCTCAGGCGACCTGGCGCGCGCTGCGATCGCGGCAAACGGCGGTCGCAAACCGTGGCTGCCGCATTTCTATCTGGGCCACGGCATCGGCACCTACCCCGCCGAAGCGCCGATGATCGGAACGGATCTCGGCGAGGAGTTCGATGACAACTTCGTCTTCCCGCCCGGCATGGTGCTGGTGCTGGAACCCGTGGTGTGGGAGGACGGCACAGGAGGCTACCGCAGTGAGGAGATCGTGGTGATCACCGAAGACGGCTACGCGCCGATCACCGACTACCCGTACACCCCCTATGGCGACTGAAGTACTGCCCGACGCACGGGCGTTGCGGTTGGGCCGGAGGGAACGGGCGCTGGCCGCGATGGACGAGCACGGCCTGGACATCCTGGTGCTCGGCCGGCAGGCCAACATTCGTTACGTCACCGGCGCTCCGCAGCTGTGGATAGCGGGCACCCGACCGTTCGGTCCGATGTGTGTGCTGGTGCGCTCCACCGGAGACATCTACCTCAACAGCACCGACGACGAGGGCGTTCCGGAAGAGATCGGCCACGATCACCTGTACGGTCTGGCCTGGAACCCGATGACGCTCATCGATGTCCTGAAGAAGGTCGACGGCGCCGAGGCGGCGCGGCGGGTCGGAACCGACGCGATCACACCGACTTTCGCCGCGCTGCTGCCCGAGGCGTTTCCCAATGCCCAGCTCGTCGACGCCGAGCCGGCGATGCGTGCGGCGCGACGCATCAAGACGCCCGGCGAAATCGCGGCGATGGATCAGGCCTTGCGCGTCGCCGAACACGGATTGACCACCGCACTGGGCGAATTGGCGCCGGGTGTTGCGGAGCGGACGCTGGCCGGGGTGATGATGGAGGCGATGGCCGCGGGCGGGGTGAGCACTCCGGCCACCCAGGACGCGGCATGGGTCACCTCGCGGGAACAGCCGTGGCGTCGTGCGGCCGCTCACGAGGTCCATCCGGGCGATCTCGTCGCGTTCGCCGCCGGCGCGCTGGCGAATGGCTACGTTGCCGAGGTCGGCCGAACGTGGCCGGCCGGCGATAGCGTCACCGGCGAGGCACGCGCGCTCTTCGAGCGCTCGAATGGGTTGTACGACAGGATGCTTGCCGCATGTCGCCCGGCTGCGTCCACCCGCGATCTACTCGCCGCCTACGAGGGGGCGGGTGAGCCGATCCCGCCGATGCCGGTCGCGCACGGGCTGGGGCTGGGTTTCGACCCGCCCGTGGTGTCCGAAACGCTGGTTGCCGCAGGCGAACACGACGTACTCGAGGCCGGGATGGTGTTGGCGATCACCGGGTACGTGTGGCAGCAAGGCGTTGGCGCCGTGTTCCGCCGAGACACCGTGCACATCACCGGGAGTGGAGTCGAGGTGCTGACCACAAGTCCATCGTGGACTCCGTGAAATAACTTGTGCCACTTGAGTTCCAGTGGTCACAAGCTCACGTTTTTTGTCGGTGGGCTCCGCTAGCTTCGGGGTGTGAGCGTAGATCGGGAGGCCCTGTCCGCGGCGTTTGACGTCATCGACGCTGCCTGCGACGATCTGGTCGGGTACGACTCCGATGCACTGACCGCGCGCGAGCAATTGGCGCTGTTGGAACGCTGCGAGAAGGTGCGTCGCCGGTTGCCGGCAATCGAGCATCCACTCGTCAATTCCCTTGCCCGCCAAGCCCCGTCCGAGGAGCTCGGGGGCACGCTGGCGCATGCGATCACCGAGGCCACGCTGATCAGCCGCTCCGAAGCGTCCCGGCGCATCAAGGAGGCGCGGGATCTGGGTCCACGGCACGGGCTGACCGGCGAACCGCTGGCACCGATGCTGGCCGCCACCGCGGCCGCGCAACGGGACGGCACGGTCGGCACCGGCCAGGTCGCGGTGATCCGCAAGTTCTACCACCAGTTGCCCGGCTGGATAGATGCGGCCACCCGCGAGCAGGCCGAGGCCAAACTCGCCATCGAGGGAACCCGTTATCGGCCCGAACAACTCGGCAAGCTGGCCGACATTCTGGCCGATTGCCTCAACCCCGACGGCACCTTCACCGACGAAGACCGGGCTCGGCAACGCGGCCTGACGCTGGGCAACCAGCAAGCCGACGGCATGTCGCCGCTGCGCGGGTGGCTCACCCCAGAGGCACGCGCCACGTTCGAAGCCGTCTTGGCCAAACTCGCCGCGCCGGGGATGTGCAATCCCCTGGACGACAGCCCGTGCGTCGACGGCGCACCCACCCAGGAAGCCATCGAGCGTGATCCGCGATCAGCCGCCCAACGCCAGCACGACGCGCTCAATGCCGCACTCAGAGGACTGCTCGCGTCGGGAAACCTCGGGCAACACAACGGCTTACCGGCCGCGATCATCGTGACCACAACGCTGCGAGAGCTGGAATCCGCCGCCGGGCACGGCTTGACGGGTGGCGGCACCATCTTGCCGATGAGCGACGTGATCCGCCTGGCTCGCCACGCACACCACTACTTGGCGATCTTCGACAAGGGCAGGGCGCTCGCGCTGTATCACACCAAACGCCTGGCCTCACCCGGACAGCGAATCGTCCTGTACGCCAAGGATCACGGCTGCTCGGCCCCTGGGTGCACCACGCCGGGCTACTACTGCGAAGTCCACCACGTCACCGAATACGCCACGTGCCGCAACACCGACGTCAACGACCTCACGTTCGCCTGCGGACCCCAGCACCGCCTACTGCGACCCGGTGGCTGGACCACCCGCAAGAACGCCCGAGGTGATACCGAATGGCTGCCGCCTCCGCACCTGGACCGGGGAAGGCCCCGCACCAACGTGTTTCACCATCCCGAGAAGCTGCTCCAGGACCGCGACGAGGACGAGCCCTAGGCGACGCGCCCTTCCTCGGCCAGCGCCTCGTCAAGCAGGTCGCCCAGCGGGTGCCGCTGCCACAGCAACAGCAGGTTCGACAGCATCTGCAGGGGTGCGCGCACGCCCTCGTCATCCCTGATCCGCGGATCCATCCGGCTGCACGGCGCGATGTCGAATCGCTTGCGTACCAATGCGGGAACGTCAAGCAACCAGGCCACGCCCATCACCGCCGCATACAGCAGCGTGTGCCGACGCAGCCGGTCCGGCTCCAGGCGCGGACCGCCACAACGCTCGAATTCGGCGACGAACAAGTCCAAAAGGTCGTCGAGATGGGTATCCCACATCTCGTTCTCGGCGCCGGACATCGCCCCCCACAGGGCCATGCCCAGGTTCATCTGGCCGACGCATCCCCAGTCCATCAGGCCGCAGCGCAAAGTGCCGTCGCCATCCCGCCAGAACCACGCGTTGTCGACATTGGCGTTCCAGTGGCACAGCGCGACGTAGTCACCGTCGGCGGCCAAGTGATCCGCGATCGCGTCCTCGAAAAGGGCCAACCGCGGTGCCTCGTCGGCCAATCGCGCCAGGAACTCCGGGGTGCCCACGCCGGCCGGCGCCAGCCCTCGGTGGGTGTCGATGAATTCACCCAGCTGATGCACCCGTCGCTGCAATTTGTCCATCGACAGCGGTGCCCGCTCCCCCACCGTTGCGGACTGCACGTCCAGCGGAAAGTGCTCAATCTGTTCCGCGGGCAGCCGGCCGGACCGGTGCGTGCCCGCAAGCCGCGCGAGGGCGGTCAGCAGCGCGCGGTAATGCTGCAACGGCTCGGGCATCTCGTAGTCGAGGCACTTATGGTATTGGGGTTCGATCCCGTTAGCGCCGAAGCCGATTCGTTCGGTGATCAGGATCCCGGTGCCGCTCTGCGCGTGGTAATCGGCGAACTGCGGGATGGGCACCGCGATGGGGAATCCGGGCGCACGCGCCAGCGAGGCGAATCGGACCTCGGACTCCATCTGGCTCTTTCCGCGGTCGCGCACCGGATTGTCGAGATCGCGGGAGAATTTGACGAACAGCTCGGTATGCAGATTCGGCGCGGGGCGGTCGTATTCGACCGACAGCATCACCTTGCGGCCCGTGCTGCCACCGCCGATCTCGCGAAATTCGCTGATCCGGGCGACGCTGCTCTCCGTGAGCACACCGGAGGCCCGAAACGCGTTGGTGAGGAACGATGCTCCCCCGACGTGCAACGCCGCAGGGTCAGCCGGCAGCGGCAATCCGTGCTGGTCGCCGATCACCCAATGCGAGTCCACGCCGCTACCAGGTCTGCTCGGCGGAGCGCACCAGCATGTGATTGACCGCGACCCGCCGGTCACGCGTCACCATGAACAGCACCGCATCCGCGATGTCCTCGGGCCGCAGCATGACCATGTCGGCGGTCTGCCGTTCGAACGCCTCGCGCGACGTTTCGGCCAGGTGGCTGAAGATTTCGGTGTCGACCGTTCCGGGGCCCACCACTCCGACCCGCACCCGCTTGCCGAGCACCTCCTGCCGAAGACCCTCACTGAAGGCGTTGACGCCGAACTTGGTCAGCGAATACACCGCCGTGTTCGGCCGGGCCACCCAGCCGGCGGTGGAACTGATGGTGACCAGGTCTGCCACGCCGCGCGGCGAGTCGGCGGCCGCGTCGATCAGGTGGGGAAGCCCCGCGCGGGTGGCGTAGAGGACACCCTGAACGTTGACGGACACCATCTGGTCCCAATCCTGCAGCGACGCCTCGGTCGCGGGCGCCGACTGCATCAGGCCTGCGTTGTTCACCAGGATGTCGAGCCGTCCCAGCTCCGCAGCGGTGCGCTGCACCGCGGCCGCCACCTGTTCGGCATCGGTGACGTCGGCGGCCACCACGAGCGCTGTGCCACCGGCGGATTCGATCTCGGCTTTCAGCTCCGCCAACCGGTCGGCACGGCGTGCGAGCAGGGCCACCGCCGCGCCCTGGGCCGCCAACGCTCGGGCTGTCGCCGCGCCGATGCCGCTGCTGGCGCCGGTAACCAGGGCCGCTGTGCGCGCCAGTGTCGTCATGTCCCGCCCATCGGTTGCTTGCCGAGTATCTCGTGAAGAACGTAGTCAGTGTCCTCGCCCAGGTCCGGCGCACCGCGCGCGATGCGGGCCGGACGGTGCGCCATTCGCCAGGACGGACCCAGCACCGGTCGCTGGCCCTCGCGGTGATCCGTGACGAAGCGGTACAGCTCGCGGTCCCACAGCCGTTGATCGGCAATCACATCCACCGAGGTGGCGCTCTTTGCGGCCGGCACCCCGGCCGCCCGCAGGCGCTCGGCGAGTCGCTCCGCATCCTGGCCTCGGGTGAGCCGGGCGAGGTCCGCATCGAGCGCGTCGGCGTGCTTGTGTCGCGCCTCGCGCCTGGCGTAGGGGGGCTCGTCGGCCAGTGGTGCGGCGCCGAGTGCCTCGCACAACCGGCGCCATTCGGCGTCACTCGCGACGGCCACCGTGATCCACGCCCCATCGGCGCACGGGTAGCAACCATGCGGGCACAGGTCCGGGTTGGCGTTGCCGCTGGGCCCCAGGGGTCGTCCGGTCAGCGATTGCTCCAGCAGGCAGTCACCGATCATCGAAGAGAGGGTCTCCACGGCCGACACGTCGACGAATTGCCCGACGCCACTGAGTTCCCGATGCAGCAGCGCCACCACGGCGGCATAGGCGGCGGCCGCGCCCACCGTCGAGTCGCCGTAGCGCATGCTGGTCCCGAGCGGCGGCCCATCGGGATAGCCGACCAGTGAGGCCGGTCCGGCCAGCGCGGCAAAGCATGGGGCATAACCGGTTTGGTGGCCCATCGGCCCGTCGTTGCCCCACATCTTGATCGACACCGAGATGATGTCGGGCTTGATCTCGGTGAGCTGTTGGTACCCCAGGCCCTGGCGCTCCATGGCGCCCGGGCGCAGGTTGTTGATGACGATGTCGCTGCGGGCGATCAGCTCGCGCAGCCGCGCCATTCCCTCGGCCGACTTGATATCGAGATCCACGCTGAGGATCTCGGGGTTGATGCTCAAGAAATACGGTGCGTGGTTGATGTCGGTGCCGCCGTAGGCGCGCATCTCCTCGGGGCTGGCTCCCGTCTCGATCTTGATGACTTCGGCGCCCAGCATCGCCAGCAGTTTGCCCGCGTACGGGCCGGCCCACACCTTGGTGAGCTCGACGACCCGCACGCCTTCCAGCGGTCCACCCCGGGCATCCCTGGGCGGCTTCAGTTGCGCCGACTTGACCGTCGGGCGGGCGCGCGGGGAGTCGATGCTGTCCAGCACCGACCGGGTGTGCTCACCGAGACCGGGTGCGGCACTGGCGATGTGCGCGGGCGACGCGCTAAATGCGTAGGGCACGGTCGGATACGCCGCTTCACCCAGCACCGGATGGAGAACCCGCTGGAAGAATCCGCGGTGCCGGTATTGGGGCGAGTGATACAGGTCCGCGGCGCCGTTGACGGGCACCAGCGGGACACCGAGCCGCTGGGCCCTTTCCGAGGCCTCGTCTTTGGGCAGGCCGGCAACCCAGCCGGCGAAGCCACGCTGAAATGCGGCGACCTTCTCGGCGGTGACGGAGAACTCCAGCCAGTCATCCTCGAACGTATCGAGCCATTCCGGATGGCCCATCAAGGTTTTCATGCCGGCCCAGTGCGCGCCGCTGGTCATGTACAGGTAGACGAAGCCATCGGCACACTCGAAGAACGAGGCCGGCCCGGCCTGATCGAAATCACCCCGCTCACCGTCGGCCGGTACCTCGCCGGTCACGAGGCGACCCAGGATGCAATCGGCACGTGAGACCAGCACGGCCTGCTGGGAGATGTCGATGAACTCGCCCCGGCCGGTGTGCAGCCGGCCCCAGAGCGACGACGCAACACACAGCGCAGCCTCCAGCCCGGCCTCGTAATCGGCCAGGAAGCGGCCCGGCCCCTGCAGCGGAGGCTTGCCGATGTCCGGGTGGCTCGGGGTGTGGTACCCCCAACCGCTCGCGTGGAACACGTTGATGCTCCGGGCATTATCGAACTCGGAGGCCACCCCTTGGCCGTACGGGGTGATGGAGCAGAAGATTACCGACGGGTGCCGCGCGGACCAGGCCGTGGCCCGGCCGTCGATGACCGCGTCCGCGGTGTCGATCAGCCGGTGCAGCCGCTCGGCGTCGGCCGTCGAACCGAGATCGAGGACGACGGAGCGCTTGTTGGTGTTCAAGTAGGCGAACAACGCGCTGCCTTCGCACCCGTCGGCGAGGACGGGCGCCATGGCGCGGGTCGCGCTGCCGCGCTTCGGCGCCTCGATCTTGATGACCTCGGCGCCGAAGTCGGCCAGCAGCTTCCCGCAGTACTCCCCCGCGACCGATTCGGCTAACTCGACGACCCTGATACCCGTCAGCGCGGACATGCACGCCCCGCCAAAACGGTCAGGGCTTCGCGCGGCCCGAGCGGCTCAGGCGCCACTCCGGCGGGAAGTTCATGTCGTTGTCCTTGACCACGTTGTTGAGGCCCTTGTTGAAAGTGCCTTCGGTGAGGTCAACTTCTTGCGCGTCGTTCTGGATCATCGGCAGCATGCCCTCGACCATGCCGGTCAGCAGGCTGCCGAAGTACTCGCCCTTGTGCTGCTTGTACAGCTCGAGGAAGGTCTTCTGCACCGCGACCGTGTCGGTCGGGCGGGACCGTGAGCACGCCATGGCGTACTTCTCGGTCTCCGCTTCCAGCTGATCGCGTGGCACCACGCTGTTGACGAAGCCGCAGTCGTACATCTCCTTCGCACTGAACGGCCTTCCGGTGAACAGCATCTCGGAGAACTTGCGCAGGCCCATCGTCTCGGCCCACCACCACAGCCGCGGTCCCCACCCCACGTACCGGAAGGCGGGGTGACCGAACAGGGCGTCGTCGGAGGAGATCACCAGGTCGGCGTCGCCGGCCTGGTAGAAGTGCCACCCGTAGCAGTAGCCCTTGGCCTCGATGATGCTGATCTTGCGAAGCTCCTGCAGCGGACGGTTTCCGGCACGGGCCTTGGCGTAGAAGTCGGTGACGGTGGACAGGTAGCGGTACGAACCACCCGGCGGGTACTTGACGTCGTCATCGTTGATCGCGAGCTCGTGATGCAGCGGGAGACCGGGATTCTCCAGCATTGGGCGCTGCTCGGGCAGGTCGCCGCCGCTGCCGAAATCCTGGCCCTCGCCACGGATCACGACCACCTTGACGTCATCGTCCACGTTGCACTTGTGGATCAGGTCCGCGTAGTTCTGCCGCATGCCCAGACTGGTGGCGTTCTGCGCGTCGGGACGATCAAAGGTGATGTAGGCGATCCGGTTCTTCTTGTCTTTCTCGAACTTGATGTACTGCTCGGCTTCCTTCTTCAGCTTTTCGTAGTCATATTCGGGCATGGGCTTCTTCTTTCACTTGGGGTTGACGCCTATTTGAGCAAGCTGCCCGCATCGACGGGAAGCGAAACGCCGGTGACATAACGAGATTCGTCAGAGGCGAGGAACAGGACAGCATTGCTGATGTCGGTGGCTTCCACCCAAGGCACCGGCAGTGTGTGCATCATTTGCGAGATGGGGGCGAAGTCGTCCGGTCCGGGATTTTCCAGATCCGGGCGAAAGAGCCGATAGGTGTTGTCGTTCATCACCATCGTGGTGCTGACCTGGGTGGGCAGCACCGAATTGACCCTGATCATGTGCGGGCCCAACTCAACGGCGAAGGCCCGCATCAGGCCGATCACGCCGTGCTTGGCGGCGATGTAATGCCCGGTGTTCGGGTAGGCCTTGCGGCCGCCGACCGAACTGGTGAGCACGATGGAGCCACCGCGTCCACCCGAAAGGACATGCGGCACCGCCGCTTTGACGGTATGCCACACGCCGCTGAGGTTGATGTCGATCATGTCCTGCCACACGTCCTCGCGGATCTTGTGCAGCTTCCTGCCATCGGTGCCGACGCCCGCGTTGGCGACGATGATGTCGAGACGGCCGAGCTGTTCGACCCCGCTGTCCACCGCAGCCTTCAGCGCGTCGTAGTCGCGGACGTCCACCTGCGCGGTCACGATCCGCCGGTCGAGGTTCTTGACCAGATCCGCCGTCTCGGCAAGGTCTTCCGGCGTCGAGTGCGGATAGGCCAGGTTGTCGATCGGCCCGCAGACGTCGATCGCGATGATGTCGGCGCCCTCCTGCGCCAGGCGGACGGCGTGACTGCGGCCCTGCCCGCGCGCGGCGCCACTGACGAAAGCGACCTTGCCCTCGACCCGGCCGGTCATCATGGCACCAGGGAAGGCATGCACTCCCAGCCGCGGACCGTGGAGGTCGGGCTGAGGACTGCTTTGGTCAGGTCGACCTCCCACTCGGGGAATCGTTTCAGGATCTCCTCCAGCGCGACGCGGCCTTCCAGGCGGGCCAGCGCCGATCCCAGACAGAAGTGAGTCCCCATGCTGAAGGTGAGGTGCGGACGGACGGTGCGATGAATGTTGAAATCGCCTGCGTCCGGCCCGAACTGGGCCTCGTCGCGGCACGCCGATCCGATGAGCATCATCATCACGCTGCCTTCGGGCACCGTCTGGTCGTGCACCGTGACGTCACGGGTCACGTAGCGCGACACGTGCGGTGCCGGCGGCTCGTATCGCAGCAATTCCTCGATGGCCTGCGGGATGAGCGTCGGGTTCTCGACGAGGTCCCGGCGCTGATCGGGGTGTTCGGCGAGAACCTTTCCGGACCAACCGATCAGCCGCGTTGTCGTTTCGTTGCCAGCCCCCGCAACGACGTTGAGGTACACCAGGATCTCTTCGCGAGACAGCCGCCGGGTGGTCCCGGTTTCGTCCACGAATTCGACGTTGAGGAGCTCGGTCATGATGTCGTCGGACGGGTGGTCGGCGCGCCAATCAATGTAGGCCTCGAACTGCTCACCCACGGCCAGGCCGTGCTCGGCGGCGCTCATGGGCTTGCCGGCCTCGGTGCGCAACTGGGCGTTGCCCCGGTCGCGGATGTACTCCTGGTCGTCTTCGGGGATGCCGAGCAGCATGCTGATCACCTTCATCGGCATCTGCGCACCCAGATCGGCGACGAAGTCGAAACGGCCCGAGCCCACCAGCGGATCCAGCAGTTGAGCGCAGAAGTCGCGGATCATCGGCTCGAGCGCGGCAATCCGGCGTGGGGTGAACATGCGCGACAACAGCTTGCGGTGCACGTCGTGAATCGGCGGGTCTTCGAAGATCAACATGCCCGGCGGGATTTCGAGGTTGGCCTTGATCAGCTCGAGGATCGCGCCGCGCGCGGAGCTGTAGGTGTCGTGGTCGACAAGCGCCCTGCTGACGTCGGCGTAGCGGCTCACCGCGTAAAAGTCGTATTCGGCGTTGTAATAAAGCGGCGCCTCTTCGCGCAATCGCGCGAACATCGGATACGGGTCGGCGATCAGCCCGACATCGTATGGATCGAACCGAACATGGCTATCGGTGCTCGCCGTCACGAAAACCCTCCTACCGCTGCAGTTTTGGATGCCCGCATGACCTGCACCAGGGCTAGCGCTGCCAGCGTCGCAGCGCTGGATTCGGTCGAGGGCAATTTATACACTCCGCTTAATTGCGTCGCTCTGACTTCTGCACAAGCGCGGGAGAAAACGACGCATGAACGTAGGCCTACTCTATTCTCGTAGAGAACCATACAGCGGATGCCGTGGCAAGATCCATAGCCCGCGTGTTCCGGCGGCGTCCTCACGCGGACCCGGCCGCCCCGCGGCGCAACACCCGCAGGCCGCCGGCCTGGGTCAGCCGCCCCTTGTCCGAACTCTTCAGGATGCCGGTGGCGATCGCCGAGAGGATCCCGTCGAGCTGTTCGGCGCTGTCGATGATCCGGTCGCCATGGGCGAACCGCTGTAGCAGGCCGTTGATGAACGTCAGCGTGACGTTGCTCAGATCCTCGACGACGGCCGGATCCAGGTCCGCGCCGTGCGGCATCAGCTGCACCAGGATCTCCCGGTGCAGCTTGGTGAACTCGTCGGTGGACTGCTGCAGAATCGCGGCCAGCGCGGGGTCGCGGGTGGCCTGCATGGTCAGCTCGTAGCGGGCCCTGGTCCGATACAACTGCGGATCGCTGCCCGCCTGGATGACCACCTGCGACAACCGCGAGGGCGCGCGATCCGCACCCGCGCCCTCGGAGCTGTCCGCGATCGCCTGCAACTCGGCGAGGTCGAGCTCGGCCGAGCGCTCGGCCACCGCGCGCAACAGCGCCGACCGGGTGCGGAAATAGAACGAGGTGGTGCCGTCCGGCACCCCGGCCGCGCGGTCGACCTTCAGATGACTCAGTCCCTTGGCCCCGTCATCGGCCAACAACTGGATCGCCGCATCGCACAGATCGCGGCGGCGCTCGGCGGGGTTGGGCTTTCGGCGTTTATCCATAATCGTCTAGACCGCGACCCTACTCTATTTTCGTAGTGTCAGTAAAGGGCGCGTTTCCGTGCGCGCCGGAATGCCGCATGCATGCAGGCCAGCCCGGTCCGGCAACCTTCAGCGAATTGCGCGATTTCTACGCGGCGCGCCGGCGATCCCCAAAGAAATTGCGGTGCAGGAGTTCCCATCGGACATGGAATCAAAGATCCTGCGGGTAGAGTCCATCGACGATGATTCACCGTCGATTGAGCGTGCGTCGATTCAGCGCGCAGAGTGCCGCCGCCTGGCTCGGGTCCATCGGCCTGCTCGCGGCGGCGATGTGTGGCTGCCAGCAGACGCACAAGCCTGCCCCGTCCACCTCGTCGACCACCGCGCCGCCCAGCACCACCGCGCCGCCACCCCCGCCACCGCCGCCGGTCGTGAAGATCGCCCCGTTGCCGGTCCGGCCGGTGACGAAGTCACAGCCGACGACGCCCGCGGTGAAGTGCCCGGCCACGGATCCGAACACTCCCGTCAAGCCGACCGACGTCCTTACCACCTGTGACATCGGGCGGACCACCGTCTATACGTTGGGTCCCGAGACCATGCAGCTCGGGCTCGTCCGCGTCGACCCACCGAAGTCGCTGACCGCGGACTATTACGAGCTGACCCTGGTGCTGGACCCGCCGTCGGCGGCCGCGTGGACCGCATTCACCGGCGCTCATCTCCAGGACCACATGGCCTTCGTCCGGGACAACATGGTCCTGGAAGCACCGATCATCGAACAACCGGCCACGTCCGGGCGGATCGTGCTGACCACCCAAACAGCCCAGGGCGCGGCGCAATTGGCCCAGTTGGTGGGTCGCCCCGCATGACGACCCCGGGGCGTCCGGATCGCCTCGGCATCGGCATGCTCAGCGTATTCGGTTTGCCGCCAATCGAATTGGTGAATCTCGCCGCTGATCTGGGGTGCCGCTACGTCTCGGTCGCCGTGCAGGGGATGCCGCTGGTGCCGCTCGGCTATCCCCCGTTCTCGTTGAAGGACGACACCGTTCTGCGCAAGGACCTGCTCGCCGCGATGGACGACCGGGGCGTGAGCATCTCGCTCGGCGACGGATTCCTGGTGCTGCCCGGCGCCGACGTGAGCGCGCTGGGCGGCGACCTCGACGTGCTGGCCGAGCTCGGTGTCCCGCGCATCAACGTGGTCAGCCTCGACCCCGATCTGCCCCGGACGCTCGATCAGCTCGCCGCACTGACCGAGCTCGCCGCGCAGCGTGACATCGGCACGGTCGTCGAACCGGTGCCCGGCCTGACCATCGGTGGCCTGGACGCCGCGCTGGCGGCCACGGAATACGTTGGCCGCAGCGAATTCCGGCTGTTGATCGACACCATGCACCTGGTGCGGTCTGGCGCCGGGGCCGCCGAGCTGGCCGCCATCGATGCCGAGCAGATCGGCTACGCCCAGCTCAACGACACAACGCTGCGGCCGCGCGTCGACAACTACATGGAGGAGGCCATGTTCGAGCGGATGGTGCCCGGTGATGGCGAACTTCCGTTGCACGACCTGCTGTCCGCGCTGCCCCGCGACACCGTGCTCGAAATCGAAGTGCCCAGGCGATCATTGGCGCTGGCCGGCGTGAGCCCGATCGACCGCCTGCGCCCGTGTGTCGAGGCCGCACAGCGGTTGCTGTCGGACGTTCAGCTCGGGTAGCGCAGCGGGAGACCCGCGGCGCGATAGATCGCATCGATGACGGTCATGTTGTCGATCGCGTCGTGCGGGGTGGTCTTGACCGGTTCGCCGCGCAACACCGCCGCGGCGAACGCGTCCAGTTGATACGCGTAGGAAGCCCGGCGCCCGAACCGTTCCATCCGTCTGCCCCGCCGCGATCGCACCGACAGCCGATGGAAAGACTGTGGCAGCACCGGATTCAGGATGCGCAGTTCCCCGTGTTCGCCGATCACCCGGGCGCTGATCTGCAGCAACCGCGGCGACCACATCGAGCAGCGCACCCGCCCGGTGTGGCCGGCCGGGAATCGCAGCTCGGCGGTCATCGCCCGGTCGACCCGGGGGTCGCGCAGTTTGGCGTGTGCCGAGACGACTTCCGGGGAGGACCCACCGAACGTGCGGGCCATGTGCACCGCGTAGCAGCCCGCGTCCATGGTCGCCCCGCCGGCAAGCGCGTAGTCGTAGCGGATGTCGGAGAACTTCGGCAGCGGGAAACACAGCGCGGCCTCCACGTGCCGCAGCGTGCCCAGCTCGCCGGAGGCGATGATCTCCTCGGCGCGCAGCGTCAGCGGGTGGTAGCGGTAGTGGAAGGCCTCCATCACCACGCGGTCCGAATCCGCTGCCAGCTGTGCGATTTCGCGGGCCTCGGCCGCGTTGGCGGTGAACGGCTTTTCGCACAGCACGTGTTTGCCGGCGGCGAGTGCGGCCCGGGTCCAGCGCCCGTGTAGGCCGTTCGGCAGCGGGTTGTAGATGGCGTCGATGTCGGGATCGGCGATCAACGCCCCGTAATCGCCGTGCACCCTGGGGATGTCGTGCTTTGCGGCAAACGCCTCCGCACGCGGCACGTCGCGGGCCGCCACGGCGGCGACCACCACCTCCGCGTTCTTCTTTGCGGGATTGATCAACGCGGACGGCGCGATGCTTGCCACCCCCAGGATGCCGATGCGTATCGGGGGGTCAGCCATCGCGGTCCTGCTGTCCGTACACGCCACTGAGCTTATCGCCCGCCAGGATCGCCGGCGGAATCCAGCTGGGGTTGCCACGCCTTGGTTTCCAGTTAGAGTCGGCGGATGGGGCAGGTAACGGACCGCTGGCGCGCCGCTCGGGTGGCATCGGCGTTGTACAACACGGCCGCAACGCACGACAGCGTCGCTGCGGTGGGCGCAAAGGCGTTGTGGGGATTGACGTTACATGACCTTTTAGATGAGGTTCAGCGGGTCGGTGAAGCTCGCGCCGGCGCCCAGGTACTTGACATTCCGTGCGGTGGCGGCTTTGCCTTTCGTGGCTTGCGCTCTGGACAGGATTGCCGCTATGTGGCCGCTGACATCTCCTCGGACATGCTGAGGCGGGCGCGCAGCCGGGCAACTCAATTGGGTGTGGCCGACCTGATGGAGTTCACCGAGGCTGACGTCACAGATTTACCCTTCCAGGACAACACTTTTGACCTGGCATTGACGTTCAACGGCCTGCATTGTCTTCCCGACCCGCGAGCGGCGGTTTTCGAGCTTGCCCGCGTGCTCAAGCCAGGTGGGATTCTTCGCGGGAGCACGTGTGTACGTGGTCGCGGCTGGCGTCAGGATCGTTGTGTGGCGGCGTTGCAGGCGGCGGGCTTTTTTGGGATCACGCCCCAGGCCGGTGACGTGCAGCGCTGGCTCAGGGATGCGGGACTCGAAGTCTTGGTTGCACGGCACAGTGGTTCGGTCGAGCTATTCGAGGCCCTTCGACCCAACGCGTGATCTAGCGTGAACGCGCTGCTCAGAGCGTTCAGAGCTGAACGTCGTACACCGAGATGGGATCCAGGATCACACCGGTTTCCTCGACGTAGCGATCCCACAGCGCCAGCAGCTCGGCCAGCTTGTCGGGTCGCGCCTCGGCCAGGTCGTCGATCTCGCCGAGGTCGGAAGACAGATTGTAGAGTTGCCAGCGGCCCGGCCCGTACGGCGGCGGGAGGTAGAGCGCCTTCCAGTCGCCCTGCCGGATGGCGCGGCGGCCGAACAGCTCCCAGCCCGTGCCGGTGCCCGCATCGTGCACGGTCTCCGCGGTGCCCGTCAGGTATTCCACCAGTGAGCGCCCGCGCATGGGGGCCACCTCGCGGCCGCGATACGACGTGCCCGGGTGCGTGGCCCCGGCCAGCTCCAGCACGGTCGGCGCGATGTCCATGACGGTGCTGAACGCGGTACCGATCTGTTGTTGCCGGGCGAAGCCGGGCCAGGTGACGAAACCGGTCACGCGGATTCCGCCCTGGGTGGTGAACGCCTTGTGCAGCCGCGACGGCGCGGTGGCGGCCTGCGCCCAGCGGGGGCCGTACCAGATGAACGACGTCGGCCGCCCCAGGTTGTCCAGGCTGTTGTCGCAGTGCTTTTCGATCTGCGCGGCGATCTGCGGGCCGCGCAGCGGCATCGCCTCCACGATCGCGCCCTCGGCGCCGTTGTCGGACATGAAGACGACGACGGTGTTGTCGAGTTCGCCACTGGCCGAGAGGTAGTCGATGACCCGGCCGACGTTGTAGTCCATCCGGTCGACCATCCCGGCGTAGACCTCCATGCTGCGGGCCGAGCGCGCGCGCTGCTCGTCGGTCATGTCGGCCCACTCCGGTGCGCCGTCGGCCACCACCGGGTGTGCGACCACGTCGGGTGGGCACAGGCCGAGCCGCTTGAGCGCGGCCAGGCGCTCCTCGCGCAGCGCGTCCGGCCCGGCGTCGTAGCGGCCCCGATATTTCGCGACGGATTCGTCGGGCGCCTGCAGGGGCCAGTGTGGCGCCTGGAAGGGCAGATAGGCGAAGAAGGGCCGGTCGTCGTCGGGGGCGCGCTCGTCCAGATACCGCAGCAATGTGTCGGTATAGGAGTCCGACGAATAGAAGTCGTCACCGACGCTGACGAACTGGTCGTCTTCGGTGTAACGCGTTGGCACGGGCGAGAATCCGCGTGCCCCCGATCCGCCGTAATGACTGGCGCCGGCCGGGAGCAGGGCGAACGAGCGCTCGAAACCGCGCGCCCACGGTGAGGTCTCGATGGTGGCGCCCAGGTGCCACTTGCCCGACATCAGCGTCAGATACCCGGCGTCGCGCAACAGTTCGGGCAGCGCGACCACGCGGTCGTTCAGATAGCCTTCGTACCCGGGCGCGCCGCGGAAGTCGGGGGACGCGACCTCGAGCATGGTGCCGATGCCGGCGATGTGGTGGTCGGTCCCGGTCAGCAACATCGCCCGGGTCGGTGAGCAGGCCGGTGCGGAGTGGAAATCGGTGAACCGGACCCCCGCGTGGGCCAGCCGGTCGAGGTTGGGCGTCTCGATCTCGCCGCCGAACGCGCCGATGTCGGAGAACCCGAGGTCGTCTGCAACGATCACAAGGAAGTTGGGCCGCGTCACGCTCACGCATCCTGCCAGGTCGGCCGACGCCGCGGAACGCTGCCACACCGGCCGGGCGCCGATATGGTCGAGGCAGACGACATTTACCGCGGCGGCACAGAGAAAGGGCCTGGACATGTTGGCGCAGTTTGGAATGTCCGTTCCGCTGGTGGCGGCGCCGATGTCGGGCGGGCCGACCACCCCGGCCATGGTGTCGGCCGCCACCCGCGCTGGCGCGCTGGGCCTGCTCGCGGCCGGATACAAGACCGTCGAGGCTATCGAGGCCGAGATCAAAGCCGTTCGCGTCGAGGCGATCCCATTCGGGGTCAACGTCTTCGCACCCAACCCGGTGCCGGTCGACCCGCAGCGCTACCACGCTTACGCCGCGATCGTCCAGGCCGAGGCCGACCAGTTCGGGCTGACGCTGCCACCCGAGCCCATCGAGGACGACGACAGGTTCGACGAGAAAATCGGGCTGTTGCTCGACGACCCGGTTCCGATGGTGTCGTTCACTTTCGGCATTCCGCCACGCGAAGTGATTGCCGCGTTGCAACGCGCCAACAGCGTTGTGGTGCAGACGGTCACCACGGCCGACGAGGCGGCGCGGGCGCATGACGCGGGCGTCGACATGCTCGCCGTGCAGGCGGCCGACGCCGGCGGCCACTCCGGCACCCTCTCGCCGCAGCGACCGTTGACGCCGGTCCCGATCGTCGACCTGGTCAAGGAAGTCGTCGCCAAGGTGCCGCTGCCGGTGATGGCCACCGGCGGGCTGGCCACCCCGGCCGCGGTGGCCGAGGTGATCCGCGCGGGCGCGACCGCAGCCGCCGTGGGCACCGTGCTGCTGCGCGCCACCGAGAGCGGCGCCTCGGCCACTCATCAGGCGGCCCTGGTCGATCCCGCCTACACCGAGACGGTGCTGACCCGCGCCTTCACCGGCCGGCCGGCCCGCGGCCTGCGCAACGCGTTCATCGATGCCCACGAAGCCGAGGCGCCGGCGGGCTATCCCGCGATCCACTATCTGACCAGCCCGCTGCGCAAGGCCGCCGCGGCGGCCGGCAGGCCGGACTTCGTTCACCTCTGGGCGGGCACCGGATACCGGCACGCGACCGCGGAATCCGCCGTCGACATTCTGCGCCGGCTGGCATCCGATCTCTGATCAGTCAGTATTCGAAGCGGTTCAGCACGTCGTAGTGACGACCGGCCGTCATCCACGTCAACCGGTAGATCAACCGCACCGCGGCCGTCGGGATCCGGTTGTAGTCGGCCAGCACGGGCGCCTGCTCGAGAAACCGCAGCCGGGGATTCCACGTGGCGATCTCGCGCACGTCCCGGATGCCCCATTTGATGATTCCCCGGGTGAAGAGCTTGGACATCAGCGGCGCCAGCGCGGAGAGCGTGTCGAAATGCATTTCGCCGCCGGTGAATCGGTCGGTCAGGCGCTGCAGCAGTCGCCGCACTTCGTCCTCGTACAGGTACATCAGCAGGCCCTCGGCGATGATCAGCGTCGGGCGTCCGGTCGGGACCTGATCGAGCCACTGCAGTTCGGTGACCGACGAGCCGATCATCCGGTAGCGGTCGGTGTCGCCGTAGAGCCGGCGGCGGAGCCCGATCACACTCGGCTGATCGACGTCGAACCACACGACCGACGGCGGTGGAGCGATCCGGAAGAAGCGGCCGTCGAGGCCGCAACCGAGGTGCAGCACAACGGCATCCGGGTGCCACGCAAGGTAATCGGCGCACCAGTCGTCGAGCTGCCTGGCCCGTAGCGCGACCAGGTATTGGTTGGCCGCCGGCCACGACATCCGGTGAATTCTCTTGAAGTCATACGCGATCCGGTCCACCGCTTCCGCGGCCGCACGGTCCCCCAGAATCGGCCGCTCCGTGCGGCTCTCATGCGCGCGCAGATACAGCGTGACGAGGTTGGTCCACTCCACCGAACCCCAAGGGACGGAGCTGAAGTCGACTATGTCCGTCGCGGTCATGGCTTTTTCCTTTTCCGGTATTCGGCCCACATTTTCATGAGCTGATCGCCGTAGGCCTGAGTGCAGAACTCACAGAAGTCGCGGAAGTCCTCGACGCGCTGGCGTTGTTCGGCGCGGTCCTCACCCAGCACCGACAGCGCGAAGTCGGCGGGTTCGATGCCCAGCCGCATCAGTGACAGCTGGGTTTCCAGGACGCTGGTGAACCCGCCCGGCCGCACGCGGTAGAGGTGCTGACGGTTCGAGCTGGGTAGCCGCTCGGCCATGCCGCCGTCCAGCAGCTGGCGGGCGACGGTGCTGATCGAGGCCTTGCTCACCGATAACGCCTCGGTCAGCTGGGTCAACGACTGCTGCGGCGGATCACAGATCAGCAGCCAGCCATAGACCCGGCCCATTGTGCGGGTTGCGCCGAGGAGCTCGAAGAACAGCCCGAGGCGGTCGACGAACTCGGCCTCTTCCGGGGACATGCGCCTCCAGTTCGTTCAGTACGTACTAAACGTAACTTACACCGATTGGCAGGTTCGGGGAACCGCGTTCGGCGCGGGCGCTTCGGGTCAGCTCACCGCGCCCCGCGCGGACAGAGTGCGCAGGCCCAGCACGCTGTCGATCGCGTCGCTGACACACCGCGGTCGCTCTTCGAGCAGCATGTGCCCGGCGTCGGGCTGGTGCAGGTGGGTGGCGCCCGGGATGGCCGCGGCCATGTCGCGCGCGTGCGCAGCGGGGGTGGTCCGGTCGGCGCCGCCGCTGACGATGACGGTGTTGGCGCCGATGCTGGCGAGCGCATGGTATTCGTCGTAGCGCTTCAGGCTGGGCAGAAAACCGGCCGCGGTGGTTAACGGCGTGGTGCGGATGGCCGACACCGTCAGTGCGGCCGCGCCCCGCCAATCGGCACCGGAATATTTGGCCAGGCCGCCGCACAGGGGGCGCACCAGCCCGTTGATCGCCCGGTCCATCGCACGGTGGGGAACGTGGTGGACGAGTTCGAAGAGCATCTCGGTGGCGCGCGTGTTCAGCAGCCGGCCGAGGCCCCGCTCGGCGAGCCGGCCCGCCGCGGTGGCGACCAGAACCAGGCCCTGCGGCTCGACCGGACGATCGGCGGCGGGACGGCCGAGGTAGGCCAGCGCGGTCATGCCGCCCATGGAGTGACCGGCCAATGTGAGCGGCCCGGTGACGCGCAATGCGGTGAGAACCTCGGCGAGGTCATCGGCCAGCCGGTCGATGCGGTAGGTGCGCATGTCGGCGCCGGTCGATTCGCCGTGGCCGCGGTGGTCGTAGGTGATGATCCGCACGCTGCTGCCCCACCGGCGCAGCAGATGCCGAATCTGCAGCGCCCAACTCGACTGGGTCAGGCAGAGGCCGTGCAGCAGAACGATGGTGTGCTCGCGGGCGGCGGCCGAGCCGTAGTCGCGGACCGCAAGCCGCACACCGTCACTCGTGGTGACCGTCCGCTCGACATAGCCGTCGCGCTTGGCCTGCAGCCGTTGTGGCGGCGTCACGTTGGTCGAGCGGTACGCGTTCGATCCCGTAATCAGTTCTGGCTCAATGAACACGGCGAACTCCTGACCTTTGGCGATGCCGAGGGGGGTTCCGGCACCTCGTTGCGATCGAAGTTACGGACCGGCACGAGCCATGACTCGCTTGTGCGCGATAGCCACGCAACGAGCGATTTTCGCACTTTTGCGCATTATGCGCGGGCGGCGCGCGCCCGGTCAGAACGCCTCGGGGTCCTCTTGCACCGCGACCGGAACCGGGTGCCGGTATAGCCGAGACGCGTTCTCCCAGCTGAACTTTCGGATGACGTCGGGCGGTAGCTCGCCGATCTGCTCGTGAATCGTTTGTTGGGTGTGCGGCCACGTCGAGTCGCAGTGCGGGTAGTCGGCTTCCAGCATGATGTTGTCTACGCCGATCCGGTCACGCTGTACGAATGAGGACTTGTCCTCGACCGCGCAGAACCAGAAGTTGCGCGTCAGCACCTCCGCCGGGGTCAAGGGCTCACCGAGCGCCTGCCAGGTGCCGTACATCGCGTGATAACTCAGCATGTGGTCGAGGCGATCGAGCAGGCCGGCCACCCAACCGATTCCGCCTTCGGACAGGCAGATCTTGAGGTCGGGGAATCGGCTGGGCAACCCGGAGTACAGCCAGTCGACCGCGGCGGAAATGGCGTAAGCGAAGAACAGCACACCCTGCACGTCCGGTGGCGCATCCGCGGTGGTGGACGGCGACGACCCCGACGATCCGATGTGCAGGTTCACCACGGTGCCGGTCTCGGCGCAGGCCGCCATCAGCGGATCCCAGTGCTCGGTGTGGATGCTGGGCAGCCCCAGCATTGCCGGGTTCTCGCTGAACGTGACCGCGTGAAAGCCGCGCTCGGCGTTCTCGCGGATCATCGTCGCGCCGAGTTCGGGCTCGAGCAGCCACGGCAACTGGCAGGGAATGATCCGGTCGGGATACGACCCCGCCCAGACGTCGAAATGCCAGTCGTTCCAAGCCCGCACCGAGGCCAGTGCCAGGTCGCGGTCGCTGGTCACCTGCTGCAGCCGTTGCCCGGCGAAGCCTGGGAGGAACGACGGGAAGTTCAGCGAGGCGTAGATGCCGTTGAGGTCCATGTCCTTGACACGCGCGTGGATATCCCATGCACCCCTGCGCATTTCGTCGAATCGGACGGGCTCGAAACCGTACTCCGCCACCGGCCGGCCGACCACCGCGTTGAAGCCGACGTTGGGCAGTTCCTTGCCGTCGTAGACCCAGGTCTGCCCCCCGCCGTCGGTGTCGACGACTTTCGGCGCCCGGTCGGCGTACTTGCGGGGCAGGCGGCCGGTGAAGGTGTCCGGGGGTTCGACGATGTGATCGTCCACCGAGATCACCGTGTAGCGGCGCGCGGCCCGGGGCGGGTCGGGCAGGAAGGTGACCGAGCGCTCCGTGCCGGTCTTGGCCGTGGTGAAGTTCAGGTCGGTGGCCAGCTCGTCGATCGATTTCACTCGTCAATCTCCTTGCGGGGCGGCGTCATTGATCGGCAGGATTGATCGGCAGGCCGGCACTCGTTCAGGTGAGCACATCGGCGTCGGCTTTGATGGTCATGCGCGCCGCCCCGGCCCAGTAGACGTCGGCCGCCCGCTCGATCAGCGACCGTTGCATGCCGGCCATATCCGACCAGTTCATGGGAACCGGATCGCGGCCGGTGAGCAGGACGTCGTAGGCCAGCTTGCAGACGCGTTCGATGGATGCCGCACGGTAGACGGCTTCGGGCAGGTTGCGGCCGGTCGCGATGACGCCGTGGTTGGCCAGGATCGTCAAGTTGGCGCCGCCGATCCGCGCGGCGAGTTCCGCGGCGCGCGCGGGGCTGTCGACCTCGCCGTCGTAGGTGTCGACCAGGCACAGGTCATCGAGGAACAGCGAACCGGTCTGGTGCACCAACTCGGGCAGCCTGCCCAACGCGGCGAGCACGCAGACGTGGTACGGGTGGTTGTGGATCACCACTCGGGCGTCGTCGCGCACCCGGTGCAGTTCGGTGTGGATGTGGATGGCCGGGGTGACGTCCCAGCGCCCGCTGACCACGCGCGCGTCACCGTCGACCACGCAGATGTCGGACGCCGTGATCTCCTGCCACCACAGCCCCCACGGGTTGACGAACATGTCGGTCTGGCCGTCGAGCTGCCACGTGATGTGTCCGGCCATGTTCTCGGCGAACCCGATGCCGGCCAGGTGGCGGAACGCGATGGCCAGCGCCTGCTGATTCGACAGGTCGACGCCGATGGGGGGAACCACCGACGGCGCCCAGACTTCCAACCCGCCGCGGCGAGCATCAGGAGCGTTCATGACCGGCCTCCATTCTGGCTCCAATATCCTCGCGCAGCCGGCCTTTGGCTATCTTTCCGCCGGATGAGCGGGGCAACTCGTCGACCACGATGAGCCGCTCGGGCAGCAGCTCCTTGGAAACACCCAGCGCCAGCAGGTGTTCGACGAGTCCGGGCAGGTCGACGGTGGCGGCATCGGTGAGTTCGGCGTAGAGGCAGACCTTTTCGCCGAACACCGGGTCGGGCATGGCGACGGCCGCCGCGATCGCGATGGCGGGATGCGTCATGACGGCGTCTTCGACCTGGCTGGCGCTGATGTTCTTGCCGCCGCGCACGATGAAATCGGACGTGCGCCCGGTGACGCGCAGGTAGCCGTCGGCGTCGATCTCACAGATGTCGCCCATTCGCATCCACCCGTCGCGGGTGAACAGCTTGTCGTGGTCGGTGCCGCCGAGGTAACCGAGGCTGGTCGCCGGGCCCCGGCACGCGGGCTGGCCGCGCCCCGTCGCGGTGACGTCGCGGTCCCCGTCGAACAGCCGGACCTGCATTTCGGGGATGAGACGGCCGCCGGTGCGCAGCCGGCGCTCACGCGAGTCGTCGACGGTGGTGGCGCTGAGCATCCCGGTCTCGTTGGAGCCGTAGAACTGCAGGATTTTGGCGCCGGTGAGTTCCTCGAACTCGGCCGCGGGCCGGTACGGCAACGCCTCCCCGCCGGTGTACACGACGCGCAGCGAACTCAGGTCGTGGCCGCGGCTGGCCGGGTCCGCCATCAGCATGGTCAATTGCGTGCTGACGCAACATAATACGGTGACCTTATGTCGAACTATCGCCTCGCAGGTGGCTCTGGTGGTGAACCGGTCCAGGATCACCGCGGCGGCGCCCAGGTAGATCGGGGTGGTGTGACTGGTCCACAGCCCGAACCCGAACGGGGTGGGGATGACCGGCAGGAATACCTCGTCGCTCGTCAGCAGCCCGTTGGCGACGGCCTTCTGGTGGAAGTAGTGCCAACGGTTCTGGGTGTGCACGACACACTTTGGCAGCCCGGTGGTGCCGGACGTCGAGTTGATCAGGAACACGTCGTCGGGCCCGAGTTCGCAGTCGGCCGCCGGTGCCGTGGGCTCGGCGTCGACGTCGATCCGGAGCGTCCCGCCGTCGTGGCTCAACACCACGCCGGGCACCCGCAGTTCGTCGGCCACGTCCGCGGCGGTGCCCGCCCGGGCTGCGTCACTGATCAGGATCTTCGGCTGGGCTGTGCGCAGGATCGCCGTCGCCTCACGGGTGCCGGCGCGCGCGCCGATGCCGACGACCACCGCTCCACAGCGTTCGATCGCCACGAACAGCACGTGGATGGCGGCGGAGTCGCCGTGCCATACCGCCACGCGGTCACCGCGGGCGACGCCGGCCCCGGCCAATGCTTCGGCCAAACCGCTTGCGGCACGGTCGAATTCATGCCAGGTGAACGCGGATCCGCGGTGGTCGACATAAGCGGGATGGTCCGGTGTCCGTGCGGCGTTGCGACGCACCGCGTCCGACAGCGTCGTATCGCACCACCAGCCGGCCGCACGAAAGCGCGCCGAGTCCTCGTCGGTGAACGCCGGCGAGCCCACGGTTTCCAGCCCACCGGCACCCATCACCAAATGATAGGAAAGCCGCGCGCGGTTTCAGCGCTAGGGATTCGGCGGGGCGGGCGCGGCGTGCTGGTTGTTGTCGACGTTCGGCCGGCGCGGGTGCGGCGACGGGCAGGTGACGTTGCGAATGCACCCGCAGTTGAGGCCGATGATGCAGCCGCCTCCCCCGACGGGTTGCACCGGCACGGAACCGCCCGGGGCCGGTGGCGCGGGCGTCACGACCGAAGGCGTGGCGGTGGCCGCCGGTGCGGCGCCCGACGCGAGGCCGGCGGTAAAGACAACGGCTGTCACGCACCCGCACAGCGCGGCACGTGCCGTCGCGCTCCGGGTCCGCATGAGGCACAACACTAGTTGCTCATCAGTAGACGCGCAGGCCACGACATCGAACTACGAGCACACTCCAAGGATTCTTCAAGCGCGGGGCGCCATCTCCGACCGCGAATACCGGGCCCGGCGGGTGGAGATCGCCTCCGGAGCCGGGTCAGCGCGGCCGCGTCCGTCGGCGCACCGCTGCCAGCTTCAGGGCGTACACCCCGGCGCTGACCGCGAACATCGCGGCCGTCAACAGCAGCCACCGGCCGAGAAACGGGTCCTGAGTCTGGCCGGTCGCGGCCCGGTAGGTGGTGGCGCCTTGCCGGATGATGCCGGGCAGGAATACCAGCAGTGTCAGGGCCGCCCCCAGCGCGGGCACCCGCAGGTAATTGAGCACCGGCACAGCGGCATCGGCGCGCGCGGGCCGGGCGCGCCCGCGTGACAGCATCCGGTCGACGAGGGCGTAGACGGGGAACAACATGAGGTCGTGGGCGATGATGGCGGCCGCGAACCAGACGATGATCGACTGCCACCAGACGTGCGGGTTCCACAGCGTGACGGGGTTGACGACGGCGATGACGTAGCCCAGCAGGGCGAACCCGGCGATCATCGTCAGCAGGTGCAGCGGGTGGGATCCGTAGATCCGCGCGAAGGCGCTAGGCATATGCGGCCGTTCGAAAAGCGATGGAGGCCACCCACTTCGTGTTGTGCACGCCGGGGAGCGCGGGCACGATGATCCGCGCCGGAAAGCCGTGATCGGGGGACAGGTCGGTGCCGTTCACGCGCAGCGCCAGCATCGCGTCGGGGTGCAGCACCTGGTTGCGTTGCAGCGTCGCGCCGGTGAATGCGCCCGAGCGTTCCAGCGACGACACCCGCGCGGATTCCGGTGCCGGCACACCGGCCAGCCGGGCGAGGTCGGCCAGCCGCACACCGGTCCACGTCTGGGTGGTCGACCAGCCCTCGACGCAGGCGATCGGCAGGACGGCGGTGTGCTGTGGCATCGCCAGCAGGGCGGCGCGGTCCAGCGCCACCGGCCGGGGGCCGCCGCTCAGGGTGAGCCGCCAGCGCTCCGCCGTGTCCGCGGTGGAGATGCCGGCCGCGGCCGCGGTGCGGTTGATCTCGAAGTCGTTGGGTCCGCCTCCGGGCCGGCGCCCCCGCGGCAGTAGCAGCGCGACGGGCCGGGCGTAGCCGCCCAGCGTCTGGCCGGCCGTGATGACCGCCAGGAAAAGGGCGCCGCCGCCCACCAGCGCCAGGGCGCCGCGGCGGCTCATCGTCGCCGGGGCGGGGTCTGCGGCGACCAGGCCGTCGGGCTGCCATGGCTCGCGCTCGGTGTCCGCACGCCCGGTACGCAGCACGTCGCGCAGCGACAGCGAGCGCAGGCCGGCCCACATGTGCCGGCTCTTGATCGCGACGTGCATGACGAAGCCGGTGATGAACACCCACGCGCCGAAGTAGTGCGCGGTGTAGAAGCTGAACCCGAAGATGTAGTCGTACTGGATGTTCAGCACGCCGGTCACGATCTCGAACAGGATGCCGCCGACCAACATCAGCAACGAAACCCGTTCCAGCAGTTGGGCGATCGACCGCACCGGCGGAAACACGAAGAGCCGGGGGATCACCGACCACAGCTTGGCCAGCACCACCGGGATGAGGACGAGCCCCAGCCCGACGTGCAGCCCCTGGGTCAGCCGGTACAGCCACGACGGATCGGTGGGCCAGTCGAAGCTCGGCAGCTTGAGCCAGCCGACATCGCCGGGGATCGCCTGGCCGAACCGCGGCCCGTAAGCGATGTAGGACAGCAAGCCGGTGAGGATGACGATCGGCAACGTCACCAACAGCACCGAGGCGAACGCCGACGTCAGCCACGGGCCCCGCAACGGGCTGCGCCATCGCTGGGCCCGCGTGACCCCGGGAGGGGGATGCCGATCCAGCATGCGCCACAGCCGCGCGGGAAAACCGTAGCCGCCACCGTCGTTCGTCGATGCGATGTCGCCGGTATCGGGTCCACGGGTCGTCTGGGTTGTCAGAGCTCGCTTCATCTGGACCTAATTCGCGGTAGGCGACCACGTCCATGGCGCCGTCAACAGTCTTCACGCCCCGGCGATCGAAATGGTTCGAAATCGCTCAGATTCCGCCGCCCCAGGTTCGCGGTGAGGCCGTTAGCCCTGGACGGTAGGTCGAATGGTGATGTCGCCGATTTCCACGTCGTGGGGCTGTTCGATGGCGAACGCGACGGCACGCGCGACCGCCGCCGGCGGCAGACCGAAGTCGTTCATGTTGCGCCGGATTTGCTCTCGAACTGTCGCATCGTCGATGGAGCTGTCGAGTTCGGTATCGACGAATCCCGGTGATATGACGGTCGTCCGGATCACGCCGTCGGTAGATTCTTGGCGCAGCCCTTCCATCAGGGCCCGGACGGCGTTTTTGGTGGCCGCGTACACCGCCATGTTGGGCACGATCTTGAGTCCGGCCGTCGACACCGTCGTCACGAAGTGACCTTGCCCCTGGCGCCGAAAGATGGGTAGCGCAGCGGCGAGGCCGTGCAGCACTCCGCGCAGATTGACGTCGATCATCGCCGACCAGCCATCGACATCGCGATCTGCCAGCGGCCCGATCTTGCTGATGCCGGCATTGCCGACCAGCACATCGAGGCGACCGAACGCCTGCTCGGCCATCCCGACGAGCCGCTCGAGGTCGTCAGGGCGTGCGACATCGGTTGCACAGGTCGCGGCGGACCCGCCACGCTCGCGTATCTCGTGGGCGACGGCATCGAGCCGTTCGATCCGGCGAGCGCCCAGCACCACCCGGGCACCGCGATCGGCGAGCAGCCGCGCGGTCGCCGCACCGATTCCGCTGCTGGCGCCCGTGATAGCGACGACCCGTCCTTCGATGCCCGTCATCGCGCTCCCCCGTGTGCCGTCGACTCGCCTTGTGGCGAAAGGCTAGCCGCGGGTGTCAGTCCTCACCGCGCGGCGGCGGCTGCACCTCGACACCGCCGGATTCGTGTTCGGGGCCGGCCGCCGGGTGTTCGGCGGGGACGCGGTCACGGGATCGGGTGCCCTCACTGGGACGCTGGGGGTCGGGCCGGTGAACGTTGCCGTGGTAAGGACCGGGCTTTGGCCGGGGCTTTCCACCCGGGAAGGCCAGGCGAAAGATGCTGCGGTGCACCATGAACCATTGCTTGCCGAATGGGCCCGAGTTGTACGGCAGCTCGTAGCGCTCGCAGATGTCTTTGACCTGCGGCGCGATCTCCGAGTACCGGCTGCTGGGCATGTCCGGGTAGAGGTGGTGCTCGACTTGGTAACCGAGATTGCCGCTGATGATGTGAAACAGCGGACTGCCGTCGATGTTCGCGGCGCCGAGCAATTGGCGTACATACCAACCGCCGCGCGTCTCGTTCTCGGTCTCCTCCTGCGTGAACGTGTAGGTCTGATCCGGGAAGTGGCCGCAGAAGATGATCGCGTGCGCCCAGATGTTGCGGATGACGTTGGCCACCGCATCGGCGGTCATGGTGCGCAGGTAGGTGCTCTCGACCCCGGGCGCAACCTTGTCGAGGAAGTCCGCCGCGGCGCCGACGCGGCCGCCCTTCGATACCCTGCGCAGCCTCTTGCCGAGACGGGAATGCTTCGGCTGCTCGAGCCGGCCGCGCAACGCCAGCTGGGTCAGCCCGAACGCGCCTGCGCTGATGGCCGGCCAGCCGAGGTAATCCTTATAGATTTGCGCGCGCGCTTTGACGCCGATGCCCCGCAAGTCTTTGCGCACCTCCGACCACGGCTTCTCGCGCTTACGGATGGCGTCGATGTCCATGTCGTGCACTGCCACACCCCATTCGAACAACAGGGTGAGCAGCGCGTTGTAGATCGGCTGGAACAGGAAGCGCGGAGCCCATTTCTGATTGGGGTCGATCCGCATGATCTCGTAGCCGAGATCCTTGTCCTTGCCGAGGATGTTCGTGAACGTGTGGTGGATGTAATTGTGCGAGTGCTTCCACGACTCGGCGGTCGACGCGGTGTCCCAATCCCACACCGAGGAGTGGATGTCGGGATCGTTCATCCAGTCCCATTGGCCGTGCATCACGTTGTGGCCGATTTCCATGTTCTCCAAGATCTTGGCCATGGAGAGGCAGGCGGTGCCCAGCAGCCACGCGGTCTTCGAGCGCGACGCCAGCAACAGCACACGGCCTACCACGACTATCTGTCGTTGTGCCGAGATGACGTTCTTGATGTACCGGCGATCGCGATCGCCAAGGTCGGCGAACACCTCGTCGTGGATCGCGTCGAATTCCTTCGCGAGCTTTTCCAGCTCTTGTTCCCCCAGCCGGGAAAGCGGTGTTTCCCCGGCCCTTTTGACGGCAGTTGTCACAAGCCGCTCCTTTCGATCACAGTTCGAGTTCGACGTCGCCTTCGGCGGTGTTGATGCAGATCCGCACGTCTTGTTCCGTCGGCTCGATCACGTCGCCCGAGCGCAGGTCACGTAACTTGCCCGACTTCAGCGTGCCGACACAGGTATGACAAATTCCGATTCGACAGCCGAACGCGAGATTGAGACCGGCCTTCTCGCCGGCCTCGAGAATTGATGTGCCGCCGTCACATTCGACTTCCTTGTCGCTGTCGAGGAAGCAGACGGTGCCGCCCTCGCCGGCGTTGGCGTCGCCGCCGATCTTGGGCTGGAACCGCTCGAAGTGCAGGCGCTCGCAGTCCCCATTGGCTTCCCAGTGCTCGATCAGCGCATCGAGCATCTCGCCGGGGCCCGAACAGAATGCCTCGCGTTCGCGCCAGTCCGGGCACACGTCATCGAGGTCCTCGGGTGTCAGTCGCCCCTGCTCGGAGGTCAGGCGCAGATCCAGCGTCATTCCCTCGTGACGTTCCTTCAACTCTTCCAAGGCGGGCAAAAACATGGCCTGTTCGCGAGTCCGCGCGGAATGAATGACCACCGCGTCTCGCAGTTCGTCGCGATGGTCGAGGTCGCGCAGCATGCTGATGATCGGCGTGATGCCGCTTCCGGCACTGATGAACAGCATCTTGGCCGGCACGGGCTCGGGCAGCGTGAAAACGCCTTCGATCTCGCCCAGCCGGACCAGATCCCCCGGCTGGATCTTGTGCACCAGATACGGCGAAACGACTCCGCCGTCGACCCTCTTTGGCGTGACGCTGATCAGCCCGTCTTGGGGCCTGGGGTCCGAAGTCAGCGAGTACGCGCGCCAGTGGTAAACACCGTCGATCACCACCCCGAGGCGTACGTACTGACCGGGCTTATGGCCGGGCCACTCGTATCCCGGGCGAATCAGAACGCTGGCTGCTTCCGAGCCTTGCGCCTCGATGCCCTCGACCTTCCCGCGCAGCTCCTTGGTGGTCCAGAGCGGGTTGATCATCTCGAGGTAATCGTCGGGCTGTAGCGGGCTGAACAGCCGCCGCACCGCTCGCAGGAACCACCGACGTCCCCATGGGACTTGGGGCTCAGCACCGCGTTCAGCCATGTCGACAGAGTACACAGCTGTGCACCGAACTTAAACGCAATTTTGAATCTTGTTGCTGCACAACGCTAAACAAATGAATAATGAGCGCGCCGATACCACTCGGCCGTTCACTGACCGCTGGTCACTCGGTTTTGGGCTTGTCGACAGATACCTGTGAGGTGCCCCGGGCCAGGGGCGCCCAAACGTTTGTTCAGCTGTTTCGCGAGGTCATCCGCCGCGCGGGCCGCCCGTCGCGGCGCCTAGTGTCGGTGGATGTGCTGATCGGCTTCCTCCTCGCGCTGGGCTGCTCGCTTTGCTATGGGACGGCGACCGTGCTGCAAGCGGCGGGGACGCGCGAGGTGGAAGCCGGCAGCGGCTCGGGTGTGGACGCGGTATTGCTGTTGCGCGCTGTGCGGCAGTGGCGCTACCTGGTCGGTGTCGGCCTGGACGTCGCCGGGTTTGCGCTGCAGGTCGCGGCGCTGCGCCTGGTCCCGATCTATATGGTCGCGGCGGCGCTGGCCGCCTCGATCGCGGTCACCGGCGTCGCCGCGGCGTGGGTGCTGTCGGCGCGCTTGTCGTCGGCCGAGTGGGCGGCCGTCGGCGTCGTCTGCGTCAGCCTGGTCGTCCTCGCCCTGGCCGCCGGACCGGGCCACTTCCGGCACGCCCCGGCCGGGCTCGGCTGGGCCCTACTGGGCGTGGTGGCCGCGATCTTCGTCGGCGGCGCCGCCGCGGGGCGCCTCTCCGACCGCGCCCGTGCGCTCGCACTGGGGCTGGGCGCCGGAAGCGGCTTCGGCGTCGTCGAGGTGGGCGTGCGCCTGATCGACGCGATCGATCCCAGCAAACGCTCGTTCTACACCAACCCCGCCCTCTACGCGGCCGCCGCGGGGGGCGCCGCGGGGTTTCTGTTGCTCACCTCGGCGTTGCACCGCGGATCGGTGACCACGGCCGTCGCGGGAATGGTGGTCGGAGAAACTCTGGCGCCCGCGTTCGTCGGGGTGGTGTGGCTGGGTGACACCGCGCGCGACGGGCTCGGCTGGCTGGTGATCGTGGGGTTCGCCGTCGCCGTGTCCGGAACTCTGGTGCTCGCGCGCTTCGGCGAAGCGCCCGAACCTGCGCCAGCCGAGGAAGCGGGCTGAGGCCGCCCGCTAACGGCCGTCGGCGATGTCGCCCACCGGCGCGTAGCTGGTACCGCGCGCGGGCCGGGTCCACAACAGGCCGTCCTGCGCGGTGACACCCGCGGCGATCAGCGCTCGCTTGAGGATCTTGTTCGTCGCGGTCGCGGGCAGCTGATCGTTGATGCGGACGTGACGCGGCCACGCCTTCGGCGACAGGTCGGCCTGGGCGGCGAGGAATTTCTCGAAATCATCCGGGTTCAGGCTTGCCCCGGGCCGCAGCACCAGGGCGGCCATCACCTGGTCGCCCACCCGGTCGTCGGGGACCGCATAGACGGCGACCTGGCTGACGTCGGGCAGCCGCGCCAGAATCCGCTCGATCGGGCCGGCGGCCAGGTTCTCCCCGTCCACCCGCATCCAGTCGGCGGTCCGACCGGCGAGATAGATCCAGCCGTCCGCGTCGCGGTAGGCCAGATCGCCCGACCAGTACATCCCGTGCCGCATCCGCTCGGCGGTGGCGCCCGGATCGTTGTAGTAGCCGGCGAACGGGCCCGCGCCCTGGGTGTTGACGAGTTCACCGACCGCGTCATCGAAATTGGTCAGCGCCCCGTGCTCGTCGAACCGCGCGGCCTCGCACTCGCGCAGCGTCGTCGAGTTGTAGATGCTCACGCCCGGGTACGGTTTGCCGATGGAGCCTGGCGGGGTGCCGTCTTCGCGCACCACGATTACCGCGAATTCACTGGAGCCGAAGCTGTCGACGACCCGACACCCGAAACGCCTTGCGAATTCGGTGATATCGCGATCGGTGGCCTCGTTGCCGAATGCCACCCGCAGGGTGTTTTCCGCGTCGTCGGGACGCTCGGGAGTGGACAGGATCAAGGCCAGCGGCTTGCCGACGTAGTTCACGTATGTCACCCGGTAGCGGCGGACGTCGTCGAGAAAACGGGTCGGCGAAAATCGGGCCGGCACCATGGTGGCGCCGCAGCCGATGGCGACCGACCACCCGGCGGCGACACCGTTGGAATGAAAGAGCGGCATCGCCAGGTAGCAGACGTCGTCGGCGGTGACTCCGTATTGATAGATCAGGCTGGCGCCGCACATGACCGCCATGCCGTGGGCGAACCGCACCACCTTCGGGTCACCGCTGGTGCCCGAGGTGAAGATCATCATCAGGGTGTCGGCGGCCGCCACCTCGCGCACGGGGATCAGCGGTGGCGCCGCGGCGACGGCTTGGGCGTAGCGTGCGCCGGTCACATCGAGCACCTGAATACCGTTGAGGTCCAACCCATCCAGCAGTTCCAGGTGGTCGGGGTCGACGAGCAGCATCTGGCAGTCGGATCGCCGGATGTCGGCCAGCAACCCGCCTCCGCGCCGCGTGGTGTTGATGCCGCACAATACGTAGCCGCCGAGCGCGGCCGCGGCCATGGACCGCAACATGGCCGGCGAATTGCCCAGTACCGCACCGACATGGAGCGGCCGTGCCGGGTCCGCGAGCTTGATGAGCGCCGCGGCCTCCGCCTCCGCCTCGGCGAGGTGCTCGCGCCAGGTCCACGTCTGGTCGCCGTGGGCGAGCGCCGGGGCGTCATCATCGCGACGTTGCCGCAGTAGCTGCTGAACCGTCTCCGGCACGGGTTCACTTCCTCTTCGACGCCGTCATCGGGTGGTCAGCACCAGCCCCGCGTAATCGTTGTGGGCCACCCGGTCGCAGTGGCGCCGGTAGGTGCCGAAGCCGCCGATGTAGGGCATGAAGACGCGCTTCTTGCCCTCGATGTTGGCGCCCAGGTACCACGAGGACGCAGCCTTGGGGAACAGCGTCCGGTCGGCCGCCTGGCCCACGTGCCGGGTCCAGGCGAGCGCCGCGTCGCGGCGTGGCTCGACCTCGCTCACCCCTTGGCGCCGCGCCGCCCGCACCAGATCGATGACCCAGTCGACCTGAACCTCGGCGTGCAGCACCATGTTCGCCAGCACCGAGGGGCTGCCCGGCCCGCTGACGGTGAACAGGTTGGGCAGCCCCGGCACCATCAGGCCGAGGAAGGTCACCGGGCCGTCGGCCCAGACGTCGCGCAGTCGTTGTCCCCCAGGCCCTTTCGGGTCGATTCGGGTCAGCGCCCCGGTCATGGCGTCGAAGCCGGTCGCAAAGATGAGCACGTCGCAGGGATATGTCGCTTCGCCGGTGCGTACGCTGTCGGCGGTGATCGCCTCGATGGGCTCGCGGCGCAGGTTCACCAGCCGAACGTTGTCGCGGTTGAAGGTGGCGTAGTAGCCGTCGTCGGTGCAGATCCGCTTTGTTCCGATCGGGTGATCAACCGGGATGAGATCCGTTGCGACGACGGGATCGGCGACGATCTCCCGGATCCGCTCCTCGGCGAAGACCCTGGCGACGTCGTTGGCGGACAGGTCGCTGGTCTGGTCGGGGAACGTCTTGGCGAACAGGACGCCGCCTTCGCGCCAGCGCTTCCACAGCGCCTCGGACCGCTCGTGGGCCTCGGTGTCCAGGGCGTTCTTGTGGTAGGTGCCGTGCGGTGTGCCCGCGGCGGCGTAGGCGGAGACCCGGCGACGCTCGGGATACTGCTCCTGAATTTCTCGTTGCTCCTCGGCCGACCACGGCCGATTGGGCATCGGGATGGTGTAGTTCGCGGACCGCTGGAATACCACCAGGTGATCGGCGTTCGCGGCGATGATCGGCGCCACCTGGATGCCCGACGATCCCGTGCCGATCAGGCCCACCCGCTTGCCGCGCAGCTCCGGATCCTCGCGCGGCCAGGCCGCCGTGAAATACACCTCGCCCGAGAACGTCTCGGCGCCCGGGATATTGGGCCGGTTCACCGCCGACAGGCAACCGGTCGCGCAGAGCAGGAACTGTGCGGCATAGCTCTCCCCGGCCGCGGTGTCGACATGCCAGCATCCCCGCTCGAACGTGGCACCGACGACGTCGACCCCGAATCGGTAGTGGCGGCGCAGATCGAAACGGTCGGCGACGTGCCGCAGGTAGGCCAGGATTTCGGGTTGGGCGGCGAAGCGTTCGGTCCACTGCCAGCTCCGTTGCAGCTCCTCGTCGAAAGAGTAAGAGTAGTCCACACTTTCGACGTCGCAGCGTGCGCCCGGGTAACGGTTCCAGTACCAGGTGCCGCCCACGTCGGGCGCGGCCTCGAGGGCGGTCACCGAGAGGCCCGCCGAGGCGGCCCGGTGCACGGCGTAGAGCCCGGCGAACCCGGCGCCGATGATGATGACGTCGCTGTCTTCGGTCACGACGCCGCGCTCCGGTCCGCCGGATGCAGCAACTCGCGCAAGTCGGCGCAGACCAGATGCTGCGCCGACGCCGCCGGCGGAAACGTTTGCATCGTCATGAAGCCGTGGAACAGCCCGGGAAAGTCCCGGTGCACGACGGGCACTCCCGCGCCACGCAACCGGCGGGCGTAGTCACAGCCCTCGCTGTGCAGGGGATCGAGCCCTGCCGTCACGATCACCGCGGGCGGCAGGCCCGCATGGCTGTCGGCGCGGGCCGGGGCCACCAGATAGGGCGGATCGAAAACCGTTTGCGCGCCGAGGTATTGGTTCCAGTACCACTGCATCGCGGCGCGGGTGTTGAAGTAGCCCGTCGCGTAGCGGTGATAGCTGTCGGTGTCGAAGCTCGGATCGATCGCCGGATAGATCAGCAACTGCGCGGCGGGTGGGGTGGCGCCGCGGTCGCGGCAGAGGATGGCGGTGACCGCGGCCAGGTTGCCGCCGGCACTGTCGCCGGCGACCGCGGTGCGTGCGGCGTCGATGCCCAGCTCGGCCGCGTGCTCGACCGCCCAGCCAAACACCGCGAACGCGTCGAGCGCCGCAGCCGGGGCGGCATGCTCGGGGGCCAGGCGGTAATCGACCGAGACCACCACGGCCTGGCTGCCGCGCGCCAGGGCCCGGCAGAACCCGTCGTGAGATTCGATGTCGCAGAAGACGAATCCGCCGCCGTGGTAGAACACGATCGCGGCACGCTCCGCCGACGGCTCGCCGTGCGGCTCGTAGACACGTACCGCGACCGCGCCGCCGGGCCCCGGAACCACGCGGTCGGTGGCGCTGCGGACGTCGTCGAGGTTCTCGACCGGGATGCGCCGCTGCGCCACCGCGGCGCGCGCCTGCGGACCGGTCAGGTGCTCGACGCGCGGGAATCCGGCATTCAACTGATCGAGCATCGCCTGCACTACGCCGTTGACCGGGTCATCCATGTGCACCTCCGACCTCGTCGCCCAAGGTCATGCGGGCCGATATCTCAGGAGGGTGATGCCCTCTTCTGGCAGATCGTAGAACACCGGCTGCACCCGCATCCCGATCCGGATGTCGCCCGGGTCGACGTCGACCAGCTCGGTGCTGAACTTCGGCCCGACATCCCACTGCACCACCGCGAGCAGCTGGGGCAACGCGTCTTGCCACGGCGGTCCGGTGGGCCGGCGGGCGATCGTGAAGGTGTACAGCGTTCCGGCGCCGTCGATCTCGCGCCATTCCAGATCGTCGGCCAGGGTGCCCGGGGCCAGCGTGCGCGGATAGAACACGTAGCGCTGTGCCGACGGCGAGTACTGCACCAGGATCCGGTGCTGCGCCAGGCCGTCCCAGAACGGCCGCGAGACGGGCGTGGGCTCGGGAATGGGGCGGGCCATGGCTAGTCGCCCCGCAGCAGCAGCGCGACCTGTTCGCTCATGATGCCGCCGTTGCCGCTCACGAACGCGGTATGGCAGTCGGTCACCTGCGCGCCGCCGGCCCGGCCCATGATCTGGCGTGCACCGTCGACCACATGGTGCATGCCGCCGGCCATGCCGGCCTGGCCGAACGACAATTGGCCGCCGGCGGTGTTGAGCGGGAAGTCACCGCGATACGAAAGGTCGTGCTCGGTAATCCAGGACATCCCTTTGCCTTTCGCGCAGAATCCGGCATCCTCCAGGCTCATCAACACCGTGATGGTGTAGCAGTCGTAGATCGACGCGACGTCCACGTCGGACCGGCTCAGCCCGGCCATCGCGAAGGCCCGGTCGGCCGCGCGCGCGATCGGGGTGGACAGCAGGTCCTCGGCATAGGTCGGGGTCTTGAAGGCGATGTGCTCGCCGAAACCCTTGATCCACACCGGGCGGTGGCGGCAGCGGCGCGCGATGTCGGCGTTGGCGATCAGCACGCCCACTCCCCCGTGCACGCGCATCACCGTTTCCAGCATGTGGATCGGGTCGGCGATCATCGGACTGTCCAACACGTCGTCCACCGTGATCGGGGTGCCGTGAAACACCGCGCCCGGGTGCGCGCACGCGTTGGTGCGCTGGTCGACGGCGATCTTGGCGACCGCGGCGGCGTCGTAACCGAATTCCGCCGCGTAACGCTGGGCGATCTGTGCGTAGGGCGCGTTCTGGCCCACGTTGCCGTAGGGGATCTCGAATTCGGCTTGCGGCGAGCCGTAGTTGTTCGACGACGCCCCATACCAATTCGGGTCGGGCGGGGGTCGGCGCCCGGATCGGGGCACCGACCCCGATCCGGGCACGACGGCGAGCGCCGCTTCGCAGACGCCGAGTTCGACGGCCGCCGCGGCCCGCCAGATCATTCCGGCGGCGGTCGCCCCGCCGAGATCCACGCGTTCACCGAAATCCAGGGCCAGATCCAGGTATTCGCACAGGGTGGCCGGCGCGAACATGGCCGACTCGGCGATGCCGTGGGTCAGCAGGCCGTTGACACAGGCGGGGTCGACTCCGGCGTCCTCGATCGCCATCTTCGCCAGCACCGCGTATTGGTCGAGGGTGAACAGCGGCGCACGGGTTGGCCGCCGTTCGGCGGGCAACTCCGCGATCCCGACGATGGCCGCCTCGCCGCGCAGCCCGGTCACGGCCGGGCTCCCCGCATCGGCAGCTCGACCGTCGCCATCCCCGGCATCAATATCGTGTCGTCGCGGCGCCCGGCAATGACAAGATCTACCAGCCCGGTTCCCTCGTCGCTCAGCCGTTTACCGGTGACCTCGCCACCGAAGCTGAGCGATTCGCCGGGATAGGCGACGGCCCGGTTCTGCACCGAGAACGACACCAGTCGCCCGCGCCCGCCGATCCAGTCGCCCAGGGCGCGGGCCAACAGCGCCGCCTGGAGCGGACCGTGGACCAGGACGTTGTCGTAGCCTTCGGTGTCGCGGGCCCACTCTTTGTCGTAGTGAATGCGGTGGCCGTTGTAGGTGGCGGCGCTGAAGAAGAACATCTGGGTTTCGTCGACGGTGACGGTCAGCGTGGGAATGTCCTCACCCACCGCGACGTCTTCGAAAAATGGTTGGTAGAACACCTGCGATTCGGTCATGGCGCTCCTAGGGACGGGCGATCATCGATGTCGACGCTTCGGCCAGCAGATCGCGATGTTGGTTGCGGTACACCGTGTGCCAGGTGACGAGAACGAATGTGCCGGAGCGGCCCTGCTTTTCGACGATCGACTCGATGGTGCGAACCATCTCGATCTCGTCGCGGTGATAGGCGGGCAGGTGAAACGTGAAGCTCTCACCGCCGGCCATCCGCTTGGGGGCCCGGGGAAAGGCCAGACTGCCGGAGACCGCGCCGGATGATCCGTCGGGTCGCAGCGACTCGAGCGGCGAGACGCCGAGGATCGCGTACTGCAGGAACAACGGAGGGCAGATGATGTCGCGATATCCATTGGCCCTGGCGTAATCCGGGTCGAAATACAGCGGGTTGTGGTCACCCACCGCCGCCGCCCAGCGTTGCCAATCGCGGCGGTTCACCTCGCCGGTCGCCGACGCGGCGACGGTGCCCACCCGCGATGCCGATTCCGCATCGATCAAACTGTCCTCGCTCAACGGCGCTCCCCTCCGTCTGTCTCGTCGTGCATGCTCCGCTCAAGCCAGGACGCGGCGACGTCGGCTCCACCGCCGAATGTCGAGCCGAGCCGTGCGCGTTCGCTCCACAGGTGCAGGTCGGTCTCGGTGACATAGCCCATGCCGCCGTGCAATTGGTGGGCGTCCAGCGTGACCAGCCGCGCGGCGGCGGCCGCATGCATGCGCGCGACCGCCGTCTCCCTGGTCGCGAGGCGCCCGCGCCCCAGCCAGAACACCGCCGCGTGCGCGGCCAATCGCGCCGCCGCGAGCGCGATGTGCATGTTGGCGACCAGATGCTGGGCGGCCTGGAACGACGCGATGGGCCGGCCGAATTGATGACGCAGCTTGGTGTAGCCGACGGTGCGGTCCAGCACCGCCTGGCCGACGCCCACCAGGTCGAGCGATCCCAGCGCCACGGCGGTGTTGGCGTGCCGGCGCAGCGCCGGCGCGGTGACCCCGTCGAACGCCGCGTCGGCGATGACGTCGTCGAAGCGCACCGTGCAGGCCCGGAACCCACCGGCCATGTCGAGCGGTTGCACGCTGACATCCCGGACGTCGACGACGAAGAGCAGGGCGCGCCCGTCGGCCGCGGCCGACGCCACGATGAGATCGGCGACGTCGGCATCGAGGACGTAGTCCGCGGTTCCGTTGAGCCGCCACCGCTCTCCGGCGGGGTCGGCATGCAGCGGCGGGGCGATGACGGCGGCGTCGCGGGCGTTCCACAGCGCGGTGGTGGCCCGGATGCTCCCGGACGCGAGCGGCGGCAGCCAGCGCGCCTTGGCGTCCGGCGGGCCGAGCTGGTCGATGGCCAGCGCGGCCTGCACGCTGCTGTGCACCGTCGTCGGGCACAGCGCGCGACCGGCCTCGGTGTAGAAGACCGCGAGGTCGTCGAGCGAGCCGCCGGCGCCGCCGTACTCCTCACCGATGGCCAGGCCGAAGACGCCGGCATCGGCCAGCGCCTTCCACAGCGCCGGCGTGCCGCGGTCCGCGCCGGGTTCGCCGAGGGCGCGCACCAGAGCGATCGGGTTCTCGGCGGCCAGCAGGGCGCGCAACGCCGAGGCGAACTCGCGCTGTTCAGCGGTGGGGATCGTCTTCATCGGCGGTGCGTGGGCTCGGGGTCAGCGTCCATAGGAGGGCATCGCGTGCCCGCGCTGGGCGATGATGTCGCGCAGCACCTCGTTGGTGCCCCCGCCGAAGCGCATCAGCGGGGCGGCCCGGTAAAGCCGCTCGAATTTGCCTGCCAGCGGGGCCTGTTCGCTGCGATGCGCCAACAGCCCGTCGGGGCCGAGGAGGTCGAGCGCCAGGTCGGCGATGCGCTGGCGCAGCTCGCTGGTGAACACCTTCTCGACGCTGACCTCGACGCTGGGAATGACGCCGCTGTCGAGGATCGACGCCGCCTCGTAGCCCATCAGGACGGCCACCGCGACGTCGGCCTCGGCCCGCACCAACCGGTGGCGAAGCGACGGATCGTCGGCGGGCACGGACCCGTCTCGCCGCGGTCGCCGCGCCAGCTGGTGCAGCTCCTCGACGGCGCGGCGCAGGTCTCCGGCGTTGGTCAGCGCACCGCGTTCGAGATCGAGCGCGCCGGTGATGTAGGTCCAGCCGCGATTGACCTCGCCGACCAGGTTGGTGGCCGGCACCCGCACGTCACGGAAGTGCACCTCATTGGTCCGATAGCCCGACCAAGCGTACAGCGGGCGGATGTCGACGCCCGGGCTGTCGATCGGCACGATGATGACCGAAATTCCCCGGTGCCGGGCACCGCCGGGATCGGTACGCACACAGAGCCATTCGTGCGTCGCGCGCTGGGCACCGCTGTTCCAGATCTTGGTGCCGTTGATCACCCATTCCTCGCCGTCAAGCGTGGCGCTGGTGCGCAGGCTGGCCAGGTCGGTTCCCGCCTCCGGCTCGGAATAGCCGACCGCGCAGATCATCTCGCCCCGGGCGATCGGGGGCAGCCATTCGGTCTTGTTGCGCTCGGTGCCGTGCCGCATGATCATCGGCGCCACCGAGGTCACCGTCAGGTCGGGGCCGGGCACGCCCCAATATTCGAATTCGCTCATCAGCAGATGCAGGTGAATGGGGCCGAGCCCCAGTCCTCCATATTCGCGCGGCCAGTTCAGCCCGAACCAGCCCTTGGCCCCGATCTTGCGGCGAAAGCGGGCGACCTCGCCGCCGCGAAATTCCAGGTCGTGCTCGGCGAGCTCGGCGCGCAATTCCGGGGTGGCGTTCTGCTGCAGAAATTCACGAACCTCGGCGATCCAGGCGCGCTGCCCAGCGTCGAGTTCGAAATCCATTCCGGCGCCTGTGCCTTTCCGCATGCTTTTCACCGAGCGTCGTCAGCGTAACGCCACGGCGAGCTGGCGCAGGGAATTTCCGTATTGCGGCACGCGCGAGCGACGACTTCGGCGGCGCGCGAACTGTAAATTCGCTGTCAAACTCCCGTTAATACGCGTCGGCACTCTCGCGGTTACCCGGACGGCCTGCGAAAATTCTCAGATCGGCTGGTCGACGCAGACCAGGCATTCTGCCCGGCCTAAGGGAGAAGTCATGCCCACTGTTGAGATGCGCCTCCGCGAAGACTTGCGCAACTACGCCGTCGAATTGCGGCAGCTGGCATACACGCTGCCGTTGGGCGTGGGCGAGCACGATCTGCTGCAGCTGTCCGACCGCATGCGCGCCGCGGCCGAGCAGTTGGTCCGCAAGGGCGCCTGACAGTCGCTCAGCCGCCCCTGAGGCGGATCTTCCAGCGCACAAAACCCAGATAGACGGCGCTGATGACGAACAGCATGCCGACGTCGAACCACCACGTCGCCGGGGTGTGGCGCCAGTGCGAATCCTTCGGCGTGAGCGGGCCAGGCACCAGCTTGGTCAGGTCGGCGGTGGAGGCCGACGCCGCGAATCCCCACCGCGCCGGTGTAGCCCACGACATCTGGTCCAGCCCGATGCGCGCGGTGACCGGAATCATCCCGCCGGAGAACACCAGCTGCGACATGACGGCCACCACCAACAACGGCATGATCTGCTCGTTGGACTTCGCGACGGCCGATAGGGCCAGCCCCAGCATGGCGGACGCGACACACGTCAGCGCGACGTCGGCGAACAGCTCCAGACCCGGCTTGCCCAGCGCCACGGCACCCTGGGTCGGGGCGCCCTTGCCGAGCACCGCGATGATGCTGACGATCGCCGACTGGACGATCGCGAAGACCGTGTACACGCAGACCTTGGCCAGCAGGTACGCCGATGTGGACAACCCGACCGCCTGTTCGCGCAGGAAGATGGCGCGCTCACCGATGAGGTCGCGGATGGTCAGGGCGGTGCCCATGAACACCGCGCCGACGTTCAGCAGCACCAGGATCTGCCCCGGCTCGTTGGGCGCGGCGCCCATCGGGTTCGGAATGCCGAAGCCGACGTCGCCGGGAACCGACATCGACAGCGAGCCCATGATGAACGGCAGCAGCGCGAGGAAGACGAAGTAGCCGCGGTCCGAGACGATCAGCCGCATCTGGCGCCGGGCGATCGTGGAGAACTGCCGGAACAGGCTGGTGTGCGAGGGATCGCCCAGTTCGGCGGGTCTCTCCGCGGGTGGCGGAGCCGGCGGCGGGCCGGTGCGGGCCAGGTAGCGCGCGCGGGACCCGTCGGGGTCGCTGGCCACGGTGCTGAAGATGTCGGCCCAGTTGGTGGTGCCCATGGCCGGACCGATCTGGCTGGGCGGCCCGCAGAACGCCGTCTTGCCGCCGGGCGCCAGCAGCAGCACCTGGTCGCACACGTCCAGGTAGGTCAGCGAGTGGGTGACTACCAGCACCACACGGCCGGCGTCGGCCAACTGCCGCAGCATGGTCATCACCTGTCGGTCCAGGGCCGGGTCCAGGCCGGAGGTCGGCTCGTCGAGGATCAGCAGCGACGGCCCGGTGAGCAGCTCCAGCGCCACCGACGCGCGCTTGCGCTGACCACCGGACAGCTTGTCGACGCGGGTGTGCAGGTGCTGGGTCATCTCGAGTTCTTCGAGCACCCGGGCCACCACCTGGGCGCGATCGTCCTTGGTGGTGTCCGGCGGCAGCCGCAGTTCCGCGGCGTACATCAGCGCCTGGTGCACGGTCAGCTGCCCGTGCACCACGTCGTCCTGGGGCACCATCCCGATCCTGCTGCGCAGCGAGGCGTACTCGGCGTGCACGTTGTGCCCCTCGAACGACACGGTTCCGGTCGTGGGGTGGGTGTACCCGGCGACCAACCGGGCGAAGGTCGACTTGCCGGCGCCGGAGGGCCCGATGATCGCCGTCAGCGTGCCGGGCAGCGCGGTCAGCGAGATGTTGTCCAGCAGCGTCTTGTTGTTCTCGATCGTCCAGGTCACCCCGCGCACGTCGAGCCCGCCGCTGCGCGTCGCCGTCGCGGCCTGGTCCCGGCGGGCCAGGTGCCCCCCGTGGAAAACCAGGTCGATGTTGCCGATCGTGACGACGTCGCCGTCGTGCAGCACGGCCGAATCGACCCGGGCACCGTTGACGAAGGTGCCGTTGATGCTGCGGTTGTCGTGGATCTCGGTGCCGGTGGGCGTCGGGACCAGGGTGGCGTGGTGGCGCGATGCCAGCACCTCGGGGATGACGATGTCGTTGTCGTTGGCGCGGCCGATCTTGATTGCGCCGGGCACGTCCAGCCCGGTCTTGCCAGGCCGCAGGATCTTCATCATCGACGTCGCGATGACGGACGAGTCGCCGCCGATGCGGCCCGTCTGGGGCGCCGCCGGCTCGGCGGTGGTCGGCGGCGCGGGATGCGCCGACGGTGACCGGTAGATCTGCGGGGCGTGCTGGGAGCCGCTGGGCGGGGCGCTCGGTAGACCGCTGGTCGGGTACCGGGGCTGCGGTCCGGACGGAGAGCTCGGTGTGGGACCGCCGGCGGGCTGGCTCGGCGGCGCGGCGGTGGGCGGATGAACGGGGTGGCGGAACGAGGCCGACGCCGGCTGCTGGGGCTGGCCCGGCCACTGGGTACCGAACGGCTGGCTCTGCGGCGCCCGCGCCATCGGTTCGCTGGGGTTGCTGACGATCGGTATCGACGTGGTCAGCGGGGGCCGGCCGGCCGAGCCCTGGTGGCGGCCGACCTCGAAGGTGAGCGCCGGACCGTCGGGATTGCCCATGTTGACACGCAGGCCGTCCTGGATGTCGGCGACCGGGACGCGGCGGTTGTGCACATACAGCCCGTTCAGGCTGCCGTTGTCGATGGCGACCCATCGGCCCTGGTCATACCGCGCGATCAGGTGGTTGCGGGAGATCAGCGGGTGGGCGACCCGCACGTCGGCGCGCAGGTCACGCCCGATCACTACGTCGTTGCCAGGCGCGAAGGTGCGCTCGGCTCCCTCGTACCGCACGGTCAGCGCAGGCGGGGCTGGTGGGGTCATCAGGACCAACTGTAACGGCAGCGACGCAACTTATGCGCTGGGTTGTTCACCGGGCGCCGTTTCGCGCGGCCACAGGTGAGAGCGGGCGCCGGGACACGGCACGGGGTCACCGAAGCGACTGGACAGCGAACCGGCTTGCGGCGCAGTTACTTTCGACGCCTTCAACCGGCCACCGCGGCATTGCGCAGACTGCGCACACTCGGGACCTTGGCGCGAACAGCGGTGACGTCCTTGACGAAGTCACCAAGGTATTTGATGGCGCGCCTGCCCTCGGGCAAAACGTCTGCGGCCAAAGGGAAGTCATGGATCTGTCCATCCCACAGATGCAGATCGCAGTGGATCCCGCTGGCTTCCAAGCGCTTCGCCATCAGCTCGGCGTCGGCGAGCAGTAGCTCGTCCGAGCTGGCGTGAATGATGACCGGCGGCAACAAGGACAAATCGGCGTCCACCGGGGACGCGACCGTGGTGTCGCCTTCGCCGTCCACAACCTGTGCGTTGCTGAGGAATTGGGCGAACCGCGAGAAGGCCCGGCGGGTGAACATCGAGCACTTGCGGGCGTTGCGGTGCTTGAGTTTTCGCACCGGATCCACGTCGGTGAACGGCGAGACGGCCGCGACTCCGGCCGGTTCCATGATGCCGTCCTGGATCGCCAGGAGCGTGGTCATGAACGCCAGGTATCCGCCGGCGGAGTCGCCGGCCACGACGATCTGGTCGCCGTCATAGCCCCGATCTTGCAGCCAGCGCAGGCCACTGATCCCGTCGTCGATGGCGTCGGTGATCTGGTGTGCGGGCAGCTTCCGGTACGCGACAGCGAGGATGGGGGCATCGGCCGCCTTCGACAAGCGGGTCACCATGGAGCGGTGGGTGTTGAGGCCGCAGGTGAGGAATGCGCCGCCGTGCAAATACAGGATTGCCCGCTCCCCCGATACGCCGGGCGCGCGAACCCATTCGGCGGCACAGTTGTCGAGCCGAATCGATTCTGTTTTCGCCGCGTATCCGACACGGGGGAACAAGCCCGCGACGGTGTCGACATATTCGAAGGGCCAATGCAGATTCGGCGTCAACGCCCACGCGCGGATGGCGTTCTTCACGATCAACCGGCTGGCGAGTCCCACGGCGACTGATTGCGGGCTGTGGCGATGATGAATGTGCCTCGTCGTCGCCACGCTCGGCAATATATGTGTCGGTTCGGCTGTACTCACCATTGGGTTTCAACCTCCTAAGTGGAGGGCGAGTACCCGCCGTCGCAGCGGGCTAACGGGAAATTAACGCGGGAGAAATGTCAGGTACATCACTGTTTGCTGCGCGCAGAGATGGGTATCACCCCGTTATCTCTTTAGCGGTTGCCGCGCGGGCCCAATCCAATCGGACCGGCTGTTGCTCAGCCCCCTGAATGCCCGAAGATATGAGCGGTGACACACGGTACGCATCCCGACCCGCTGCTGACCGACCGGGTGGCGGTCGTTACCGGCGGCGCGGGAGGAATCGGCGGCGCCACCGCCCGACTGTTCGCCGAACACGGCGCCGACGTGATCATCGCCGACATCGACACCCAACTCGCCGACGCGACGGCAGCCTCGATCACCGAAGCCGGCGGGTCGGCGCTGGCGATCGTCACCGACGTCCGAGATCCCGATCAGGTCTCCCGCCTGGCCGCAACGGTCCTCGACCGGTTCGGCCGGGTCGACGTGCTGGTCAACAATGTGGGCCACTGGCTGCGGCACCCCGGAAACTTCGCCGGCACCGACCCACGACTGTGGGACGAGCTCTACCGGATCAACCTGCACCACGTTTTCCTGCTGACCCACGCGTTCCTGCCGGCCATGGTCGAGCGACACGCCGGTGCGATCGTGAACGTCTCGTCGGTCGAGGGGCTGCGCGGCTATCCGGAGGATCCGGTGTATGCCGCCTTCAAAGCCGCCGTCAACGCGTTCACCCGCAGCCTCGCGGTTCAGGTGGGCAACGACGGGGTGCGGGTGAACGCCATCGCGCCCGACGTCACCGAATCCCTTCAAGTGCCCTATTCGCAATGGCTTTCGGCCGAGGAACAGGCGCAATGGCCGCAGTGGGTTCCGGTCGGCCGGATGGGCCTGCCCGAGGACCAGGCCCGGGTCATCCTGTTCCTGGCCTCCGACCTCTCGGGCTTCGTCACCGGCCACGTCATCCCGACCGACGGCGGCACCGGCGCGGCCG
>NZ_LZKI01000051.1 GCF_001672755.1 Mycobacterium colombiense | reverse complement strand
CCGGGCGTCCCGACCGGTTGGATCACGTCGTCGGGCTGAGGTTCGTCCGCGGGTTGGGCCTGGTCGGCTTCGGCGGGATCGTCGGGATCATCGGCGCCCTCGTCGGCCACGGTGCCCTCGGGATCGTCTGCGTGGAAAGGCTTCTCGTCGGAGTTGTCCGGGTCGCCGCCGTTCAAGGCGTCCGTGCCGTCGAGCCCGTCACCCGCCGATCCGATCAGGCCGCCCACCGCATCGATGATCCGGCCGGCCAGCCCGAGAAGCCCACCGCCGCCGCCCAACCCACTGCCACCGAGTCCACCAAGGTCGCCACCGCCGAGACCGCCGAGCCCGCCACCCAAATCGCCCGCGGGCATGCCCAGCGCATCGCCGAGCGCGGCTCCCCAGTCCGCGGGAGGCGCGACATTGACCGCCGGCGGCGCCGGAGCAACCGAATCCGGCGCTACGCCAACCTGACCGGGCGCGGCCGCCGTCAACGTCGGCGCGGGATCCGCCGCCGCGACGGGCGCGGCGGCCACCGGCGGGGCGAGCTGCACCGGCACCACACCGGTCCCGAGATCGCCGGGAAACTCGAAGCGCGCCGTCGGGACGGCGGTCATCTTGTCGATCACCATGGCGTAGGACGTCTCGACCCCGTCCGACGCAGACCGCATCGCCGTCAACCAGTCGTTGCGAATGTCGTTGTCCACGTGAGGCATTACCTGCTCGCGCACGATGTCGGCCGCGCCGTCCCGGTCCCCCGCCGTGACCGCGCCGGCGGCGGCCAGCCATGCCGGCCGCTCAGCGCGCACCCGGTCGTCGACGGCGATGGCGGTCGCCACCTTCGAATCGACCAGATACCACAGGTTGTCGCGCAGCGACTCGCATCGTTGGGCCGCCGCGCGCAGTTCGGTGGCGACCGCCATCGCCGTCGACGACCGGGTGCGCGCTGAGCGGCCGGCATGGCTGGCCGCCGCCGGCGCGGTCA
>NZ_LZKI01000050.1 GCF_001672755.1 Mycobacterium colombiense | reverse complement strand
TGCGCCACCCCACCGGCGTGCGCACGATGTCGTCGTCGTAGAACCCGATCGCGTTGACGCCAGAGTTGTTGTCGCCGGCCATGATCAGGCCGTCGATGTAGGTGCGTGCCGTGGCTTTGTCGCCGTCGAGGTTGATGGCCTGGTTGGTCAGGCGGTGCATCGTGTGTCCCGCCAGCGCGTGCACCTGCTCCATGAAGTCGGCGACGGCGTCGACGCCGTTCCAGGTGCCGATCTCGCCGTAGTCCAGTTGGCAGTCGTCGGTGAAGACGGTGCGAAACAGCGGCCAGTCGCGCCGGTCGATCCCAGTGGCATAGCGCACCAGCAGTTCGGAGATGTCCTGGCGGTCATCGCGTTCGCTCACGAGCGGTCTCCATTCGGGCGGACGACGATCCGGGGCGGGCCGTCGGACCTGCGGGCCTGATCGAGGGCCTCGGGCACGTCGTCGAGGCCGATGATCTTGCCGACGCTCGGCAGCGGGTCCAGCAGCCCCGCCCCGATGGCGTCCAGTGTGCCGTACCAGTCCTGCGGGTGCGGACCGCCGCCGAACTGGATGGTGACGCCTTGGCGGGTGGCGGTGGTGACGTCCAGGGTGTCGCCGGTGTACCAGCCGCCGGCGCAGTAGATGCGGGTGCCCATTTCGGCGGATTCGACCAACTTCTGGATCAGCCCGGACGCGCCCACGCATTCGAATACGACTGCCGGCCCGGGCAATCCGCGTTGCGCGCGCACCTCGTTGAACGCCTCGAACGGCGCCTTCTCGCCCGGGTCGACCAACACGTGCGCGCCGAAGCGCTCACCGGCCAGCCGGCGCCGGTCGGCCTTATAGTCGGCGACGACGATGGGTTCGATGCCACGGCCGGCCAGGGCCGCGACGGCCGAGAGCCCGATCGCTCCCGCACCGATGACGATGGGGATCTCGCCGGGCTGCAGCTGCGCCGAGCGCACGTAGAACTCGCCGACGGCGAACGCGTCGGTCAAAGCCACGGCGTCGCTGGACACCTCGCCGGGGACGGGCTTGGCCGCCACCTCCGAAACCACCAGCAGCTCAGCGAAACTGCCCTGCGCCTCGGGATGCTGACCGATGATGCGCATTCCGCCCGCGCCGCCGTCGACCAGGCGCACCGGCATGGCAGTCACGCGGGTACCGACGGCGAACTGGTCGGTGCAGCCCGGCCCGTGCCCGACGACCTCGCCCACGAATTCGTGGCCGAGCACGATGTCGCGGTTGGTGTCGTACAGCGAGCGGCCGGTCGGGTCGTCGATGGCGAGCTCGGGATGATCCATGAAATGCACGTCGGACGCGCAGATCGCGGTGCTCAACGTGCGCAGCAACAACTCGCCCGGCCCAGGTTCGGGGTCCGGCGTCTCGCGGACCTGTAACCGGCCGTCTCGCAACACCACCGCGCGCAAATGCGTTAAGCTTTCTCGAATAATCGATATATGATCTCGAATGTTCGTACAACTGTAGAAACGCCGTCGTAAAGGAGTCAAGCGATTCGCGGTTCGACGTCAGCGCCGACCGCCCGCGTGCTCGATGTCGTCGAGCTGCTGGCGCGGTCCGGAAACGCGCGGCTGCGCTTCTCCGACGTGGTGCGCGAACTGGATCTCACCCAGGCGACCGCGCACGCGATCCTCAAGACGCTGTGCGACCGCGGGTGGGCCAGCCGCGATCCGCTCGCGAAGACGTTCGCGCTCGGCCCCGCGCTGGCCGTGGTGGCCGCCCGCACCGACACCGCCCGGCCGCTCGCGCATGCGGCGCGGTCCGCGGCGCTGCGGCTGTCCCGGGAAGTCGGCTACGCCTGTTCGGTGGTCGAGAAGTTCGGTGACTCCTTGGTGGTCACTGCGTTTGAGGGTGAACCGGCCACGCAGCCGTCGGGCATTCCCGGTGATCGCATCCCGTACGCGCCGCCGTTCGGCGTGGCGATGGCGGCCTGGGATACCGAGGAGGAACAACGCGGATGGATCCGGCGGGGCGCCGGTGACAATGCCGACCGGGCCCAGCGCCTGCAACAGGTGCTGGCGCACACGCGCGAACGGGGCTTCGACGTCGATTGGACAACGCCGGCGCTCGCGCAGGCGGTGCAGGTGGTCGGCACTTTGGACAGCAGCGAGATGCCGACCCCGGTGCGCCACATCATGGACCAGCTGCTGGTCGAGTTCACCACCATCGGGTTTCTTTCCGACGACAACCCGGGGCGGCGCAAGCAGCCGGTGGTGACCATCGCCGCGCCGGTTTTCGACGAACGGGGACGCGTTGCCCTGATGGTGGCCGTGCACCCGCTCTGCGCGCTGAGCGCGCGACAGATCCGCGACATCGGGAAACACCTGACCGAAGAGACGGCCGCACTCAGCGGATCGCAACCGCAGATCGACACCGCCTTGTAGCGCATCGCACACATGATCGGGCCGCTGCGCCGGGTAGCCTCGCCTGGGAGGCGAAAAGTGGTGGCACATAACTACGTTGTGGACGAGCTGGCCGAATTCGTCGTCGGCGCGCGGCAGGCGGATCTGACCGGGCAGTCGCGCGCACTGATGAAACGCAACGTGCTCGACAGCCTCGCGTGCGCGGTCGGCTCGCTGGACGGGGAACTCATCCCGACGATCCGTGACCACACCGCCCAGTTCGGTGGCGCCCCCACGGCCACCCTGGTCGGCGGCGGGCGGGCGTCGGTGGACCAGGCCGCGTTCTTCAACGCCGTGCTGGTGCGCTATCCCGATCTGCTCGACACCTATCTGACCGTGGGCGGGCTCTGCCATCCCGCCGACAACCTCGGCGCCGTGCTGGCCGTGGCCGATCACATCGGGGCCAGCGGGGCCGACTTCCTGCTGGCGCTGGCGGTCGCATACGAGATCCAATGCCGGTTCAGCGCACAGGTTCCCGTGATGGCGCGCGGGCTGAACCACGCGCTGCAGCTGTCGATGTCGGTTGCCGCGGGTAGTGCGAAGCTGCTGGGACTGAGCGCCGAACAGACCGCCAACGCCATCGCCGCCGCCGCGGCCGACAACGTGTCGCTGGCGACGGTCCATGCCGAACCGGTGTCGAACTGGAAGGGCATCTCGCCGGCGATCACCGGCATGCGGGCCGTGTACACAACGATGCTGGCCGCGCGCGGCATCACCGGCCCCAAGTCGCTGTTCGAGGGCCCGCACGGGCTGGTGCAGCTGTTCGACCAGCCCATCGATCTGCACACCGGCGATCGAAGCCTGCGCTGCGTCGAGCAGACCTACCTGAAGCAGTACTGCTCGCTCATCCACGGCCAGGTCGTGATCGACGCGGTGCTGGCCGTCCGGTCCGAGAACGGTCTGCGCGGTGCGGATGTCGCGCGGGTGGTCCTCGAGGTCTTTCAGGGGGCGTACGACTTCGCCGGTGGGGGCGCCTACGGCGACAAAGAACATCCGACCACCAAGGAGCAGGCCGACTACAACCTCAAGTACCTGACGGCGGTCGCCCTGCTCGACGGCGGCGTCGGCCCCGAACAGCTTGAGAACCAACGTGTTCTGCGAACCGACGTCCGGGACCTGTTGTCGCGAGTGCACATCACCGCGGCCGACGATCTGACCGCCGACTATCCGCAACGCACAGCGGCGCGCGTGCATGTGATCGCGAAGGACGGGCGAGAGTTCAGCCGCGAGCAGTCGGATTACGAGGGATCACCCACCCGTCCGATGTCCTGGGAACGCGTCGTGGACAAGTTCGGCTGGCTCGCCGAACCCTTCTGCGACGAGCCGCTGCGTGACGACATCGTCGCCGCGGTGGCCCGGCTCGACGACATCGGAGTCGCCGAGGTCACCGGGCTCCTCGGGGCGGTGCTTCCCACTGCCCGGTGCGCGCGCAGCGAGCCGCGCTTCTGACGCACATCGTGCGCGCCCCCTTGCGTGGCCGACCGCCCGCCATGAATGATCCGGCCATGGGGAAAGAACACCGCCACAACCGGTGGGAGCTGATCACCTGCGCCCTCGCCGGCCACGTCACCTATGCACCCGACGACAAGTCCCTCGCCGACCGGCTGAGCGGTAAGACCGGGCTGGGCGAAGTGTGGCGCTGCTTGCGGTGCGGTGAATTCACCGTCGGCGAGCCCCATGGACGCGGCCGCGCGGAAGATGCGCCGATGATCATGCGCGGCAAGGCCTTACGCCAGGCCATCATCATTCGTGCATTGGCGGTGGAACGCTTGTTCCGGGCGGTGGTGATCGCCCTGGCCGCGTACGCGGTGTGGAAGTTCCGCGGGGCGCGCGGCGCCATCCAGGCCACCCTCGATCGCGACCTGCCGATCTTCCGCGCCGCCGGATTCAAGGTCGATCAGATGACCATCGTGCACGAGCTGGAGAAGGCGCTGGCCGCCAAGCCGTCCACCCTGGTCCTGCTGACCTTGGCACTGGTGGGGTACGCGCTGATCGAGGTGGTCGAGGGGGTCGGCCTCTGGCTGCTGAAGCGCTGGGGCGAATACTTCGCGGTGATCGCCACCTCGGTCTTCCTGCCACTCGAGATCCACGACCTGGCTAAGGGCATCACGATGACGCGGGCGGTGACCTTCGCCATCAACGTCGCCGCGGTGATCTACCTGCTGGTCTCGAAACGACTTTTCGGGCTGCGCGGCGGACGCAAGGCCTACGACGAAGAACGGCGCGGCGAGCAGCTGCTCGACGTCGAGAAGGCCGCGGCGGCGCGCTGACCCATCCCCTTGGCGCAGGCGATCATGCCCGCGTGTCCTTGGGCTGGATGAAGACGCCCTCGGCTTCCACGGTGACGCCGTCCTCGTCGGCCAGGTGGCCGACGGCGAAGATCTTGACCCCGTCGACGCGGTCGACGCGAGCCTCCGCCCGCAGTCGCCGGCCCAGCGCCGTGGGCCGCCGGTACCGCAGGGTCAGGGTGCCGGTGTACGCGGGCTTGTCGGGCTGGTGGGCCGTCGCGCCGAGCACATGATCGAGCACCAGGGCGCACACCCCGCCGTGAACGGTGTCCGGCGGGCCTTCATAGGCGGCGCCGAGCACGAACTCCGACCACACCAGGCCATCGGGATCGTGATGGATGACCAGCGGCGGCGCCAGCGGGTTCCGCAGTCCCACCACGGCGTTGCCCCACGCAATGGTCTGGCCGTCGGGGGTGCGGCGCACGCCGAACGGACCGGGTAGCAGCTCGTCGCTCAATTCGTCTGTCGCACTGTCGATTCTGGCTATCGCCGCCGCCACGGCCGTCGGCCCGGCTTCGGTGCGGATGCTGATGTCGAGGAGCCGGCGGACCGATTCGGCCAGCGGCGCGTAAACCGACTCGAGCTGGCTGAAATCGATGCAGGGCGTCTGGTCATGCATCTTGGCAACTTAACAGTGCGTCCACTGGGTGGGCCGCGCCCGTCGGAGCGGCCCCTTGCCCGGGCATACTGCCCAGAGAACGGAGGAGTCAATGGGGACCTATGCCATTACCGGGTCGGCTTCCGGGATGGGCCGCGAGACCGCCCGGCGTCTTCGGGACAACGGGCACAGCGTCATCGGTGTCGACATCAAGGACGCCGACGTGGTCGCCGACCTGTCGACGCCCGACGGGCGTACGGCGGCGGCCGACCGCGTCCTGGAGCTCTCGGGCAGCAGGCTCGACGGTGCCGTCCTGGCGGCCGGCTTGGGCCCCAGCCCCGGCCGCGACCGCGTCCGCCAGATCGCTGCGGTCAATTATTTCGGGGTCGTCGAATTGCTCGCCGCCTGGCGTGCCGCGCTGGTTGCCGCCGACCGCGCGAAAGTGGTTGTCGTCGGCAGTAATTCGACGACCACCATACCCGCCGTGCCGCGGCGTGCGGTCAAAGCGTTGCTTGCCCACGACGGCGACAAGGCGGTGCGAACGGTGCGGCTATTGGGTCCGGCCGCGCCGACAATGATGTACGGGGCGTCCAAGATCGCGGTCAGCCGTTGGGTGCGGCGACACGCGGTGCGTCCGGAGTGGGCCGGGGCGGGCGTGCGCCTGAACGCGCTGTCTCCGGGCGCGATCATGACACCGCTGCTGCAGGAGCAGTTGTCGGACCCGAGGCAGGGCAAGGCCGTCCGGTCGTTTCCCGTCCCCGTGGGCGGCTTCGGTGACGCAGGGCACATGGCCGAATGGATGTGCTTCATGCTGTCGGACGCCGCGGACTTTCTGTGCGGCAGTGTAGTATTCGTTGACGGCGGTACCGACGCGTATTTCCGCCCCGATGACTGGCCGAAGGCACTACCGGCACACCGATTGCCCGGTTATCTGCGCAGGTTCAAGGGTTTTCACTAGCCGCACTGTTGCGTGTCTTTCGTTGCGTCACGGATGTGCCGTACACCACAGTCGGCTTTTCGTGACGTTTACCGCGGCGCGGCGCCCTCGTAAAACGGCTGCGGTGCAATTGAATGAGTCGGCGCACATGCCGAAAGAACAAAGGAATACATCGTGGCAACACTTCCGGCCTGGGTCAGCCAGGCTCCCGCCACTTTCGACGTGGTCGCGCCATTGAAGGCGCGTGCCTTCGATGTAGTGCACGCGGTGCTCAGAAGCGGGCGGCGACCGGTGGACCCGGGCCCACGCCTGATGCGCAAAGGCGTCGAACGCTGCTGACGGCCCGGTCGGGCAGACTGGGTCGACGGTGGACGACGACGCGAAGCGCGACGAGTACTGGAATCACAACACCGCCTATCACCCCTGGCTGGTCGACATCGCCTGCCGGCACCGGGGCGACGTTCGCGGGGAGGGGTTGTTGGCCGCGCGGCTAGCCGCGGTGTCACGCAGCGTGCTGGGGATCGACGTCGACCCGGCATCCCCACGAAAGCCTGGCCGAGATCCGGCGGGCAGCCGAAGACGTCCTACCGGGGGCCCGCATCCGACGAGGGCTTTACTACCGGTACCGCCTGCTCTGGCGGAACGCCTGACGCCGCCACACGATCGCGTTCGCGCCGCCGGGCCCGGGAGGCCCGCAGATTGACGGCGTTGCCGCACGTCTTGACGTCGTGCCAGACCCCGCTGTTGTTCTTCGAGCGGTCGTAGAACGCCGACCCGCACCGGTGGTTGTGGCAGCGCTTGATCCGCCGCCAGGTGCCGGCGTGCTGGCTCAACAGGATCTCGCCCCACAGCGCCGACGCCAGCCAGCGCCAGCCGCTGCCGGCGGGATCCAGCCGCACCACACCGGACTCGGAGAGCGCGAAGGATGCCGGAACACCGCCGGGACCGCGCCAATTTGGCGGTTCGCCGTCCACCAGCCGCTCGATGCCGGCACGCATGGCGCGAAGCCTGGCCAGATCCGGGTCGCCCAGATCGGGGGGCTCCAGGTCCGCGCCGCGTGCGGCCGACCACGCCCGCACCGCGGCGGCCGCCCAGCCGGCGGCGAGCGCCGGAGCGGCCAACAGGTCGGGCCCATACCCCTCGATGGCCCTCGTGTTCAGGAAGTCTTGGACCAGGCCCAAGCCCCCGGGTGCCGCGGCGCACCCGTATCGCTGTGACGCAACCCACGGGAATGACATAGACTAATAATAGTTGACTATGTCGAACGGGTCAATTACCGTGACGCAAGCAAAATTGTTTTGCCTAAGTCGAAGGAGCGAGATCATGGTCAACGTCAATGGGTCGACGGTGGTAGTCACCGGTGGGCAGCGCGGGCTCGGCAAGGCCATCGTGGCGGAGTTGTTGGAACGCGGCGCGGCCAAGGTCTACGCCACCGCACGGGCGCCGCAGCCCAGTTCCGACCCGCGGGTGGTCAGCGTCGAATTGGAGGTCACCGACGCCGATTCGGTTGCCGCGCTGGCGGTCACGGCATCGGACGCCGACATCGTCATCAACAACGCCGGTGTGCTCGGCGCCCGGAGCCTGCTCACCAGCGACATCGACGAGGTGCGGGCGGTTTTCGAGACGAACTACTTCGGCGCGCTGCGCGTCGCCAAGGCGTTCGCCCCGGTCCTGGCCGACAACGGCGGCGGCGCGCTGGTCGACGTCGCCTCGATCCTGTCGTGGATGCCCGGATCCGGCGGGTATGGCGACTCCAAGGCCGCGCTGTGGTCGACGACGAATTCGCTGCGCGTCGAGCTCGAGAAGCAGGGCACCCTGGTGGTCGCCGCGCACCTCAGCTTCACCGACACCGAGATGACCACCGGTTTCGACGCACCGAAGAACGACCCGCGCCAGGTGGCGCGCGCGATTGTCGACGGCATCGAGGCGGATGACACCGAGGTGCTGGCCGACGATGACACCCGCTACGTCAAGGCGGCGCTGTCCGGACCGATCGAGGCGCTGCCCCGAATGGGGTGAACGGCTAAAGGCTTGAGGGTCTGTCCGAAGGCAGAACCCCGTGTGACGGTGGGTCAAGCAGGCCCTTGCGGTGGCTCACTTGGTCGGAGCCCGGACTAGGCTCTCTGCACTTCGGACAGACCACCGGGTGGTCCCGGCACGACCACCGTCGCACGCGCGCGCCGGTGCGGCGACGGCCAAAGGTCCTCTACGGCCCGGCCCAAAGTCATCGGCGCACCGGCCGACCTGTCGTGTTTGGATAGCACCATGTCGGATATGGAACTCGATCGCGTCGTGACCGCCACCCGCGTGATGTCGGCCAACGCCGCCCGGATTTTCGAGCTGATCGCCGACCCGTCGTGCCAGCCGAGCTGGGACGGCAACAACAACCTGGCGTCGGCCGCCGGCGGCCAGCGCGTTCATCGGGTCGGCGACATCTTCAAGACCACACTGACCAACGGCGCGGTGCGGGAGAACCACGTCACCGAGTTCGTCGAGGGCAGCAAGATCGCTTGGCGCCCAGCCGAACCCGGCAAGCAGCCACCGGGCCACCTGTGGCGCTGGGAGCTCAGTCCGGTCAACGCCGAGCTCACCACGGTGACCCACACCTACGACTGGACGGAGCTGGCCGACGCCACCCGCCTCGAGCGCGCCCGCGCGACGACGGCCGACATGCTGCGCGAGTCGATGGACCGGCTCGCCCAGCTCGCCCAAGACCTCGACAAGTAGCGGTCAAACCCGGCCCCGGGATGCGTGCGGGTCGGTAACGTCTCACCCATGCTGTTCGCAGCATTGCGGGACATGCAGTGGCGAAGGCGGCGCCTGGTGATCGCGATCATCAGCACCGGGCTGGTTTTCGCCATGACCCTGGTCATGATCGGGCTGGGCAACGGTTTTCGAGTCGAGGCCGAGCGCGCGGTCGACTCGATGGGGGTCGACGCGTTCGTGATCAAGTCCGGCGCCGCGGGACCGCTCCTGGGTGCCACGCCATTCGCCGAAGCTGAATTGAGCCTGGTGGCCGCCACGCCCGGCGTCACCGCTGCGGCGCCACTGGCCTGTGCGGCGACGACGGTCGTCGAGGGCACGTCGCGACGAAGCGTCACCGCGTTCGGGGCGCCGGAGCGCGGACCGGGCATGCCGCACGTGTCGCAGGGCCGCCCGCCCTCGACGCCGGACGAGGTCGCGGTGTCCAGCACCCTGGGCCGACAGGTGGGGGAGGACCTGACGGTCGGTGCGCGCACGCTGCGGATTGTGGGCATCGTGCCCAACTCCACGGCACTGGCCAAGACTCCCAACATTTTCCTGACCACGCAGGGCTTGCAGCGCTTGTCATACAACGGTCAGCCGACGGTCACATCGATCGCGATCAAGGGCACCCCGCAGCACGTCCCGGCCGGCTACCAACTGGCCGACCGGACGGCCGGTGTCAACGACCTGCTGCGCCCCGAGCACGTCGCCATGGGCGCGATCTCGATCGTGGCCGCGATGATGTCGGTGGTGGCGGTGCTGATCGTCGGATCGGTGGTCTACCTGTCCGCGCTCGAGCGGCTGCGTGACTTCGCGGTGTACAAGGCGATCGGCGTGTCGACCCGGTCGATCCTGGCGGGGCTCGCGCTGCAGGCGGTGATCGTCGCGTTGCTGGCGGCGGCGCTGGGCGTTGTGTTCTCGTTCTTGCTCGCACCGGTGTTCCCGATGCTCGTCGTCGTCCCCGCCGTTGCTTATGTGGCGATACCGCTCGCAGCGATCGTGATCGGTCTGCTGGCCAGCCTCGCCGGATTCCGGCGCGCGGTCGCCGTCGATCCGGCGCTCGCATTCGGAGGTCCCTGAGCGATGAGCGATCTGAGTATCAAGGACCTTGTCGTTGAATATTCCAGCGGTGGGTACGCGGTCCGCCCGATCAACGGGCTGAACCTCGACGTGGCGGCCGGGTCGCTGGTGATCCTGCTCGGCCCCAGCGGCTGCGGGAAGACGACATTGTTGTCCTGCCTCGGCGGCATCTTGCGGCCGAAGTCCGGGGTTGTCGAGTTCGATGGCATCGACGTCACCAAGCTCGAAGGCGGTGCACTGGCGCACTACCGGCGCGACAAGGTGGGCATCGTGTTCCAGGCGTTCAACCTGGTGCCGAGCCTCACCGCGCTGGAGAACGTGATGGTTCCGCTGCGCGCGGCCGGTAACTCGCGCGCGACCGCACGCAAGCGCGCCGAGGAACTACTGGCCAGGGTCAACCTCGAAGAGCGAATGAAACACCGCCCGGGTGACCTGAGCGGCGGCCAACAGCAGCGCGTCGCGGTCGCCCGCGCGATCGCCCTGGATCCGATGTTGGTCCTCGCCGACGAACCGACCGCTCACCTCGACTTCATCCAGGTGGAGGAGGTGCTACGGCTAATCCGCTCGCTTGCGCAGGGTGACCGCGTGGTGGTCGTGGCCACTCACGACAGCCGGATGCTTCCGCTGGCCGACCGTGTCGTCGAGATGGCGCCGGCGATCTCGTCGACGAATCGACCGCCTGAAACCGTGCGGCTGAAGGCCGGTGAGGTGTTGTTCGAGCAATGCACGATGGGCGAGCTGATCTACCTCGTCGCCGACGGCGAACTCGATATTCTGCGCGAATTGGCCGACGGCGGTGAGGAATTGGTCAAGGTGGCCAAACCGGGCGACTACTTCGGCGAAATCGGTGTGCTGTTTCACATGCCACGCTCGGCGACGGTGCGCGCACGCACCGACGTGACCGTCATCGGCTACACCGCCCAGGCGTTCCGTGAGCGGCTCGGTGTCTCGGGGTTGGGCGAGCTGATCGAGCACCGGGAGCTTGCCAGCGGCTGATTGGTGGCGATTCAGCCCTTCTTGGCACGCACCCACTGGAACGTGCCGAGGTTTTTCACACGCACGCTCGCAAAACCGTTGTCCTCCAATGCATCGCCGATTTCGTCGTCGCTGAACGCGTGCGCCCCGACATTGGGCAGCAGCCGCCAATAGCGGGCCAGCCGCCCGGCGGTCGGGACCATGACGGCCAGCCTGCCGCCGGGCCGCAGCACGCGCGCGATCTCGGCGAGGGCGATTGCCGGATCCGGCACCAATTGCAGCACCGCGGTCGATACCGCGACGTCAATAGTGCTGTCGCGCAGCGGAAGTCGTTGCGCATCGGCCTTGATGAAGCCGACCTGCGGCCCGGCCTCGTTGCGCACGGCGCGGGCGAGCATCGGCTCGGAGATGTCGACGCCGAGGCCCAGTCCCTCCGGTCCGGCGGCACGCGCCAGCGAGGCGGTGACGTTACCCGGGCCCGAGCCGACGTCCAGCGCGATGCCGCCCTGCGGAACGTCCAACCACTCCAGCGGCAGTTGCCACGCGCTGATCCAGCGCCGGGAAAGCGCTTGGGCGTTGTCGTAGAGCATCGATCCGATCGGTGACGCCCACGCCGCCTGGATCGGGCCGGTGTTCTTCTCGACCCCGCCGTCCTGGCCCGCGCCGCTGCCGAGCAGGTCGAGGTAACCCCGGCTCACGTCGGGATCGGCCGGCGGGTCGATGAGCAGGTCCAGCGCTCGCCGGAGCGCGGGAGGCAGCGAGATGTGCACGTCGGTCATGCGTACTCCTTCGATCAAATGCCAAGCCAGACGCCAGAAATCGAATGGAAAGCCGCGAAGCCGCGGCTCCGGTAAGTCCCCGTCCGAAGCCTACGCCGAGGCCCGCGACGCTTCGACCGCTGCGAATCGTCGGCCGGGTTACCGGCGGACGACGGCGTGCTCGCGGACCAGGGCGTACAGCCGCCAGTAACCGGGCACGCCCTTGAGTGCGGTCTCGCCGCGGTCGCCGAACCTGTGCCGCGAGCCGGTGACGATGTCGCGCAGCGTGGACGACACCAGTACCTCGCTGGGCCCGGCGAGCGCAGCCACCCGCGCGGCGATGTGCACGGCCATGCCCGCGACGTCGGTGCCGCGCACCTCGACCTCGCCGGCGTGAATGCCGACCCGCACCTCGATGCCGAGCACGTGAACGTCGTCCACGATGGCGTCGGCGCAGGCGATCGCGGCGCTCGGGCTGCTGAACGTTGCGACGAATCCGTCTCCGGCCGTGTTGACTTCGCGGCCACCGAAGCGCTGCAGTTCGTGGCGCACGATGCTGTCGTGATTGTCCAGCAGGTCGAGCCAGCGGTGGTCCCCCAGGGCCGCCGCGCGCTCGGTGGAGCCGACGATGTCGGTGAACATGATCGTGGTGAGCAGCCGCTCGGCGTCGGCGCCGCCACGCACCCCGGTGATGAACTCTTCGATCTCGTCGAGCATGGGCGCGGTGTCGCCGACCCAGTACAGGGCGTCCTCGCCGGGCAGTTCGACCAGGTGCGATCCGGCGATGTGCTCGGCGAGGTAGTGCGCGTGCTCGACGGGGCTGAAGCCGGGGTTGTCGCGATGCAGGATCAGCGTCGGCACGGCGATGCGAGGCAGGCGATCGCGGACATCGCCCTCCCTGACCTTGTTGATGAATGCACGGGCCATGCTCGGTGACGCGGCCCGGTTGCCGGCCATGTCCCACCACGAGCGGAACGCGGCGTCATTCGCCACGGCCGGCGCGATGATGCCGAGCATGTCGAACCCCTGCTCGACGGCGTCCGGCTCCATGCCGACCGACGTGAATCGCTCGGCGGCATCGAGCTCGGCGCCGATGGGGTAGTCGGGACCCCGCAGCGTGCGCGCCGCGCCGTTGGCGATGACCAGGCTGTTCACTCGATCGGGGTGGTCGGCGGCGAGAACCACACCGGCCAGCGTGGTGAAACCCGGGGCCAAGACAGTGGCTCGCTCGCAACCGACCGCGTTCATGACCGCGATCGCATCCTGCGCCCACGATTCCGGGCCCAGCATGTCCAGCGTGGGAACCCGGGACGACAGGCCGATCCCGCGCTGATCGAAGCGGATCACCCGGCAGAACGACGCGAGCCGGCGATGGAAGCGGTACATCGAGGGCTCGAGGTCGACGCAGTCGATCGGGATCAGCGGGCCCGGCAGTATGAGCAGGTCCATCGGCCCATCGCCGAAGACCTGATAGGCGATGTCGATCTCGCCGCAACTGGCGTACCGGGTCCGCGGAGCCGCAGAACTCCCAGCCACGGCTCAAGGCTAGTGCAGGACGCCGACAATTCGCGGCCCGTTACCGCGCCTTTCGATGATCGGAACCAGATAGCGCGCGGCGTACTCGCGCACCGCGGCCGGGTCCGAGGTGTCCAGCCGGTCGGTGGGAAAGACGATGATGCCGAGGGCGACGCGAAGCAGGATGTCGGCGATGTTGTCCAGGTCGGGCTCGGCCAAATCGGCGCCGCACCGCCGCAGGGTATGGGCGATGCCGTCGGCGAACTGACGGATCGGGAAGGCCTGCGACCGGGAGAACATGCCGAACAGCTCGGGCTCGCTTTCGGCGATCCGCGAATACAGCGGCGAGTCCTGCACCAGGCGCACCCCGAGCGCGAACGCCTCGATCACCGCCTGCTGCGGGTCGCAGCCCGTCGTCGCCCGGTCCAGGGTGCTGAAGAAGAGCCCGGCCTCGCGCCGCACCACGTGGGCGAACAGGTTCTCCTTGGTTGGGAACCGACGGTAGATGGTGCTGCGGCTGACCCCGGCCCGGGCGGCGACGTCGTCGATGTTGGCGCGGCGCACGCCGTAGGTCTCGAACACGCTGCGCGCGGTGTCCAAGATCGTGCGATCGACATCGGTGAGTGCATCGGCACTGGCAGAGCCCGGTTCGGACTGCATGATTGGCGGCATCGTATCAACTCCTCGGCGGGTCACTGCCGACTATTTCGGGCGGCGGGACCCGCCCCGCGATGTGCAACCGCAGCGAGTGATTGCTAGGCTGCTGAAACAAAGATACGGCTTTGTGTCATTGGTTCACAACGTTCGGTGGGACGCAGGCTCCGCCCGGCGCGACGAGGAGGTGGGCATGACCGCCCAGAACGACGAGTCGACCGCGCCGAGCGCGGGGTCGCGGTTCGACACCGGCGTTCGCGAAGCGATGCCCATGCCGATCGACGACGAGGCCGCCGCCGACACCGCACCACGGCTGGGTCCGGATTCGTTGATCTGGAAGTTCTACGGGGACAACCGGACTCAGCTCTTCGGATTCCAGCGCACCGCCGGGGTGGAGAACTGCATCGAACAGCTCGCCCAGGGCGTCCTGGACCACTCCGTGATCTTCAGTGACACGCTGGGCCGGGCCAAACGGACCGCGCCGCCCCTGATGAACACGGTCTACTCCGACGAACCCCACGAGTGGGGGCGCAAGGTGCGCGACTTCCACAAGACGATCAAGGGCACCATCAGCGACGGCTCGAGGTATCACGCGCTGAATCCGGAGCTGTTCTACTGGGCGCACGCCAGCTTCGTCGACCAGGTCATCTACAACACCGACACGTTCATCCGCAGGCTGTCGCGCGCGGAGAAGGAACAGATCTTCTACGAGGGCAAGCTCTGGTACGGCCTGTACGGCGTCAGCGACCGCGGACAACCGCAGACCTACGACGACTTCCTGGCCTACTGGGACGAAATGCTCGACCGGTTCGTCCCGCACAAGACCGTGCTGTACGGCACCGGCTACATCCGCAAGGGCATCCCCGGACCGCGCCGGATTCCGAAGCCGGTGTGGAAGATCTTGTCGGCGCCGCTGAACGCCTACACCCGGCTGGTCGTGGTCGGCACGCTGCCGCCCCAGATGCGCGAGGTGTGCCAGCTGCAGTGGGACGCCAAGAAGGAGAAGCGCTTTCAGCGCGTCGCCGCGGCCATCCGGGCACTCAACCCGCTACTCAACCGGCTGCCGGTCCGCATGCTCTACACGAGCTGGGCGGCCGCGGCGTGGCAGCGCGCCGGCCTCGACCCGCGCCCGCTGCACAACCGCCCCGCGTAACGGATTACTCGTTGCCCGCGTTTGTCGTGACACCGCGCGGGCGCATAGGGCATCGTGGTTAGCCGGCTCCGCATTGGGGCATTCCGCTACGTCGGCCGAATGCGCCGGTCGAGCGAGCCGATGGCAGGGCGACCCGAAGGAGAACCGCGATGCAGATGACCGGCAATACCGTCCTGGTCACCGGCGGCGGCAGCGGCATCGGCCGCGGCCTGGCCGAGTCTTTCCACCGCTTGGGCAACCAGGTGATCATCGCCTCCCGGCGCAGCGACCACCTGCGGGCCGTGGCGGAGGCCAACCCGGGCATGCGGACCCTGCCGCTCGATCAGGGTGACCCCGCCGACATCCGGCGATTCGCCACCGAGCTGACCGACCACTACCCGGACCTCAACGTGGTGATCAACAACGCCGGGATTCAGCGGGTCGAGGACCTGACCGGCAGCAACGTCGGCCTGGCCGAACAGAGCATCGTCGTCAATCTCCTGGGTCCCATCCGGCTGACCTCGGCCCTGCTGCCGGCGCTGCTGCGCAAGCCGCACGCCACGATCCTCAACGTCACGTCCGGGCTGGCCTTCATGCCCAGCGCACTCACCCCGACCTACTGCGCCGCCAAGGCGGCGCTGCACTCCTACACCGAATCGCTGCGGTTCCAGCTGCGTGACACCTCGGTGCAGGTGATCGAGATCATCCCGCCGCACGTGCAGACCGCGCTGCAGGGCGAGCGGGGATTCGACCCCCGGGCGATGCCGCTGGAGGACTACATCACCGAGACGATGACGCTGCTGCAGACGCAGCCGGACGCCAAGGAGATCGTGGTGGAGCGCGTCAAGATGTTCCGGTACGCCGAACGTGACGGCACCTACGACGACATCTATCCGCGTTTCAACGAGGCGATCACCGCCCTGCTCGGCAGTTAGGCCGCCGGCGGTTCGCGCTTGCAGCGCTGCCCGGCCACTTCCGTTCATCGGCGTGCACGCTGAACTCCGCGTGCACGCCGATGAAACTCCTTGTGAAATAAGGCGATAAAACCCGGCGTCCTGGCGTAGCGGTCCACGATGGGACAGGATCGAGGACATGGCCGAAATCGACTTCTCGTTGTTGGACGTCCCGCGAGCGGCACCGGTCGAGGATGCCGAGGCCTATCTGCGCGCCGCGATCGCCTGGCACTTCGGCGACGACACCGGGTCGCCGTTCTGGTTGCGGACCGCCGACGAACTGGACTTCAACCCGTTGACCGACGTCAACACCTTTGCCGATCTGCGGTTGTTTCCCAACCTGGTCAACGAATTGCGCAGCGTCCCAGTGGAGGATCTCATTCCGCGCGGTTACCTCGCCCAGGGATCCGTGCCACCGGTGCCCCAGATCTTCGAATCCGGCGGCACCACCGGCGCCCCGAAACGCACTGCGCAGCTGCCGGATTGGGTCGCGCAGGTCGTCGAATGGCAAACCGAGGACTTCGCCACGGGCGGCTTCCGGCAGGGCCAGGGCTTTCTCTGCCTGATGCCGAGCGGGCCGCACGGCGTCGGCTACTTCTCCCGGCTGGTGTCGCAGCGGCTCGGCGCGGCCTTCCACGCGATCGACATCGATCCGCGCTGGGTCAAAAAGCTCGCCGCCCGCGGCGCCGCCGCCGACGTGGCGGCCTACGTCGACCACGTCGTCGAGCAGGCCGCCTTCGTGTTGCAGACCCAGCACGTCGCCAACCTGCACACCACCCCGCCGCTGCTGGAGGCCATGGCCCGCGACGATCGGGTGGTCGAGCTGGTCAACGACAAGATCCGCTACCTGCTGCTCAGCGGCGCGCATGTGGATGCCGACACCCTCGACCTGCTGCGCGGCATCTTCCCCGCGACCACGATCACCATGGCGTTCGGCAGCACCATGGTGCTGTCACAGGCGGTCACCCGAACCGTCGACGGCGACGCCTTCGTCTTCGACCCGCGCACCCCGTACGTGGTGTTCTGGGTGATCGATCCCGACACCGGGGAGCGGGTGCCGTACGGGCGGCAGGGCCAGGTGGTGATGAACCACGTCAGCAAGGGCATGTTCATACCGAACAACCTGGAGCGCGACCTGGCGATCAGGATGCCCGGACCGGCGGGCGAACTCAGCGATTCGGTCAGCGAGGTGCGGCCGGTGTCCACCTTCGAGGGTGAATCCGTCATCGAAGGCGTGTACTGAGCGTGGCTGGTGAAAACATCGGCGCCGCAACCGGTTTGGTAGCGCTGGACGCGCTCGGCGCCGACGGCGAGTACCGGACCCGCAACCGCGAGGTGATCACCACCACCGCGGGCCTCGCCGTCGCGGAGCTGAGCATGGTTCCGCCGCTCTACGTTTCGCGCACGCTGGGCGCGCAGCGCAAGGCCGCGCCGCTGCCGCTCGCCCAGCGCGCGGCGGCGCTGTCCCGGGCCGCCGACATCTTCGGCAGTGGCGTGATCGCCGGGCTGGATTTCGAGGCCTATGTCGGGTTGGCCGGCCGGATCTCGGGCATGCCGATCGCCATCACCCACGCCGGGGCGCGCGGCGTGGCCGACGCGGTCGCCGGCGCGTTCGATGCGGTGCGGCCCGCTCAGCCCGTGGGGGCGACGCTGGACTGGCGCGACGAGCGCACCCGCGCGGGCGGCGCGCTGTGGGTGCGCCGGGGGGAGGTGTTCGCGGTGCACGCGGCCGGAAACGGCCCCGGCGTCCATGGGCTCTGGCCCCAGGCGCTGGCGCTGGGCTACCGGGTCGCGGTGCGCCCGTCGCGGCGCGAACCGCTGACGGCGCATCGGCTGGTGTGCGCGCTGCGGCAGGCCGGGTTTCGCGCCGAGGACGCCGTCTATCTGCCCACCGACCATGCCGGGGCCGGTGAAATCATCCGGGCCGCCGACCTCGCCATGGTCTACGGCGGCCAGAACGTCGTCGACAAGTACGCCGGCGATCCGGCGGTGCTCGTGAACGGACCGGGGCGCACCAAGATCCTGATCACCGCCGACCGGGACTGGCATGACCATCTGGACGTCATCGTCGACTCGATCGCGAACCACGGCGGCATGGCGTGCGTCAACACCACCGCGGTGCTCTACGAGGGCGACCCCACCGCTCTCGCCCGGGCGATCGCCGAACGATTGGCGGCCATCGAGCCACTACCCACCGACGACGAGCGGGCGAACCTGCCCACCCAGCCCGTCGAGAAGGCGCGCGCCCTGGCTGACTTCTTGGCCGCCAGGGCCGCCGGGTCAATCCCACTGCTCGGCGCCGATCAGGTGGTCGCCGATCTCGGGGACGGCTATGCCGCGTTGCGCCCCGCCGTCCATCTGCTGGCCGAACCCGACGTCGACACACTCAACCTGGAGCTTCCCTTCCCGTGCGTGTGGGTGTCGGCCTGGACGCGCGAGGATTGGGTGCGGCCGTTGCGGCATTCGCTCGTCGTCACCGCGATCACGGGGGACGAGACGCTGATCGACGATCTGGTCGCCGAGCCGACCGTCGGTAACGTCTACTGCGGACACCACCCGACGTGGTTGCACGCATCGCACATTCCGCACGACGGATTCCTGGCCGACGCCCTGATGCGCAACAAGGGCTTCATCAGGGATTGACCGGGAATCCCCGTCGGGCCGTTACTCTCCGAAGCCGCCGTGCGGCGACGCGACCGACTGCGCGCCGGGCCCACCCGTACCCAGGTGGCTGGAGGCGAAGGCAACTCCCTTGTCGATCATCGCGCCGTCGTCGGCGTAGGTGTCGTGCGCGGCGAAGTTCATCCCGTCGGAGCAGACCGGGTCCTCGGTGGCGCACACCTTGACGGTCTTGTCCTGGTACATCGGGCCGATGACCACGGGCGGCTCGTTGAGGAAGTTCATCGCCCGCACGTTGGGCATGCCGAACAGCACGACCGAGGAGACGTGGCTTGCGACGTCGGGAGCAGTGGCTTCGGAACGGTGTTGGGGTCGATGCCGTCGGGAACGGCGGCCGAGGTGACGAACCCCATCACGGCCGCGCCCTGCGAGTAGCCGCCGAGCACCATCTTGGTGTTGGGGCAGTCGTGGGCCATCGAATTGACGTGGGCGCCCGCGTCTCTGATGCCGTCGATGCCGGTGTCCCATTGGTCGCTGGCGGGGTAGTTGACCGGGTACACATCGAACGACCGCCCCCCGACGCGCTGGTGCAGCGCATCGACGAAGGCCTGACCGGTGGGGCCGACGCCCGGCGCTTCACCGGTGCCGCGGGCGAACACCACTTGCACGTCCGGACACTGGGCCGAGGCGGAGGGGATAACGGACGTGGACAAGGCCGAGACGGCCACGCCCGACGCTGCGAGAACTACTGCTGAACCGAGGGAACGAACTAATTGACGCGCAATCATGCCGCCATTGTGCCCAGCCAACACGCCCGCTAAACACCCGAAACACCGAAATTACTGTGTTCTCATAAAATAACCGCCGCTGATGCGGACGGGCTGAGATTGGTTGTGCGCGGCGCTCATCCGGCGCGGGCGCTCGGGAGGCCTCCGCCCACCCGTCGCCGAAGTTCCCCCGGGGCCGTCTTGGCCGGGGCGGAGCGCGGGGCCGGACTGCAATGTGGTCTGCTACTTGTAGTTACGAGCCCGGGCACGGTGAAGCAGCCGCCGACCCCGGCAAGCGGCTCGAGTGAATGCGGCAGCGAAGTTGAACGCAATAGCGCAGGCCCTGAACACGGTCACGGACCACGTGGCCAACCCGGCGCGGGTCTCGGACCCCGACAAGTTGCGGGGCACCGTCCTCGGCAAGACCGTCTTGGTGACGGGCGCCTCCTACGGCATCGGTGAGGCGACCGCACGCAGCCTGGCCGCCGCGGGGGCGACCGTCCTGGTGGTCGCCCGGTCCGAGGAACGGCTCTGCGACCTCACGGCGTCGATCAACGCCGGCGGGGGTCGCGCGGTCGCCTACCCGACCGACCTCACCGACGAGTCCGCGGTGAGCACCCTGACCAAGCAGATCACCGAGGAGCACGGCCCACTCGACATCGTGGTGAGCAACGCCGGCAAGTCGTTGCGCCGCTCGCTGCATGACCAGTACGACCGGCCGCACGACTTCCAGCGCACCATCGACATCAACTACCTGGGGCCGGTGCGACTGCTGCTCGGGCTGCTGCCGGCCATGCGCGGCAACGGCAGTGGGCACATCGTGAACGTGTCGAGCGTCGCCGTGCGGGTGGCTCCGGGTCCGCAATGGGGTGCCTATCAGGCGTCCAAGGGTGCCTTCGACCGGTGGCTGCGCAGCGTGGCGCCGGAACTGCACACCGACGGCGTCGACGTCACCACCGTCTACTTCGCGCTGGTCCGCACCCGGATGATCGCGCCCACCCCGCTGCTGGGCAGCCTTCCGGGACTGTCGCCCGACGAAGCGGCCGACGCCATCGCCAAGGCGATCATCGAGCGGCCCCGCACCATCGCGCCGCCCTGGGTGCTGCCGGCCGAGCTGGCCTCGGTGCTGCTGGCCGGGCCGGCCGACTACGCCGCGCGGCTGTGGCATCGCCGGTTCTTCAGCGAGTCCGACACCGACGAGGCCGACGATGGCGAATGATCGCGTGGTCCCCACCGCCGCCCGGGCCCTGCTGCGCTCGGGTCTGCTCACTCCGCCGGCGCCGCTCGCGGGTTTCCGGCTCCTGCGCGAGGTGCGCCGGGGCGGCACCAACCCCTACACGCTGCTGGCGGTCACCACCGCCCGTTGGCCTGACCGCACCGCGATCGTCGACGACGAGGGCGCGCTGACCTATCGCCAGCTGCAGCAAGCGACGGAGTCGCTGGCGCGGCGGCTTGCCGCCGACGGCGCTGCACCCGGGGAGGCGGTCGGGGTGATGTGCCGCAACGGACGCGGTTTCCTAGCGGGGGTTTTCGCCGCGGCCCTGCTGGGCGCCGACGTCGTGCCGATGAGCACGGAGTTCCGCAGCGACGCACTGGCGTCCGCCGTCGAGGCCCACCGCATCTCGGCCGTGGTCGTCGACGCCGAATTCGCCGAGCGGGTGCGGAGTGCGGACGACTCGGTCGTCACGGTCGATCCGGCGACCGTCGGGACCGACCAGGGCGCGCGCCCGGCCGTCGCCACCCCCGGCCGCATCGTGCTGCTGACGTCGGGCACCACCGGGAAGCCCAAGGGCGTGCCGCGCACACCGCAGATGCGCTCGGCGGTGGGCGTGTGGGTGACGCTCCTCGATCGCACCCGGTTGCGCACCGGTTCGCGAATCTCGGTGGCAATGCCCATGTTTCACGGGCTGGGACTGGGCATGCTGATGCTGACCTTCGCGCTCGGGGGCACCGTCCTGACGCGCCGTGAGTTCGACGCCGAGGCGGCACTGGCCCAGGCCTCGCTACACCGCGCCGACGCCTTCACCGCGGTGCCGGTCGTGCTCGCGCGAATCCTGGAGCTTCCCGAGCAGGTCCGGGAGCGAAACCCGCTGCCCTACTTGCGCACGGTGATCTCCAGCGGCGACCGCCTCGACCCCACGCTGGGCCAGCGGTTCATGGACGCCTACGGCGACATCCTCTACAACGGCTACGGCTCCACCGAGGTCGGCATCGGCGCGCTGGCCACGCCGGCGGATCTGCGCGAAGCCCCCGAAACCGTCGGGAGGCCCGTCGTCGGGTGCCCGGTGCGCATCTTCAACAAGAACGACAAGCCAGTCGGGCCGCGGGTCACCGGGCGGATCTTCGTCGGTGGCGAATTGACCAGCGAGGGCTACACCGACGGCGCGGCGAAAGCCGTCGTGGACGGCATGACCAGCACCGGTGACATGGGCTACCTGGACAACGCGGGCCGGCTCTTCATCGTCGGCCGCGAAGACGACATGATCATCTCCGGCGGCGAGAACGTGTATCCGCGCGCGGTCGAGAACGCGCTCGCCCAGCACCCCGCCATCGCCGACAACGTGGTCATCGGCGTCCCCGACGAACGGTTCGGTCAGCGCCTGGCGGCGTTCGTGGTCGCGCAGCCGGGCGGCGAGATCGACGTGGCCGAGCTGCGCGAGTACCTGAAGGGCCGGGTCTCTCGCTTCGAACAGCCCCGCGACATCAACGTCGTCGACAGCATCCCCCGCAACCCCACCGGCAAGGTGCTGCGCAAAGAACTGTCCGACTGAACACGATCGTCCGCCTCCTTACTCGCGCCGCTACACGGCGCTCGCCGTCGCCCGACTGACGGCTCACTCCTCGCCGGGCTCCAGGGCGGCGACCTGCTTGGCCAGCCAGTTGGGCGCCAGCGCCGAGATCGCGGTGGCACCGGCCGTCGAACCCAGCACACCCGACCAGGCCACCGGCCCCAGCGGCGTGCAGCCGAAGAACTGACTGACCACCGGCGTCTGCACGATGCCGACCAGCACGCCGGCGCTACCCAGGGCGGTCGCCACCACGAGCGGGCTGTGCCGGCGGGTCAGCAACGTCTGCGCCAGCTGCGTCGTCACGAGCGCGGTCAAACCCATTGTCGCCGTGCGCCGTTCGGTGCCCGGCGTCCAGCGCCCGATGGCCCAGGCGGCCGTCGCCCCGGCCGCCGTGACGGCGCCGCGGGTCACGATCTGGCGCATCAGCGGGGCGTCGAGCGAGGGCGTGGGTCCGGTGAGTACCGCACGGCGGTGCAGGCGACGCGCCTCTTCGGCGGCTTCGGCGGATTCGTACTCGGCTTCGTCGGGCTCGACGTATTGCGACGTGACCGCGACCGCGAGGGCGGGGAACATGTCGGTGAGCAGGTTGACCAGCAGCAGCTGACGGGTTCCCACCGGCGCGCGGCCTTGGCCGAAGGCGGTCCCGATGATGGTGAACAACACCTCGCCGACGTTGCCGCCGACCAGGATCGTGACGGCGTCGCGAACCCCGCTCCACATGCTGCGGCCCTCGACCAGGGCGTCCATCAGCACGCCCAGATCCTCGTCGGTCAGCACGATGTCGGCGGCGCCGCGGGCTGCCGACGAACCGCGGCCGCTCACCCCGATACCGACGTCGGCCATCCGGATGGCGGCGGCGTCGTTGGCACCGTCGCCGACCATCGCCGTCACCCGGCCGCAGCGCTGCAGGGCGCCCACGATCTGCACCTTCTGCTCCGGGCTGACCCGGGCGAACACCTGCACGTCGGCGACCAGCCGGGCGCATGCGTCCTCGTCGAGACCGGCGAGTTCGGCCCCGGTCACCACCCGCGCGTCCTGGGGCAGGCCCAACTGCCGGGCGATCGCCCGCGCGGTGATCGGGTGATCGCCGGTGATCAGCACCACGTCGCGATCGGCGTCCACCAGCGCCTCGATCAGCGGGCGCGCGGATTCCCGGGCCGTGTCGGCCAGGCCGACGTAGCCGAGCAGTTCGAGGTTCTGCGCCGCCGCATCCACGGCGTCGGCGTCGGTGTCGTCGTCGTCGGTGTCGTGCTTCCAGCCGCGCTGCAAGTTCGCCGACCCGAAAGCCGACCAGGAGCGGGCCGAGGCGGTGGTGCACGGCCTGGCCGAACAGGGCCTGCGTGTGCTCGCCGTGGCGCAGCGCGGC
>NZ_LZKI01000049.1 GCF_001672755.1 Mycobacterium colombiense | reverse complement strand
ATCCGCCTGGCCCGCCACGCCCACCACTATTTGGCGATCTTCGACAAGGGCAAGGCGCTGGCGCTCTATCACACCAAGCGGCTAGCCTCGCCGGGGCAGCGAATCGTGTTGTACGCCAAGGACCGCGGCTGTAGCGCACCGGGCTGCACCGTTCCCGGCTACTACTGCGAAGTGGGCTTGCCCGTGTTTGACGGACAGTTTTCATTTGATTCTGACGTAGCTTCGCGGTGTCTGGTACCCCAGCGACGAATGCAGCCGCTTGTTGTTGTAGATCCAGACGTAGGTAAACAAGCGTTGACGGGCATCGGCGCGGCTGCTCGGAACGCCCTTGGGGTAGAGCTCTTCGACTTTTAGCGAAGCGAACCAGGACTCCATGACGGCGTTATCTCGTGGGTCTTTGCGCTCGCCGATCGACACGACCATTCCGTGTCGTCGTGCCAGTGTCGTCCATTCGTAGGCGGTGTATTGATAGCCCCGATCGGAGTGCACGATGCAACCTGGAGACGGCCGGCGAATCATGATGGCCTCGGCTAAAGCCTGCTGGGCCGTCGCTGCAGATTCCACCGGACTGGTCCTCCAGGTGATGATTTCGCGGTTATAGGCGTCCAGAATGGCGGCAACGTAAAGCCAGCCGTCGGTGGTCTTGATCAGCGTGGTGTCGGTGAACCACAACCGGTCGGGTTGCTCGGCGGCAAAGTTGCGCTGGACGTGGTCGACCAGATCCACCCGACGGTGAAACGGCACCGACCGACGTCGTATCTCGACCCGACCACGAAATGCCCGAATGCCGTTGCACCGCATGATCCGAGCCACACGATGACGTCCGACGATTAAATCTTGGCGGCGTAACGCCTGATGGATTCGGGGAGCCCCGTAATAGGAAAATTCGGCGTGCAGCGCCTTAATCTTGTCGAGCAAAGCGGCGTCTTCTGCTGCCCGACCCATCGGGGGGCTCGACACCCGTTTGACCCACCCGTAATACCCCGAACGCGACACACCCAGAACCCGGCACATCACGCTAATCTTCAGGCTGGGATCGGTGGCCTTCTCCGCGGCGATGTAGCAGTAGAGCTCTACAGCTCTTCCCGACGCGCGAAGAAGGCCAGCGCTTTTCCCAGGATCCTGACTTCCTCTTCTTTGCGAGCCAGCTGCCGCTCCAGCTCGGCAATCCGGGCACTCTGTTCGGTCTCCGCGGACTTCGCCGGCCGATGCTGAGCTAACTGCTCGCGCTTGGCCGCACGCACCCAGTTCGACACCGTGGTAGCCGACAACCCATACTCCGCCGCGATCTCTTTATACGACTTGTGGTTGCCCAGGTGCAGCGCGACGATCTGCTCCCTGAACTCCCGGGTGAACACCTGGCCCATCATGAGGACCTTTCCGCAACGGCCATACCGCCGCAATCCGGTGTCCGCTAAACCGGGGTAAGCCCAAAGTCCACCACGTC
>NZ_LZKI01000048.1 GCF_001672755.1 Mycobacterium colombiense | reverse complement strand
TGGGGGCAGAGGTTTTGGAGGTCACCGCCAAGATCGGTTCGGATCTGGTGATGTCGGCGACGGCCCGCCTGGCGGCCCCGCACACCGTCTACGCTTTCCCCGGCCAGGGCATCCAGCACAAGGGCATGGGCATGGACGTCCGGGCCCGGTCCAAGGCCGCCCGCAAGGTGTGGGACAAGGCGGACAAGTTCACCCGCGACACCCTGGGCTTCTCGGTTCTGCATGTGGTGCGGGACAACCCGACCAGCATCATCGCCAGCGGTGTGCACTACAACCACCCCGAGGGCGTGCTGTACCTGACGCAGTTCACCCAGGTCGCGATGGCGACAGTGGCCGCGGCGCAGGTCGCCGAGATGCGCGAGCAGGGCGCCTTCGTCGAGGATGCGATCGCCTGCGGCCACTCCGTCGGCGAGTACACCGCGCTGGCCTGCGTGACCGGCATCTACGAGCTGGAAGCCCTGCTGGAGACGGTGTTTCACCGCGGATCGAAGATGCACGACATCGTGCCGCGCGACGAGCTGGGCCGGTCCAACTACCGGCTGGCCGCCATTCGGCCGTCGCAGATCGACCTGCCCGACGACGAGGTGCCGGGGTTTGTCGCCGACATTGCGGCGAAGACCGGTGAATTCCTCGAGATCGTCAACTTCAACCTGCGCGGGTCGCAGTACGCGATCGCCGGCACCGTGCGCGGCCTGGAGGCGCTCGAGGAAGAGGTAGAGCGGCGCCGCGAGATCACCGGCGGCAAGCGCTCGTTCATCTTGGTGCCCGGTATCGACGTGCCGTTCCACTCGCGCGTGCTGCGCGTCGGTGTGGCGGAGTTCCGGCGATCACTCGACCGGGTGATGCCGCGCGACAAGGATCCCGACGTCATCATCGGGCGCTACATCCCCAACCTGGTGCCGCGTCCGTTCACCCTGGACCGCGACTTCATCCAGGAGATCCGCGACCTGGTGCCGGCCGAGCCGCTCGACCCGATCCTGGCCGACTACGACACCTGGCGTGCCGAGCGCCGCATCGAGATGGCCCGCATCGTCCTGATCGAGCTGCTGGCGTGGCAATTCGCCAGCCCGGTGCGCTGGATCGAGACCCAGGACCTGCTGTTCACCGAGGAGGCCGCCGGCGGCCTGGGTGTGGAGCGGTTCGTCGAAATCGGTGTGAAGTCCGCACCGACCGTCGCGGGCCTGGCCACCAACACCCTCAAGCTGCCCGAATATGCCCACAGCACAGTGGAAGTGCTCAACGCCGAGCGCGACGCGGCGGTGCTGTTCGCCACCGACACCGACCCCGAGCCGGAGCCGGAGGACGCGCCCGAGGCGCCCGCCGAGACTGCGTCGGCACCGGAGGCGGCCGCTCCGGCGGCCCCCGCCGCGCCGACCGCGCCGTCGGGTGCGGCCCGACCGGACGACATCGGGTTCGACGCCGCCGATGCCACGCTGGCGCTGATCGCGCTGTCGGCCAAGATGCGCATCGACCAGATCGAGGAGCTGGACTCCATCGAATCCATCACCGACGGCGCGTCGTCGCGGCGCAACCAGCTGCTGGTGGACCTGGGTTCGGAGCTGAACCTGGGCGCCATCGACGGCGCCGCCGAAGCCGACCTGGCCGGGCTGCGCGCGCAGGTCACCAAGCTGGCGCGCACCTACAAGCCTTACGGCCCAGTGCTTTCCGACGCGATCAACGACCAGCTGCGTACGGTGCTGGGGCCGTCGGGCAAGCGGCCCGGGGCCATCGCCGAGCGAGTCAAGAAGACCTGGGAGCTTGGCGACGGCTGGGCCAAGCACGTCACGGTCGAGGTCGCGCTGGGCACCCGCGAGGGGACCAGTGTCCGGGGCGGCGCCATGGGCCACCTGCACGAGGGTGCACTGGCCGACGCCGCCGCCGTCGACAAGGCAATCGACGCCGCGGTGGCTTCCGTCGCCGCGCGCCGTGGCATCGCTGTGGCGCTGCCGTCTTCGGGCGGTGGCGGCGGCGGTGCGACCATCGACGCCGCCGCGCTGGGCGAATTCACCGACCAGATCACCGGCCGCGACGGCGTCCTGGCCTCGGCGGCGCGCCTGGTGCTCAACCAACTGGGCCTGGACGACCCGGTCAGCGCTTCGCCGGCGGCCACCGATGCCGAGCTCATCGACCTGGTGACCACCGAACTCGGCGCCGACTGGCCACGGCTGGTGGCACCGGTGTTCGAGCCGAAGAAGGCCGTGCTGTTCGACGACCGGTGGGCCAGCGCCCGCGAAGACCTGGTCAAGCTCTGGCTGACCGACGAGGGTGACATCGACGCCCGCTGGGTGGAGCTGTCCGAAAGGTTCGAGGGCGCAGGCCATGTCGTGGCCACCCAGGCCACCTGGTGGCAGGGCAAGGCCCTGTCCGGGGGCCGGCAGATTCACGCATCGCTGTACGGGCGGATCGCGGCCGGCGCCGAGAACCCGGACCCCGGGCCGTACAGCCATGAGGTCGCGGTGGTGACGGGCGCTTCCAAGGGCTCGATCGCCGCATCGGTCGTCGGCCGGCTGCTCGACGGCGGTGCCACCGTCATCGCCACGACGTCCAAGCTGGACGACGAACGGCTCGCGTTCTACCGCGGGCTCTACCGCGACCACGCCCGGTTCGGCGCGGCGCTGTGGGTGGTCGCGGCCAACATGGCGTCCTACTCCGACATCGACGCACTGGTCGAGTGGGTGGGTACCGAGCAGACCGAAAGCCTTGGGCCGCAATCGATTCACATCAAGGACGCGCAGACCCCGACGCTGCTGTTCCCGTTCGCCGCACCGCGGGTCGCGGGCGACCTGTCCGAGGCCGGCTCGCGCTCCGAGATGGAGATGAAGGTGCTGCTGTGGGCCGTGCAGCGGCTGATCGGCGGGCTGTCGAAGATCGGCGCCGAGCGTGACATCGCGTCGCGGCTGCACGTGGTCCTGCCGGGCTCGCCCAACCGCGGAATGTTCGGCGGCGACGGCGCCTACGGTGAAGCGAAGTCGGCGCTGGACGCCCTGGTGAGCCGCTGGCACGCCGAATCGTCGTGGGCGGCACGGGTCAGCCTGGCGCACGCGCTGATCGGCTGGACCCGCGGCACCGGGCTGATGGGGCACAACGACGCCATCGTCGACGCGGTCGAGGAGGCCGGCGTCACCACCTACTCGACCGACGAGATGGCGGCAATGTTGCTGTCCCTCTGCGACATCGAGTCCAAGGTGGCCGCGGCCGGTGCGCCGATCAAGGCGGACCTGACCGGCGGGCTGGGCGAGGCCAACCTCGACATGGCCGAGCTGGCCGCCAAGGCCCGCGAGCAGGCCACCTCGGGCGAGGAAACGGCCGACGAGGCCGGCGCGGAGGGCACCATTGCCGCGCTGCCGTCACCGCCGCGCGGCTTCACCCCGGCGCCGCCGCCGGAATGGGCGGACCTGGACGTCGACCCGGCCGATCTGGTGGTCATCGTCGGAGGCGCGGAACTCGGACCCTACGGCTCGTCGCGGACCCGCTTCGAGATGGAGGTCGACAACGAATTGTCGGCGGCGGGCGTCCTGGAACTGGCCTGGACCACCGGCCTGATCCGCTGGGAGGACGACCCCCAACCCGGTTGGTACGACACGCAATCCGGTGATCTGGTCGACGAGTCCGAGCTGGTCGAGCGCTACCACGACACCGTCGTCGAGCGCTGCGGCATCCGCGAGTTCGTCGACGATGGCGCGATCGATCCCGATCACGCGTCGCCGCTGCTGGTGTCGGTGTTCCTGGACAAGGACTTCGCGTTCGTGGTGTCCTCGGAGGCCGACGCGCGCGCCTTCGTCGAGTTCGATCCGGAACACACGATCATCCGGCCGGTGCCCGACTCGAGTGACTGGCAGGTCATCCGCAAGGCAGGCACCGAGATTCGGGTGCCGCGGAAGACCAAGCTGTCGCGGACGGTCGGCGCGCAGATCCCGACCGGTTTCGACCCGACCGTGTTCGGCATCAGCCAGGACATGGCCAGCTCGACCGACCGGGTGGCGCTGTGGAACATCGTCGCGACCGTCGACGCGTTCCTGTCGTCGGGGTTCACCCCGGCCGAGTTGATGCGGTGGGTGCACCCGGGCCTGGTGGCCAGCACGCAGGGCACCGGCATGGGCGGTATGACGTCGATGCAGACGATGTATCACGGCAACCTGCTCGGCCGGAACAAGCCGAACGACATCCTGCAGGAAGTTCTGCCGAACGTCGTTGCCGCGCATGTCATTCAGAGCTACGTCGGCAGCTACGGCGCGATGATCCACCCGGTGGGCGCGTGCGCGACCGCGGCGGTGTCGGTGGAGGAGGGCGTCGACAAGATCCGTCTCGGCAAGGCCGAGCTGGTGGTCTCCGGCGGATTCGACGACCTGACGCTGGAAGCCATCATCGGCTTCGGTGACATGGCGGCCACCGCCGACACTTCCATGATGCGCGGACGCGGCATCCACGACTCGAAGTTCTCCCGGCCCAACGATCGGCGCCGGCTCGGATTCCTCGAGGCGCAGGGCGGCGGCACCATCCTGCTGGCGCGCGGCGACCTGGCGCTCAAGATGGGTCTGCCGGTGCTGGCCGTGGTGGCTTACGCGCAGTCGTTCGCCGACGGCGTGCACACGTCGATCCCGGCGCCGGGGCTGGGAGCGCTGGGCGCCGGTCGCGGCGGCAAGGATTCGGCGCTGGCTCGGTCGCTGGGCAAGCTCGGTGTGGGCGCCGACGACGTCGCGGTGATCTCCAAGCACGACACGTCGACCCTGGCCAACGATCCCAACGAGACCGAACTGCACGAGCGGCTCGCCGATTCGCTCGGCCGCTCCGAGGGCGCGCCGCTGTTTGTGGTGTCGCAGAAGAGCCTCACCGGGCACGCCAAGGGCGGCGCGGCGGTCTTCCAGATGATGGGCCTGTGCCAGATGCTGCGCGACGGGGTGGTCCCGCCGAACCGCAGCCTGGACTGTGTCGACGACGAACTGGCCGGCTCGGCCCACTTCGTGTGGGTGCGCGAAACCCTGCGGCTCGGGGAGAAGTTCCCGCTCAAGGCGGGCTTGGTGACCAGCCTTGGGTTCGGCCATGTTTCGGGCCTGGTGGCGCTGGTGCACCCGCAGGCGTTCGTCGCCGCGCTCGACCCGCAGCAGCGCGCGGACTACCAGCGGCGTGCGGATGCGCGCCTGCTGGCCGGTCAGCGGCGGCTGGCCTCGGCGATCGCCGGTGGCGCGCCGATGTACGAGCGTCCGCCGAACCGTCGCTTCGACAATGACGCGCCGGAGAAGCGTCAGGAGGCGGCGATGCTGCTGAACCCGGATTCACGCCTGGGCGACGGCGAGGCCTACCAGGTCTCCGCCGGATGACGTCGGTCCGTTAGCCTGGCGACCCATGGGAATTGTCGGTGTGGGGATCGATCTCGTCTCCATCCCTGATTTCGCCGAGCAGGTCGACCAGCCGGGAACCGTCTTCTCCGAGACGTTCACCCCGGGGGAGCGCCGCGACGCGTCGGACAAGAGTTCGTCGGCGGCGCGTCACCTGGCGGCCCGCTGGGCCGCCAAGGAGGCCGTGATCAAGGCGTGGTCGGGATCGCGGTTCGCCCAGCGGCCGGTGCTGCCGGAGGACATCCACCGCGACATCGAGGTGGTCACCGACATGTGGGGCCGCCCGCGGGTCCGGCTGAGTGGCGACATCGCCAAACACCTGGCCGACGTGATCATTCACGTCTCGCTGACGCACGAGGCCGATACCGCCGCCGCGGTGGCGATCCTGGAGACGACCGCCGACTAGCCTCGATCCCATGAGCGATCTGGTTGAGCGCGTCCGCGAGGTGTTGCCGTCGGTCCGCCGCGATCTGGAAGACCTGGTGCGCATCGAGTCGGTGTGGGCCGACCCCGGCCGCCGCGACGAGGTTCACCGCAGCGCGCAGGCCGTCGCGGATCTGTTGTCGCAGGCCGGTTTCGGCGACATACAGATCGTCAGCGAAGGGGGAGCGCCGGCCGTCATCGCGCGCCACCCCGCGCCCGCCGGCGCTCCGACCGTGCTGCTGTACGCCCACCACGACGTCCAGCCCGAGGGCGACCGCAGCCAATGGGTGTCGCCGCCGTTCGAACCCACCGAGCGCGACGGCCGGCTCTACGGGCGCGGCAGCGCCGACGACAAGGCGGGCATCGCAACGCATTTGGCGGCGTTTCGGGCGCACGGTGGGCAGCCGCCGGTGGGTGTGACGGTGTTCGTCGAGGGCGAGGAGGAATCCGGGTCGCCGTCGCTGGGCCGGCTGCTGGCCGCGCACCGCGAGGCGCTGGCCGCCGACGTGATCGTCATCGCCGACTCGGACAACTGGAGCACCGAAATCCCGGCGCTGACGGTGACGCTGCGCGGCCTGGTCGACTGCGTCGTCGAAGTCGCGACGCTCGACCACGGTCTGCACTCCGGCATCTGGGGCGGCGTGGTGCCCGACGCGCTGAGCGTGCTGGTGCGGTTGTTGGCCAGCCTGCACGACGACGACGGGAACGTGGCAATCGCCGGTCTGCACGAAAGTACAGCCGCCGCAGTCGATTACCCGCCCGAGCGGGTGCGCGCCGACTCCGGGCTGCTGGATGGTGTGTCCGAAATCGGTTCGGGTTCGGCGCCGCAGCGGCTGTGGGCCAAACCCGCGATCACGGTGATCGGCATCGACACCACACCCATCGAGAAGGCGTCGAACACGCTGATTCCGCGGGCTCGCGCCAAGATCAGCATGCGCGTCGCGCCCGGTGGCGACGCGGCGGCACACCTGGACGCCTTGACCGCGCACCTGCAACGGCATGCGCCGTGGGGCGCGCAGGTCAGCGTGACCCGCGGAGACATCGGCGAGCCCTACGCGATCGACCCGACCGGCGGTGTCTACGACGCCGCGCGGGCCGCGTTCCGGCAGGCGTGGGGCGTCGACGCGATCGACATGGGCATGGGCGGGTCGATCCCGTTCATCGCCGAGTTCGCCGAGGCCTTCCCGCAGGCGAAGATCCTCGTCACCGGAGTGGAAGATCCGGCGACGCAAGCGCACAGCATCAACGAGAGCCTGCACCTGGACGTGCTGGAACGCGCGGCCATCGCCGAGGCGCTGCTGCTGGCCAACCTGGGGTGAACGGGAAACTCGACCCTCAGAATGCTTAACGAGACCGACCGTCTCGCTGCATACTGCTTCTAGACGCAGCCACTCGTCCGCAGGAGACGCCACCGTGAGCACGGAAAACACCCTGACCGGAGACGCCGGCAAGACCAACCGTTACCACTTTGACCGCCACACCCCGGAGTACCGCGAGCGGTTCAGCGCGATCACCGAGGAGATGCACGCCAGGTGCCCGGTGGCGTGGACCGACACCTACGACGGGCATTGGGTCGCCGCGGGCAACCGGGAAGTCTTCGAACTCGCGCGGTGTCCGCACGTGTCCAACGACCACGACGTCACCGGCGAAGGCACCGGCTATAAGGGCATCACCATTCCCACACTGCCGCAGGGCACCGGCGTCCGCGGTGGCATGCTCGAGATGGACGAACCCGAGCACTCCGCCTACCGCGGCATTCTCAACCCCTACCTGTCGCCGGCAGCCGTCAGGCGCTGGAAACCGTTTGTGGACGAGATCGTGCGGGCGAGCATCGACGAGAAAATCGAAGCCGGGCGGATCGACTTCGTCGACGATCTGGCGAACGTTGTACCCGCGGTGCTGACCCTGGCGATCATGGGCGTTCCGCTGAAGAAGTGGCAGCTGTACTGCGAGCCGGCCCACGCCAACGTCTACACCCCCGCCGATTCCCCAGATGCCCCAAGGGTTTTGGAGCAGACGATGGCGATGGGCGCGGATTTGTTCAACCACCTCCTCGAGATCCGTGAGAACCCACGCCCCGGTATAGTCGACGCGCTGGCGAGACTGAAGATCGACGGCGAACCCGCCCCCGACGCCGAACTGCTCGGCATGCTCGGCTTGATCATCGGCGGAGGTTTCGACACGACGACGGCGCTGACGGCGCACGCACTCGAATGGCTGGGTGAAAATCCCGAGCAACGCGAACTGCTGAGGCGGGAATCGGAAACGCTGCTCGACTCGGCGACCGAGGAATTCCTGCGATACTTCACGCCCGCTCCCGGCGACGGTCGCACGATCGCCGCCGACCTCGAAATCGCGGGCACGCAGTTCAAGGAGGGCGATCGCTTGTGGCTGTCCTGGGCGATGGCCAACCGCGATCCCGCGGTGTTCCCCGATCCGAACCGGCTGGACCTGAGCCGAAAGAACAACCGGCACTTCAGCTTCGGGCTCGGCATCCACCGCTGCATCGGCTCCAACGTCGCGCGGGTGGTGTTCAAGTCGATGCTCACGGCGGTGCTCGACCGGATGCCCGACTACCGCTGCGACCCCGAGGGCACCGTGCACTATCCAACGATCGGCGTCATCCAGGGCATGCAGCACCTGCCGGCCACCTTCACGCCCGGTAAGCGGCTCGGGCCGGGGATCGACGAGACGCTGGAGAAGCTGCAGCGGGTCTGCGACGAACAGGGGGTCGCACGGCCCATCACCGAATACGCCGAGGCCGCCGTCATCGGCGATCGCCGCTAGGCGTTGGCGTACAGCCGCCCTTTTGCGGCCGCAGTGTGCGAGCGAAGCGGCAAAAAGTAAGCGCCACTTTGGTTTACTTAGCACGGACGTCGGGCAATGGTGGGGTGTCGCCTCACTTCGGACACGCCGAACACCAGGGACGAGATGCGGGGTGCGGCTGCCGTGGCGGCAGCTGGACAACGACTAGGAAGGAAGCCATGAAGGCTAAGAGGATCTTGGTCGCGGTACTGCTGGCGTTCGCGGTCTCAACAACGTCGGTGAGCTGCGTGCTTCCCTACTGCCCCATGAAGGGTGGCCCATCCGTCAGCTGCTGAGCAGCGATTGCGCATAGCGCTCGGGACCAGTTGGTCAATTACGGGCTAGACGTCCAGGTCGCGGCGCAGCTTGGCGACGTGGCCGGTGGCCTTCACGTTGTACTGCGCGACGGCGATCTTGCCCTTCTCGTCGACCACGAACGTCGAGCGGATGACGCCGGTGACCGTCTTGCCGTACATCTGCTTTTCGCCGTAGGCGCCGTAGGCACTCAGGACCTTGCGTTCGGGATCGGACAACAGCGGGAACGTCAGCATCTCGGCGTCGCGGAACTTGGCCAGCTTCTCCGGCTTGTCGGGCGAGATCCCGATGACGTCCAGGCCGGCGCCGTTGAGCTCGGCCAGGCTGTCCCGAAAGTCGCACGCCTGCTTGGTGCAGCCGGGCGTCGAGGCGGCAGGGTAGAAGTACACGACGACGCGACGTCCCTTGTAGTCGGCCAGGGATACCAAGTTGGCGTCGGCGTCGGGCAGGCTGAAGGAGGGCGCTTTATCGCCCGGTGCAAGCCGCGTGGTCTCGGTCAAGGTGGGTCCCTTTCTGTTCACCGGAGCGTTGGGGTTACCGCCAGCTGATCTAGGGTAGTTCGGGCAGGTGCATGAGCCGGATAGTGGGCGACTTGGAGGACACAGTGGCGGACCGGGACCCCGAAGCCATCAAGCAGGACATCGACGTCGCCCGTGACCAGCTGGCGGCCACCGTCGACTCGCTTGCCGAGCGGGCCAACCCTCGGCGCCTCGCCGACGACCTCAAGATCCGGGT
>NZ_LZKI01000047.1 GCF_001672755.1 Mycobacterium colombiense | reverse complement strand
GCCTACGCCGTGGAGCTGTCCGACAAGCCGGCGACGACGGACGAACAGGCCCGCTTCGCGCTGCGGATGATCCGCCGGCCCGACCACGATCCCGCGCGCTACGACCAGATTTGGAAGGACCACGTGCTGCCGCTCAGCGGCGCCTATCAGATGCGGCCGTAGCCTTCGCCGCCCAACCGCTCGCCGCTCGCCGCTCGCCGCTCGCCACTCGCCGCCCAACCGCTCGCCGCTCGCCGAGCGCCCGCCCAGCCGGGCGTCGGGATTCGAGCGCCCGCCCAGCCGGGCGCTCGGCGACAACGACCCTCGGCCGCACGAAACGCGCTCATGCGCGAATTTGATGGGCCTTCCAGCGATCGGGGTCGTCTTCGAGCGCGGTGCGGTCCCAGCCGGCATGCACCGCGGCCGCTTCGTAGGTGTCCTGCAAGAACCCCAGGAGCGTCTGGTCGGGGTCGGCTGCCCGCCGCACCGCCTCGTATGGCAACAGGTACTCACCGAGATCCTTGTCGTAGCCCGCCTCCTCGGGACCGACCGGGTGGTCGGCGAAGCCGTCGGGTTCGGGATAGGCGTAGGCGTAGAAAGCGCCCTCGTCGCCCCCGCCGGGAAAGAACCCACAGCTGCTCAGTTCTCGCGAGTAGCCCTCGACCATCACCCAGTCTCCGCAATTGGGTGCGCCGCCCAGGTGGCGGGGCGCACCGCGCCCGGAAAATCTGGTGCACGCGAGATCCATTGCGCCCCAGAAGAAATGGACCGGACTCACCTTACCCATGAACCGTGACCGAAACTGGCCCAGCACGCGGTTCGCTGCAAGCAGTTGGCGCCAGAACAGGTTTGCCGCATCAGGGTCGTACGACGCATGTTCGACATCGTCGGCGAACGGCAGGGCCGGATCCACCTCGTTGGGGTGCGCTTGGATGCGCGTGGAGAAACCCAGTTCGTCGAGTGCCCGCATCGTCTGCGAGTAGAACTCGGCCACCGATTTCGGTTCCAGGCGCACAGCGCGGGTCGCGCCGGTGCTGCTGCGGATCATCAGCACATGGTCGATGAAGTCGAACTCCATATCGAAGACCGCCGTCCCGTACGGGATCGCCGACGTCGTCAAACCGCGCGGGGTCACATACGAGGTGACCTGCCACCAGTGGTTGACCAACGGCGAATGGGCCAGCCGGACCTTGCCGACGATCTGAGCCCACATGTGCAGTGTCTGCCTCGTCGGGGCCCAGTCGTCTACCCGCAGGCTGGGCCACGCCATGCTGTCGTGCTGCGTCGTCACGGTCACTCCTCAGTTCTGGTCGGCGTCCGCCCTGCACCGCGCCGCTATCACCGATAGTGCTCGCCGGCCGAGTTTCTCGCCGGTGTGGCTCGGCGATCTGCCGGTCGGCCGCCGCGGCGCCGCGGGGAGACCGCCCGCCGTGCGCCCTTGACTGTGGCGTGGCTCACAGTAGGATGACCAGTGGTCATTCACCAAAGGAGGGGCATTGCCAACGGTCACCTGGGCACGCGTCGATCCCGCTCGTCGCGCCGCGATCATCGAGGCCGCGGAGTCGGAGTTCGGGGCCCACGGGTTCTCCCGGGGCAGCCTGAATGTCATCGCCCGCCGCGCCGGGGTCGCCAAGGGCAGCCTGTTCCAGTACTTCGCGGACAAGCGCGACCTGTACGCGTTCATCGCCGACATCGGCAGCCAACGGGTGCGTGCCTACATGGAGGACCGTATCCGTGAGCTCGACCCGAGCCGGCCCTTCTTCGACTTCCTCACCGACTGGCTCGACACGTGGGTGGCCTACTTCGCGGACCACCCGCACGAACGCGCGCTGCACGCCGCGGCGACACTGGAAGTCGACACCGAAGCCCGCGTCAGCGTGCAGCACGTGATCCACCGTCACTACCTGGAAGTGATGCGCCCGCTCGTGCGCGACGCGCACGTCCGCGGCGACCTGCGCGCGGATTCCGATACCGACGCGCTGTTGTCGTTGCTGCTGTTGATCTTCCCGCATCTGGCTCTGGCGCCCTACATGCGCGGCCTTGACCCGATTCTGGGGCTCGACGAGCCCACCCCGGAACAGCCGGCGCTGGCCGTGCGCAGGCTCGTCGCGGTGCTGGCGGCCGCGTTCGCGGCTGCGCCGAAAACCTCGCCACTGGGCTCAGCCCCCAAACGATCTGAGGAGGTCACATGAATCGCACCCGAATTGCCTCGATGGTCGAGGGCGGACTCAACTGGGACAGCCTGCCGCTCAAGCTGTTTGCAGGCGGCAACGCGAAGTTCTGGAATCCGGCCGACATCGACTTCTCCCGCGACCGCGAGGACTGGGAACGGCTCACCGACGACGAACGCAGCTATGCGACCCGGCTGTGCGCCGAGTTCATCGCCGGCGAGGAGTCGGTGACCCAGGACATCCAGCCGTTCATGGCCGCGATGCGGGCCGAAGGCCGGCTCGGCGACGAGATGTATCTGACGCAGTTCGCCTTCGAGGAGGCCAAGCACGTCCAGGTGTTCCGCATGTGGCTCGACGCCATCGGCATCACCGAGGACCTGCACAACTTCCTCGACGACGTCCCGACCTACCGCACGATCTTTTACGAGGAACTGCCGGACTGCCTGAACGCGCTGACGGTCGATCCGTCGCCGGCCGCCCAGGTGCGGGCGTCGGTCACCTACAACCACATGGTTGAAGGCATGCTGGCGCTGACCGGTTACTTCGGCTGGCACAAGATCTGCGTCGAACGTGGCATCCTGCCCGGCATGCAGGAGTTGGTGCGGCGCATCGGCGATGACGAGCGACGGCACATGGCGTGGGGCACCTTCACCTGCCGGCGCCACGTCGCCGCCGACGACGCCAACTGGGGCGTCTTCGAAACGCGGATGAACGAGCTGATGCCGCTGGGCCTGCGCCTGATCGAGGAAGGCTTCGCCCTCTACGATCCGATGCCGTTCGGGCTGTCGGTGGACGAGTTCATGCAGTACGCCTCGGACAAGGGGATGCGGCGCTTCGGCACCATCTCCAGCGCCCGAGGCCGGCCGCTCGGCGAGATCGACCTCGACTACACGCCGCTGCAGCTCGAGGACACCTTCGCCGAGGAGGACGAGCGCGCCCTGGCGAGCGTCTGACCCGTCAGCCGACCCAGACGGTCTTGGCGTTGCAGAACGCGCGGATGCCGAGCCCGGCGAGTTCGCGGCCGTAGCCCGATCGTTTGACACCGCCGAAGCCCAGCTCCGGGTAGGACACCGTCATGCCGTTGATGAAGACCTGGCCGGCTTCGATGTCGTCGATGAAGCGCTCCTGCTCGGCCTCGTCGTTGGTCCAGGCGTTGGAGCCAAGCCCGAAGGTCGTGGCGTTGGCGATCTCGATGGCCTCGTCGATGCCCGACACGCGGTACATCGAGGCGACCGGACCGAAGACCTCCTCGGTGTATAGGGCCATGTCTTTGGTGATGTCGGTGACCACGGTCGGCGGGTAGAACCAGCCCGGCTGGTCGGGCGCCTTACCGCCGGTACGCACCTTCGCGCCGGCCGCGACGGCGTCCTCGACCTGCTTGGCGATCTCGTCGCGACCCGACTCGGTGGCCAGCGGGCCCACGTCGGTGTCCGGGTCGGTCGGGTCGCCGACCTTCAATGCCTCCATCTGCTCGACGTACTTGTCGACGAACGCCTCGTAGATGTCGGTGTGGACGATGAACCGCTTGGCGGCGATGCAGGACTGGCCGTTGTTCTGCACCCGCGCCTTGACCGCGGTCTTGACGGCCTCGTCCAGGTCCGCCGACGGCATCACGATGAACGGGTCACTGCCGCCGAGTTCCATCACGGTGGGCTTGATCTCGTCACCACAGATGGCGGCGACGGACTGGCCGGCCGGTTCGCTGCCGGTCAGGGTGGCGGCCGCGACCCGGGGATCGCGCAGGATCCGTTCGACGGCGCTGGACGAGACGAGCAGCGTTTGGAAGCAGCCCTCCGGGAAGCCGCCGCGGGCGATGACGTCGGAGAGGTACAGCGCCGACTGCGGCACGTTGGAGGCATGCTTGAGGATCCCGACGTTGCCGGCCATCAGCGCGGGCGCGGCGAATCGGACGGCCTGCCACAGCGGGAAGTTCCACGGCATCACGGCCAGCACCACGCCGAGTGGCTGCCAGCGGGTGTATGCCCGCTTTGCCCCGACCTTCGACGCCTCGGCGGGCTCGTCGGCGAGCAGTTTCTCAGCGTTCTCGGCGTAGTAGCGAAAACCCTTGGCGCACTTGAGCGCTTCAGCCTTTGCCGATGCCAGCGTCTTGCCCATCTCCAGAGTCATCATGGCGCCGACCTCGTCGGCCTCTTTCTCCAGAAGGTCGGCGGTGGCGTTTGCCCACTGGGCACGCTGGGCAAACGTGGTGTTGTGACGGTAGTCGAGGAAGCGTTCGTAGGCACGGGCAATCGCGGCGTCGACTTCTTGGTCGGTGGCCGGGGTGAAGGTCTTCACTGTCTCGCCGGTAGCCGGGTTAATGGTGGCGATGGGCACGTCGGCCCTCCTTCATTGGGGTCGTGTTGCTTGGCGGCTGAAAGTCCAACACCCAGCCTGCCACTATCGTTCCCCTAAGGGAGGTGTCGGATGAGCAAAGCCGCTGAGCTGATCGTCAAGTGCCTGGAAAATGAGGGTGTTTCCGTCGTATTCGGGGTGCCCGGCGAGGAGAACATCCGGTTCGTGCAGGCGCTGGCGGCGTCCTCGACCATCCGCTACGTGCTCACCCGGCACGAGCAGGCCGCCTCGTTCATGGCGGAGATGTACGGCAGGGTTACCGGGCGGGCCGCGGTGGTGTCGGCCACGTTGGGGCCCGGCGCGATCAACATGCAGCTCGGGACTGCTGACGCCACCACCAACAGCACCCCGCTGGTCGCCATCTCCGCGCAGGTGGGTCACGACCGGGAGTTCAAGGAGTCACACCAGTACGTCGACCTGGTCTCGATGTTCGCCCCCATCACCCGATGGGCGGCGGGCATCCCGACCGCGCGCGCCATCCCCGAGATGGTCCGCAAGGCGTTCAAGCTCGCCGAGTCCGAGCGCCCGGCCGCGGTCTACCTGGCCGTGCCCGAGCACATCGACGCCGACGACACCGACTACGACCTGGGACCGTTGCCGCGCAACGTCGTCCGCCCCGACGCCCCGGCCCCCCGCCAGGTGGCGCGCGCCGTCGACGTCCTGCGCAACGCGAAGCGCCCGGTGCTGCTGGCCGGGCACGGCGCCGCGCGCGCCGACGCCACCAAAGCCCTGGTGCGCTTCTCCGAAGAGTTCGGCATCCAAGTGGCCAACACCTTTCACGGCAAGGGCGTCATGCCCGACGACCACCCCAACAGCATCGGCACGCTGGGGTTCATGCGGCACGACTACGTCAACTTCGGGTTCGACAACGCCGACGCCGTCATCGCCGTCGGCTACGAGTTGCAGGAGTTCGACCCGGTGCGGATCAACCCGCAGGCCGACAAGAAGATCATCCACATCCACCGGTTCCCGGCCGAGGTCGACGCGCACTACTCGGTGGACGTGGGGATCATCGGCGACATCAGCGATTCGCTGAACGCCCTGACCGACGCGCTGTCCGGCCACACCTTTGCTCACGCCGCCGAGGTGCCCGGTTCGGGCCTGTTGGCCGAGGAATTCGCGCGGGGTCAACAGGATTCGCGCTACCCGCTGGCGCCGGCGCGGGTGGTCGCCGACACCCGCGCGGCCCTGGGCCGCAGCGACGTCGTCCTGGTCGACACGGGTGCCACCAAGATGTGGATGGCCCGGCTCTACCCGACGTACGAGCGGAACACCTGCCTGATCTCAAACGGGTTGTCCACCATGAGTTTTGCCCTACCGGGGGCGCTGGGCGTCAAGCTCGCGCAGCCGGATTGCAAGGTGCTGGCCGTCGTCGGCGACGGCGCGTTCCTGATGAACTCGCAGGAGATCGAGACCGCCGTGCGCGAGCGCATCCCGCTGGTGGTGCTGATCTGGGAGGACGGCGGTTACGGCCTCATCGAATGGAAGATGGACCTCGAGCTCGGGGCTCACTACTATGTGAAGTTCAACAACCCCGACGTGGTCACGTACGCGGAAAGCTTCGGCGCCAAGGGATATCGGATCAGCAGCGCCGACGAGCTGCTGCCGACGCTGCGGACCGCGCTCGACGACGACGGTGTCTCGCTGATCAGTTGCCCGGTCGACTACTCCGAGAATCTGCGGTTGACCGACCGCCTCGGCGAGCTGGACGAAACGCTGTGAGAACTGCCGTCGACGCGTAGGGCTACTGCGTGATCAGAAACGAGTTCGTGCCGGAGAAGTTGAGTCCGGGATCGCCTACGCAGCGGGCGACGGCCACGGCCGCCCCCGGCCGCCCCACCTTGGCCACCGCAGCGGCTCCGGCGGCGCTGCGGGTGGCGCCCCATGCCCCGACGAAGCCATGACCAGTGTCGGTGAGTGCCACACAGCCACCCAGCCCTTCGGCAAGAACGCGGCAGTCGGTTGAGCCATGCCGCTCGGCGCAATGGCTCACCGCATACTCTTCAACCGAACTCAGGCTGGCAAGGTTGCCGCCCGCCGTGGTTTCGACTGAACGGCTGGAGTCGGACCCAGCGATCACGATGAAGCCGGCCTGGGCCTGGGCCTGGGTAGGTGCTATCAGTCCGACCGCAGAGAGAACGAAAACCGACACGGAGGCAACAAGTTTAGACATGAGCATCTCTCGAACAACTGGTTTGGAAGTCGACGGTCTGCGCCAGGTGAACCCACTGACCGGAGAGGCTCACACCGACAAGACTCGGACCGCACCGTCCGCGCCAACCTCGGGACACCACGTTCTGCGGCGTCGTACTCTCACCATCAGGGCTCGATGTGGAATCGGCCACTCGGTTAACGGATCGTTGACAGCCGCGCAGCAAATATTTACCGGCGGGCGACACATGATCGAATAGGCGCATGCTGTTCCGTCAGCTGGAGTACTTCGTCGCGCTCGCTCAAGAGCGCCACTTCGCGCGCGCCGCGCGCGCCTGTTACGTGTCGCAGCCCGCGCTGTCGGAAGCCATCCGCAAGCTCGAATCCGAACTCAACGTCCCGCTGGTGCGGCGCGGTCAGAAGTTCGAGGGTCTCACCCCGGAGGGCGAGCGGCTGGTGCCGTGGGCGCGCCGCATTCTGGCCGACCGCGACGCCCTCAAACAGGAGGTCACCGCGTTGCGGGCCGGCCTGACCGGCGAGCTGCGGCTCGGCGTGGTGCCGGCCGCCTCGACCACCGTTGCGCTGCTTACGGATCCGTTCTGCGCGGCGCATCCGTTGGTGCGCGTCCAGCTCGAGGTCAACCTGCGCTCGGCCGGCATCGTGGAGCGGGTCCGCAAGTTCGAATTGGACGCGGGCATCTTGTATCCGGACCAGCAGGACACGGCCGATCTCCTGGTCACCCCGCTGTACCACGAGCAGCCGGTGCTCATCGCCGCCGCCGAACTGCTTGGCGGCGAGGCGAAAACGATCGCGTGGTCGGACGCCGTGCAGTTGCCGCTGTGCCTGCTGACGCAGGGCATGCGGGGCCGCCGGGTCATCGACGACGCATTGGCCACCCATGGGCTGCAGGTCACCCCGCGGCTGGAAACCGATTCCGTGGCCGCGCTGTTCGCGCACGTGCGCACCGGCCGGTGGGCGAGCATCGTGCCGCAACCGTGGATTCACACCCTGGGCGTGCCGGCCGGGGTGGCCGTGCTGCCGCTGCGGCGCCCGTCGGTCACCGCGTTGATCGCGCTGGTGACCAACCGGGCGGAGCCGGGCTCGCTGCTGGCGCGCGCGCTACGGCGGACCGCGCGCGAGGCCCGCATCGGCGCGACGCTCAGCGAGCCGTCCTAGCCGCGCTGATCGGCGCCGCCTATCAGCCGGTCGGAATCGTGTCTTGGACACCGGGGCAGGCGCGCTCCGAGACTGGGCGTGATCGCCGGTTGAAGGAGAATTCGATGGCCAAGTGTGTGATGGTGCTCTATCCCGACCCCGTCGACGGGTACCCGCCGAACTACGCGCGCGACAGCATCCCGACCATCCGGGGATACCCCGACGGCAGCACCGTGCCGACGCCGTCGAAGATCGACTTCACCCCCGGTGAGCTGCTCGGCTGCGTCTCGGGTGCCCTGGGGCTGCGCCGGTTCTTCGAAGACGCCGGCCATGATCTGGTGGTGACGTCGGACAAGGACGGCCCCGACTCGGAATTCGAGCGTGAGCTGGCCGACGCGGAAATCGTGATTTCCCAGCCGTTTTGGCCGGCTTACCTGACCGCGGAACGCATCGCCCGCGCCCCCAGGCTCAAGCTGGCGCTGACCGCGGGCATCGGCTCGGATCACGTGGATCTGGACGCGGCCCAGCAGCGCGGGATCACCGTGGCCGAGGTGACATACAGCAACAGCATCAGCGTCGCCGAGCACACGGTGATGCAGATCCTGGCGCTGGTGCGCAATTTCGTGCCCTCACACCGGTGGGCGGCCGAGGGCGGCTGGAACATCGCCGATTGCGCCCAACGCGCCTACGACCTGGAGGGGATGGACGTCGGGTTGATCGCGGCCGGCCGGATCGGGCGTGCCGTGCTGCGCCGGCTGGCACCATTCGACGTCAACCTGCACTACACCGACACCCGCCGGCTGGCACCGGAGGCCGAGAGACAACTCAACGTCACGTTTCACCCCACGGTCGAGTCGCTGGTGCAGGCGGTCGACGTGGTGTCCATCCACTCGCCGCTGTACGACGACACCCGCCGGATGTTCAACGAGCAGCTGATCGCGACCATGCGCCGGGGCTCCTACATCGTCAACACGGCCCGCGCCGAGGAGACCGTGCCGGAGGCGATCGCGGCCGCCCTGAAGTCCGGTCAGCTGGCGGGCTATGCCGGAGACGTGTGGTATCCGCAGCCTCCGCCACCCGACCATCCGTGGCGCACCATGCCGAATAACGCCATGACACCGCATGTTTCGGGCACTACGCTGTCCGCCCAGGCGCGTTATGCGGCCGGCACCAGGGAAATCCTGGAGAGCTGGTTCGCCGGAAAGCCCATCCGCCCCGAGTACCTGATCGTCGAGGGCGGCAAGCTCGCGGGCACCGGGGCGCTGTCCTACCAGAAGTAGCCGATTGCCCGGTGCTCAGTTGGCGCTCGTCGTCGTCGACAGGGCCATCGGTGGCACGTAACCGCCGATCAGGGCGCGATGCCACCACGCCCGATCGTGGCGCAGCTCGGCCGGCGTGGTGAACCGGTACTGGTAGAGCTGTGCCCGCACATACCGGGGCGGTGAATCGGGAAACGGGTTGTGGCGCAACAACCGTAGGGTTGGTCGATCGTTTTCCAGCAGTCGCTGCAAGAACGGCCTCAGCCACGGCTGCGCGTACCCCGGCGAGATCGCGGCGAACCACATCAGCCAGTCCAGGCGCAGATGATACGGCGCCCACTGTCGCGGCAGCCGGCGCGGCGTCCCCGGCTTGCCCTTGAATTCGTATTCCTTCCACACGGTTTGGCTGGTGATGACGGCCTCGTCGGTGCCTTCGATCACCACCTCGCGGCGGATCCGCCCGATGCTGCCGAACGCGCCGTAGGTGTTCACCAAATGAAATGAATTGAACGACATATTCATTCGCTGCCGGGAGGACAACATGTTGGCCAGCGGCCAGTAACTCATGAACAGCACCGCGGCGGTGACGGCGGTCACCAGCCCGACGAACCACAGGGGTGTGGCCGCCAGGCCCGTATGCGCCGGGACGAGGCCCTTGGGCAGCAGCAGCGCGAACGACGCGTCGTCGATGGCGCTGAACGCCAACACGATCGTCACCCAATTGAGCCACGCGAAATTGCCCGAGGCGACCAGCCACAACTGAGTGATCACGATGATCGCGGCGGCCACACTGGCCGCTGGCTGCGGCGCGAACAATCCGAACGGCACGATCAGCTGTGCGAAATGGTTGCCCGCCACCTCAACTCGGTGCAGGGGTTTGGGAAGATGGTGGAAGAACCAGCTCAACGGCCCCGGCATGGGTTGCGTCTCGTGGTGGTAGTACAAACACGTCAGATCGCGCCAGCACGGGTCGCCGCGCATCTTGATCAGTCCCGCACCGAACTCGACCCGAAACAGCAGCAGGCGAACCATCCAGAGCGTCAGCACCGGGGGCGCCACGTCGTGATTGCCCAGGAAGATCATCAGGAAGCCGGTTTCGAGCAGCAGCGACTCCCAGCCGAACGAGTACCAGGTCTGCCCGACGTTGACGATCGACAGGTAGAGCATCCACAGCACCAGCCACATCGCCATCGCGCCCCACAACGGCACCGCGTCGGCGGCCCCGGCGACGATCGCCACCGACAGCGCCGCACCGAACCAGGAGACGGCTGCGAACAGCCGATCCGAATAGCGCAGGTGGAACAGGCTCGGGGTGCGCCAAAAGGATTGCCTCGCCAAGAACTGCGGGATGGGCAGGATGCCGCGCTCGCCGATGAGCGCACGGAACTGGGTCGCGGCGGCAACGAAGCCGAGCAGGTAGATCGCCGCGGCGCCGCGCTCGAGCACCAGTCTGCCCACCCAATATTCGGGTGCGGAAAACCAGTCCATGGCGCTAACTCCTCGGTTGGTGACGGTTACGCCAACCCGCATATCCAGTCAATCAGCCGGTAAACGGGTAGCCAATAGCCCGGCCGACTATTCGTCGCCCGGCCCCGGCGCACGTTCGGGGAGCGCAACCACCGAAGCGGCAAGCACCGCAAGCGAAATCAGCGCCAGCAGCTGGACACCGGCGGAATGGCCGGCGTAGCCGTCGGCGGACCGCCACGGCTGTCGTGACAGCACCGCGCCGGCCAGGATCAGACCCCCGGCGCTGCCCAGCACGCTGAGGCGTTCCCAGCGCCCCTGGCGCAGCGCGTACCGCAGACCCAGCGCGGCCCCCATCGCCGCGACACCGCCCAGGCCGGCGATCACCCCCGCGGCGGCCAGCGCCGGGACGGCCGCCCATGGGCCGGGCCGCCATGGCCGCGCGGGCGCGTCTTTGTCGTCCTTCCTTCGGCGGCGCCAGAGCGCGAGCATCGCCAGCAGCGGCAGCAGCGCCAGGCCCACCGCCAGGCCGGCGCGGTAGAGCGAGTTGGAGGCGAAGGTCAGCGTGATGGTGCCCGGGTCGCCTGCGGGCACCAGCCAGCCCTGCTGCCACCCGTTGACGGCGATCGGCGTCAAGCGGGCGCCGGTGCCGGTGCGCGCCACCCAGCCCGGGTTGATGCTTTCCGGGATGACCAGCACCCGGGAGGTTGACGAGGCGGGCGCCTGCACTTCGCGGCGATCCGGCCCCCAGCTCCGCCATGACGAAACACGCAGCGGCCGTGCGACTTCGGTGGCGGCCGGCGTGGTCAGTTCGGCTCCGTCCACGACGAATTGGGCCCCGGGGCTGATCAGCAGCTCTTGTTGGCCGGCGGGCAGCGCGATCGGGTCGCGTTCGCAAGGCACCGCGGCGACGGGGGCGTCATCCAGGATTGCCCCCACGGTGGTGTGGATGGCGGTGTGCACGAACCGGCCCGCGACCGCGACGACGGGTCCGCGATCGCAGCCGACGCGGATCTCCCGGGTGCGGTTGCGGGCCGCGTCAGCGGGCGCGATCGGGTTGCCGTCGACGCCCAGCGCCGCGACCTCGGCCAGCCCGGGCGGCTTGAGCTGGTCGAAACCCAAGGCGTTGCGGTCGATGATGTCCTGCCAATTGAGCAGGCTGATGGTCACGGTGTCGGTCACCCGGGGTTTCAACGGCACCGTCTGCGCGCCGTCGGGTTTCATCGCTGCGGCTTGCGGACCGTCGCCCAGGTTGACGGCCACCATCGTCGGGTGCGCGGGCAACGTCGACCGGCTCGGGGCCAGGCGCACCCCGGTGACCTCGGTGGGGCGGGGCAGCGTGAGCGTCAGGGTTGGCGGGGTCTTGTGTTGCACCACCCGTTGCGGTGCCGTCCACGCCGTGGCCGGGTCGCCGTCGGCGGCCGCGTACGCCGAGCCCAGGACATCGACCGTGTCCGAATCACCATGGGCGACAGTGGTATTCGGCTCGGCGATCAGGTCGGCCAGCTTGGGCCCCTGGCGCGGGCGGACCCACACCGTCGGAGTCACCGACATCGGCGCCGGCACGGTCAGCGTCCGGCTGAAATTGACCGGCTCCTCCGGGGCCAGGGCCATCGACGGCGCGCAGCGCACACCGTCGGGTGCCGCGGCGCAACCCGGCCTGCCCATCAACTCGGAGCCCAGGTCCCACCCCGCGATCGGCGAACCCGGCGGCGGCCCTGGCACCCGCACGGTGTGCCGCAGGTCGACCTGGTGGGCGAATCCTGAGGCGTCGTACTGGGTGATCGACAGGTCGGTGATGCCGAACTGCACCCCGGCGGATCCGTCGTCGGTGCCCGCGGCGATGATCCGCACCCACGGGGTCTCGCCGTAGGGGAGCGCCGCGGCAAGCGGCTTGCCCGGCTCGTCGAAACGCAAAGTGGTGCTGCCGGTGGCGGTTTCGATCAGAATGCGGCGCACCTGGGCGCCGACGGCGGTGGCGCTGGGCGTCAACGTGATCGCCGCGTTGGTCACCGGATGGTCGAAATCGATCCGCATCCATTGACCGACGGCGGCCTGCAGCGAGTTGGACACCCACGCGGTCGCGGAGTCACCGTCGATCGCCGCGGCCGGCGAGGTCGCCGGTGCCACGTCGGGCATCGCGGTGGAATCCGACGATGAGCTCGATACCGTGATCCGGCCGCCGGTCCAGGCGCCGCTCACCGGGTCGGCGCCGGGGACGGGGTAGTCGGGCACCCGGTTGTAGGTGTGCCGCGCATCGCCGGGGGCCCGGATCGCCGACGAATGGTGGTCCACCCGGCCGTAATCCGTCTCACGGGCCACCGGGGTGTCGGTGATGGTCACCCCGGCGTCCACCGGCAGCCCGGCGCCGCGCGCGTCGGCGGTCAGCAGCGCCGGGCCCAGCGGCGGCTGGCCCAGCAGGCGTCGTCGCTCGTCAAGGCGCAGCAACGCCTCGGGCCCGCCGTCGACCCGGGCCAGCCGGTCAGTGTCGACGAAATACGGTGTGGCGGGGTCACTGTCGTCGCCGACCCGGTAAATCTCGACCGCCGGATATCGCGGGCGCAGTCCGCTGTCCGCGACGAAACCCGCGAGCGTGCCGGGACCCACCGGCGCGCCGAACTGTGCGACCTTGCGCAGTCCGGGTGACCCGTCGATGGCCCGGTGCACCAGGATCGGGCGCGCCGACCGCGACGTGTCGGGGTCCAGGTCGTTGCGTAGCGCCAGATAGGAAATGCCTTGGCGGGCAAGGGTATCAGCCAAGCCGGCCGAGGGGCGGCCGGCGGCGAACAGGCGCTGCACTGAGTCGAGTGCCCGGATGGTCTGCGGCGGGGTCAGCGGGATGGAATCGCGCACCCCCCAGGGGCTGGCGCCCAGCACCTGTAGCGGCTCGTCGTGGCTGGTGCCCCACACCTGGGTGGCGAACGGCGCCCCCGGGACCACGAGCACCCGCCCGGGTGTCGGTGTGCCGGTGTTGTGCTCGGTGAGCCAGTCGGCGGCCTCGTGCCAGTACTGCGGGATCGCGGTGAAGGTTCCCGGCGGCGCGAGCCGACCGGTCCACGCCAGTGACGTGCTGACCATCAGCGCCGTCACCACCACGATCGCGGTGGCGAGCCGTTTGTCACGCTCGGGGTGCGCAAACGCGCGCAGCCACACCGACATCGGCGCGCTGCCCGGCAGCGGTATTCGGCCCAGCAGCTGCGCGAGACCCAGCACCACGGGGATCCGGATCACCGATCCGAGCTTGTGCACGTTGCGCAACGGGGCGCCGCCGGCGTCCAGGAAGGCCTGCACCGCGTGCGCCACCGGCGACCCCAGCCCGCCGCTGTATCCGGCGGCCATCAGCACCACCCCGACCAACAGCATCGTCACCAGCCGCCCGCGCGCCGGCATGGCCCGGCCGGCCAGCCCCGCGAGTCCGGCCGCCGCGACCAGGCAGGTACCCAGCACGGCCGCCGACCCGGTCACCAGCGGAGCGCCCGCGGTGGCGGTCGGCGCCACGTACGGGGTCCAGCTGTCGGTGCCGCGCAACATCTCGACCAGTGACGACCATTGCGTCGTCACGCCGGAGGATTCGATGAAATCCAGGAAGGGGGGGCTGATCGCGCGCAGCATCACCAGCGCCACCACCCACCACAGCGTGGCCAGCACCAGCGCCACCAGCCACCACCCGGTGTAGCGCCACCACAACCGGTTCGGCCGGTGGCACGCCCACCAGATCACCGCCGGCAGGCAGCCGGCCGCGGTCGCGATGGCGTTCACCGCACCCATCAGCGCGATGGCCAGGCCGGCCTGCCCGGCCAGCGCTCGCACGGATCGGCCGCCGTCAGCCCGCAGGGCGAGGATCGTGGGCAGCAACACCCACGGCGCCAACATCATTGGCAAGGTCTCCGACGAGATCGATCCGAGCGTGGTCAGCACCCGCGGTGACAGCGCGAACGCGGCCGCGGCGATCACTCGCGACGCCGGGCTGCCGATCCCCAGCGCCTCGGCGACCCGCAGCAGGCCCCAGAAGCCGACGGTGAGCAGCAGCGCCCACCACAGCCGCTGGGTGATCCAGCCGGGCACGCCCAGCGCGTGGCCGACGAGAAAGAAGGTGCCGTGCGGAAACAGGTATCCGTAGGCCTGGTTCTGCGCCTGCCCGAACGGCAGCTCGCTGTTCCACAGATTGGTCGCCCGGGCCAGAAAGCGCAGCGGGTTAGCGGTCAGGTCAAGCTTGGTGTCGGGGGCGATCCGTCCGGGGGACTGGGCGAACGTCAGGGCCAGGGCGACCGCGCCGACCAACCACAACCACCGGCGCGATACCGGCCCAGCCGTCGAGCATGAGACCGCCGCTCCGGTCCCTGTTCGAGGCGGGCTAGCTACGGTTGCCGTACTCGACCCGGTTGAGCACTGACGACTGCGGATCGCCCCCGGGGAGTGGCGGCTTCGTGTCTTGCTGGACCATCAGCGTGATCCCGAAGATCGCGGCCGCGCCGAGCAGCAGACCAACCACAACGCTCGCTGCGGCGGGCGCAACGATCCGGTTCATCGAAGGCTCCTGAGTGTCGGCTTGCGGTCGGGACTTTCGACCTAGCGCCAACCTAGCAGAAGGCCGCCCGGCAACCGGGAGCGCTGGTCACCAGTGCAGACAGTGCCCGTGAAAGCAGCGGTCGCCGTATTCCACCTGATAGGGACCGGCGGGAAGCGCCGGGCGCTGCAGGCTCGGCACCTGAACCAGGCTGTAATCGGCCACGGCGAGCGTGATCCCGACGGTCGTCGCCACCCCGACGGACAACCCCACCGCGACGCTGACCGCGGCGGCCGACGTGAAACCGTTAATCGCTGGCTCCTCCCTGCCAGTCAATGGGTGCCTCGAGCAGCCCCAGCCCCCTGATCAGCAACGTACCGTTGATGCCCCCTGGAGCCCGGGACGAAACGCCCGCCGTGAAAGCATGGCCCGATGGCATTTTCGCGCACCTTGGCCGTGCTTGCAGCCGCGTCGGCGCTGGTGGCCGGTTGCGGCCACCACGCCGCGCACCCGCCCCCCACGTCGACGAAGACGTCGAGCAAGCCGGTGGCCGCTCCGGCGCCGCCGGTGTGTGCGGACCCGTCGGCGGTTCCGGCGACGTTGGGCATCCGCGACAAGCTCGCGCAACTGCTGATGGTGGGCGTGAAGAACGCCGACGACGCCCGGGCCGTCGTCAACGGCTACCACGTGGGCGGCATCTTCATCGGCAGCTGGACGGACCTGTCGATCTTCAAGGGGCCGCTGGCCGACATCGCGAGCAAGGCGGGCCCGCTGCCGCTGGCGGTCAGCGTCGACGAAGAGGGCGGCCGTGTCTCGCGGCTGAAGTCGTTGATCGGGACCTCCCCGTCGCCCCGCGAGCTGGCGCAGACGCAAACCGTCCAGCAGGTGCACGATCTGGCCGCCGATCGCGGCAAGAAGATGCGTGACCTGGGCATCACCGTCGACTTCGCGCCCGTCGTCGACGTCAGCGACGAGCCCGACGACGCCGTGATCGGCAACCGTTCGTTCAGCGCGGATCCGGCCAAGGTCACCGATTACGCCGGTGCCTACGCGCAGGGCCTGCGCGATGCCGGGTTGCTGCCGGTGCTCAAGCACTTCCCCGGCCACGGGCACGGCTCGGGCGATTCGCACACCGGGGGCGTCGTCACGCCGCCGCTGGACGATCTGCAGAACAACGACCTGGTGCCCTACCGGACCCTGGTGACCTCGCCGCCGGTCGGGGTCATGGTGGGCCACTTGCAGGTTCCCGGTCTCACCGGCGACGCCCCGGCCAGCCTGAGCCCCGAGGCGGTGCAGCTGCTGCGCAACGGGGTCGGCTACAAGGGCCCGCCGTTCACCGGTCCGGTGTTCAGCGACGACCTGTCCAGCATGGCCGCCATCTCCGACCGGTACGGGGTGTCGGAGGCCGTGCTGCGCAGCCTGCGGGCCGGCGTCGACGTCGCGCTGTGGGTCACCACCGACGAAGTGCCTGCGGTCTTGGACCGGCTGCAACAGGCGGTGGCGTCCGGCGACCTGCCGGCCAAGCAGGTCGACGATTCGCTGGTGCGGGTGGCGACGATGAAGGGCCCCAGCCCCAGCTGCGGCCACTAGCGGGCCGCCGCCATAGGCAGTCGTGGGTGTGACACCGGCACCGCATTGCCTACTCTTGAGTCAGATAGACGGGCTAGAGAGGCAAACGATGGCGGGTGGTACCAAGCGGTTGCCGCGTGCCGTTCGCGAGCAGCAGATGCTCGACGCCGCCGTGCAGATGTTCTCCGTCAACGGCTACCACGAGACCTCGATGGACGCGATCGCCGCCGAGGCACAGATCTCCAAGCCGATGCTGTACCTGTACTACGGCTCCAAGGAGGACCTGTTCGGCGCCTGCCTGAACCGGGAGATGGGCCGGTTCATCGACGTGGTGCGCGCCGACGTGGATTTCCGGCAGAGCCCCAATGACATGCTGCGCAACACCATTGCGTCGTTCATGCGCTACATCGACGCCAACCGGGCGTCGTGGATCGTGATGTACACCCAGGCCACCAGCTCGCAGGCGTTCGCCCACATGGTCCGCGAGGGACGCGAGCAGATCATCGACCTGGTAGCCGGGCTGATGCGGGCGGGCAGCCGCAACCCGCGCTCCGAGCGGGAACACGAGATGATGGCCGTGGCCCTGGTGGGCGCCGGCGAGGCGGTCGCCAACCGGCTCAGCACCGGCGACGTCGACGTCGACGAGGCGGCCCAGCTGATGATCGACCTGTTCTGGTACGGCCTGAAGGGCTCACCGGCCGAGCGGGAGGCGGCCGCGGCCCACCCCGACGCGGGCGCCTCGGATGCCGCCGCCGACTAGGCCTACATTCGTTCAGGTGGCCCGCATGAGCGTTCCCCGCTCGGACCGCGGCAACCTCGACTTCTTCTGCGCGGTAATCATCGTCGGGTTGCTCGCCGGAGTTGCCGGATTGGCGACGACATACGTGCTGCGCCTCGTCCAGCACGCCACCTACAACTACAGCTTCGGCGCGCAGCTGGCCGGAGTCGCCGCCAGCAGCCAGATGCGCCGCGTGCTGGGCCCGATGATCGGCGCCGCCGTGGCGGGCCTGGGGTGGTGGCTGTTGCGCCGCCGGGCGGAGGTGCCGCCACTGGCGCAGACCATCGCCGCCCGCGAACCCGTGCCGCGGCTTTCCTGGAGCATCGACGCGTTGCTGCAGGTGCTGCTCGTCGGATCGGGGGCGTCGCTGGGACGAGAAGGGGCCCCGCGTCAATTCGCGGCGGCGCTAAGCGATTTGGGCATCGGATGGCTCAAGCGGCTCTCACCGCGCGACCGTGAGGTCCTGCTGGCGTGCGCGGCGGGCGCCGGGCTGGGCGCGGTGTATGCGGTGCCGCTGGCCGGCGCGCTGTTCTCGATCCGGATCCTGCTCACCACCTGGCAGCCGCGAGCGGTGGGCGCTGCGTTTCTGTCCTCGGGCCTGGCGGTCGCCGTCGGTTCGGCCATCACCCGCGATCAGCCCAACCTGCAGTGGCCGGTCGAGGAGTCGACGTATCTGCTGACCGCGCACGGATTGTTGCTGGCGCCGGTGGCTCTCGCGGTGGGGCTGGCCTTCAACCGGTTGATGGCCGCGGCACGCCCGGCCCGCCAGATGCGGACTCCGCTGCTGATCCCCGCGCTCGCCGGGGCGGGCCTGGTGATGGGGATCTGTTCGCACTGGTGGCCCGAGCTGCCCGGCAACGGCCGCAGCATCCTCACGGTCAGCCTGGCCAGCGGCATGACCCTGCTGTCGGCGCTGGCGATCCTGGCGCTGAAACCCCTTCTGACCGCACTGTTTCTGCGGGCCGGCGGGGGCGGCGGGTTGCTCACGCCCTCGCTGGCCACCGGCGCCGCGGCCGGGGCGGTGCTGGTCTTGACGATCAACTGGGCGACCGGCACCCACCTGCACGTGCCGGCGGTGTCGCTGGCCGGCGCGGCCGGCGTGCTCGCGGTGACGCAGGGTTCACCGATCTGGGCGGCCATCTTCGTCTGGGAACTCGCCCGGCCACCGCTGTGGCTGTTCCTGCTTTTCCTGCTGACCGCGACCAGCGCCCACGGCCTGAAACTGCTTGCCCAGGGCCGCACTTCGACGCACGCGGGCTAGTGGCGATCGCTAGCGCGGCCGTGGCGATCGCGAGCGCGGCGTAGCCGGGCGTAGCGGGTCGCCACTACAGGCCGGAGCCGGGCGAAGCGGGTCGCCACCGTCGGCACTAGAGCGCCCGCACCGTGCCGGTCAGGTGCGGGTAGCCCTTGGCGATGTTGCGCAGCGAAATATCCCAGCCGCCGTCATGCTCGTCGATGTAGAGCCCCGTCGTCGCGGGCAGCACCACCGGCTTGCCGAACCGCACCGAATACCGGACCGCATCGGGAATCTGCGCCTCGACATTGGCCAATACGGCTGCCGCGGTGAACATTCCGTGCGCGATCACCGTGGGGAATCCGAAAAGCTTCGCCGCGACCGAGTTGGTGTGGATCGGGTTGTGATCGCCCCCGACGTCGGCATAGCGCCGGATCAGCCCCGGGCTGATGCGCAACACGGTGGACGGCGGGGGCAGCTTGGGCTGCTTCTGCGGGGGCGGTTTGGGTTCGTCCGACAGGCTGGTCCGCTGTTGGTGCAGGAAGGTCGTCACCTGGTGCCAGGCGGTGTCGTTGCCGACGCTGACGTCGGTCACCAGATCGACCAGCAGGCCCTTGCGGTGCTCGCGCAGGTTCTCGGCGTGCACCCGCACGCCGACGGTGTCGGTGACCGCGATCGGGCGGTACTGCGTGATCTGGTTCTCGGTGTGCACCGATCCCATTGCGGCGAAAGGGAAGTCGAAACCGGTCACCAGCGACATCATCGCCGGAAAGGTCAGCGCGAACGGGTAGGTCAACGGCACGTGATTGCCGTAGCGCAGACCGGTCACCCCCGCGTACTCGGCCACGTTCGCGCGGTCGATCGGCAGTTCCTCGATGGTCACCGTGCGGGTGGGCAGCTCGCTTCCGCGCGACACCACGGGCAGCGCCCCGGCGGCCGCGCGCAGCATGTTCTTCAGGCCGCTTGGCTGATTCATGACGTTCTCCTATGCGCCCAGCATGGCCTGGCCGCAGACGCGAATGACGTTGCCCGTCACCGCATTCGAAGCCGGGCTGGCGAAGTAGGCGATGGTTTCCGCGACGTCCACCGGCTGGCCGCCCTGCAGCAACGAGTTCATCCGGCGTCCGACCTCGCGGGTGGCCAGCGGGATGGCCGCCGTCATCTGGGTTTCGATGAATCCCGGTGCGACCGCGTTGATCGTGATGCCCTTGCCGTAGAGCTCCGGGGCCAGCGACTGGGTGAGGCCGATCATTCCGGCCTTCGTCGTCGCGTAATTGGTCTGGCCGCGGTTGCCGGCGATGCCGGCCATCGACGAAAGGCCGATCACCCGGCCACCCTCGCCGAGGGCACCGTTGGACACCAGCCCTTCGGTAAGACGCAGCGGGGCAAGCAGATTGACGGCCAGGACGGCGTCCCAGCGGGCGTCGTCCATGTTGGCCAACAGCTTGTCGCGGGTGATGCCGGCGTTGTTGACCAGCACGTCGGCGCGGCCGCCGTGGTGTTCGCGTAGGTGCTCGGTGATCTTGTCGACCGCGTCGGAGGCGGTGACGTCGAGCCACAGCGCGGTGCCGCCGACCCGGCTGGCCGTCTCGGCCAGCGTCTCGGCCGCCGATTCCACGTCGATCGCCACCACGCGCGCGCCGTCGCGGGCGAACACCTCGGCGATCGTCGCACCGATTCCGCGGGCCGCGCCCGTGACGATGGCGACCTTGCCGTCCAGTGGGCGCTCCCAGTCGGCCGGTGGCGTGGAGTCCGCGTCCCCGACGTAGAAGACCTGGCCGTCGACGTAGGCGGACTTGGCCGACAGGATGAACCGCATCGTCGATTCGAGGCCCGTCGCGGCGGGTTTGGCGTCCGGCGACAGGTAGACCAGGGCCACCGTGGTGCCGTTGCGCAGCTCCTTGCCCAGCGAGCGGGTGAAGCCCTCGAGTGCGCGCTGCGCGATCCGCTCGTGCGGGCTGGCGGCGGCGTCAGGCGTGGTGCCGACCACGGCCACGCGCGCGGAATGACCCAGGTTGCGCAGCAGGGGGGTGAAGAACTCGTACAGACCCCTGAGCCCCTCGGGCGTGGTGATGCCGGTGGCATCGAACACCAGGCCACCGAACTTGTCGGCCCACCGACCGCCCAGGTTGTTGCCCACCAGGTCGTAGTCGGCGTCCAGCGCCGCGCGCAGCGGCTCGACGACCCTGCCCTCCCCGCCGATCAGCAGCGCCCCGGCCAGCGGCGGTTCACCGGCCCGGTAGCGGCGCAGCGTCTCGGGTTGGGGGACGCCGAGCTGCTTGGCGAGAAACGATCCAGGACCGGAATTGACGATCTGAGAGAACAGATCGGACGAAGCCTTGGGAGCCACCGGAGCTACCTTTCATGTTCTTGCGAAGTCGGGGTATGCCTACAGCACAACCGTATCGGGGACGAACTTACTGCAGAGTAAGAACAGTGGGTAGTATGGCCCCAGACGGGCGATTCCCCAACCGATAGACCGCAGAAACACGGAGAAGAATAGTGGCCCCTGCAAGCTCTGAGGCAAGCAAACAGCGCAGTTCCGAGCGTCGGCGCGTGGCCGTCCTGGGCGGCAACCGCATCCCGTTCGCCCGGTCGGACGGCGCCTACGCGGAGGCGTCCAACCAGGACATGTTCACCGCCGCACTGGGCGGGCTGGTGGATCGCTTCGGGCTGGCCGGCGAACGGCTGGGCGTGGTGGTCGGCGGCGCCGTGCTCAAGCACAGCCGCGACTTCAACCTGACGCGCGAGTGCGTGCTCGGCTCGCAGCTGTCCTCCTACACGCCCGCGTTCGACCTGCAGCAGGCCTGCGGGACCGGGCTGCAGGCGGCCGTCGCCGCCGCCGAGGGCATCGCGGCCGGACGCTACGAGGTGGCCGCCGCCGGCGGCGTGGACACCACCTCGGACGCCCCGATCGGTCTGGGCGACAACCTGCGCCGCACGCTGCTCAAGCTGCGCCGGGCCAAGTCCAACGTGCAGCGGCTGAAGCTGGTCGGCACGCTGCCCGCGACCCTGGGTGTCGAGATCCCGGTCAACAGCGAACCCCGCACCGGGCTGTCGATGGGGGAGCACCAGGCGCTCACCGCCAAGAAGATGGGCATCGCCCGGGTGGCCCAGGACGAGCTGGCCGCGGCCAGCCACCGCAACATGGCCGCCGCCTACGACCGCGGCTTCTTCGACGACCTGGTCACCCCGTTCTTGGGGCTGTACCGCGACGACAACCTGCGCGCGGACTCGTCGGCGGAGAAGCTGGCCAAGCTGCGTCCGGTGTTCGGCGTGAAGGCCGGCGACGCGACGATGACCGCCGGTAACTCGACTCCGCTGACCGATGGCGCGTCGGTGGCGCTGCTGGCCACCGACGAGTGGGCGGCCGCTCATTCGTTGACGCCGCTGGCCTACCTGGTGGATTCGGAGACCGCGGCGGTCGACTACGTGAACGGGCGCGACGGCCTGCTGATGGCCCCGACCTACGCGGTGCCGCGGCTGCTCGCCCGCAACGGCCTGAGCCTGCAGGACTTCGACTTCTACGAGATCCACGAGGCCTTCGCGTCGGTGGTGCTGTGTCACCTGCAGGCGTGGGAGTCCGAGGAGTACTGCAAGGAGCGGCTCGGCCTGGACGCCGCGCTGGGCTCGATCGACCGGTCGAAGCTCAACGTCAACGGGTCCTCGCTGGCCGCGGGCCACCCGTTCGCGGCCACCGGCGGGCGGATTCTGGCCCAGGCGGCCAAGCAGCTCGCCCAGCGCAAGGCCGAGCAGAAGGGCGACGGCACCGTGCGTGCCCTGGTCTCGATCTGCGCGGCCGGCGGCCAGGGCGTCGCCGCGATCCTGGAAGCCTGACGGGTCGTCCGCGCGTCGCCCCTGGTGGCTCGATGAGTTGAGTCACATCTGGTTAGTCAGATGGGGGTGCGGGTATCCGACCCACCGGATGGCCCCGTGTTGTGGTCTGACCCCCCGACCCCGACGGCAATACGGGGCATCCCCCGAATGCGAGCGTTGGTCCGTCTCGACGGATCGGCGTACGAAAAGGGCCGCCGCTGGAGTGAGGGGATCCAGCGGCGGCCTTTTTGCTGCCTACCAGCGCTTTTCTGCGGCCTGGCCAAGCGACAGATCCCCCGCTTCGCGGACGAAGCGGGGGATCTGCGCGTGTCGTTCGCGTCGGCCTAGAAGGCGGCCTCGTCGAGCTCCATGATGTCGTTGTCCAGCGTGTCGATGACCTCACGAGTGCTGGTCAGCAGCGGCAGGAAGTTCTTCGCGAAGAACGATGCCACCGCGATCTTGCCCTCGTAGAAGGACCGCTCCTCGCCGCTGGCGCCGGCGTCGAGCGCCGCCACGGCGACCGCCGCCTGACGCTGCAACAGCCAGCCGATGACCAGGTCACCGACGCTCATCAGGAAGCGCACCGAACCGAGCCCCACCTTGTACAGGCTGGTCACGTCCTCCTGCGCCGCCATCAGGTAGCCGGTCAGCGTGGCCGCCATCGCCTGCACGTCGGTCAGCGCCTTGGACAGCAGCTCCCGCTCGGTCTTCAGGCGGCCGTTGCCGGTCTCGCTGTCGACGAACTTCTGGATCTGCTCGGACACGTGGGCCAGCGCCACACCCTTGTCGCGGACGATCTTGCGGAAGAAGAAGTCCTGCGCCTGGATGGCGGTGGTGCCCTCGTAGAGCGAGTCGATCTTGGCGTCGCGGATGTACTGCTCGATCGGGTAGTCCTGCAGGAAGCCGGACCCACCGAAGGTCTGCAGGCTCTCGGTGAGCTTGGCGTACGCCTGCTCGGAACCCACACCTTTGACGACCGGCAGCATCAGGTCGTTGACCTTGACCGCCAGCTCGGCGTCCACACCGTGCAGTGCCTCGGCGACGGCCGAGTCCTGGTAGGTCGCCGTGAACAGGTACAGCGCGCGCAGACCCTCGGCGTAGGCCTTCTGGGTCATCAGCGAGCGGCGCACGTCCGGGTGGTGCGTGATGGTCACCCGCGGTGCGGTCTTGTCGGTCATCTGGGTCATGTCGGCGCCCTGCACGCGAGATTTCGCGTACTCCAGCGCGTTGAGGTAACCCGTCGACAGGGTGGCGATGGCCTTGGTGCCGACCATCATCCGGGCCTGCTCGATGACCTCGAACATCTGCGCGATGCCGTTGTGCACCTCGCCGACCAGCCAGCCCTTGGCGGGGACGTCGTGCTGGCCGAAGCTCAGCTCGCACGTCGCCGATACCTTCAGGCCCATCTTGTGCTCGACGTTGGTGACGTAGACGCCGTTGCGCTCGCCCAGCTCACCGGTCTCGAAGTCGAACAGGAACTTGGGCACGAAGAACAGCGACAGGCCCTTGGTGCCCGGTCCGGCACCCTCGGGGCGCGCCAGCACCAGGTGGAAGATGTTCTCGAACAGGTCGCCGGAGTCGGCGGAGGTGATGAACCGCTTCACACCGTCGATGTGCCAGGAACCGTCCTCCTGCTGGACCGCCTTGGTGCGCCCGGCGCCCACGTCGGAGCCGGCGTCCGGCTCGGTGAGCACCATGGTCGAACCCCAGCCGCGCTCGGCGGCCAGCTCGGCCCACTTCTTCTGCTCTTCGGTGCCGAGGTGGTGAAGGATCTGGGCGAAGCCCGCCCCACCGGCGTACATCCACACGGCCGGATTGGCACCCAGAAGATGTTCGTGCAGGGCCCACAGCAGCGCCTTGGGCGCGGGCACTCCACCCAGAGCCTCGTCAAGACCGACCTTGTCCCAACCCGCCTCGATGACGGCCTGGACGGACTTCTTGAAAGACTCCGGCAGCGTCACCGAGTGCGTCTTCGGGTCGAAGACCGGCGGGTTGCGGTCGCCCTCGACGAACGACTCCGCGACCGGCCCTTCGGCCAGCCGGCTGATCTCGTTCAACATTTCGCGGGCCGTGTCGGCGTCCAGATCGCTGTACTCGCCTTGGCCCAATGCCTTGTCAACGCCCAGAACTTCGAACAGGTTGAACGCCTGGTCGCGGACGTTGCTCTTGTAGTGGCTCACTACGGTCCTCCTCGTTGAGAATGCCACTTGTGGTTGGGTACTAGGTCTAAGTTACCCACCAGTAACACCGCTAAAATATCGCTAGCGTCAGCGGTATGCAAGCCAATGTGAGCTAGATTTCATTGCCTAATTAACCAACCGGTTGGGAAGCTGCAGGTCATGCCGTCGGAATCCGATTTACCTGCGATGATGCCGCGCACATGACCGGTGTGCGTGGCGTCACTGCGCTGCCCTCCGAGCTGCCCACGGTGGACCTGCGGGCCGACTCCGCCCGCCTGCGCGACGGTTTGCGCGAGGCCGGCCACGAGGTGGGCTTCTTCTATCTGACCGGGCACGGCGTGCCGCCGGACCTGGTGGCGCGGGTCCTGGACGCCGCGCGCCGGCTCTTCGCGCTGTCGCAACCCGACAAGGACGCCGTCGCGATGGTGCGCAGCCCGCATTTCCGCGGTTACACCCGGCTCGGCGGCGAGCTGACCCGAGGGGAGGTGGATTGGCGCGAGCAGATCGACGTCGGGCCGCAACGCCCGCCGATCGGTGGGCTGGACAAGTCCGACTATCGGTGGCTGCAGGGCCCCAACCAGTGGCCGGCCGCGCTGCCGGACCTGCCCGGGATCGTCGCGGAGTGGGACGCCGCGCTGTCCGCGGTGGCCCGCACCCTGCTGCGGCACTGGGCGGCCGCGCTGGGCAGCCCCTCCGACGTGTTCGACGCGGCCTTCGCCGAGGCGCCGGCCACGCTGATCAAGATCATCCGCTACCCGGGCAGCGCCGCCAGCGAGCAGGGCGTGGGCGCGCACCGCGACGCCGGGGTGCTCACCCTGTTGCTGGCCGAGCCGGGCAGCACGGGCCTGCAGGTGCGGCCGGCCAGAAACTCCGAGGACGGCTGGATCGACGTCCCGCCGCGCGAGGGGGCCTTCATCGTCAACATCGGCGAATTGCTGGAGGTGGCCACCCGCGGGTACCTACGGGCCACCGAGCACCGGGTCAACCTGCCGGGGCCCGCGGGCGAGCGCATCTCGGTGCCGTTCTTCTTCAACCCGCGCCTGGACGCGCGGATCCCGGTGCTGTCGCTGCCCGACGAGCTCGAGGCACGCGCGCAGCGCGTGGACGATCCCTCGGATCCGATCTTCGCGGTCTACGGTCGCAACGCCTGGAAGAGCAGGCTGCGGGCCCATCCGGATGTGGCCGCGGCGCACGGTTATTCGGCAGAACGCTTAGAAAATGGGTAAGGGTGGCCGCGCCGTGGTGACCGACGCCGGGTAGGGTCGTTTCCGATAAATCCCGTCTCCGGCTCTAGGGGCGAATAAGTCCGGTGAACTCGAATAACAAGCTGACAGCGTCGTCACTTCGTGAGGCCTTCGGTCATTTCCCGTCCGGAGTTGTGGCGATCGCCGCCGAGGTGGACGGAACCCGGGAAGGTCTGGCGGCCAGTACCTTTGTCCCCGTCTCGCTGGACCCGCCGCTGGTGTCGTTCTGCGTGCAGAACACCTCGACGACGTGGCCCAAGCTCAAGGATCTGCCGATGCTGGGCATCAGCGTGCTCGGCGAGGAGCACGACGAGGCCGCGCGCACGCTGGCCGCCAAGACCGGCGACAGGTTCGCGGGGTTGGAGACGGTTTCCCGGTCGACGGGTGCGGTGTTCATCAAGGGCACCGGCCTCTGGCTGGAGAGCGCGATCGAGCAGCTCATCCCGGCCGGCGATCACACCATCGTGGTGCTTCGGGTCAGCGAGGTCACGGTGGACGCCGAGGTGGCGCCCATCGTGTTCCATCGAAGCGTTTTTCGCCGGCTCGGAGCGTAATCGCCTCGGCGGTCGACCGGCTAGGGCCGGTGGCTCAGCTCGTCCCGAAAGCCCTGGATGCGGCTCTCGAGTTCGGCGGCATCGCTGTACCGGCCTTCTTTGTTTGCGAGCTGAGCGCGCACCGAAAGCTGCCGAATAGCGGTGCGAATGTTGTTGATACTGGCGGTTTCTCGCATGTGTTCCATGAACTGCCTTTCCGGTCGTGAGTAGCTGGCCGCACGGGGCGGCCCGACAGGATGCAGTGTGGTTACCCGGGTACCGCGACGGCCTAACGTGCCATGACGGGATCGGCCCGGATTACCGCGGCGCGGAGTTCAGCGACGGAACAGCTTGTTACCGAGCCACACCACCGGGTCGTACTTGCGGTCGGCGACCCGCTCTTTCATCGGGATCAGCGCGTTGTCGGTGATCTTGATGTTCTCCGGGCAGACCTCGGTGCAGCACTTGGTGATGTTGCAGTAGCCCAGGCCGTGCTCGTCCTGAGCGTCGTTGCGCCGGTCGCGGGTGTCCAGCGGGTGCATCTCCAGCTCGGCGATCCGCATCAGGAAGCGGGGGCCGGCGAACGCCTTCTTGTTCTCCTCGTGGTCGCGGACCACGTGGCACACGTTCTGGCACAGGAAGCACTCGATGCACTTGCGGAATTCCTGGGAACGCTGCACGTCCTCCTGCGCCATCCGGTACTCGCCCGGTTGCAGATCCTTGGGCGGCGCGAAAGACGGGATCTCGCGGGCCTTTTCGTAGTTGAACGAGACGTCGGTGACCAGGTCACGGATCACCGGGAACGTCCGCAGCGGCGTGACGGTGACGACCTCGTCCTCGGCGAAGGTGGACATCCGGGTCATGCAGAGCAGCCGCGGCTTGCCGTTGATCTCCGCCGAGCAGGAGCCGCACTTGCCCGCCTTGCAGTTCCACCGGACGGCCAGGTCCGGCGTCTGGGTCTGCTGCAGGCGATGGATGATGTCGAGCACGACCTCGCCCTCGTTGACCTCGACCGTGAAGTCCTGCAGAGCGCCGTCGGCGTCGTCGCCCCGCCACACCCGCAGCGTCGCGTTGTAGGTCATTTGCCACTCCGTCCTGGGTGCCCGGCGAGTTCTTCGTCGGTGTAGTACTTCTCCAGCTCACCGATTTCAAACAGCTCCAGCAGATCGGGCCGCATCGGAGTCTGATCCTTCTTCGTGATGGTGATGTCGGGGATCACCTCGTCGCCGCCGCCGGCCGCCTCGCAGACCAGCAGCACCTTGCGCCACGACGAGTCCATCGCCGGGTGGTCGTCGCGGGTGTGTCCGCCGCGGCTCTCGGTGCGCTGCAGCGCGGCCTTCGCGACGCACTCGCTGACCAGCAGCATGTTGCGCAGGTCGATGGCCAGGTTCCAGCCCGGGTTGTACCGGCGCTGCCCCTCGACGTGGAGGTTCTTGAACCGCTCACGCAGCTTGTCCAGCCGCGCCAGGGCCTCCGCGACTTCGTCGGCGTTGCGGATGATGCCGACCAGGTCGTTCATCGACTGCTGCAGTTCCAGCTGCAGGGTGTACGGGTTCTCCGGTGTGCCGCTGGCCGGCGCCTCGAAGGGGGACAGCGCCCGCTTCGCCGCCGAGTCGACGGCGCCGTCGGCGATCGTCGGGCGGCTGCTCAGGGCCCGCACGTAGTCGGCCGCGCCCAGCCCGGCCCGCCGGCCGAAGACCAGCAGGTCCGACAGCGAGTTGCCGCCGAGCCGGTTCGAGCCGTGCATACCGCCGGAGCATTCGCCGGCGGCGAAGAGCCCGGGAACGGTGGCCGCTCCGGTGTCGGCGTCCACCTCGACGCCGCCCATCACGTAGTGGCAGGTCGGCCCGACCTCCATCGGCTCCTTGGTGATGTCGACCCCGGCCAGCTCCTTGAACTGGTGGTACATCGACGGCAGGCGACGGTTGATCTCCGCCGGCGTCAGCCGCGACGCGATGTCCAGGAAGACGCCACCGTGTGGGCTGCCCCGGCCGGCCTTGACCTCCGAGTTGATCGCGCGCGCGACCTCGTCGCGCGGCAGCAGGTCCGGAGTGCGGCGGGCCGAGTCGTTGTCCTTGAGCCACTGGTCGGCTTCTTGCTCGGACTCGGCGTACTGCCCTTTGAACACCGACGGTATGTAGTCGAACATGAACCGCTTGTCGTCGGAGTTCTTCAGCACCCCGCCGTCACCGCGGACACCCTCGGTGACCAGGATCCCCTTCACACTCGGCGGCCACACCATGCCCGTCGGGTGGAACTGGACGAACTCCATGTTGATCAGCGACGCGCCCGCCCGCAGGGCCAGGGCGTGGCCGTCGCCGGTGTACTCCCAGGAGTTCGAGGTGACCTTGAACGACTTGCCGATCCCGCCGGTGGCCAGCACCACCGCGGGCGCCTCGAACAAGATGAAGTTCCCGCTTTCGCGGATGTAGCCGAACGCCCCGGCGATCGCGTCGCCGTCCTTGATCAGCTCGGTGATGGTGGTTTCGGCGAACACCCGGATGCGGGCCTCGTAGTCGCCGAGCTCGGCGTAGTCCTCTTGCTGCAGCGAGACGATCTTCTGCTGCATGGTGCGGATCAGCTCCAGGCCGGTGCGGTCACCGACGTGGGCCAGCCGCGGGTAGGTGTGCCCGCCGAAGTTGCGCTGGCTGATCTTGCCGTCCTTGAGGCGATCGAACAGCGCGCCATAGGTTTCCAGCTCCCAGACGCGGTCCGGTGCTTCCTTGGCGTGCAGTTCGGCCATGCGCCAGTTGTTGAGGAATTTCCCACCGCGCATCGTGTCGCCGAAGTGGGTCTTCCAGTTGTCCTTCGGGTTGGTGTTGCCCATGGACGCCGCGCAGCCACCCTCGGCCATTACCGTGTGGGCCTTACCGAACAGGGACTTGCACACCACCGCGACCCGCAGACCCCGTTCGCGCGCTTCGATAACCGCACGCAGTCCGGCGCCGCCGGCACCGATCACGACCACGTCGTACGTGTGCCGCTCGATTTCAACCATGAAACCCTCGCTAGCTAAATTCTGATTTATGTCGAGATGGCTTGTCAGCCAACAAATCTCAGGTCAGGAATGGTGCCGCTGGCAACCAGCGCGACGTAGAAGTCGGTGAGCATCAGGGTGCCCAGCGTGATCCACGCGTACAGCTTGTGCCTGGTGTTGATGACGCTGACCTGCGTCCAGATCCAGTACCGCACAGGGTGCTTGGAGAAGTGCTTGAGCCGGCCGCCGGTCACGTGCCGGCAGGAGTGGCAGGACAGCGTGTAGACCCACAGCATGATGACGTTGCCGAGCAGGATCAGATTGCCCAGCCCGAAGCCGAATCCACCGGGTCCGCTGTCGGAGTGGAATGCGACGATGGCGTCGTAGGTGTTGATCACCGAGATGATGCCGGCGATGTAGAAGAAGTAGCGGTGCGTGTTCTGGATGATCAGCGGGAACTTCGTCTCGCCGCTGTAGTGCACGCGGGGCTCGGCCACCGCGCAGGCGCTGGGCGACTGCCACACCGTGCGGTAGTAGGCGCCGCGGTAGTAGTAGCAGGTCAACCGGAACAGCAGCAGGAACGGCAGCGACAGGGCCGCGTACGGCAGCCACCACACGTCCGGCAGGAACTGCGGCCAGATGTCGCCGGCCTCACCGCAACCCTTGCTCACGCAGGGGGAGTAGAACGGCGTCAGGTAGTGGTATTTGGGGACGAAGAAGTAATTCTGTTGGAACGCCCGCGCTGTCGCATAAATAATGAATGCGGCGAAGCCGAGATCGATTCGCAGCGGCGACATCCACCACCGGTCGGTGCGCAGGGTGCGTTGCTGAATACGGGCGCGCGTGGGTGAAAAGACACCGGACGCAGGACGGTTCGCCGTAGGTGCGCTCATTTAGTGTGTTCCTCTTCGAACGGGCTGTAGGTCGAAGGGTACACAGATACAAGCCCCCCTTTTCTGGGGGGCTTGGGTTGTTCAGGACCTGCTGTGACCGCCGACACCCTCGTCGTCGACGTCGCGCCAGAATTCGCTGTCGTACTGGGTGTCTGGAATGACGATCTTGTCGCCGGACTGCTGCACGGTGGCGCCTGCCAGGTCCAATTCGGACACGTCGGTGTCGAGCAGGTCGACGTCGGACATGATGCGGTCGGCGTCGATGACGATGCGCCGCATGGCCGGGCTGTCACCGTATCGGGCCCGCAGGGAGCTCACGCACCGCCGCAGCCCGCCGATGAGGTCGTGCAGTTCGGCGAATTCGGTCGTGCCAGTCGTGCTCGTCAACGGATCTCCTCGGCAGTGTTTCGGATCACAGTACGCCCTCGATACTATCCACGGCACACGCCAGACGTCAGGCCGTTGAGTCCGGATGCCGAGGGAGCAAACACCTATGACGGGACCCACCACACCCGCCGAGCGCGCCGCCACGCTGCTGGAACTGCACCGGCCGGGCAACCCGGTCATCCTGCCGACCGTGTGGGATGCCTGGTCGGCACGGCTGGCCTCCGGCGCCGGATTCGCCGCCCTCACCGTGGGCAGTCACCCGATGGCCGACTCGATCGGCAAACCCGACAACGAGGGCATGTCGTTCGACGATGTCCTCACCCGGGTCGCACAGATCACCGCCGCGGTCGACGTCCCGGTGTCGGTGGACATCGAATCCGGCTACGGGCAGCCGGCGGGCCGGCTGATCGAAGGCCTGCTGAGCGTCGGGGCCGTCGGGCTGAACATCGAGGACACCGTGCACTCGGAGGGCAAGCGGCTGCGGTCCGCCGACGAACATGCGGAGTTGGTCGGGGCGCTGCGGTCGGCCGCCGACGCGGCCGGGGTGCATGTCGTCATCAATGCCCGGACCGATCTGTTCCTGCGCCAGGACGGCGAGGCGTCCGATCGCGTCGAGCGCGCGGTGGCGCGCCTGAATCAGGCGGCGGCCGCCGGCGCCGATGTGCTGTATCCGGTAGGTCGCCACGACCCCGACACGTTGCGGCGCTTGACCGCCGAGTTGGAGCTGCCCGTCAACGCCATCGCCCTGCCCGACCAGGACGACCCGTCTTCCTTCGGCCCGCTGGGCGTGGCGCGCATCAGCTTCGGGCCATTCCTGCAGGCCGCGCTGGCGACCCGGGCCACGGAGCTGCTGGCCCGCTGGGGCTGACGCGCTGAATCCGGCGGAGTCGTTGCGGCTCCGCCGGATTCGGCTACTTTTCTCCGAACTCCGTCGGAGACTATTTGGTGATCTCGATGCGCTGCGCCTGGTTCCCGGCGTAGGCACCGGCGACCCGCACCGTCAGCACGCCGGCGTCGTAGGTCGCCGTGATGGCGTCGCCGGTGACGTGGGCGGGCAGTTGAAACGACCGGCGGAACGATCCGTACCGGATCTCCCGCAGCGTGCGGCCTTCCTTCTCCTCCGAGCGCTGATCGCGGTGCTCGCCGTGGATGACCAAGCGTCCGCGGTCGACCTCCACGTTGACGTCCTGGTCGACGTCAACGCCCGGGAGCTCGACACGTACTATCGCGTCGTCGCCGTCCTTGACGATCTCGGCGGCGGGCTTGAAACCGCTGGTCGCTGGGGTGTTCCAGTCCGCCGCGGCGGCGGGGCCGAAAAAGTCGCGCAACCACCGGTCGGTGTCCCAGGCCGGTCGCGACCACAATGCGAGGTTACTCATGGCGCTTCCCTTCTAATTCCTTGAGCTTCATTGTGAGATTCCTGTGACCGGCGCCTGCGCGACCGGCTACTAGTACAAACATGAGTCGACCCCGCTAAAGTTCCACCTCGTCGTTCGCCGCCAGCGAACGATCACTCACAGACCTTCCTGTGAGTTGTGAGATCCTCGTCATAGGACCGTCACATTGCGCGAAAAGAACGTAATTTCTGGCCGTTACTCTCAAAGCCATGTCTGCAGACGGGATTTCGCGCGCCAGTTGTGCGCCTCGTCACATCATCGTAGTCGGACATGGCATGGTGGGGCACCGGTTCGTCGAGGCGCTCCGCGCCCGTGACACCGAGGGATTGTGGCGCATCACGGTTTTCGCCGAGGAGACCGACGCGGCCTATGACCGCGTGGGACTGACCTCCTATACCGACAGCTGGGATCGCAAGCTACTGGCATTGCCCGGCAACGAATACGAGGGTGACGAACTGGTCCGACTGGTGCTCAACCAGCGGGTTACCGAAATAGACCGCGCCGCAAAGACGGTGGTCACCGCCGACGGCCAGCGGCACGGCTACGACACCTTGGTCCTGGCGACCGGGTCGTACGCCTTCGTGCCGCCGGTGCCGGGCCACGACCTGCCCGCCTGCCACGTGTACCGCACGCTGGACGACCTCGACGCCATCCGCGCCGACGCCCAGCGCACGGTCGAAACCTCGCACGCCACTGCGGGTGTCGTGATCGGCGGCGGCCTGCTCGGCTTGGAAGCCGCTAATGCGCTGCGCCAGTTCGGATTACAGACCCACGTCATCGAGATGATGCCGCGACTGATGGCCCAGCAGATCGACGAGGCCGGCGGCGGGCTGCTGGCCAGGATGATCGGCGAGCTCGGCATCTCGGTGCACGTCGGCACGGGCACCGAATCGATCGAGGCGGTCGACCACTCGGACGGCACCACCTCGGTGCGAGTGACCCTGAGCGACGGCCAGGTCATCGACGCCGGCCTGGTGATCTTCGCGGCCGGCATCCGGCCGCGCGACGAGCTGGCCACCGCCGCCGGGCTGACGCGCGCCGAGCGCGGCGGGGTGCTCACCGACGTGGCTTGCCAGACAAGCGATCCCGACATCTACGCGATCGGTGAGGTCGCCGCGATCGGCGGGCGCTGCTACGGCCTGGTGGGCCCGGGCTACACCTCGGCGGAGGTGGTGGCCGATCGGCTGCTGGACGGCGTCGCGGAGTTCGGCGAGGCGGACCTGTCCACGAAGCTCAAACTGCTGGGCGTCGACGTGGCCAGCTTCGGCGACGCGATGGGGACGACCGAGAATTGCCTCGAGGTCGCCATCAACGATGCGGTCAATCGGACCTACGCCAAGCTGGTGCTCTCCGACGACGCCAAGACGCTGCTCGGCGGCGTGCTGGTCGGCGACGCCTCGTCCTACGGGGTGCTGCGGCCCATGGTCGGTAGCGAGCTGCCCGGGGACCCGCTGGCGCTGATCGCGCCGGTGCAATCCGGCGGCGGTGCGGCGTTGGGCGTTGGGGCGCTGCCGGATTCGGCACAGATCTGCTCATGCAACAACGTCACCAAGGGCGACCTGAAGTGTGCGATCGCCGACGGATGCGCCGATGTCCCCGCGCTCAAGGCATGCACCTCGGCCGGCACCTCGTGCGGGTCGTGCGTCCCGCTGCTCAAGCAGCTGCTGGAAGCCGAGGGCGTGGAACAGTCCAAGGCGCTGTGCGAGCACTTCAGCCAGTCGCGCGCGGAGCTGTTCGAGATCATCTCGGCCACCGAGATCCGGACCTTCTCGGGCCTGCTGGAGCGTTTCGGCCGCGGAAAGGGTTGCGACATCTGCAAACCCGTCGTGGCCTCCATCCTGGCTTCCACCGGGTCGGACCACATCCTCGAAGGCGAGCAGGCCTCGCTGCAGGACTCCAACGACCACTTCCTGGCCAACATCCAGAAGAACGGCAGCTACTCGGTGGTGCCGCGGGTTCCCGGCGGTGACATCAGGCCCGAGCATCTGATCCTGATCGGCCAGATCGCCCAGGACTTCGGGCTTTACACCAAAATCACCGGCGGCCAGCGTATCGACATGTTCGGCGCCCGGGTGGACCAACTGCCGGAGATCTGGAAGCGCCTGGTCGACGGCGGCATGGAATCCGGCCACGCGTACGGCAAGGCGCTGCGCACGGTGAAGAGCTGCGTGGGCACCGACTGGTGCCGGTACGGCCAGCAGGATTCGGTGCAGCTGGCCATCGATCTGGAACTGCGCTACCGCGGACTGCGGGCACCGCACAAGATCAAGATGGGCGTCTCGGGTTGCGCGCGCGAGTGCGCCGAGGCCCGGTCGAAGGACGTCGGTGTCATCGCCACCGAAAAGGGCTGGAACCTCTACGTCGGCGGCAACGGCGGTATGACGCCCAAACACGCGCAGCTGCTGGCCAGCGACCTGGACACCGAAACGCTGGTCCGCTACGTCGACCGGTTCGTCATGTACTACATCCGGACGGCCGACCGGCTGCAACGCACGGCGCCCTGGGTCGACTCGCTGGACGGCGGGCTCGACCACGTGCGCGAGGTGGTGTGCGAGGACTCGCTCGGCCTGGCCGAGGAATTCGAGGCCGCAATGGAGCGGCATGTCGAGAACTACAAGTGCGAATGGAAGGGCGTGCTGGACGACCCGGACAAGCTGTCGCGGTTCGTGTCGTTCGTCAACGCCCCGGACGCCGTCGACTCGACGGTCACGTTCACCGAGCATGCCGGCCGCAAAATCCCTGTGTCCATTGGTATGCCGCGGGTTCGCGAAGCGACAACTCCGGAGGAATGAGGAAGGGATCATGACACTTCTCAACGACATCCAGGTGTGGACCAGCGCGTGCGCTTACGACCACCTCATTCCGGGCCGCGGCGTCGGCGTGCTGCTGGACGACGGTTCCCAGGCGGCGTTGTTCCGGCTCGACGACGGCTCGGTGTACGCGGTGGGCAACGTCGACCCGTTCTCCGGTGCCGCGGTGCTCTCCCGCGGAATCGTGGGTGACCGCGACGGCTGCGTCACGGTTCAGTCGCCCATCTTGAAGCAGGCGTTCTCGCTCGAAGACGGTTCCTGCCTGGACGATCCGGCCGTTTCGGTGCCGGTCTACCCGGTGCGGATCACCGACGACGGCTACGTTCAGGTCGCGCGCGACTACCAGCCGCGGGCTGCCTGAGCCCTAACGCCCGGTTCAGCGGGTGATGTCGCCGACCAGGTAGCGCTGCATCGTCGGCCCGATTGCGTCGACGAGCGCGTCCACCGACATCGAGTGCAGCGGCTCGGAGCGGATGCCGTAGCGCATGATGCCCAGCCCCACCAACTGCGAGGCGCACAACGAGGCCCGCTGGGCCACCTTGTCGGCGCCCAGAATTTTCAGCAGCGGGCCGAAGACCGGGCCGATGAACATGCCCTGCACGATTTCGGCGGTCTTCGCCATCCCCGTCGACGCGATGGCGCTGGCCGCGAACGGGCCGCCGCCCGCCGCGTCCCACGTCGTGATCAGCGTGCGCAAAGTCCGCCGGCCCACCTGGTTGACCCCGCCGGTGACGATCCGGTCGATGAATTCCGGTGTGCCGAAGGGCAACCGCAGCATCTTGGCGACAGGATCCAGGATCCCAGGCGATGGCTCTTCGCGGCGGGGCATGGTGTCAGGATCACCCGTCTGCGATCAAAGATCAAGGAACGCCGCACACCGGCGCGCCTCACCAGCAGGCGTTTTGCGCTAGGGCGCGGACCGTACGGTGCGGCCGTGGGCCAGCTGGTGCGGGCTCGATCGGCGCGACGACTGCCGGCCGGTGGGCGCGAGGACCGGCGGCAGGGCCCGCCGGAATCGATTCGCGACCAGCCGCGCCAACCCGGGATGGGTGCCCAGCGGCTCACTGACCAGGTCGGCGCCGCAGGCGTGCAGCCGTTGCTGGAAAAGGCCGTCGGCCAGTAGATATGAGGCGACGACCACGCGTCCGCCGGCGCGGTGCGCCCGGGTCCGGGCCCGGTCCACCGCCTCGGGCAGCTGCGGCTCACCGGTCGCCGCGAAGGCCAGGCTCACCCGCGATCCGGTCAGCGCCGACACCAGCGTCGCGGTGGTGTGCAGGTCGGTGCGCGCCTTGACGTCCGAGGTCCCCGCGGCCGCCAGGATCACCGAATCACCCGGTCGCCAACCGCATTTCACCAACTGATCGCCGACGATCCGGGCCATTTGACCGCTCGGGCCCAACGCCGGGGTGACGATCACATTCGGGTGCCCGCTGATCTCGACGTGGGCGGGCAGATCGGCCCGAACGTGGTATCCGCGTGCCAGGAACGCGGGCACCACGATGGCGGGGCGGTCGGCGGCCTTCGCGCGCAACAGGACTTCACTTGGGGTGGGACCCACCACGTCCACGTAGGCAACGTCCACCATGCTGTGCACCAGCGTACTCACCTGTGCCGCAAGGTTTTCGATCATCGACACGCCACCCGGCCTGCGGGTGCCATGCGCCACCAGAATCAATGCCATGGGGGATCTTCCGAATGGTCGATCGCGAGCCGGTAGCCGCGCTTGACCACCGTCGCGATGATGTTCTTGTCGCCCAACGCCGTTCGCAGCCGCAACACTGCGGTATCGACGGCGTGGGGGTCGTTGCTGTTGCCGGGAAGCACTCGTAACAAATCGTTGCGCGCGACGACATCGCCAGGGCGCTGGGCCAGCGCGCGCAGGGTGGCCATGCCCGACCCGGACAGCGACTTCACCGAACCGTCGACCAGTACGCAGGTGCCACGGATCTCGATGTCGTGGCCGGCGGCGCGGATGGCGCACGACCGCAGCGGCGGGAGCTGCTGCGCGATGTGGCGGGCCAACGCCCCCAACCGCATTCGCTCGGGCGACGACGTGGGGATTCCGGCTCGGATCAACGGCTGCGCGGTGACCGGACCGACGCACATGGCGTGCACGTCGCTGCGAAGTGCCTGCAGCAGTTGAGCTTCGATGCCCAGCTCGCGGCTGCGCTCCAGCAGCGCAGCGCCGGCGGGTGCGGAGGTGAAGGTCACCGCGTCGAATTGCCGTCGCGCGACCGAGGCGACGAGTTGGTCGAACTCGCCGCCGGCCGGCGTTGGCTTCCAGCGGTATACGTGGATGGGGACCACCTGCGCGCCCGCGGCCCGCAGTCCGTTGATGAACTCCGGAAACGGGTCCCACCCGTCGGCCGCGCCGTGCAGCTGGACGGCGATCCGCTTACCGGCGACGTCCGATTCGAGGAGGTAGCGCAGGACTTCGCGCGACGATTCGGATTTGGGGGACCACTCCTCGTGCAGGCCGGCGGCGCGCAGCGCGCCGGTCGCCTTCGGTCCGCGGGCCACGATCCGCGACTTGGCGAGCGATGCCAGCAGTTGGGTGGCCAGCCCCCAGCCGTCGGCCGCGGCGACCCAGCCGCGAAAGCCGATGCCGGTGTGCGCCACCAAGATATCCGGGGGCTGGGCGATCACCGCTTCGGTGTGGTTCTGCAGTTCATCGTCTTCGGGCAGCGCGATGATGTTGATGGCCGCCGCGCTGGAAACCTCCGCGCCGTTACGGCGCAGCAACGCGCACAGCTCCTCGGCGCGGTTCGCCGACGTGACGGCGATCCGGTAGCCGGTGAGCGGCGCGGAGTCTGGTGGGGCCAGTTGGGGGGCCATATGAACTGTGTATGCCTGCGACGTTTCGGTTGCGTTACCTGTCAATTGCTGTGGCATTGCCCGTATTGCGAGTCCGCTCACACACGGGCGGCCTCGGTTTCCGGCGCCGACCCGGACAGCACCGGCGCCGATGCGGGACGGCGGACGTAGACCATCCAGGTCATGATCCCCGCCACGACGTAGGAGGCCAGAAAAGCCCAGTACGCCGACGTTTCCGTGCCGGTACTCAGGTAGGACTGGCGCAGCGCCAGGTTGATTCCGACGCCACCGAGCGCCCCGACGGCCGAACAGATGCCGATCAGCGATCCCGACATCGCCCGGGCCCAATGACGGCGTTCGTCTTCGCTCAAATCCAGCGAGCGACTGCGCGCCTCGTAGACCGAGGGGATCAGCTTGAAGACCGAGCCGTTGCCCATCCCGGACAGGACGAACAGCACCATGAAGCCGGCGACGTAGCCGATCATGCTGGTCGAGCGCGACGCTGCGTGGTGATCATCGAGGGTGCTGATGGTGACCAGGAGCCCGGCGCCCAGGGTCATACCGGCCAGCACGCCCAGGGTGACGCGGCTGCCGCCGAGGCGGTCGGCCAGCCGGCCCCCGTAGATCCGTGCCAGCGAGCCCAGCAGCGGCCCGATGAAGGCCAGCTGCGCGGCGTGCAGCGCCGCGTGCTTGGGGCTCTCCCCGCTGTCCAGGAAGTTGACCTGCATCACCTGCCCGAAGGCGAAGGAGAAGCCGATCCACGAGCCGAAGGTCGCGATGTAGAGCAGCGAGATCACATGGGTGTCGCGCTCGAATAGGATCTTGCGCATGGTGCTCAGCTGGGTGCCGTGGTTGACGTTGTCCATGAACAACGCGGCCGCGATGCCCACGACGACCAGGAACACCAGGTACACCGCGCACACCCAGTACGGCGCCTCGTGCCCGGCGGTAGCCAGCACCAGCAGGCCGACCAGCTGGATCACCGCGACCCCCAGGTTGGCGAAGCCGGCGTTGACGGCCAGCGCGCCGCCCTTGAGCCGCTGCGGGTAGAAGGCGTTGACGTTGGCCAGCGAGGCCGCGTAATTGCCGCCGCCCAGCCCGGTCAGGGCCGCGCACAACACGAACGGCCACAGCGGCAGACCGGGATTGGCCAGCAACACGATCGTGCCGGCCGTCGGAATCAGCAGCACGAAGGCCGAGAACGTTGTCCAGTTGCGGCCGCCGAAGGCGGCGATGCCCAGGGTGTAGGGGATCCGGGCGCACCCGCCGACCAGGGTGGCGACCGCGCCCAGCAGCAGCTTGTCGCCGGCGGAGAAGCCGTAGACGGACCCCGGCATGAACAGCGCCATGACGGGCCACAGGGTCCAGATCGAAAACGCCACGTGGTCACCGGCGATGGTGCACAGCAGGTTGCGCCGGGCGACCTTCTTGTTTCCGGCCTCCCAGGCCACCGTGTCTTCCGGGTTCCAGTCCGCGATGCGGTGGTCGCGGCGCATCCGGCCCGTCTTCGGCATCACGCTCATGCGCGCTGACTGTTCGCGGAAATACATTGTGTCCCAACGACATCGCACCGGTGGACGTGCATACAGCTCCCTCTCGTCAGGCCCCACGAACCGCCGCATCCGGCCGCCGCCACGCCAGAGGGCACCGCGCTCGCCCGGTATCGGGAAGCTGTTCGGAGGCTGGCTTTCGACGCTTGGGCGCCCCGAATGAAGGGGCGTGCCCCGTCGCACGGTCCGATGCTCACATTTACGACGTCAGCGGGTCAACCGGAACGGGCCAATATCGCCTGTTAGTTGATTACCAGTTATCTGGTAAATCCCTGAGCGGCAATCAGTTCGCGAGCGCGCAGTTCATCAAGCCCGAATGAGCGCCGCCATCAAGTGATTTCACACATACCCGTGGGTTCGTGTGAGCTGGCATACAGCTTGCCTCCGGCGCCGACACATACCGAACGAATTACGTTAGGAGAACGGCCAACTCGCGGCGCCGGAGTGGGCGCCCACCAAAGTCCTGGGCCGCGCCCAGTGTAGTCGCACCGCCTGGCCGGGCCGCACCTGGGCGATCTTGTCGACGTCCTCATCGACCACCACGCCGATCACCGGATAGCCGCCGGTGACCGGATGGTCGGGTCCCAGGATCACTGGCAAACCGTTGGGCGGCACCTGGATCGCGCCGCGGGTCGCACCCTCGCTGGGCAGCTGCCTGTCCGGGTAGCAGTGCTGTAGGGGCCGGCCGGTCAACCGCATCCCCACCCGGTCGCTGCGATCGGACGCAATCCAATACGTATGCACCAGGCGGTCCGGCTCGACGAACCAATCGTCGCGCGGCCCGGGCACCACGAACAGCTCGACGACGCCTCCGGTGATGGCCGCCACCGGCGCCTGATCCAGTTCGGGGTAGGCGTCGGTGTGCTCGCCGATCGGTAGCCGGTCGCCGGCCCGCAGCGGCGCCGGTCCGATGCCCGACATCACGTCGTAGCTGCGCGAGCCCAGCACCGGCTCCACGCGGATGCCACCGCGGATCGCCAGGTAGCTGCGCAGGCCGGCGCGGGGGGCGCCCAGCGCGATCACCTCGCCGTCGCGAACATGATGAATGCTGTTGGTGCCGAACTTGATTCCGTTGACGGTGGGATCGGTGTCGGCGCCCGTCACCGCGATGTCGACGTCGCCGCCGGACACCCGGGCCACGAAACCGCCGAACGTCACCTCCACGGTGGCGCTGTCGTCGGGGTTGGCCACCAGCCGATTGGCCAGCCGGTGCGCGCGCCGGTCGGCGGCCCCGGACCGGCTCACCCCCAGATGCGCCAGTCCCGGGCGGCCGAGGTCTTGGACGACGGCGAGCGGTCCGGTGCGGAGGATCTCCAGGATTGCCACGGTTGTCTCCTTAGCTAGGGTGGCGACCCGCCACTGGCTAGACGGCCCGGAACTGAACCCACATGCCCTGCGTCAGCAACGCGGGGTTCGGCCGCTGCAGGTCCCACAGGACCGCGTCGGTGCGGCCGATGAGTTGCCAGCCACCGGGGGACTGACGCGGGTACACCGCGCTGAAGTCACCGGCGAGGCCCACGGAGCCGGCCGGCACCGAGGTCCTCGGCTCCGGGCGGCGAGGCACCCGCAGCCGCGGGTCGCCGTCGACCAGATACGCGAAACCGGGTGCGAATCCGCTGAACCCGACCCGCCACAGCGTGGAACTGTGGGCGTCGATCACCGCCGCGATGGTCAGTCCGGTGTGTCCTGCGACCTCGGCCAGATCCGGACCGTCGTAGACGACGTCGATGACCACGTCGGCGCGGCGCTCGGGGGCGGCGTCCGGGGTGGCGGCGACGTCCATCCTGCGCAGCCGGTGGCGGATGACGCCTTGGTGGCGCGGGCCGTCCAGCTTCACCAGCACCGTGCGGGCCGCCGGGACGACGTCGACCACGCCCGGTATCGCCGCGGCGCGCAGCGCGTCCGCCCACGCCAATACCTCGGCGGTGCTTCCGCATTGCACCATCAGCGCGCGGTCGCCGTAGTCCACGACGGTGTTGCCGACCAGCTCGGTCGGCAGGTTGTGGGCCAGGTCGCCGCTAAGGTCCGTCACGCTCATTACTCGACGGTAACCCCGGGATCGGGGCATGTGCGAGGGTCGCCGACGGAATTTCGAGCTCTGCCAGAGCTGCCTTAGCAAACGCTCAAACAGCCCTGGCATCGCCGCGCGGCTAGCCCAGGATCTTGGTGATCAGTGGCGGCAGTTCATCGGCGAGGACGGGGTAGCTCAGCGGCGACGCGAACGCGATCGCCCCGGCCTGGTCCTTTGTGGTGAAGATGTTGCGGTTCTGCGCGGTGGTCAGCGACCCGGCCACCTCGGGGTCGGCCAGTATCGCCTTCTGATCGTCGGGGTTCTGCGTCGCCCAGATCACCACGTCGGCCGACTCCAGCACCGATTTGATGTGATCGCGGGGGATGACGGCCCGCTGATCGGTGCCGAACGGCTTGATGGCGTCGGAGACGGGCAGTCCCATCTGATTCAGGAAGTCCGTCCGCCAGCCCGCCATGGTGGCAACGACCGTGCCTTGCCACAACGCGCCGTGCATCAGCAGCGCCTTCTTGCCGGTCCACTGCTGATTCTTCTTGCCGATGTCGGTGAATTTCTGGTCGACGCCGTCGATCAGCGACTTCATCCGGTCGGCTTGGAAGACCGCCTGGCCGACGGTGGAGGCCTGCTCCTTCCACGGCTCGAAAAAGGCGTCGCCGTCCGATTGCGCGATGGTCGGGGCGATCGCGGACAGTTTCTGATACGTGTCGGCGTCCAGGCCGGCGTTGACGGCCACGATCAGGTCCGGTTTGAGACCGGCGATCTGCTCGACCGGAATGCCGTTGTCCAGGTTCAACACCGTCGGCTGCGCGCCGCCGAGTTTGGGTGCGGCCCATGGCCAGACGGCGGAGGGCTGGTCACCGAACCAGTTGGTCACGGCGATCGGCACCACGCCGACCGCGAGCAGGTCGTCCTGCTCGGTATAGCCGGCGCTGACGACGCGCTTGGGTGGTTCCTTGATGACGGTCTCACCGAACAGGTGGGTGACCGTCACCGAACCCGGGGTTGCTCCCGGAGCCGATTTGCGTGACGAGCACCCCGAAGAGAACGCCGTCGCGCCGCCGATCGCGGTAACTCCGACAGCCCCTGCGAGCTGCAAGAATCCCCGTCGATTCCATCCCTGTCGCATCGCGTGAGAGTATCGCGTTCCGCCCGCTCAGACGCATCGCCGCGCTGTTGAGCCCGGTCAGCCCAGCGGCATGCCGGCGTCCATGAAGTCCAGGGCGCGAAAGATCGTGTCGGCGGTCTTCGGTGCGCTGTCGAAGGCGGCCATCATGGCACCCGTCAACGCCCCGGCGCACACCCGGACTTCGAAATCGTCTGCGGCACGGCCGATCCGGTGCGCGATCGCCGCGGCGGCCACGGTCACCGTGCGGTAGTACTCGTCGTACATCGCCGCCTTGAGCTCGGGTATCGAGAACATCAGGCGCTGCCGGGTGCTCTCGAACTCCAGCTGATCGTCGGGCAGTTGGTCGATGACGGCCCGATAGGCCCGGCGGAAAGCCTGCGCCGGAGACAGGTTGCGCGGCTGGGCCTTCAACGCGTCCAGGATCAGCGGGTCCAGGTCGTCGGCGAGAAGCAGCGATTCCTTGGACGGGAAATAGCGGAAGAAGGTGCTCGGCGACACATCGGCCGCCTCGGCGATCTGTTCGACCGTGGTCGCGGCGTAGCCGTTCTCCTCGATGAGGCGAAACGCCTCGCGCCTGATGGCGCGGCGGGTCTTGATCTTTTTGCGCTCCCGTAGGCCCAGGGGAGCCTCTGTCACCTGCATGGCGCCGATTGTCGCGCATCCACCCCACGCCGTGGGCTCGCTGCGTCGTTGCGTTGCAGAGTTCTGACAAACGTGACCGGGCCGTTGCGATTTCTGCGTATTGCCCGCGTAACTGTGCACACCCAGTCCGGTAACAGTGCGTCTTTAGCGTCGAGTGGTCACTGCTCGCGCTCGTTCAACTCAGGAGTCCCACCGGATGACCACGACCCTCGGCCCCGTATCGCAGCAAGCGCCACAGCGCGAGCGTCATACGGGACGGCACTGGATCGATGACTGGCGGCCCGAAGACCCCGAATTCTGGGAGACGACCGGCAAGCCGATCGCTCGCCGGAACCTGATCTTCTCGATCTTCGCCGAGCATGTCGGGTTCAGCGTGTGGATGCTGTGGAGCATCGTGGTCGTGCAGATGACGGCCGGGGCGCACGGGCACCCCGCGGCGTCCGGGTGGGCGCTGACCGCCAGCCAGGCCCTCTGCCTGGTCGCCGTCCCCAGCGGCGTCGGGGCTTTCCTGAGGTTGCCCTATACCTTCGCGGTGCCGCTGTTCGGCGGCCGCAACTGGACGACCATCTCGGCGGCGCTGCTGCTGATCCCGTGCCTGCTGCTGGCGTGGGCGGTGAGCCACCCCGGCCTCCCCTTCGGCGTTCTGGTGGCGATCGCCGCGACCGCCGGCTTCGGCGGCGGCAACTTCGCCTCGTCGATGGCCAACATCTCGTTCTTCTACCCGGAGAAGGACAAGGGCTGGGCGCTGGGCCTGAACGCGGCCGGCGGCAACATCGGCGTGGCGGTGGTGCAGAAGATCATTCCGCCCATCGTCATCGCCGGCGGCGGGATGGCGCTGTCGCGCGCCGGACTGTTCTACGTGCCGCTGGCCGTGGTGGCCGCGGTCTGCGCGTTCCTGTTCATGAACAACCTCACCGAGGCCAAGGCCGACGTGAAGCCGGTGCTGGAGTCGCTGCGGCACCCCGACACCTGGGTCATGTCGCTGCTGTACATCGGCACCTTCGGCTCGTTCATCGGCTACTCGGCCGCGTTCCCGACCCTGCTCAAGACGGTCTTCGGGCGCGGCGACATCGCCCTGGCGTGGGCCTTCCTGGGTGCCGGCATCGGATCGGTCATCCGGCCCCTCGGCGGCAAGCTGGCCGACCGGATCGGCGGGGCCCGCATCACGGCCGCCAGCTTCGTGATGCTGGCGATCGGGGCGGCGGCGGCGCTGTGGTCGGTGACGGCGGTGAATCTGCCGGCCTTCTTCGCCAGCTTCATGTTCCTGTTCGTCGCGACCGGCATCGGCAACGGCTCGACCTACCGGATGATTTCGCGGATCTTCAAGATCAAGGGCGAACTGGCCGGGGGAGATCCCGACACCATGGTCGCCATGCGCCGCCAGGCGGCCGGGGCACTCGGCGTCATCTCGGCGGTGGGTGCCTTCGGCGGGTTCGTGGTTCCGCTGGCATACGCGTGGTCGAAGTCGGAGTTCGGCAGCATCGAACCGGCGCTGCGGTTCTACATCGTGTTCTTCCTCGGCCTGCTCGCCGTCACCTGGTACTGCTACCTGCGCAAGCACAACGCGATAACGCGGGTGGGGATCTAAGCGCGGCCGGGGGTCAGCTTGACGGCTTCTGCTTTCCGCCGTAACCCTCCCAGGGGCTGTAGTCGGCGATCAGCTCTTCCTGGGGCGGCCGCTGGTCTTCGGGAACGTGCTGCAGGTTGATCCGGATCCGGTACCAGATCGAACTTGGCCCGCGCATCCCGTCGACCAGGACGTCGACCGGCTCCAGCCGGTGAGCCACCTCGGGATAGCGGTCGCGCCAGACGTCCAGCGCGGCCATCGCCTCGTCCTTGGTCTTGGTCCGGGCGATCTCGATCAGTGGCATCTTCGATTGTCTCCGGCCTGCCGCTCCGCTGCCGCGCTTGCCCGAGCCTTTCGGCGCGCGTTCGGGCGGCCCCATCTCCTCGGCCAGCACCAGCAGCCGATCGAGCTCGCCGACGGCGTCGTCCATTCCCGCCCAGGGGTCACCGGTCTCGGCGAACCGGGCGGGCACGGTGTCGATGGTGAACGCCTCGGGGTCGCAGCCGGCGACCTCGTCCCACCGCAACGGCGTCGAGACCCGGGCATCCGGGGTCGCCCGCACCGAGTACGCCGACGCGACGGTGCGGTCCTTCGCGTTCTGGTTGAAGTCGACGAACACCCCCTCGCGCTCCTCCTTCCACCAGCGGCTCGTCGCCGCCTCGGGCGCCCGCCGCTCGACCTCGCGGGCCACCGTCTGCGCGGCCAGCCGCACCTGGCGAAAATCCCAGCGCGGGGCGATGCGGGCGTAGATGTGAAAGCCGCGCGATCCCGACGTCTTCGGCCACGCGGTCAGGCCGTAGTCCTCGAGCACCTCGCGCGCCACCAGCGCGACGTCCACGATCCGCCGCCAGGAGACCCCGGGCATCGGATCCAGGTCGACCCGCAACTCGTCGGGGTGATCGAGGTCGTCGGCCAGCACCGGATGTGGGTTGAGGTCGACGCAGCCCAGGTTGACCGCCCAGGCCAGGCCGGCGGCGTCATGGATCACCGCCTCGGCAGCGGAAGTGCCTCGCGCGTAACGCAGTTCGGCGACGTCCACCCAGTCCGGCCGCTTGGCCGGCGCGCGCTTCTGGAAAACCGCTTCTTCGGTGATGCCCTTGACGAAACGCTTCAGGATCATCGGGCGTCCCGCCACACCGCGCAGCGCGCCGTCCGCCACGGACAGGTAATAGCGGACCAGGTCGAGCTTGGTGTACGGGCCGGCCGAGGTTTCGCGGGCACTCGCGCGGGGGAACACCACCTTGTCCGGATGGGTGATGGTGACCTCGCGCCCGGCCACCTCCAGCAAAACCGGACGGGTCATGCGGTTCATGCTAATTCGCCAGAATTTCTGGCCGTACTGAGACGGACGTCACATAAGGTGGATTTCATGCCTAACCTCCTCGGCCTGCCCGGTCAGGCCGCCGCAAAAGTTCAGCAGTACCTCGAACGCGGCTCCGCGGAATTGCATTACGTGCGCAAGATCTTCGAGTCGGGCGCGTTCCGGATCGAGCCGCCGCAAAATTACGCCGCGATGGCCGCCGACATCTACAAGTGGGGCGAGTTCGGCATGCTGCCGGCTCTCAACGCCAGGCGCCATCCCGACCGCGCGGCGTGCATCGACGAGGAGGGCGAATTCTCCTACCGAGAGCTGAACGAGGCGGCGCACGCGGTGGCCAACGGGCTGATCGAGAAGGGCGTCAAGGGCGGCGACGGCATCGCCATCCTGGCCCGCAACACCCGCTGGTTCCTGATCGCCTACTTCGGTGCCGCGCGGGTGGGCGCCCGCATCATCCTGCTCAACAGCGAGTTCTCCGGCCCGCAGATCAAGGAGGTGTCGGAGCGCGAGGGCGCCAAGCTGATCATCTACGACGACGAGTACACCAAGGCCGTCAGCAAAGCCTCGCCGGAGCTGGGCAAACTACGGGCGCTGGGGACCAATCCCGACAGTGACGAGAAGTCCGGCAGCAAGGACGACACGCTGGCCGACCTGATCGAGCGCAGCGACAAGAAGCCCGCGCCCAAGGCGAACAAGCACTCGTCGATCATCATCCTGACCAGCGGGACCACCGGCACCCCCAAGGGCGCGAACCGCAGCACCCCGCCGACGCTGGCGCCCATCGGCGGCATCCTGTCGCACGTTCCGTTCAAGGCCGGCGAAGTGACGTCGCTGCCCGCACCGATGTTCCATGCGCTGGGTTTCCTGCACGGCACGATCGCGATGTTCTTGGGGTCGACGCTGGTGCTGCGCCGGAAGTTCAAGCCGCCGCTGGTGCTCGAAGACATCGAGAAGCACAAGGTGACCGCGATGGTCGTCGTCCCGGTGATGTTGTCGCGGATCCTCGACGCGGTCGAGAAGATGGACAAGAAGCCCGACCTGTCCAGCCTGAAAATCGTGTTCGTATCCGGGTCGGCGCTGGGAGCCGACCTGGCGGAACGCGGCCTGAAGGATCTGGGCCCGGTCATCTACAACATGTACGGCTCGACGGAGATCGCCTTCGCCACCATCGCCGAGCCCAAGCATCTGGAACACAACTCGTCGACGGTCGGCCCGGTCGTCAAGGGCGTGAAGGTCAAGATCTACGACGACAACGGCAAGGAGCTGCCGCAGGGTGAGGTGGGCCGCATCTTCGTCGGCAACGCCTTCCCGTTCGAGGGCTACACCGGCGGCGGTAAGAAGCAGATCATCGACGGGCTGTTGTCCTCGGGTGACGTGGGCTACTTCGACGAGGACGGCCTGCTGTTCATCAGCGGGCGCGACGACGAGATGATCGTCTCCGGCGGCGAGAACGTCTTCCCGGCCGAGGTCGAAGACCTGATCACCGGGCATCCGGACGTCGTGGAGGCCACCGCGATCGGCGTCGAAGACAAGGAATGGGGCCACCGCCTGCGCGCCTTCGTGGTGAAGAAGGACGGCGCCGACCTCGACGAGGACACCGTCAAGCACTACGTGCGCGACCACCTGGCCCGCTACAAGGTGCCGCGTGAGGTGGTCTTCCTCGACGAGCTGCCGCGCAACCCGACGGGCAAGATCCTCAAGCGCGAGTTGCGCGAAATGGACGTCGACTAGGCCGTCCGGATCTCCGGGCCTTGCCTGATACGCGGGGTCAGCGCCGGTCTTTGATGGCGCGGGTGATCTGTGCCGTCAGCTTGGGGTCGACCAGAAGTTGGTCGATGAGCGCGGTGAGGACCTCTTGCCCGGTCACCCGGGCGACTCCCAGCCGGTCGGCCGCCTCACGCTGCCAAATGTCGAGGGCCCGGTGAGTCGCCGCCGGCAGGTCGACGGTTCGGCGTGTCCGCTGCGTGCGTCCCTGCTGGCCGACCGCCGGCTGGTTGGCTATCCGCGGGCCGCCAGGCCCGAGACTGGTGAGCCGTTCGGTGGGGGCGGCGTCTCCGGAAGGCCCGGCCGAGTTGGGGGCGCGAAAAGCTCCGGCGCTGGGTCCGCTGTGGCTGCTGTTGAAGTTCACTTCGGTTCTTCCTCCGTGAGTGCCAATCAGTAAATCAGCGCTCGGTGCCGTTGTGTCAATACTGATTCTGTCACCGACGCCAGCGTAAGTCGCGTCGCCGGGCCGCCCGCCCTCTTGGTCGGCCGCGCCACGGATAGGGACGCAGCTGCGCGGCGCCGCGGCGGCTCACCCCGCAGATCGTGTCGCAAAAAGGTACAAGTAGCTGTATGCCCGAAATTCTCTCTTGGCTGGCTCTAGATGGGGATGGCATGGGTTTCCCGAAAAATCCGGAAAGTCAGAATATCTGCTAACGCGGAAAGTCGCGTTTCAGTAGGTACGTGATCCGTAGGCCAGTAGATCAGTAGATGGCGGTTGAGCTGTGTCAATAGAACGAGACAGCCCCCAAGCGTCAGTATCTGCACATAGATGAATTACGCAAATACGGGCCAACAACCACACCCACTATTGGCCGGGTTCAGCGCCGTTGTTATCCAATTCACAATAGACAAATAGCGAATTACCCTTGTTTGCTCTGAAATGTCCAACTAGCGTTTTTGCTATCGGTGGCAAGTGGTTGGAAAGGGAACTTCGATGATCTTCGGGCGATCATTACGCGGCGCGGCCGCAGGTGTCCTAGGTGCCGGGGCTGTGGCCGGCGCGCTGCTTTTCGGCGGCGCCCCCTCGGCTCAGGCCGCTCCTGCGCCCGCAGCCACCACGAGCTTCGCCAGTGCTGGGCCGCACAGCGGACCGGGCTTCATCCCCGATCGCCCCGGCGGTCGCGGATGGGGTGGCCATGATGGTCGGGGAAATGGCAATTGGGGGCACGGCAACTGGGGCCGTGGCGGTGGCTACTGGGGCCCCCAGCACTGGTGGAACTGGTGGTGGTGATCACCATCTCCGCGCGGTAGGAGCCATCACCGACACGCCAACCCTCGGGATGGCCGACCGCGTATTGGGGGGATCCATGCCGGCCTGACGTAGTCAGGTCGGCATGGCCCTGTTTCGGGCCCTTTTGCGAAGCTTTACGGGTCGCGGGGCAGGCCCAACAGCCGTTCGGCGATGATGTTCAGCTGCACCTCGGAGGTGCCGCCGTAAATGGTGGTGGCACGGCTGGCCAACAGGTATTCGCCCCATTTGCCGGGTAATTGGTCGGGGTCGCCGATGGCGGCATCTGTGCCGAACGACGAGACCGCGAATTCGGCGTAACCCTGGCCGGTCCGCATGGACAGCAACTTGGAGATCGCCGCCGAAGGCATAGCGTCCCCGCCGGCCAGCGTCAACAGCGTCGAACGCAGGTTGAGCACCTTGGCCGCATGGCCCTCGGCAATCAATTGGCCCGCCCGATGCTGGGCGATCTGGTCGAAGTGGCCGTCGCGAACGAAATCGACGAACTGGGGCAGGGTCGCCAGGAAGTTCGCGTCGCTGCTGCCGATCGACACCCGCTCCGCGGTCAGCGTGTTGCGGCTGACCTCCCACCCCCGGTTGACCTCACCGAGCACGCAGTCGTCGGGCACGAACACGTCATCGATGTAGACGGTGTTGAACATCGCGTTGCCGGTGAGCTCGCGCAGCGGCGTGACCGTCACGCCTTCACTGCGCATGTCCAGCAGGAAGTACGTGATGCCATTGTGTTTCGGGGCGCTGGGATCCGTCCTGGCCAGCAGTGCACCCCACTGCGAGAACTGCGCTGCGGTGGTCCAGATCTTCTGGCCGGTGACGCGCCAGCCGCCGTCGGTTCGGGTGGCCTTGGTGGAGAGGCCGGCCAGGTCCGATCCGGCGCCGGGTTCGGAAAACAGCTGGCACCAGATCATCTCGCCGCGGAAGGTCGGCGGCAGGAACCGTTGCTTTTGCTCCTCGGTCCCGAACGCGACGATCGACGGAATGATCCACGCGGCGATGCCGACCTGCGGCCGCTTGACCCGCCCGGAGGAGAACTCCTGGGCGATGATGATCTGCTCCACCGGACTGGCGGCCCGGCCCCACGGCTTCGGGAGGTACGGCAGTACCCAGCCCCCCTCGGCGATCGCGACCCTGCGCGGATCACGCTCCATCTCCTTGAGCGCGGAGACCTCGGCCCGGATCTCGGCCCGCAGCTTCTCGGTGTCGGGGTCGAGGTCGATGTCCACCGTGCGCATGCCGGTGGTGGTGGCGGTGTCGACGACCTTCTGCGGGTAGTCCGAACTGCGGCCGAAGGAGGCGGCAAGCATCAGCGCCCGGCGGTAGTACACGTTCGTGTCGTGCTCCCAGGTGAAGCCGATCCCGCCGTGCACCTGAATGCAGTCCTGGGCGCAGCGCTGGGCGGCCGCGGGCGCCAGCGTCGCCGCGACAGCGGCCGCGAAGTCGACGTGTGAACCGGCTGTGTCCCAACCGTTTTCGCGGGCCTCGTCGATCGCACGGGCGGCATCCCACACGGCCGCGGTGGCCCGCTCGGTGTCGGCGATCATCTCGGCGCACTTGTGCTTGATGGCCTGGAACTGGCCGATCGGGCGGCCGAACTGCTCACGGATCTTGGCGTAGTGCGAGGCCGTGTCGGTCGCCCAGCGCGCCACGCCGATGGCTTCGGCGGACAGCAGCGTGGTCATCACCGCGTGCGCCGTCGCCATGCTCAGGTTCGTCAGCACGACGTCCTCGCCGACCTCGACGGCATTGGCCCGTACATCGGCGATGGGGCGCAGCGGATCCAGGCTTTTCACCGGCTCGATCTCGAGCTGGTCGGCGCGCAGCACCGCCCACGCCTCACCGCTGTCGATCGCGACCGGCAACACCAGCAGCGTGGCCTGCGCCGCGGCGGGCACCGCACGGACCTCGCCGCGGATCACCAGCGAATTGCCCTGCCGGGTGGCGGTCAGCGCACAGCAATTCAGGCCGTAGGAGGCGATTTCGGCACCCGACGCCAGCTCGGAGAGCACCTTCGCGTCCGGGTCGTGCGCGGAGATCAGGGCACTGGCGATCGCCGACGGCACGAACGGCCCCGGCACCGCGCCGTAACCGAATTCGGCCAGCACGATGGCCAGCTCGAGGATGCCGAACCCCTGCCCGCCGACGGATTCGGCGAGATGAACACCGTGCAGTCCTTGGTCGGCCGCGGCCTGCCAGTACGGCGGGGGGTTGTCTACGGGCGTTTCCATGGCCGCATGCAGCGTCTCGGACGGCGCGACGCGCGCCACCAGTGATCGCACGGAATCGGCCAGGTCTTGATGCTCGGGATTTATCGCGATCGGCATTGGTCGCCTTCCGTTGCTGCAGGAGGCCGTTTCGGCCCAGTACCTTCCAAGCTAACAACCAGTCGGTTGGTTGACGATACGGGCTGCCGGCTGTCCGTGGCGGACACCCGGGACGAAATGGGCACGAATTATCAGCGCCACCGCTTGCCGATCCATCGGGTGATGATGTCGGCCTGCTCGCCACGCGCCCCCGGGGTGGTGAAGTAGTGGTCGGTGTCGACCGAGGCCTGCGTCTTGTCGGTTCCTGCGAGTGCGTCGAAAATGCGTTGGGCGTCAGAGGGAAACACCCCGGTGTCGGCCTCGGCGTTGATCACCAGGGCGGGACAGCTGATCCGGGCCAGGTGCGGTTCGGCGCGGGTCTGGGCCACCCGCAGGCTCCACATGCTCAGCCAGTTGCGCAGCGTGCAGGCCGCCGCGATTCCGCGCGCCGAGCGGTTCGCCTTGGCCGGGACGCCCGCGTAGCACATGTTGGGTTGCCGCTTGGTGGGTTCGATGCCGGGGTCGACCATGCGGGGATCGGCCCAGGTCCGCATCACGGAAAACGGGCGATCCGAAAACCCCGCCGCGCGAACGCGTTTGAGTTCCGTTTCGGCCCAATCGGTGATCGCGTGGTTGCGCGCGGTCTGCGCGCCGCGGTAGCGGGCGAGGAACTCCGGTGAGTAGGGCGGCCCGTTGTGCTCGTTGAACAGGTCGAGGTCGGCGTCGGTGGCCACCGGGTCGTTCTCGTCGACGACGGCGGCGTCCATCCAGGCGGTGAGCACCTCCGGGCGCCCGGGATGGGCGGCGGTGGCCACGTAGCCGTCGGCCGGTGGCAATTCGGTCAGCCCGGCGGCCGGGCGCATGCCGTCCAGGGGAGTCACATTCGGTTCGACCGCCTGCGACTGGTAGGCGGCCATCAACGAGCCGCCACCCGAATTGCCCAACAGCACCACGGTATCCACGCCCTGGACCTCGCGCAGCCAGCGCACCCCGACGCCGATGTCGACCAGCGCGTGGTCGAGCAGAAAGCTGCTTTCGAAGCCGCGAAACCGGGTGTTCCAGCCCAGGAAGCCGACGCCGCGCGTGGCCATGTAGTCGGCGAGATAGTGCTCGGAGAAGTCGATCTGATAGTGCGTGGCGATCATCGCCACTGTGGGTTTGCGGCCCACCCCCCGGTGATACAGCCCCTGGCACGGATGCCCGCCCGCGCCCGCGCGCCCCGCGGTGGGCGACGGCACCCCGATGAACTCGCGGATCACTCCGGCACCGATACGACGAGTCAATTCAGCGGTCCCCCTTACGCATAGATGGCCCGGTAGTAGATGTTGGCCAGGGTCTGGATGCAGGCCTGATCGTCGGGTTCCGCCGCGCGCGCCCCACCGAGCTGGATGTAGCAGAACTGGTTGAACATCGCCACGATGGCCTCGGCGATCAGGCGGGGATCGTCGTCGCGGCAATGACCCTCGGCCTGGGCCCGCCGGACCGATTCGGCGATGAAAGAGATTGGTATCTCGCAGATCTCGGCCCAGTATTGGGCGAAGTCGTCGTTGACCATCGCCAGCTGCGACACGCTGATTACCTCGGCGAGCCGGTGGCGGTAAGTGTGCCAGTGGGCGGCGGCCGCGGCATGGGCCCGCTCTCGATCGGACAAACCGTGTGCGGTCACCGACAGCGCGCGCTCGTTGGCCTCGTCACGGAAGCGCAGCGCCCACTGGCGCACCATCGCCTCTTTGGAGTCGTAGTAGTTGTAGAAGGATGCCGCCGAACGTCCGGCCTCCGCTGCGATGTCGGCGATGGTCATGGCGAGGACGCCCTTGCGCGCGATGACGGTCCGGGCGGCCATGTCGATGGCGGCCTGCGTGCGCCTGCCGCGAGCGGTGGGAAGTTCGGCGGGCGCGCCGGCCCGGCCAGCAGGGGATGCCGCGGTCGACACCTGCGCACCTCCCTGGGCCAAAACTGAAACTGATGTTAGATTCAGATTTGCATCTTGGCCAGGATCGTCAAGCCGGGGACCGAGGGGAGCCACCAGATGATCAAGCCGCACAACACCAACACGGAATTCGACCTCGGCGGGATCAACCATGTCGCCCTGGTGTGTTCGGACATGGCAAAGACCGTGGACTTCTACAGCAACATCCTCGGCATGCCGCTGATCAAATCGCTGGACCTACCCGGCGGCGCCGGCCAGCACTTCTTCTTCGACGCCGGCAACGGCGACTGCGTCGCCTTCTTCTGGTTCGCCGACGCCCCCGACCGGGTGCCGGGGATCTCGTCGCCGGGCGCCATCCCGGGTATCGGCGACATCACCAGCGCCGTCAGCACGATGAACCATCTCGCCTTCCACGTGCCGGCCGAGAAGTTCGACACCTACCGCCAGCTCCTCAAGGACAAGGGGGTGCGGGTCGGGCCGGTGCTCAACCACGACGAAAGTCCCATGCAGGTGTCTGCGACCGTCCATCCCGGCGTCTACGTGCGCTCGTTCTATTTCCAGGATCCGGACGGCATCACCCTTGAATTCGCTTGCTGGGTCAAGGAATTCGATAGCAGCGACGCCCAGGCCGTGCCCAGGACCGCGGCGGACCGGCGGCCCCCGGTGGGCGCCGCCCACTGATTTGACCGGGCCGAGCCGGAGGATATTTTCATGACCGACGGCATTCTGACCGACGCGCAGATCGCGGCGCTCACGCCCGAGCAACGGCGGGAGCTGATCACCCGGCTGGAGCAGCCGCTGGGTGACGTCATCGATCCGGAGTTCCTGGCGCGGGTGCGGCGCATCCGGCTGAGCCTGATGGTCGGTGGCTCCATGGCCATGGTCCCGTGGCTGGGGTATCTGTCGGTGACGCTGCCGGAGAACTACGTCGCACACAACTGGCCCATCACCTGGATCGGCTTCGACGTCCTGCTGGTCGGGTTCATGCTGACGACGGCGGTGCTCGGGTACCTGCGTCGTCAGTTGCTGGTGCTCGCCGCCTTTACCACCGGGGTCCTGCTGATCTGCGACGCGTGGTTCGACCTGATGACCGCCGGACCCAAGGACATCTGGCTCTCGGTGATCACGGCGCTGTTGATCGAGGTGCCGCTGGCGCTCTTCATGATCACCAGCGCGGTCCGCATCATGCGGCTGACCATGCTGCGGTTGTGGCTGCTGGACCCTGGCATGCGGCTGTGGCATCTGCCGCTTTTCCCGTGACGCGTGCCCGGTTTGGCTCGGGCCGTTCGGATTCCAGGCCATGCCGGCGGCCCTGTGGACGGGCCTGACAATGCTATCCCGAGTTCTGGACGCGGACAGGCGAATCGGCAACAGACCCGTCCGTGATTGGTTACCTCTTGGTACGCATGCGCCACCCATGCGACCGGTAAGCGAAACAGGCTACCGCCGCGGAGACGCTCGCGCGGGAGAATGCGAGTCTTCGTAAAACCGCCAAATCTTCACCTCCGTCAGCTAGCGTCCACAGCAGCGACATAGGGGGTGTAAGCGACGCGGTAGTTCGGCCCAACATACCGAAGAATACGTCGCAAAATTCAGGCGCGAGACCAACACAAGACGCATCAAAAGCTAAGCGCTAATTGCGTTTTCACCACCTCCCAGACCGCACAACAGATGTCGGTATCTCACAGCACAAGGACTCGACGAATGGTCGCACTCGGAAACATCAACGAATGGCAACCGCCTCACGGCCCGGTTACCATGTGGATGGCAGCGCCTACGGCGCTTGAAGCGGCGCGCGCCGCGCGGCGAAGTGATCTAGCTCCGAGTTATCAACAGAATCAACATCTCTGGGCCTCCTATCACGGCAAGAACCTGAACCGGCAGCTGCCCCGGCTGATGATCGTGGCGTGGGATATTCCCGGCATCTGCGACATCGAGGCGATGACCGCGACGATCAATGCCCACGTGCGCCGCCAGGACACGTATCACTATTGGTTCGAATTCGACAACGGAATCTTCGTACGCCGCGAAATCGAGAAGCCCGAAGCCATCGACTTCGTCCCGGTGGCGCTCGGCGAGATGAGCCCGGACCAGGTGCGTACCCACGTCCTGACCACGACTCCGGAGACGCTGGAATGGGGCTGCTTTACTTACGGAATCATCCAGCACGCCGACTATTTCACGTTCTATGCCAGTGTCGACCACCTGCATATCGACGGTCTGTCCGCTGCCCTCATCTTCCTCGACATCCACCTGATGTATCAGGAACTGGCGCAGAGTGGGCACCGCTCCGCCGCGCTGCCCGAGATGCGGAGCTATCGCGCCTACGTTGCGCGGCAGCGCGAGAGGGCCGCGACGCTGGACCTGTCGTCGCCCGAGATCAAGGACTGGATCGCATTCGCGCGCGACACCGACGGCGACTGGCCGAGTTTCCCACTGCCGCTAGGTGATATCTGGGCGAGCACCAGGGGCGATCTGCTGACCGTCGAACTGATGGACGCCGCCGAGACCGAGGCTTTCGATGCCGCGTGCGTCGCGGCCGGTGCCCGGTTCATCGGGGGAGTCCTGGCGTGCGCCGGTTTCGCCGAGCACGAATTGACCGGCAAGGGCACTTATCACGGGTTCACGGCCAAGGACACCCGGGCCGCCGGTGTCGACACGATGACCGTGGGGTGGTTCGCCAGCCTGATCCCGATCACCGTGCCGACCGCCGGCGAGACGTTCGCCCAGGCGGCCCGGGCCGCGCAGAAGTCGTTCGACGACGCCCAGCGCCTCGCCGACGTCCCGGTCGAGCGCGTCCTGGAACTGGCCACACCGGACGAACTGGGCATCAAGCTGCCCACGCAGCTGCCGATGATGCTGTCCTTCCTCGACTTCCGCAAGATTCCCCTCAACGGGTTGTGGGTGGAGACGAAGTTCGGCACGTACGGCGACAGCCTTTCCCACGGCGGGATCAACATGTGGATCAACCGCCAGGCCGAGAACACCACGGTGACGATGTCCTTCCCGGACAACGCAATCGCACGCGAGTCGGTGCTGCGCTACATCGCGACGCTGACCCAGACATTCGTGCGCGTCGCCAAGCCCACCGCGGACGAGCCCATTGCGGTTGCACCGCAGGTGAATTCGGAGGAGCCCTACCCGGTCACGCCGGACGCGGACGACAACGAAGCGGCCTGACGATGAGCAACGTGCTGGACCTGGCCGACCAGACCCTCTTTCTCGGCGAGCGGGCGACGGGAGCCACCAGCTTGTTGCAGTGCGTGTGGGTCTACGACCACGCCGTCGACGTCGGCGGGCTGCGCGAGTTCCATCACCACCTGGGGAGGGGGCGGCTGTCACGCCGGATCGAACGGTCTCCCTTGCCGTTCGGCCGCCATCGCTGGGTAGCGCCGAAGGACCGGTGCATTCTCGAGATCGTCGACACGCCGCGGCGGCGCGACGAGATCGACACGTGGCTGGCTGAGCAGGGCACCAAACGGCCGGACGCCGAGCGCGGGCCCGGCTGGCACCTGGCTGTGCTTCCGCTCACCGACGGCGGCGCGGCCGTCAGCCTGGTCACCACGCATTGCCTCACCGACGGCGTCGGGCTGTGCGAGGCGTTGGCGGATGCGGCGAGCGGGCGGGGCGACGCGATTCGCTGGCCGGCCGCGGCGGCCCGCCGGCGGTGGCGGGCGGTGCGTGAGGACGCGCGCCAAACCGCGCACGACACGGGCGATGTCGGTCGCGCCATCGGCGCGGCGGTCCGAATGCTCCGGCAGGGCCGCGACGCCGTGCAATCGGCGTCGGCCGAGAAGCCGCCCGCGCCGCCCACCGCGGGCGACCACCCCATCACCCTGCCGATGACGACGTTCTTCGTCGACGCCGACGAGTGGGACGGCCGCGCCGACACCCTCGGCGGGACCAGCAACGCGCTGCTCGCGGGACTGGCGGCGCGGCTCGCCCAGCGGGTGGGACGGGTCGCGGCGGACGGCTCGGTCAACGTCGGGATGCCGCTCAACGAGCGCATCCCGAGCGACACTCGCGCCAACGCGGTCACGAACGTCGACGTCACGCTCAGGCCCGCGGCGATCGGCGGGGACCTGCGCGAGATCCGCGCCGCGATCAAGAACGCGCTGATCCGCCATCAAGACGTGCCCGACGAGCGGTGGGCGTTGCTGCCGCTGGTTCCGCTGATCCCCAAGCGCCTCTTCCGGCGACTGATCAGCGTGGTCACCGGCGGCGCCACCACCGTCGTGTCGTCGAACCTCGGTGTGCTCGACCCGGCGGTGAATCGGCCGGACGGCAGCGACGCCGACTATTTCGCGATGAAGTCGGTGTACCCGGGAGTGACCAGCGCGACGATGCACCGCACCAACGGAGCGCTGGCGTTGTTGTCGGGACGGGTGCACGGCCAGGTCTTCGTGTCGGTGCTCGGCTATCAGTTGGGTCGGCGAAACTCGAATGGGGATTTGCGGCAAGCCATCTCCGGCGTGCTCCGCGATTTCTCGCTGACCGCCACCACGGGCTGGCGCACGTTCAGCCGGGTGTGAGTCCCGGGCGGGGCCGCTGGACGCCCGCACATATTTGCGATGACGTCATTAAGTCGCGGTCCGGCGAGCGAGCGGGTGCGGGCCGAATTGCGCAGGTAGACGCGCTGTTTCGCGGCGAAGCGGCCACTGTGGACGCTCCTCTGGGATTGTGACCCTTATCACAAGAGGGGTACGTTTGTGGCCTATTCGACTAGCGTCAACTCCCGCGACACAGGGGGCGCATAGCAACGCGGCAACTCAGTCCAACATGCCGTGACACGTCGTCAAGGTTCCTGCCAAGGAATTGATGCTGCGCGAATAGGTCATCGACCAACGCCCGATGACCTATTCGCTGTTCCCTTGCTGCGCAACAAATGTCGGCACTACGGGAGGGACGACTTAAGCAAATGGTCGCACTCGGCAACATCACCGAATGGCAACCACCGAACGGCCCGCTCACGATGTGGACGCCCGCGCCCGCGTCGCGCGACGCGGCCCGCACCGCACGCCGCTCTGAGCTTGCTCCGAGTTACCAACAGAATCAACATCTTTGGGCCGCCCACATCGGCAACGCAATGAGTAGGCAGCTACCCCGCCTGATGGTCGTGGCCTGGGACATCCCCGGCGTCTGTGACATTCCGGCGATGACAGCAACCATCAACGCACACGTCCGCCGCCAGGACACCTACCACAATTGGTTCGAATTCGAGGACGGGCAAATCGTGCGTCGCACGATCGACGACCCCGCCGACATCGACATGGTTCCGCTGCCGTTCGGGCAGATGAGCGCGGCACAGGTGCGCACCCACGCACTGACCACCACCCCGGAGACGCTCGAATGGGGTTGCTTCACATTCGGTGTCGTCGAACACGCCGACTATTTCACGTTCTATGCCAGTGTCGACCATCTGCACATCGACGGCTTGTCCGCCGGGCTGATCTTCGTCGACATCCACCTCACGTATCAGGAACTGTCGCAGGGCGCACATCAGCATCAGCCCCAGCTCCCCGAGGTCAGGAGCTATTGCGACTACGCCGCGCGACAGCGCGAGAAGGCTGCGACCCTGGATCTGACGTCGCCCGAGATCAGGGACTGGATCGCATTCGGTCGCGGCACCGACGGCAACTGGCCGAATTTCCCACTGCCGCTGGGGGATACCTGGACCAGCAGCAAGGGCGACCTGGTCACGACGGACCTGCTGGACGCGGCCGAAACCGAATCCTTCGACGCCGCCTGCCGCGCGGACGGCGCCCGGTTCATCGGGGGAGTCCTGGCGTGTGCGGCCCTGACCGACCACGAATTGACCGGCAGCGACACCTATCACGGGTTCACCGCCAGGGACACCCGGATGCCGGGCGTCGACACGATGACCGTCGGCTGGTTCGCCAGCCTGATCCCGGTCACCGTGCCGACCGGCGGTGTCTCGTTCGGCGAGGCGGCCCGCGCGGCCCAGAAGTCCTTCGACGCCGCCAAGGGTCTTGCCGATGTGCCGTTCGAGCGGCTCCTGGAGCTGGCCACGCCGGATGACCTGGGGATCAAGCTGCCGACGCAGCTGCCGATGATGCTGTCCTTTCTGGACTTTCGCAAGATTCCCCTCGCCGGATTGTGGGCCGAGACGAATTTCGGTACCTACGGTGACAACCTGTCCGCCGGTGGTATCAACATGTGGATCAACCGGCACGCCGAAAAGACGACGGTGACAATCTCCTACCCGGACAACGAGATAGCCCGCGAGTCGGTGCACCGCTACATCGCGACCTTGACCGAAGTATGCGCTCATGTCGCCAAAACTGCATCGGCGGCATCGGATGCCACTGCATCCCAGGGCGATTCGGGCGAGCAGCGGGATTTCGCCGACGAAGACGACACCGAGGCGGCCTAGACATGAGCAACGTGCTGGATCTGGCCGACCAGACCCTCTTTTTAGGGGAGCGGGCGACGGGCACCACCAGCCTGGTGCAATGCGTCTGGGTGTACGACAGACCCGTCGACATCGAAGGCCTGAAGAGGTTTCATGACCACCTGGGCAGGGGGAGGTTGGCCCGCCGGATCGAGCGGTCCCCCTTGCCGTTCGGCCGGCACCGCTGGGTGTCGCCCGGCGATCACCCCGGCCTCGAGATCGTCGCGACGGCACGCCCGCGTGAGGAATTCGACGACTGGTGCAACGAGCAGGCCGGCACCCGGCCGGACGCCGAGCGCGGACCCGGGTGGCGCCTCGCGGTGCTCCCGTTCACCGACGGCGGAGCGGCGGTCAGCTTGGTCATCACCCATTGCGTCAGCGACGGCGTCGGGCTCTGCGAGGCGGTGGCGGATGCGGCATCCGGACGCGACGCGGCGGTGCGCTGGCCCGCCGCCGCATCACGGCGACGGTGGCGGGCACTGCGCGAAGACGCACGCCAAACCGTCCGTGACACAACCGATATCGGTCGCGCGGTCGCCGCGGCCGTGCGCCTGGCGCGGGCCGGCCGCCCGGGTGGCGGAGCCGTCGCCCCGTCGTCGGAAAAGCGGCCCGCGCCGTCGGCCGGACCCGACCGGAGCGTCACGCTTCCCGCCGCGACGCTCTTCATCGACGCCGACGAGTGGGACGCGCGCGCCCACGCGCTTGGCGGGAGCAGCAATGCGCTGCTGGCGGGCATGGCCGCCCGCCTCGCCCAGCGAGTCGGGCGGGTCGCCGCCGACGGGTCGGTCAACGTGGGGATGCCGGTCAACGAGCGCACCCCGGACGACACTCGCGCGAACGCCGTCACGAATGTCGACATCACGATCGAGCCCGAGCATGCAATGGACCTGCGCGAGATCCGCGCCGCAATCAAGCGAGCGCTGGTTCGGCATCAGGATGTGCCCGACGAACGGTGGGCGTTGCTGCCGCTGGTTCCGTTGATACCCAAGCGGATCTTCCGGCGGCTGGTCAGCGTGGCCACCGGCAGCGCAACCGCCGTCGTATCGTCCAACCTCGGTGCACTCGACCCGGCCGCCAACCGGCCGGACGGCACGGACGCCGACTACTTCGCCATGAAGTCGCTGTATCCGGGTGTGACGAGCGCGACGATGCAGCGCACCAACGGGGTGCTGGCGTTGTTGTCCGGACGGGCGCACGGTCAGGTCTTCATCTCGGTTCTCGCCTACGAGCCGGGCGGAGACAACTCGGATGCCGGCTTGAGACAACATATTTCGAATACGTTGAGCGACTTCTCGCTGACCGCCACGACGGACTGGCGCACGGTCAGCCGGGTGTGAGCTCGTGGTGGGGCGTTAGCCGTCCGCCCGTGTTCCGTTGAGGCGGTACAGGTTTGGTTCGGCGAGCTCGTCGAGCAGCGCCGCCAGCTGATCGACCAGCTGGTGCGGTTCGAGTCGGACGTCACCGGCCAGCCAGGCGCTGATGGTCTGCCCGACGCCGCCGACCATGAAATGCGCCGTGGCCTTGATGCGTTCGTTCGCCGGTACCTGTAGCGCGTTGCCGACATGCTGACCGGACAGCATGGCGAACAGTGCACTGGACTCGGCGCGTTTGCGCACGATCACCGGATCGGCGAGCTGCGTGCTGAACAGCAGGCGCCCCACGCGGGGATCCTCGGTGACGGTCCGCACGATGTTGGCCATGCCCGCGCGGGTTTGCTCGTCGGCTGGCACCGAGGCCATCGCCGCCTGGGTGGTGGCGGCCAGCTCGGCGACCACCCAGTCGAATACGCACGCGACGAACTCGTCCTTATCGGCGAAGCTCTCGTAGAAGTATCGGGCGGCCAGGCCGGCGCCGCGGCATACCCCGCGGACGGTGACCGCCGAGATGTTCTGCTGCTCCGCCCCGAGCAGGTCCAGGCCCGTGGCGACCAACCGGTTCCGGCGGGTGGCCAGGCGCTGCGCGGCCTCGACCCCGCGGTACGGCCGCGCGCTGGACGTCTCGCTCATGGCAACCATCTTGACACTAACGCCTGTCCGCGACAATATCAGGAAACAAGCGTTCGCACATTAGCGAACAAACGCGGGGAGGACCTGACAATGGCAATTCACGAGCCGGTGCACCAGCCCATCGGGCACGTCGAGCGCCGAGCCACAGACCCGCCCCGCCCGCAGCGGCGCCGGCGGCGACGGACGCTGGGCATCGACGAAGGTTTGATGGGCGTCGCATTGCTGGCGGGTCCGGCGAACGTGATCATGCAACTGGCCCAGCCCGGCGTCGGATACGGCGTCATGGAAAGCCGCGTCGAAAGCGGCCGGGTCGACCTGCACCCGATCAAGCGTGCGCGCACCACCTTCACCTACCTGGCCGTCGCGACAAACGGCAGCGATGCCCAGAAGGACGCCTTCCGCCGCGCGGTGAACCGCGCTCACGCACAGGTCTATTCGACCCCGGAAAGTCCGGTGTCCTACAACGCTTTCGATCCGGCGCTGCAGCTGTGGGTGGGGGCCTGCCTGTACAAGGGCGGGCTCGACATCTACCGCATGTTCATCGGTGAACTCGACGGTGAGGACGCCGACCGTCACTACCGCGAGGGCATGACGCTGGCCACCACCCTGCAGGTGCCGTCGAACATGTGGCCCGAAGACCGCGCGGCGTTCGACCGCTACTGGGAAGAATCGCTGGCCAAGGTGCACATCGACGACGCCGTGCGCGAGTATCTGTTTCCCATCGCGGCCAACCGGATTCGGGGCCTGGCACTGCCGCGCCCGCTGCAGCGCCTCTCCGACAACTTCGCGCTCCTGATCACCACGGGCTTCCTGCCGCAGCGGTTCCGCGACGAGATGCGGCTGCCCTGGGATGCGACCAAGCAGCGCCGCTTCGACCGGCTGATCGCCGTATTGGCCACGGTGAACCGGTATCTACCGCGGTTCATCAGGCGTTTCCCCTTCAACGTCTTGCTGCACGACCTGGACCGCAGGATCAAGAAGGGCCGTCCGCTGGTGTAGCGCGCGGGGCGGAAACCCACGCCCGTTTGAAAACGATAATCATATTCATTAAGCTCCCCAGTCTGGTAACCCTTCCAGCCTGAGGAGTGCCTATGACGGCGCCAATTTGGATGGCCTCGCCGCCCGAACTACATTCCGCGCTGCTCAGCAGTGGCCCCGGGCCCGGCCCATTGCTGGCCGCGGCCGGTACCTGGTCACAGCTGAGTGCCGAATATTCTTCTGCCGCAGACGAATTGAGTACGCTGCTGGCGGGAGTCCAGGCCGGCGCATGGCAGGGGCCCACCGGCGAGTCCTACGCGGCCGCGCACGCGCCGTACCTGGCCTGGCTGGCGAAATCGAGCGCGGACAGCGCCACGGCCGCCAGCCGGCACGAGGTGGCCGCGGCGGCGTACACCGCAGCCTTGACCGCCATGCCCACGCTGCCGGAACTGGCCACCAACCACGTCGTGCACGGTGCTCTTCTGGCGACGAATTTCTTCGGGGTCAACACGGTTCCCATCGCGGTCAACGAGGCCGACTATGCGCGGATGTGGACCCAGGCGGCCACCACGATGTCCACCTACCAAGCGGTGTCCACCGCCGCCGTCACGTCGGCACCGCACCCCGATCCCGCGCCGCCCATCATGAAATCCGATGCCTCAAGCGATGATTCATCAGATCCCGACCACGACCCGACGATCGACAATTGGCTCGACGACTTCATCGCGAGGATCCTGAAGAACTTCGGGATCAACTGGGATCCCGCTCAGGGCACCGTCAACGGGTTGGACTACGACGCCTACACGAACGCCGGGCAACCCATCTTCTGGGTGGTGCGTGCGCTGGAACTCCTGGAGGATTTCCAGCAGTTCGGCTATTACCTGGTGCACAATCCCGCGCTGGCATTCCAGTACCTGGTCCAGCTGGCGCTGTTCGACTGGCCGACGCACATCCTCGAGATCTTCACCAGCCAGCCCGAACTGTTGGCCCCCGCGCTGCTGCTCGCGGCCGCCCCGTTCGGCGCCGTCGGCGGTTTCGCCGGGTTGGCCGGCCTGGCCGCCATACCCCACCCCGCGCCCGTCCCGGCGCCTCTGCCGCTGCCCGCCCCGGCGCCGCCCGCCTTACCGGCCATCGCCACGGCCCTGGACCCCGTCGCGCCGGCCGCGGCGCCGGCCTCGGCCCCGGCGCCCGCGCCCACCGCCACGACGAGCACCGTGGCCGGTGCCCCACCGGCGCCGCCGGCTGCTGCCGCCCCCGGACCCGGGTTCTTCCCGCCCTACGTCATCGGCCCCCCGGGCATGGGAACCGGCTCGGGCATGGGCGCGAGCGCCAGCTCCAGCGCCAAGAGGAAAGCGCCGGAGCCCGACAGCGCCGCCGCCGCGGCGGCGGCCAGCGCGCGAGAAGCGGCCCGCGCGCGCCGGCGCCGGCGCGCGACACAGCGCGGGCGCGGCGACGAGTTCATGGACATGAATGTCGACGTCGACCCGGACTGGGACGCCTCGCTGGCTTCGGATCAGGGCGCCGGCACGCTGGGGTTCGCCGGGACCGCCCGCCGGGAGACAGCCACTGCGGCGGCCGGGCTGACCACGCTGGCCGGCGACGAGTTCGGCGGTGGACCCACGCTGCCGATGATGCCGGGCACCTGGGGCCTGGACGGTGACGACGGGGGCGCCTAGCGCCCCGGGCGCCCCGTTGGCCTCGTGGGCTCGTCCCTGGGCCCCGTCCCGGTCCGCGCTGAGATAATGACGCGGTGGAGACGCTGAAGTCCGGGCGCAGATTGCGGTTGGGGTCGATGGAAGTGCTGGTGGCGCTCCTGTTGGCCTGCGCTTTGGCCGCGACGACCCTGCGCAATGCCGTCTTCAACAGCGCGTCGCTCTCCACGATGGGCACCGTGTTCTGCGGGGTCTTCGTGCAGGCGATCCCGTTCCTGGTGCTCGGGGTCGTGGTCAGCGGACTGATCGCGACGTTCGTATCGCCGCAGCGGTTGGCGCGCTGGTTGCCGCGCCGGCCGGCCTTGGCGGTGGTGGCGGCCGGTGTCGGCGGCGTCGCACTGCCGGGGTGTGAATGTGGGTCAGTTCCGTTGGCGCGGAGGCTGTTCGGCGAAGGCGGCGCGACCGGAGCCGCGGCGTTGACGTTCATGCTGGCCGCGCCGGCGATCAACCCGGTCGTCCTGGTCGCCACGGCGGTGGCGTTTCCGGGCGCGCCCAGGATGGTCTTCGCCCGCATGGGGGCTTCGCTGCTGACCGCGGTCGTCATGGGCTGGGCGTGGTCGCGGTGGGGTCGCCCGGAATGGATCACCCGTCGGCTGCCCGCCGCGGGAACGCAGACCGAGCCGAGATGGGTGGTCTTCACCGAGGCCGCGCGTCACGACTTCCTGCAGGCCGCATCGTATTTGGTGCTCGGCGCGGCCGCAGCGGCCCTGCTGCACGTGGTGGTGCCGCAGTGGGTGTTCGCGCATCTGGCGACCGACCTCGTGCTCGGCGTCGCGCTGATGGCCGCCCTGGCGGTGGTGCTGGCGCTGTGTTCGGAGGCCGACGCGTTCGTGGCGGCCAGCATGACGATGGTGCCGCTGGTGCCCCGGCTGGTGTTTCTCGTCGTCGGACCGGCCGTCGATGTCAAGCTGTTCGCGATGCAGGCGGGCATGTTCGGCCGGGCGTTCGCCGCGCGCTTCGCCCCCTGCACATTCGTGGTGGCCACCGCGAGCGCCTGCGCAATCGGGATTTTCGTGTTGGGGGCCCGTTGATGAGCCGCGAGGCCGAGAACACCGTGCTGCTGTTGGTGGGCATCAGCATCGCCATGATCACCGGGTCGGGCGTGTTCACGCGTTACGTCAAGCCGGGGCTGTTGCCGTGGCTGGTCGTGTCAGCGGTGGCGCTCATCGGTTTGGCACTGGTGGCGATCGTCGGCGACATTCGCCGGGGCGGGCCGCGGGCGAGTGAGGCGGAGGCCGATCACGGCCACGGGCATTCCCATCGGACCGGCATCGTCTGGATGCTTGTGGTCGCGGTTCTGGTGCTGATGTTCGTGGCGCCGCCCGCGTTGCGGCCCTCGGCCGCCGCCCCGTCGGTGACGTCGGTATCCAATAACGTTCTGAACAAGGCATTTCCGCCGCTGCCGCCTGGGCCGGACCCGGACGTCTCGCTGCCCGAGGTGCTGATGCGCGCAGCGCACGACACGACCGGATCGTTGACGAACCGGTCGATCAGCGTCACCGGTTTCGTGCTCAACGAGGCGCAGGGCGTCGACCTCGGTCGCGTCGTCATCATCTGCTGCGCGGCCGACGCTCAGCTGGCCCGCATCCACCTGCGCGGGCCGGCGGCCGGGGGTGCGTCGGGGCTACCGGACAACACCTGGATCAGGGTTCAGGGCCAAGTCATAGCCGCACCGCGGCAACCGAATTCGCCGGCGATTCCCACGCTGCAGGCCACCGCGGTCACCCGCATCGACGCCCCACCCAACCCGTACGCCTACCCGCACTGACCCATCAGTTGCGTCGGCTCAAGGTGCGTGTCCACCGCTCATGCTGCCTGAGTGGGGCTGGGACGGGTGTGTTTTCCCACTGCCCGCGCTCCAGCCAATCGCGCAGTTCGGCGGCCGCGGCACTGTCGGCGATGGGGCCTAGCCAATGCGCCGCGCCGCAGGCCAACCGATCGCTCGTGCAGGGCTGCACCACGGCCATGACGCCGCCGGTCGGCCGCGACGCACAGGTGAGCGGTCCGAGCATGCAGGAGGCCGAGACCAGCATGGAGTGCGGACAGCGCCGGATGGTGGGACGCAGTTCGTCGATCATCGACAGCTCGTGGCCGACCGCGCAAGCAGCGCAGACGATCACCGTGAAGGGGCGATCGGTGCCGCGGCGCGGAGGCGTCATCGCGCCGTGTGCCGTCCGGGGTAGGGCAGCAACGCCATCTCGCGGGCGGTCTTAATGGCCGTCGCGACCTGCCGTTGTTGCTGAACGGACAGACCGGTGACTTGGCGGGACCGGATCTTGCCGCGTTCGGAGACGAACACGCGCAGCGTCGCGGTGTCCTTGTAGTCCACCGCTTCCAGCCCCAGGCTGTGCAGCAGATTCTTTTTGGGTGAGCGGCCCGGCGGTAGCGCGGGCCGGCGGGTGCGCGCGGCTTTCCCGGCCATCACCAGCTCGCCTTCCGCACACCGGGAAGCTGCCCGGCATGCGCCAATTCGCGAACGCGCACCCGCGACAGCCCGAACTTGCGGAGGTGACCGCGGGGGCGCCCGTCGACGGCGTCGCGGTTGCGCACCCGCACCGCGCTCGCGTCGCGGGGCTGGCGCGCCAACTCGTCCTGTGCGGCCGCCCGCTGCGCGGCGGTGCTCGCCGGTGAGCGGATGATCTCCTTGAGTTCGGCGCGGCGTTCGGCGTAGCGCGCCACGGTCGCGCGGCGGCGGTCGTTCTTGACGATCTCGGACTTCTTGGCCATGTTCAGCGGTCCTCGCGGAACTCGACGTGGCGGCGGATGACGGGGTCGTACTTGCGCAGCACCAGGCGGTCGGGGTGGTTGCGCCGGTTCTTGCAGGTGATGTAGGTGTATCCGGTTCCCGCGGTGGAGCGCAGTTTGACCAGGGGGCGAATCTCGTTGCGTGCCATCAGATTCGCTGCCCCTCGCGGCGAAGTCGTGCCACCACCGCCTCGATGCCGTCGCGGTCGATCACCTTGATGCCCTTGGCGCTGACCCGCAGGCGGATCCGGCGGCCCTCCGACGGCAGGTAGTACGTCTTGAGCTGGATGTTGGGGTTGAAGCGCCGAGACGTTCGGCGGTGGGAATGCGATACCGCGTTACCGAAACCCGGCCGCCGTCCGGTCACCTGGCAGTGGGCGGACACCATGTACCTCCATTGCAGCTTATTGAAAATGATTTTCGACAAGGCCCGTCACGAACGATACCGTATGAGAGGGCTAGATGAAAATGATTGCCAATAAGGAGGACGATGCGGACGCCCGTCATCATGGTCGCCGGCCAGAGGGACACCGACCCGGTCGTGGGTGCGTTGTTGCGCACCCGGGGAACGCTGGTGGTAGAGCACCGCTTCGACGGTCACGTGGTGCGCCGGACAACCACCGCGCTGTCCGACGGCGTCTTGACGTCCAACGAGACCGGCCTGGAACTCGCGCACGGCTGCGTCTCGTGCACCATCCGCAACGACCTGCTGGTGTTGTTGCGTCAACTGCACCGGCGCGACGACGTCGACCGGATCGTCGTGCACCTGGGACCCTGGTTGGAGCCCGAGCCAATCTGTTTGGCGATCAAGCACGTTCGGGTGCGGGTGGCACCGGGTTACATCGACGGTCCGGCGGCCCTGGACGTATCGATCGCCGCCGTGGTGAGCTGTGTCGATTCATCGGCATGGTTGAACCAGGCGCTCGGTGAGGACGACTTGGACGATGGGCGCACCGAGGCTCAGGTGGTGATCGGCCAGGCCGAATTCGCCGACGTGGTGGTGCTCGATCGGCCCAATCCGTTCGTCGCCGCCGTGCTGCGCCGGCTGTCCCCGCGCGCTCGCGTTCGGGTGGGCGCCGACGGCATCGAGGGCGCACTGACCGATCTGTATCGCGACGCGCGCCGCGGCCGCAGCGACGACCCGCACGGTCCGCTGCTGTCCGGTCAGCCGCCGCTGGAGTCGCGCGGGCCAATCAGCTTGGTGGAGTTCAATTCCCGGCGCCCCTTCCATCCGCAGCGTCTGCACGCGTGCCTGGATCTGCTGCTCGACGGCGTCATCCGGACCCGGGGGCGGCTCTGGCTGGCCAGTCAGCCCGACCGGGCGATGTGGTTGGAATCGGCCGGCGCCGGGCTGCGGGTCAGCTCGGCGGGCAAGTGGCTGGCAGTCCTCGGCGACCTCGAGTTGGACGGCATCGACACGGAGCGAAGGACTTTCGCCGAACTGCGCTGGGATGACCGGCATGGCGATCGGCACACGGCGATGACCATCCTGGTGTGCGGTGCGAAACCCGCCGACATCCTCGACGCCCTGCGCGGCGCGCTGCTCACCGACGAGGAGATGCGACGCCCCGGCGACTGGATCGACTACCACGACCCGTTCGGCGATTGGCACGAAGAACCGTGCGCGGACCGGGCGGAAGCCGCCGACAACACGGCCCGGCACACCCAGCAGGACGGGGATTTCTCATGAAGCCCGGCACTCATCCCGACTACCATCCCGTCGTCTTTCAGGACGCCACCACCGGTGCGATGTTCCTGACTCGATCGACACTGACCAGTTCGCGCACCGTCGAGTGGCAAACACCGCAGGGCATGCGCACCTATGCACTGGTCGTCGTCGAGGTCACCTCGGACTCGCACCCGTTCTGGATCGGCGGCCGTCGAATCGTCGACAGCGCCGGCCGGGTGCAGAAGTTTCACCGCCGCTACGGCCGCAGGTGAAAGTCCTATGCGTGAGAGGCCAGCGCACGGTAGCCCGGCTCGGCGAAACGCCGTGCGGCTTCGCGGATCTCGTCGGTCAAGGGACGTTGTTCGGGAATATCGCCGGTGAAGACGCGGGGCTCGGGGCTCTTGGCATCGAACCGGGCTTCTTCGGCCATCCGGGCGACGGCGGAAGCGTCCGCGTGGAACCCGAAATGCGTTGCCACACAGAGCCATACCGCACTCGGCAGGTCGGCGTAATCGATGCAGAGGCGCCCGGCCGGATCGGCTGCGGCCGATTCCAGCATCGCGCCGAGGGCCCGCGCGGCATATTCGGCCCGCGTCATGGCCGGGACGGCGGCCTCGTCGATGCCGAAACGCCGTGCGGCGCGGTGTGCCTGCGGGCCAAGCCACCCCGGCGGTCTGGCCAGCAGTGAGGCCAGGACACGGGCCGGATCGCGTTGGACCCAGATCCACGGTGTGTCCGCAAATGCGGCCGCAAGGATGTCCCGCCTTCGGATGTTCCAGCTGGAGCACTTCAGCACCAGCTGCCGCTCGTCGTCGTGGCGCTGTCGGCCCAGCGCTCGCACCAGGACCCGCACGGCCGCCACGAGCTCGGGCCCGTTGAGCCGTTGCGGGCCGAGCCCCAACAGGTGATTGAGCGGCGCCGGTTCGTTGAGGACGACAACGCCCGGGAGTGTGCCCAAAAGCCGTGACACCAAGGTTGATCCGCATCGCGAGAGGTGAAAGATGATGCCGGCCGGCTCGAGTGACGCCTCGCCGTCGAGCGCGACGAGCGCGTCAAGTCCGGTTTTGACGAGGGGTCGTGCGGCCGGGGATGCGGCCCACCGCGTCACGGTCCGGTCGAAAAACGGTTCGTCGAATCGCACCTCCGTCAGGTCGGCCCAGAAAACCTCCGGGACAGGCCGGGAAAAGTCCAGCCGCACCGGCGTCCAGCGGGCGAGCTCAGCCAGGTCCATGTGGCGAGTCGGTTTCGGGATCAGTTGGTGACAGACGAACCAGGTATCCGCTCACGATAAGCGATCGCGCCAACTCGACCTGCTGTGCTGCTGCAAGTCCCGGGAGGTCGGCAATCCGGAATGGCGCGGTGCTCTTTGCGATAAATTCCAGCGCGGCTTGGTGATCGGAGTCGGCACGTATCGACAGCGTCGCGAACTGCAGCGCAACACCGTCGGGGCCCGCTTTCACGCGCGAGTAGAGCGGTCGATACTTTTCGACAATCGTCTGTGCGCCGATTCCTGCGGTGTCGGCGATCTGCCCGATCGGCGGACAGTGGCCGCGGCGGACGAGAACGTCCGCCAGCGTGTCCAGGCCTCCCTGTACCGCGCTCGGCTCCTCGACACTGCGGAGCGCATCGCGCAGCATGGCGCTCATCGATGCCTGCAGATCGGCGTCGTCGAGATGGCGTAACGGGAGGCGGGCGTTCAAGGCGTCGTTGCGCAAACTCTCCGAATACAGCGCTCCGATGGCCAGCATGAGGACGCTGGGCGTATGGAGACCGACGGTCAGGTGCACCGATGGTCCCGACGTCGGCGTCTCGGCCGCGTGCACCCGGCCGCGCGGCAGGTACAGCACGTCGCCGGCTTCCAGGCGTAGATCCGTGGGCGGGGGAAGCCCGCGGATCCGAACCGTCTTGTCGTCCCGCCGCAGTCGGTGCGGTGGGATGTCGACACCGGCATACAGATGCCAGACCTTGGATCCTTCGATCTGCAGGATCACAACGTCGTGGTCGTCGTAGTGGGGAACCAGACCCTGCGAGCCCGGGGGAGTGGCGTAGGCGTTGACCTGGACCGGGACGTTCAGCTCAACCTCGATGGCGTGGGCCAGCGACGCAACGCTACGCGAGTAACGCTCGACGGCGTCCACGACAATCGTGTAACCGTCGGCAAAGTCGCCGCGGATCGCGGCCACGTCGAGGCCGCCGTCGCCGAGCCGGTAGCTGTCGGCGCCCTTCTTGTCTTTGCCCCGCATCAGCCGCACCGCCGGTGGCTCCCGGCGAAAAAGCTCCAGAAGGTGGTCGAGGGCCGAGGAGCCCGGCAGCAGGCCGTCGAAGTAGCCGTCCCGGCATCGCGCGACGTGGTAGTGCTTTTGTGCCCATATCTCGTCGAGAAAGGTCTGCACCGAAAGGGGTTCAAGCAACCCGGCTAGCGACAGCTCGATGGCGCGGCCTCCCGCAATCGTGGTCGTGATGGGCAGGCAGGGCGGACCGTGCCTTGCCGGCAACTCAGTATGACGGATCGGTAGCTGAGCGGGTCCTCGCTGACCACACCGGCGTCGGCGCAGCACGCGGCCAGCTACCACCGCGCTCGCCAGTACCGTTGCGCGACACCGGAAAAGGCGTATCGACCGGACGGCGTAGGGTGGGTTGGGTGCGAAGCGAAGGCGATACCTGGGACATCACAACGAGTGTGGGTTCGACCGCGTTGTTCGTGGCGACGGCGCGCGCTTTGGAGGCGCAAAAGCCCGACCCATTGGCCGTGGACCCGTACGCGGAGATTTTCTGCCGCGCCGTGGGCGGCTCGGCGGCGGACGTACTTGACGGGAAGGACCCCGACCACCAATTGAAGACCGCGGACTTCGGCCAGCATTTCGTCAACTTCCAGGGCGCCCGCACCAAATACTTCGACGAATACTTCCGTCGCGCGGCGGACGCGGGCGTGCGGCAGGTGGTCATCCTCGCGGCGGGCCTGGACTCGCGCGCCTACCGCCTGGATTGGCCGGCCGGCACGACGATCTTCGAGCTCGACCAGCCACAAGTGCTCGACTTCAAGCGCGAGGTGCTGTCCCGCGTCGGCGCCCAGCCGCGTGCCGAACGCCGTGAGATCGCCATCGATTTACGTGAGGACTGGCCACAAGCGCTGCGCGACAACGGCTTTGATCCCGCGAAGCCGTCCGCCTGGATCGCCGAGGGTCTGCTGATCTACCTTCCGGCCAGCGCCCAGGAGCAGCTGTTCACGGGTATCGACAGCCTGGCCGGCCCGGGCAGCCACGTCGCCGTCGAGGACGGCGCCCCGATGCAGCCCGACGCCTTCGATGCCGCGCTGGCCGAAGAACGCGCAGCCACGGCCGAGGGTGACGGGCGGGTGTTCTTCCAGCTGGTCTATAACGAGCGGCACGCGCCGGCCACCGAATGGTTCGGCAAGCACGGCTGGAATGCGGTCGGCACACCACTGGCGGATTACCTCCACCAAATCAGCCGCCCGGTGCCGGGGCCCGATACCGAAGCCGGTCCGATGGTCGCGCGGAACACCTTGGTGAGCGCCGTTCGAGCCTGACCCCGAAGGCCGGTCGTGATCGCTGATCACGGCCGGTTTTTCATGAGTCTCCCCTGAATCCGGCACGCGCCGGAACTTTCCCGGGCCGCCATCCGACTACTACCGGGCTCATCCTTGCGCCGCCATACAGCCCAGGCGGTCGCTGACGCAGCCCGGCGAGGAGTCTGTGGCATGACGCCACGCGTTTTTTCCAATCGATCGACCGCGACGTCACGCGCTGTGGACGGGGGAGCATGACCGCGCCCGTGTGGATGGCATTTCCCCCGGAGGTTCATTCGACGCTGCTGTCCAGCGGTCCGGGGCCCGGCGGCCTGCTGGCCTCGGCCGCGTCGTGGACATCGTTGAGCCAGACCTATGCGGCGGTAGCCGACGAGCTCAGCCAAACCTTGGCGGCGGTGCAGGCCGGGGCGTGGGAAGGGCCCACCGCCGAGCGATACGTTGCCGCGCACGTGCCGTATTTGTTGTGGCTGACGCGCGCCAGCGCCAACAGTGCGGCCATGGCCGCCCAGCAAGAGGCGGCGGCCACCGCCTACACCACCGCGCTGGCCGCGATGCCGACGCTGCCGGAACTTGCCGGCAACCATGCTGTGCACGGGGCGTTGGTGGCGACGAACTTCCTCGGCATCAACACGATTCCGATCGCGGTCAACGAGGCCGACTACGCGCGAATGTGGACTCAGGCGGCTACCACCATGTCCACTTATCAGGCGGTCTCCAGCGCGGCGGTGGCCGCCGCCCCGCAGGCCGACCCTTCCCCGCAGATCGTGAACAGCAGCGACAGCTCCGACAGCAGCGACGGCTTTCAAGACATCGTCGACAACGACTCGGGTAACCCCTATGACGGCAGCTGGTATCTGAACCGTGTCACCGAGATCACCCAGACCTTGTCCCGGGACTTCACCGAGATCGCACACAACCCCGTCAAAGGGTTCCTGCAGCTGCTGCACGACATCATCGGCCTGATCATCGACGAAATCGGTCACGCCATCCAGTTCTTTCAGGCGTTCCCGCAACTCCTGGCGGTTCCGGCCTTCGCGCCGACCGCATTCGGGGGAGGCTTCGCGGCCCTGAGCGTGCTGGCCGCGATCCAGCCCGCGGCGGTGCCTGCCGCCCCCGCCGTGGCGCCGGCGCCCGTGCCCCACACCACGGATCTGCCGGCCGTGGCCAGCAGTCCCGTCACGGTGAGCGCCGCGGCCCCGGCGTCGACCGCACCGACGTCCGCGCCCTCGCCCGCCTCGACCCCGACCACCGCCCCCGCGGGGGCACCGCCGCCCACCGGTATGGGGGGCGGCGCCTTCCCCTACCTCGTCGGCGGTCCGGGCGTCGGAACCGGCGCCGGGTTGAGCAGCGGCGCTCAGCGCAAGGCGCCGGAGCCCGATGCCGCCGCGGCGGCCGCACCGGCAGCGACCTCGGCGACCGAAAGGCAGCGGGCGCGGCGCCGCCGTCGCGCGGCGATGAAAGACCATTACCGCGGCCATGAGTTCATGGACATCGACGACGATGACGCCGGGCCGGTCGCCGACCCCGGGTGGTCGGTGGCCTCGGATCGGGGCGCGGGGTCGCTCGGCTTTGCCGGAACCGCGCCCGTGGCGACCACCGCGGCCGCGGGGCTCACCACGCTGGCCGGCGACGAGTTCGGCGACGGACCGTCGATGCCGATGTTGCCGGGCAGCTGGCAGAGCGACTAGCGGTGGAACTTTTCCGGCCCGTCGGCCGACTACTGGCTGCGTGATCGTTCCGACGGCTACGGCCGCCGCGGATGCTTTCGGGGCGCGCGAGCGAGTTGATAATGAAAATGATTTTCATTAAGGTGGGGCCTTGCTGTGAGACCGCCCGACGTGCGGCTGTGAGTATGCCGAAAATGCGGAGAATCTCTCGCGGAAACATCCTCAACAGCGGTAAAAGAAGGACAGTGCAGTGGTGAGCGGACAGGCCCAAACGTCTCGACAGTTAGCTTATGCAATGCTAACTTCAGGCAGTTAGGTTAGGGGAGACTACATACATGGAAAGTCGCGGCCGTGGAACTCGGTGACACCGGCATGCTCACAGCTCAGCCCGTTAATTCGCGCGTGGACGCGCGGGTTGACGAGGACGTCGTCAGCCGGTTCGCCACGTGCTGCCGCGCGCTGGGCATCGTCGTCTACCAACGCCAGCGCCCCGCCGATCTGACCGCCGCGCGCTCCGGCTTCACCGCGCTGACCCGCGTCGCCCACGACCAGTGCGACGCCTGGACGGGCCTGGCGGCCGCCGGCGACGTGTCCCTGCGTGTGCTCGAGGCGGTATCGCGCAACGTCGCGACCGCGGGCACGCTGCAACGCCAGGTCGACCTGGCGCCCGACTCGCTGGGCTTCCGCTACGACACCGGGCTGTATCTACAGTTTCGCGCCGCGACGCCCGACGACTTTCACCTCGCCTACGCGGCCGCGCTGGCAACGGCGGGACGATTTGCTGACGCCGACGAAATCGTCACCGGCCTGACCGCCGGCCGCCCGAATTGGCGCGAGGCCCGGTGGGTGTCCGTCGTCATCAACTACCGCGCCGAGCGCTGGTCGGACGTCGTCAAGCTGCTGACCCCGATCGTCAACGACGCCGATCTCGACGAGGCCTTCTCGCACGCCGCCAAGATCGCGCTGGGCACCGCGCTGGCCCGGCTGGGCATGTTCGCCCCGTCGCTGTCGTACCTGGAGGAGCCCGAGGGTCCCGTCGCCGTGGCCGCCGTCGACGGCGCGCTGGCCAAGGCGCTGGTGCTGCGCGCGCACGTAGACGAGGACTCGGCGAGCGAGGTGCTGCAGGATCTGTACGCCGCTCATCCCGAAAACGAGCAAGTCGAACAGGCCCTGACCGACACCAGCTTCGGCATCGTGACCACCACGGCGGCCCGCATCGAAGCGCGCACCGACCCCTGGGACCCCGAAACCGAGCCCAGCGCCGAGGATTTCGTCGACCCCGCCGCGCACGAACGCAAGGCCGTGCTGCTGCACGAGGCCGAGCGCCAGCTCGCCGAATTCATCGGACTCGACGAGGTCAAGAACCAGGTGTCGCGGCTGAAGAGTTCGGTCGCCATGGAACTGGTCCGCAAACAACGCGGCCTGGCGGTCGCGCAGCGCGCCCACCACCTGGTCTTCGCCGGCCCGCCCGGAACCGGTAAGACCACCATCGCCCGCGTTGTCGCCAAGATCTATTGCGGCCTGGGGCTTTTGAAGCGGGAGAACATTCGCGAGGTCCACCGCGCCGACCTCATCGGCCAGCACATCGGCGAGACCGAGGCCAAGACCAACGCGATCATCGACAGCGCCCTCGACGGCGTGCTGTTCCTCGACGAGGCCTACGCGCTGGTTGCCACGGGCGCCAAGAACGACTTCGGGCTGGTGGCCATCGACACCCTGCTGGCGCGGATGGAGAACGACCGCGACCGCCTGGTGGTCATCATCGCCGGATACCGCGCCGACCTGGACAAGTTCCTGGATACCAACGAGGGCTTGCGTTCTCGGTTCACCCGCAACATCGACTTCCCTTCCTACGCACCGTCGGAGCTGGTCGAGATCGCGAACACGATGGCCGAGCAGCGCGACAGCATCTTCGAGACGGCCGCGCTCGAACACATGGAGGCGTTGTTCACCAAGCTGGCAACCGAGTCGACGCCGGACGCCAACGGAATCTCGCGACGCAACTTGGACATCGCCGGTAACGGTCGATTCGTCCGGAACATCGTCGAACGCTCCGAAGAAGAACGAGAGTTCCGGCTCGACCATTCGGAACACGCCGGAACCGGCGAATTCAGTGACGAGGAGCTGATGACGATCACCGACGACGACGTCGAACGGTCGGTAGAGCCGTTGCTGCGCGGCCTTGGCCTGTCGGTGCCGGCATGACCTCCAACAACGAGTCCGACGAACGCCGTTCGTTCACCTCTCGCACGCCGGTCAACGACAACCCCGACCAGGTCGAGTACCGCCGCGGTTTCGTCACCCGCCACCAGGTCACCGGCTGGCGGTTCGTGATGCGCCGGATCGCCTCCGGTATCGCCTTGCACGACACCAGGATGCTGGTCGACCCCCTGCGCACGCAGTCGCGCGCGGTGGCCATGGGCGCGGTGCTGCTGGTCACCGGCTTGGCGGGTTGCTTCGTGTTCTCACTGATCCGGCCCAGCGGCACGGTGGGTACCAACGCCGTGCTGGCCGACCGCTCGACGGCCGCGCTGTACGTGCGTGTCGGCGACGACCTGCACCCGGTGCTCAACCTGACCTCCGCCCGGCTGATCACCGGCCACGCGGTCGATCCCACGATGGTGAAAAGTTCTGAGCTGGACCGCTTTCCGCGCGGCAACCTGATCGGCATCCCGGGTGCGCCGGAGCGCATGGTGCAAAACCCCTCGCGCGACGCGAACTGGACGGTGTGCGACGCCGTCAGCGAGCCGGCCCAGGGTGGGCACGCCGCCCACAGCACCGGCGTCACGGTGATCGCGGGCCAGCCGGACAGCAGCGGTGCGCGCGCGGCGACGCTCGCGTCGCAGCAGGCGATCCTGGTCGACCGGGACGGCAGCACCTGGCTGTTGTGGGACGGCAAGCGTTCGCAGATCAACCTGACCGACCACGCGATCACCAACGCACTTGGCCTGGGGCAGAACAACTCCGAGGTGCCCGCCCCCCGTCCCATCGCGCTGGGCCTGTTCAATGCGATCTCGGAGGCACCGTCGCTGACGGCACCCGGCATCCCGAACGCCGGCGCCCCGGCCCCGTTCAGCGTGCCCGCTCCGATCGGCGCGGTGGTGGTCTCCTACGCCCTGGAGCAGAGTTCTTCGGGCACGCCGCGCTACTACGCGGTGATGCCCGACGGCCTGCAGCAGATCTCACCGGTGCTCGCCGCGATCCTGCGCAACACCAATTCCTATGGGCTGGACCAACCGCCGCGGCTGGGTGCCGACGCGGTGGCCAAGCTGCCCGTGTCGCGGATGCTGGACACCGCGCGGTATCCGGATCAGCAAGTCAGCGTGGTCGATGCGGCCAAATCGCCTGTCACGTGCGCCTATTGGAGCAAGCCTGCCGGGGCAGCGACCAGCTCGCTGCGCCTGATGTCGGGCTCCGCGCTGCCGATCGCCGAATCGATCCGCACCGTCGACCTGGTGGGCGGCGGCGCCGCGACGAATGGTTCGGTGGCCACCCGCGTCGCGCTGGCGCCGGGCACCGGCTACTTCACCCAGACCGTCGGCGGCGGCCCGGATTCGCCGGGCACCGGGTCGTTGTTCTGGGTCTCTGACACCGGTGTTCGTTACGGCATCGACAACGAGTCGGAGCGCTCAGCCGCCGGACACGGTAAAACGGTTGAGGCCCTTGGTCTTAACGGTTCGCCGGTCCCCGTTCCGTGGTCGGTGTTGTCGCTGTTCGCGAATGGTCCGACGTTATCGCGCGCCGACGCGCTGCTGGCTCACGACGGGTTGCCGCCCGATCAGAAGCCCGGCCGTGTGGCATCTGCCGAGGGAGCCCCCCGATGAGCCGACTGATCTTCGAAGCGCGCCGCCGCCTGGCGCCGCCGGTGACCCGCAAGGGCACCATCGCCATCGAGGCGCCACCCGAGTTGCCCCGCGTGATTCCGCCGTCGTTCCTGCGCCGCGCGATGCCCTATGTGCTGGTGATCCTGATCGTCGGCATGATCGTCGCCCTGTTCGCCACCGGAATGCGGATGATCTCCCCGCAGACCCTGTTCTTCCCGTTCGTGCTGTTGCTCGCCGCCACCGCCATGTATCGCGGCGGCGACAACAAAATGCGCACCGAGGAGGTCGACGCGGAACGCGCCGACTACCTGCGCTACCTGTCGGTGGTCCGGGACAACATCCGCACCCAGGCCACCGCGCAGCGCGCCGCGGCGCAGTGGTCCCACCCGGAGCCGTCCGCGCTGGCGACCGTGCCGGGATCGCGTCGCCAGTGGGAGCGTGACCCGCACGACCCCGACTTCCTGGTGCTGCGGGCCGGTCGCCACCACGTGCCGCTCGCCACCGCCCTGCGGGTGAATGACACCGCAGACGAAATCGACCTGGAGCCGGTGTCGCACAGTGCATTACGCAGCCTGCTCGACACCCATCGCACCGTGCGCGATGTGCCGATCGGAATCGACCTGACCAAGGTCTCCCGGATCACCGTGCTGGGCCCGGAAGACGAGGCGCGGGCGGCGCTGCGCGCCTGGGTCGCTCAGGCGGTGACCTGGCACGACCCGACCGTGCTCGGGATCGCGCTGGTGGCCCCGAATCTGGAGAGCCCGGACTGGTCCTGGCTGAAGTGGTTGCCGCACATCGACGTTCCGGGTGAGCTCGACGGGGTCGGGCCGGCCCGCTGCATGTCGACCAGCGCCGACGACCTGGTCGCCAGCCTGGGATCGGCCCTCGTCGACCGTCCGGCGTTCGCCGGCGAGCCGGCCGATGCGCTCCGTCACCTGCTGATCGTCATCGACGACCCCGACTACGACCTCAACACATCGACGCTGGCGCTGGGCCGGGCGGGTGTCACCGTGGTGCAGCGCAGCGCCACGGCGCCGAACCGTGAGCAGTATTCGGATCCGGAAAAGCCGATCCTGCGCGTCGCGGGGCGGGCGGGCGGGGGCAGCCGAGAGGTCGCCATCGAGCGCTGGCAGACCGGCGGCTGGCAGCCCTACATCGACAACGCCGACCAATTCGGCGCCGACGAGGCCGCGCACCTGGCACGCCAGTTGTCACGCTGGGACTCCAACCCCACCCACACCGGGCTGCGCTCCGCGGCCACCCGCGGTGCCACATTCACCACGATGCTGGGCATTTCGGATGCCTCTCAATTGGACGTGCCCACGCTGTGGGCGCCGCGCCGCCGCGAGGACGAGCTGCGTATTCCGATCGGCGTCACCGCGACCGGTGAGCCGCTGATGTTCGACCTCAAGGACGAAGCCGAGGGCGGCATGGGCCCGCACGGGCTGATGATCGGTATGACGGGTTCGGGCAAATCCCAGACCCTGATGTCGATCCTGTTGTCGCTGTTGACGACTCATTCGGCCGACCGGTTGATCGTCATCTACGCCGACTTCAAGGGTGAGGCCGGGGCCGACAGCTTCCGTAACTTCCCGCAAGTCGTCGCCGTCATCTCCAACATGGCCGAGAAGAAGTCGCTGGCCGACCGCTTCGCCGACACGTTGCGCGGCGAGGTGGCCCGCCGGGAGACGCTGCTCCGGGAAGCGGGCCGCCAGGTCCAGGGCAGCGCCTTCAACTCGGTGGTGGAGTACGAGGCCGCCATCGCCGCCGGACACGACCTGCCGCCGATCCCGACGCTGTTCGTGGTCGCCGACGAGTTCACCCTGATGCTGGCCGACCACCCCGAATACGCGGAGCTGTTCGATTACGTTGCGCGTAAAGGCCGCTCGTTCCGCATCCACATCCTGTTCGCGTCGCAGACGCTGGATGTCGGCAAGATCAAGGACATCGACAAGAACACCTCCTACCGCATCGGTCTGAAGGTGGCCAGCCCCAGCGTTTCCCGCCAGATCATCGGTGTGGAGGACGCCTACCACATCGAGTCCGGCAAGGAACACAAGGGCGTGGGCTTCTTGGTGCCCGCCCCGGGCGCGACGCCCATCAAGTTCCGCAGCACCTACGTCGACGGCATCTACGATCCGCCTCAGAAGGCCAAATCCTTTGTCGTGCCTTCCATCCCGGAGCCGAAGCTGTTCACGGCCGGTCGCGTCGAACCGGATCAGGACACTGTGGTCACCGCCCCCGAGGAAGACGAATTCACCGGCCCACCGCGCAAGCTGATCGCCACCATCGGCGACCAGCTGGCCGGCTACGGTCCGCGGGCGCCGCAGCTCTGGCTGCCGCCGCTGGACGAGCCGATCCCGTTGACCGCCATGCTGGCCCGCGCCGGCGTGCCGCCCCGGCAGTGGCAGTGGCCCCTCGGCGAGATCGACAAGCCGTTCGAGATGCGCCGCGATCCGCTGGTGTTCGACGCCGCCTCGTCGGCCGGCAACATGGTCATCCACGGTGGCCCGAAATCGGGCAAGTCGACCGCGCTGCAGACGTTCATCCTGTCCGCGGCCAACCTGCACTCCCCGCGCGAGGTCACGTTCTACTGCCTGGACTACGGCGGCGGCAAGCTGCGGGCGCTCGAAGACCTGGCGCACGTCGGCAGCGTGGCCTCGGCGCTGGAGCCCGAACGCATCCGGCGCACCTTCGGCGAACTCGAGCAGCTGCTGCTGTCGCGGCAGCGCCGGGAGGCGTTCCGGGACTCCCGCGGTTCCGCCCCCGACGACGGGTTCGGCGAGGTGTTCCTGGTCATCGACAACCTCTACGCGTTCGGCCGGGACAACACCGACCAGTTCAACACCCGAAACCCGTTGCTGGCCAGGGTCAGCGAGCTGGTCAACATCGGTCTCGCGTACGGCATCCACGTCGTCGTCACCACCCCGAGCTGGCTCGAGGTTCCGTTGGCCATGCGCGACGGCCTCGGCTTGCGGCTCGAGCTCAAGCTGCACGACCCGCGGGACAGCAACGTCCGGGTGGTCGGCGCCCTGCGTCGCCCCGCCGAAGCGGTGCCGCACGACCAGCCGGGACGCGGATTGACCATGGCCGCAGAGCATTTCCTGTTCGCCGCCCCCGAGTTGGACCAGGTCGCCGCGCTCAATGCGCGCTACCCGGGCGTCACCGCGCCGCCGGTGCGGCTGCTGCCGACCAACCTGGTGCCGGAAGCGGTCGGGTCGCTGTATCGCGGGCCGGAGCAGGTCGTCATCGGGCAGCGCGAGGAGGATCTCGCGCCGGTGGTGGTCAACTTCGCCGAGAACCCGTTGCTGATGGTGTTCGGCGACAGCAAGTCCGGGAAGACCACGCTGCTGCGCCATCTCATTCGCACGGTGCGGGAGCACTCGACGCCCGATCAGGTGGCCTTCACTGTGCTGGACCGGCGGCTGCACCTCGTCGACGAGCCGCTGTTCGCCGACAACGAGTACACCGCCAACATCGACCGCATCATCCCGGCGATGCTGGGGCTGGCCAACCTCATCGAATCGCGCCGGCCACCGGCCGGCCTGTCACCCGGCGAGCTGGCCCGCTGGCGCTACGCGGGCCACACCCACTATCTGATCATCGACGACGTGGACCAGATACCGGATTCGCCGGCGATGAGCGGCCCCTACGTGGGGCAGCGGCCGTGGACCGCGCTGATCGGATTGCTCTCGCAGGCAGCCGATTTGGGGTTGCGGGTGATCGTCACCGCACGGGCCACCGGTTCGGGGCACGCCCTGATGACCAACCCGCTGCTGCGCCGGTTCAACGACCTGCAGGCGACCACGTTGATGCTGGCGGGTAACCCGCAGGACAGCGGCAAGATCCGCGGTCAGCGGTTCGGCCGGCTGCCCGCCGGGCGGGCGATCCTGCTGGGCGACAGCGACGCCCCGACGTACGTGCAGTTGGTCAACCCGTTGGTCGGGGAGTCCGTGATAGAGGGCGCTACAGACGGTTTCGCCCACTGATGTTTATCCAAGTCCGAAAAGGACCCGGAAAGGAGTAACCATGACCTTACGAGTGGTTCCCGAAGGTCTGGCCGCGACCAGCGCGGCGGTGGAGGCCCTGACGGCACGGCTGGCGGCCGCGCATGCGGCGGCGGCTCCGGCGATCACCGCGGTGGTGCCGCCGGCCGTCGATCCGGTATCGCTGCAAACGGCGGTCGGATTCAGCGCTCAGGGCCAGGAGCACTCCGCGATGGCCGCCCAGGGCGTCGAAGAGCTTGGCCGCGCCGGCGTCGGCGTCGGGCAGGCCGGCGCAAGCTATCTCGCGGGCGACACCGCGGCCGCTGCGACGTTCGGAATCGCGGGCGCCTGAGGATGACATCCCCCTTCGGACCCATCTGGATGGCTTCGCCACCCGAGGTGCATTCGGCGTTGCTCAGCGCCGGTCCAGGCCCGGGGCCGCTATTGGCGGCCGCCGGGGCGTGGACTTCGTTGAGCACCCAATACGCCTCGGCGGCAGCCGAACTCAGTGGGCTGTTGGGGGAGGCCCAGGCTGGGGCCTGGGAGGGGCCGAGCGCCGAGCAGTATGTAGCGGCCCACCTGCCGTACCTGGCGTGGCTGCAGCAGGCCAGTGTCGACAGCGCGGGTGCCGCCGCGCAGCAGGAGGTCGCGGCGACGGCGTATACGGCCGCATTGGCGGCCATGCCGACGCTGCCGGAACTGGCCACCAATCACACCGTGCACGGGGTGTTGGTGGGGACGAATTTCTTTGGTATCAACACCATTCCGATCGCAGTCAACGAGGCCGACTATGCGCGGATGTGGGTCCAGGCGGCCACCACCATGGGCACCTACCAGGCGGTGTCCGGCTCGGCCCTGGCGGCGGCGCCGCGCACCATGGCGGCGCCCGCCATCGTGAATCCCGGCGGCCAAGTCAACAGTCTCGCGTCCAACGCCACGCAGAACAGCCCCGCGGATTGGTGGCAGAACTTCATCCAGCAGCTGTCCAAGTTCTTCCAGGACTTCTTCCAGAACATCCAGCAGATGATGCAGAACTTCTCCTCGAATCTGCCGGCGTTCCTGGCCGCCAACGGGCCGCTGCTGTTCTTCGTCGCCTATCAGGTGTTCTTCAACGCCGTCGGCTGGCCGACCTGGGGCGCGATCCTCACCGCACCGCTCCTGATCCCGCTGCTGCTGGGCATCGGGCTCAGTTCCCTGCTCACCACGCCGGTCGAGGCCGCGCCGGATTCCGCCCCCGCCGCCGTGGCCCCCGTGCTGACGTCGAACAAGCCGCCCTCCATGCTGCCGGCGGTCGCGCTGGCCCCGACGGTGGCGACTCCGGCCGGGGCCCCGGCCGCCACCGTCGCCGCGGGTTCCGGTGCGCCCGCCGCGCCGGCGCCGGCGGCAGCGACCGGCAACTTCGCCTACCTGATCGCCATGGGCGGTGACCCGGACGCCGGCGTCGGACCCACGCTCGGTGGGCGCGGCGGTGCCAAGGCTCCCGCGGCGACGGTGGCGGCGGCCGGCGCCGCGGCGGCGAGCCGGGCCGAGTCCCGGGCCCGGCGCCGTCGGCGGGCCGCGCTGCACGACCACGCCGACGAGTTCGCGGACATGGACTCCGATTTCGGTGTCCCGCCCGACTTCGGCGACGAGGAGGAGCTGGCCGCGGCCGTCGCGTCCGCTCAGGGCGCCGGGGCGCTGGGGTTCGTCGGAACCACGCAGCGGCCCAAGGCATTTCAGGCGTCCGGGTTGACCAAGCTGGCCGACGACGACTTCGGCGGCGGCCCACGCATGCCAATGGTGCCCGGCACGTGGGAGCACGAAGCCGGTAACGGAACGGGCACAACCGAGCCGGGGAAAGGGGGGTAAGGCACTCAGCCAGATGAACGTGAATTACCGAAACCCCCACGGAAGCAACAGAAAGGAATCAACATGAGTATGTTGGACGCTCACATTCCGCAGTTGGTAGCCGCACAGTCGGCCTTCAGCGCCAAGGCTGCGTTGATGCGCAGCACGATCAGCCAGGCCGAGCAGGAAGCGATGTCGGCGCAGGCATTCCACCAGGGCGAGTCCTCGGCCGCCTTCCAAGCCGCGCACGCACGGTTCGTCGAGGTCGCCGCGCGGGTCAACACCCTGCTGGACATCGCCCAGGCCAACCTCGGGGACGCCGCGGGGACCTACGTGGCCGCGGACGCCGCCGCCGCATCCGGCTACACCGCGTTCTGATCTCACCGCTAGCAACCGCGAAAGGACTTGTCATGTCGCAGATCATGTACAACTACCCGGCGATGTTGAGCCACGCCGCCGACATGTCCGGCTACGCCGGCACCATGCAGGGGCTCGGTTCCGATATCGCCAGCGAGCAGGCCACGTTGTCCAACGCCTGGCAGGGTGACACCGGTATGACCTACCAGGTCTGGCAGGCCCAGTGGAACCAGGCGATGGAAAGCTTGGTGCGCGCCTACCAGTCGATGGCGAGCACCCACGAGGCGAACACCATGTCGATGCTGGCGCGCGACCAGGCCGAAGCCGCCAAATGGGGCGGTTAGTCCACAGCTGAATGAGCGCATCACCCAACGCCGTCGAACTGACGGTCGATCACGCTTGGTTCATCGCGGAAACGATTGGGGCGGGGAGCTTTCCCTGGGTATTGGCGATCACCTCGCCCTATCGTGACGCCGCGGAACGCAACGCGTTCCTCGACCGTCAGAAGGCTGAGCTGACCGAACTTGGTCTGGTCTCAGAAGGTGGACTCGTCAACCCCGCGGTCGCCGAGTGGATCAAGGTGGTGTGTTTTCCCCAGCGGTGGCTGGACCTGCGGTATGTGGGCCCCGCCAAGGGCAGCGGTGAGGGCGGCGGCGCCGAGTTGCTGCGCGGCGTCGTCGCGCAGCGCACCGGTGTGGCCGGCAAGCCGTCGCTGACGGTCGTCGCGTTGCGCAGCGCGCAGCTGATCACGTTCACCGCCATGGACATCGACGATCCGCGTGCCCTGGTCCCGGTGCTCACCGTCGGCCTGACGCAACGTTCGCCCGCCCGGTTCGACGAGTTCAGCCTGCCGACGCGGGTCGGTGCCCGAGCCGACGAACGACTGCGGTCGGGCGCTCCGCTCGCCGAAGTCCTTGACTACCTGGGTATTCCGCAATCGGCACGAAGGGTGGTGGAATCGGTGTTCAACGGACCGCGCAGCTACGTCGAGATCGTCGCCGGCTGCCACCGCGACGGCCGGCACTCCACCAGCGAGGTGGGGATGAGCATCGTCGACGCACGCGAGGGGCGGGTGCTGGTCAGCCCGTCCCGCGCCTTCGACGGCGAGTGGGTTTCGACCTTCGCGCCCGGAACGCCATTCGCGATCGCCGTCGCGATTGAACAGTTGACCGCCCTACTGCCAGACGCCGGATGGTTCTCCGAACACCGGTTAGCCCGAGACTTTTCCCCATCAACACTGTCCGTCCAAAGTAAAAGAGAAGAGAGCACGATGTTCGAGCAACGGCCACAACACTTTTCGAGGGTCCGGTGACGTCCGGAACCGTCATGCCGATCGTTCGCGTGGCAATCCTCGCGGACAGCAGGTTGACGGAAATGGCCTTGCCCGCGGAGCTGCCGCTGCGCGAAATCCTGCCCGCCGTCCAGCGTCTGGTGGTTCCCGCCGCGACCAACGGTGATTCGGAAGACGGTGCCACCGGGCGCGGTGCCGCCGAGATCGGCGCGGCGACCCAGCTGAGCCTGGCCCCCATCGGTGGCGCGCCGTTCAGCCTGGACGCCAGCCTGGACACGGTCGGCGTCGTCGACGGCGACCTGCTGGCGTTGCAAGCGGTGCCCGTCGGTCCGGCCGCGCCCGGCATCGTCGAGGACATCGCCGACGCGGCGATGATCTTCTCGACCTCCCGGCTCAAGCCTTGGGGCACACCACATATCCAGCGCGGCGCCCTGGCCGCGGCCATTGCGGTGGCGTTCCTGGCCACCGGGCTGTCGGTCACCTACCGGGTGGCCACCGGCGCGCTGCTGGGACTGGTCGCCGTCAGCGCGGTCGCGGCGTTGACCGCGATCGTCGGCCTGCTGGTCACCGCGCGCTCGGCGCGCACCGGAATGGCGCTCTCGATCGCGGCGCTGGCTCCCATCGCCGCCGCACTCACGCTGGCCGTGCCGGGCGGGTTCGGCCCCGCCCAGTTGACGCTGGCCGCCGCGGGGGTCACCGCGTGGTCGCTGATCGCCTTGATGGCGCCCAGCGCCGAACGTGAACGCATCGCCGGCTTCTTCACCGCGACCGCGGTGGTGGGTGCCGCGGTGCTGCTGGCCGCAGGCGCCGAATTGCTCTGGCACCTCAAGCCGATCGCCATCGGCTGCGGGCTGATCGTGGCGGCGCTGCTGGTCACCATCGAGGCGGCGCAACTGTCCGCACTGTGGGCGCGCTTCCCGTTGCCGGTCATCCCGGCGCCCGGTGACCCGACCCCGTCGGCGCCGTCGCTGCGGGTGCTCGAAGACCTGCCGCGCCGGGTCCGCATCAGCGACGCGCATCAGAGCGGATTCATCGCCGCCGCGGTGCTACTCAGCGTCCTCGGTTCGGTCGCGATCGCGCTGCGGCCCGAGGCGCTCAGCGGTGCGGGCTGGTACGTGGTGGCGGCCACCGCAGCGACCTCTGTGCTGCGTGCCCGGGTGTGGGACTCCGCCGCCTGCAAGGCGTGGCTGCTCGCCCAGCCCTTCCTGGCCGCCGGAGTGCTGCTGGTGCTCTACACCTCGACCGGACGCTACGCCGCCGCCCTGGGCGCGGTGCTGGTGCTGCTGGTGCTTGTGGCGGTGTGGATCGTGGTGGCGCTGAACCCGGGTATCGCTGCGCCGGAGAGCTATTCGCTGCCGGTTCGCCGGCTGGTGGGCTTCGTCGCGACCGGACTCGACGCGTCGCTGATCCCCGTCATGGCGTTCGTGGTCGGTTTGTTCAGCTGGGTGCTCAATCGATGATTCGGCCGGCATCAGCCTGCTGCGCGGCGGTATTGGCCTTGCTGCCCGCCGCCGCGACGTGGACGAGTCCGCCGGCATCCGCGATCAGCCCGCCGACGGTCGATGCCGGCGCGCCACCGCCCAGCGGGTCGCCGGGGCCCGGGCAGCCGATGGAGCAGCGCGGACCGTGCAGCACGTCCGGCGTCGTTCCCGGCAGCGATACGGGTGCCATCACGCCCAGCCAGTCGATGCTGAATCTGCCTGCGGCATGGCAATTCTCGCGGGGCGAGGGCCAGCTGGTGGCAGTGCTCGACACGGGGGTGCGGCCGGGTCCGCGGCTGCCCAACGTCGAACCGGGCGGTGATTTCGTCGAGACCACCGACGGGCTGACCGACTGCGACGGGCACGGAACGCTGCTGGCCGGGGTCATCGCCGGCCAGCCCTCGCCGGACGACGGGTTCTCCGGTGTGGCGCCCGCCGCGCGGGTGGTGTCGATCAGGACCGAGTCGGCCAAGTTCTCGCCGCGGACGCCGGGCGGCGATCCGATGATGGCGCGCGTGTCGGCCGAGGTGTCGACGCTCGCCCGGGCGATCGTGCACGCCGCCGACCTCGGTGCCCGGGTGATCGACATCGGCTCGGCCACCTGCATGCCCGTGGACCGGCCCGTCGACCAGGCCGCGCTCGGCGCCGCCGTCCGGTACGCGGCGGTGGACAAGGACGCGGTGATCGTGGCCGGCGCCGGGGACAGCGGGACGACCGGAGCGGCCGGCGGCGGAACCTCGTGTGAGTCCAATCCGCTCACCGACCTGAGCCGCCCGAACGATCCACGCAATTGGGCCGGCGTCACGTCGGTGTCCATCCCGTCATGGTGGCAGCCGTACGTCTTGTCGGTGGCGTCGCTGACCCCGGACGGCCAGCCGTCGAAATTCACCGTGGCGGGGCCATGGGTGGGAGTCGCGGCGCCCGGCGAACGCATCGTGTCGATCGGCAACGCCGACGGCGGCGGCCTGGCCAACGGCCTGCCCGACGAGCATCAGCAACTCGCCGCCCTCAGCGGAACCGGTTACGCGGCCGGCTATGTGGCCGGTGTCGCGGCGCTGGTCCGCAGCAAGTATCCCGACCTGAACGCCCCCGCGGTGCTGCACCGCATCACCGCAACCGCGCACAACGGCGCCCGCGACCCGTCGGACGTGGTCGGCACCGGCAGCGTGGATCCGGTGGCGGCCCTGACCTGGCAGCTGCCCGCCGGTGACCAGCCCGGCGCCGCAACGGTGAAGCCGGTGGCCGTTCCGCCGGCCCCGGCGCCCAAGGACACCAAACCGCGCACCATCGCGGTGGCCGGCACCGCAGCGCTGGCCGTGCTGGTCGCGGTGGCCGGCGCCGTCACCGCAATCGCCGCACGCCGACGAAAGGACCCCACCCCGTGAGCATGCATCGGATACCGACTCCCGGGAGCGCTCGAATCACGTTGGCGCTGCTGGCCATTGTGCCCGCGGTGATGGCCTACCCGTGGCGGACGCCCCGCGACTACTGGCTGCTGGGCATCGCGGCCGCCGTCGTAATCGTGTTGTTCGGCTGGTGGGGCGGTCTGCATTTGACCACCATCCTGCACCGCCGCCTGGCGATGATCGGCCGCGGCAACGGCGTCCCCGCGGCCACCTCTGACGCGGCGGCGACCGCACTGATTCGCCTCGGCGCACCGGATGACGACTCCGATGTGCTGCCGCTCCCGCTGATCGCGAGCTACCTGGACCGCTACGGCATCCGGGCGGACAAGATCCGAATCACGAGCCGCGACAACGCCGCCGACGCGTCACGCCGCGAGACCTGGATCGGACTCACCGTATCGGCGCCCGACAATCTGGCCGCGCTGCAGGCCCGCTCGCCGCGAATCCCGTTGCACCAGACCGCTCAGGTCGCGGCCCGCCGGCTCGCCGATCATCTGCGGGAGATCGGTTGGGAAGCCACTACGGTCGCGGCCGACGACATTCCCCGGCTGCTGACGTCCAACCCCCGCGAGAGGTGGCGCGGAGTGCAACGAGGTGCCTCCGATTACCTTGCGGCATACCGGATTCAGGTGGACGATGCGTTGCCGGAGACGTTGGAGGCGATCCGGGCGTATGCCGCGCGCGAGACCTGCACCGCGCTCGAGGTTGCCGGTGACAAGGACCGGCCCACCGTCGCGGTGGCCTGCGCGTTCCAGACCGAGACCGGCCCGGACGGCGGGGCGCCGGTGGACGGGCTGACCCCGCAACGCGGCAACCACCTGCCCGCCTTGACCGCGCTGGACCTGTTGTCCACGTATCGGTTGGACGGCCACACCGCGGCGCCCGACGACCTGCTCTCGCAGCTGCACTGGCCCACCCTGACCGGCCCGGCCCACCGGGCTCGGCACGCCCAAACCGGTGGCAGCGCCGAGAGAGCCGACACCGTCGAGGTGGTCAGAACATGACCTCCTGCAGGAATGCGGTCATCCGGCGCAGGTAGTCCAGCTGGCTCACGTGCAATACGTGGCTACCCGGAAACCAGTGCAGCGCACAGTGATCCCAATGTTGCCAAAGCTTGACGGCATGGTCGGGTGGCGCCATCCGGTCGCCCAGCCCGGTGATGATCATCCGGCGGTCCCGGGACACCAGCGGGCGGTAGTTCAGCGGGCAGTGGTACGCCAGCCCCGCCGCCAGGTCGTCGTGGCTGATGTCGGACAGGCGCAGGCCCAGCCGGACCAGCTTGTTGGCCGGGAACCATTCGTCGAACAACGTCGACGGGGTGACCACCGGACAGTTGGGGATCACAGCCTCCAGCCGATCGTCGGCCGAGGCCACCAGCGCCGAGGTATAACCGCCCAGCGAGATGCCGGTGAGCGCGATGCGGTCGACCCCGGTGTGACGTAAATAGTCGATGATGGAACGAAAGTCGTGCACGGCCTGGGCCATGGCCTCGGCGAATCCGCTGAGCCCGCCGGCGAAGTAGCCGAAACCGCTGAAGGGCGAATATTTTTCGGCCCGTTTGCCGTGAAAGGGCAACATGTACATCAACACGTCGTAGCCTGCCCGGTAGTACCAGGGCAGCGAAAAGAACCGCCCGTTGGCCAGGTACGACGAGCCCATGAAGCCGTGGACCACGCACAGCGTAGGACGGGGCCCGTCGTCGTGGCGCCAGTGCTGCGCACGCACGGTGTTGTTGGATTCCCAGGCGCCCCACCGCGTGCGCATGGCGGGGTTGATGGCGGTGAAGCTGCTGGGAAACGCGATGTTGTCGACCGTGCCGCGCGCGATCCACTCCGCCAGCGGGCTGGCCCGCCGCGACGTCACCCGGGGCGACTCGGTGGGTGGCGGGAAGGACCGCGTCGGGTCTTTCGCCGCACCCAACTCCGCGTAGAAGTCGAGGTTGCCGCGCTCGGTGCCGGAATCGGATTGCCTCAGCGTGCCGGCGACCACGAACGGCGCCACCGTGGTGGTGAGCAGGGAGGCCACCCAGGTGCGCAGGGCCAGATCACCGAGGGCCGATGCCTCGACTACCATTCGCTGGCGGGGCGACAACGCCGAGTGGGGGGGTAATCCGCCGGCGCCGGCCGGTAGATCAGCGCCGGGGACGTCCGGAACGGGGATGGGCGGGTCGATCGGATCTGAGTCGGACGCCACGAACGCCGATGGTAGCCCGGCGGGCACGCGTCTCCCAGGGGTTTCGACCGGTTTCGATCGTCGCGGCCGTATGCCGGGACCATTCGGGTCGCGTCGGCGCACCATAGGAGTTATAGGTTTGCTATCGGCCCGCCAGCGGCGGCGCGAGGATCGGGAGGATCGACATGTGGGATCCGGACGTCTACCTGGCCTTCGCCGACCATCGCGGCCGCCCCTTCTACGACCTGCTGTCGCGGGTGGGCGCCGAGCGGGCTCGTCGCGTCGTCGATCTCGGTTGCGGTCCCGGTCACCTGACGAAATATCTGGCCCGGCGCTGGCCCGACGCGGTTGTCGAGGCGATCGACAGCTCGCCGGAGATGGTGGCCGCCGCCAAGGAGCGCGGCATCGACGCCGTCACCGGTGACCTGCGCGACTGGAAGCCCAAACCCGACACCGACGTGGTGGTCAGCAACGCGGCCCTGCACTGGGTGCCCGAGCATGCCGACCTGCTGCTGCGGTGGGCGGGGCAACTGGCGTCCGGTTCGTGGATCGGTGTCCAGATGCCCGGCAACTTCGAGTCGCCGTCCTACGCCGCGGTGCGCGCGTTGGCCCGCCGGGAGCCGTACGCGAAATTGTTGCGAGACATACCATTTCGGGTCGGCGCGGTGGTTCAGCCGCCGGCGCACTACGCCAACCTGCTGCTCGACGCGGGATGCAAGGTCGACGTTTGGGAGACCACCTATCTGCACCAGCTGACCGGCGAGCATCCGGTGCTGGAATGGATCACCGGCACGGCGCTGGTCCCGGTGCGCGAACGGCTGGACGACGAGACATGGGAGCAGTTCCGCGAGGAGTTGATCCCGCTGCTGCAGGACGCCTACCCGCCCCGGGCCGACGGCACGACGATCTTCCCGTTCCGCCGGGTCTTCGTCGTCGCCGAGGTGGGGGGCGCGAGCCGGTCAGCGGGGTAGTCCCAGCGGCGGCGCCTCTCGGCGGCAGCGTGCTGCCGCTGCTCTGCTGTTGCTCTGGGTGGCGACCCGCTTCGCCCGGCTCCGCCGGAATCGCGATCGCCACTAGCGCTGCGTGGGCTTGCCTTCTTCGATGCCGCGGTCGGCGGCGATGGCCGAGCGGGGGGTCGGCTTGGCATGATGGATCTGCAGATACGTTTCGGTGTATCGCGCCGAGATGCGGGTACCGGCGAACTCCGACGGGATGACGTCGCCGGTGCGCTGACGCCAATCATGAAGTCGCACAGCGAGGTTGGCCGCGATCTCGTCGGCATCGGTTCCGTCTTCGGCCAGCAGGTTGGTGGTCTCGGTGGGGTCGGCGCGCAGATCGTAGAGTTCCCGCTCGGGCCGCGGCGACGTGACGAACGGCGCGACTGCCAACCCGGACGGGCTTTCCTCGATGTCCAGCGGCAGATCCAGCAGTGGCCGGGGCACGTAGTTCTCGATGTAGCTGTAGTCCTTGGTGCGAATCGCGCGGATCGGGTCGAACGAGTCGTGGTAGGTCTTCATGGTGTAGACGTGATCGCGCACCGGCGCGGGCGGGGGATCCGGCTCCAGCAGAGCGGGCGCGTGCGAGACACCGTCCACATCGGCCGGGGTGTCAATCCCCAACAGCCCCAACAACGTCGGGACCAGGTCCACCGCGCTGAACAGCTCGTCATAGACGAGGGGAGGCACGGGCCGGTCGGTGGGCGGCCGAATGATCAACCCGATGCCGGTGCCGGCGTCATACAACGTGGATTTCGCCCGCGGGAACGCCGGGCCGTGATCGGTGAAGAACACCACCCAGGTGTTGGCGTCCAGGCCGGTGTCGGCCAGCGCGTCCAACAGCCGCCCCACCGCGGCGTCGGCCGTGCTGATGGCCCCGTAGAAGTCGGCGAGGTCGCCGCGCACCTCGGGGGTGTCGGGCAGGTAATCGGGCGGGTCCACCTGGGCGCTGTCGGCCGGCGTGTAGCGGTCCCGCGGGTATGGCCGGTGCGTCTCGAAGAAGCCGGCTGTCAACAGAAAGGGCTGCCCGACAAGGCCTTCGGCGCTTTGCCGCAGCCACTCTTCAGTCCGCTCGGCCACGTAGTCGCAGTAGGAGTTCGACACGTCGAACTCGTCGAAGCCCAACCGCTTCGGGTAGGAGGTCTCGTGTTGCATCCCGAAAAGCGCCGAGTACCAGCCCGATTCGGACAGTATCTGAGGCAGGGTGCGGATCCCGTCACGGTATTCCCAGCCGTGGTGGGCCAGGCCGATGAGGCCGTTGTTCTGCGGGTAGCGGCCGGTGAACAGCGATCCGCGCGACGGCGAGCACAGCGGCGCGGTGGCGTGCGCCCGGGTGAACAGGATGCCCTCGGCCGCAAGGCGGTCCAGGCGCGGGCTCGACACGTCGGTGTGACCGTAGGCGCCGAGGTAGCGGCCCAGGTCGTGCCAGTGCACGATCAGCACGTTGTCCTGGAAGCCCGTTTTCCGTTCTTGGTCCGCCATGTCGCGCGGCGTCAATGGTGTCACCTCTCACATTGCCTTGCGACCGGCGACGTTACCGCAACCCTCCTTGGTGTTTCCTGAGTGCCGACGCGTCAGGGCGCCGGCAGTTGTCCCCATCGGTTCTCGCAGACGAACTCCGACAACGGTCGCGCGACCGCCCACCCGTCCAGTTCCAGCGCCGGGCGGTCGGGGAATTCGGGCACCGGTCCCAGGCACAGGATGGCCACCGGTTCGGCGCCGGTCGGCATCTCCAGCAGCGCCGCCAGCCGTTGCGGATCGAACAGCGACACCCAGCCCATGCCGAGGCCCTCGGACCGGGCCGCCAGCCAGAGGTTCTGGATCGCGCAAGACACCGACGCCAGGTCCATGTGCGGCAGGGTCCGCCGGCCGAACACGTGCGCGTCGCGGCCGTCGCCCAGCGCCACCACGAACAGCTCCGCGCACTCGAGGATGCCCTCGACCTTGAGCGCCAGGAACTCGTCGGCCCGCTCGCCCAGGGCTTCCGCGGTGCGCGGACGTTCCTCGTCCACCAGGGCGTGAATGCGGCGCCGCAGCGCGGCGTCGGTGATGCGGATGAAGCGCCACGGTTGCATCAACCCGACGCTGGGCGCCGCGTGCGCGGCCTGCAGCAGGCGCGCCAGCACGGCCTCGTCCACCACCGCGCCGGGAACGAACCGGCGCATGTCACGGCGCTCGTAGATGACGCGATAGACGGCCCGCCGCTCCTGCGGACTGAATGCCTCACCGGTCACGTCAGCCATCGTAGGAAATCCGCGTTAGCGTGGAGCCTGCCGAGGCCTGAGCACTTGGTGAACCCCAGGAAGGGGAGTGGTTTTCCGTGAAGCCTTCCGAAGTACTCGATCAGCTGGGCCTCGATGCCGCCGCCGGCCGTTACGGCGAGCCCTATCAGACCCCGGACGGCACCACCGTCATCGTGGTCACCAAACCGCTGGGGGTGTTCGCCGTCCGCGACGGGCAGGCCTCCTGGACGCCGGCCGTGGACAAGGGCCGCATCGCGCTGATCGGGGTGATCACCGGCCTGCTGGCTGCGGTGATCGGCAGCCTGGCGGTGCTGCGGCAGCCGCCGTGGCCGCGCATCACGATCAGGGACTATAGGTAACTCCGACCGCGCGGAACACGTAGTCCGGCGGCATGTCGAACGCCAGCGACCGCCGGGGCAGGGCGCCGAGCACGTCGTCGGGAATGGCGACCTTGTAGTGCAGCGACAGCTCGCCGCTGAACTTCTCGTCGACCCGGGACACGTCGACGTCGACCTGCAGTCCGGTCGACGAGATCTCCACCTGCGCCGAGCCGGTCTGCGGCGCGTTCCACCGCACGTTGACGGTTGGGCCGGCCAGCCGGGGCAGCATCGATAGCGTCGCCAGTACCCGCTCCGAGGTGAAGACCAGCGAACCGGTGTAGCTGGCGACACTGTGCGGCAGCCGCACGCCGGGGATGGTGCCGCTGAACCGCCGGGTCACGGCGACGTAGTCGGCGAGGTAGGTGATGCCCTCCGACTCGAGCTGGGCGTGCAGCTCGTCGGGCAGTTTGCCGATGCCGAACAACCTACGGACGAAGACGGCCATATCGACAGTATGACCGCGTGAGCGATTTCGTGGGGAGGGCTGGTATCGGTTGATTATGACTCGTCCCAGGACGCCGGTGGCCGTGTGGATCGCGGTGTTGGCCGCCGCCGTGTACGCGGTGATGTGGGCGGGCTACTGCCGGCAGTGGACCTGGATGCACCGGATGGATTGGTCGTTGCTGAACGCGGCCCGCGACATCGCGCTCAAACACCCGCTGTGGGTGCGGTTTTGGGAAGGCGTGTCGTATGCGCTGGGTCCGGTCCCGATGTCCGCGCTGGGCATCGCGATGACGGTGTTGGCGCTGGTGATGCGCAATGTGCGGGCCGCGCTGGTGCTGGTCCTGTCGTGTGGGCCGCTCAACGAGTTCGTGACCGCCGCGGCCAAGGCCCTGGTCAACCGGCCGCGTCCGGCGACCATGCTGGTCGCCGCGCCGTCCACCTCGTTCCCGTCCGGGCATGCGCTCGAGGCGATGGCGGCCCTGCTCGCCGTATTGTGCTTCTTCTTTCCGATGATGAACGGCTTGATCCGCGGCATCGCGGTGGCGGTGGTGGCGGCGTCGCTGCTGACGGTCGGCATCTCCCGGGTGGCGCTGAACGTGCACTACCCGTCCGACGTGCTGGCCGGCTGGTCACTGGGATACCTGTATTTCCTGTTGTGTCTCTTGATCTTTCGGCCCACGGTCAGGCCCTCCGCCGGCCCGCGGCGCTCGCCCGAAACCGCCACCGTGCCCTAACAGCGCTGTCGCGGTGGGCATTTGGTCACGGCGCGGTGACCTAACCGGGGCTAAAGCTTTACTTGACCATGAAGACGTGCCCGTTTGACGATGGAGTGCATGCACCGACTGCTCACTTCGCTGTGCGCCGCGGCGTGCGTAATTTTCGCCTCGGTGGTTCTGGCGCCGATCGGTGCCGCCGCCGGCGCTCCCTGGTTCGCGAACGCGGTTGGCAATGCGACCCAGGTGGTTTCGGTGGTGAGCACCGGCGGTTCCAACGCGACCATGGAGATCTTCCAGCGCAGCGGCACCGGTTGGCAGTCGCTGCGGTCCAACATTCCCACTCACGTCGGTTCGGCGGGCATGGCGCCGCAGGCCAAGAGCGGCGTTCCGGCCACCCCGATGGGCGTGTACAGCCTGGACTCCGCGTTCGGCACGGCGCCGAATCCCGGTACCGGACTGCCCTACACCCAGGTCTCCGGCGCCAATTACTGGTGGAGCGGCGACGACCACAGTCCCACGTTCAACTCGATGCAGGTGTGCCAGAAGGCGCAGTGCCCGTTCAACACCGGCGACAGCGAGAACCTGCAGATCCCGCAGTACAAGCACGCCGTCGTGATGGGCGTCAACAAGAACAAGACCCCGGGTGGGGGAGCCGCGTTCTTCTTCCACACCACCGACGGGAAACCCACCGAGGGCTGCGTGGCGGTGGACGACGCTCAGCTGGTGTCGATCATGAAATGGCTGCGGCCCGGCGCGGTCATCGCCATCACCAAGTAGCCGTCAGTCGGCGGCGATGGCGCGGCCGGGTTTCAGGGTGAAGTTCAGGCCCTCCAAAGACATTGTGGCGTCGTAGGTTCGGTCGTAGCCGGTGCCGCTGATCTTCCAGCCGGCATCGGTGCGACGGTAGGTGTCGCGGTAGAAGGCCGCGCCGATCAACATGAAGTTGAAGTCGGCGACCATGACCCGATCTTGCAGATACCAACTGCCCGTTGCGGTGTCGCCGTCGACGGTGATGTCCGGATGCGTCACCCGGTGTTCGGTGATGACGTTCGCGGGCAGCGACGTCCGCATGTACTCCACCAGGTCGGCCCGGTTGGTGAAGTGCAGCTCGTTGCCGATCGACGGCCCGTAGTCGGCCTTGATGTCCTCGGCCAGGGTGTCGGTGAAGTCGTCCCAGTGCTTGGTGTCCAGCGCGCGCAGATACCGGTATTTGACTTGCTTGATCGCTTCGATATCGGCGAGGTCGTCGAGGGTGAGGGTGCTCATTCCGTCATTGCAGCACACGGTGATAAGCCGCCCGCACCCGCATCGAAGGGCAGGCGTCGCCCAGACTCAAATGACGGTCACATCGTGCGGCGCGTCTGGTGCGTGGTTCAAGTGTCGCGGTCGCCCTGACCGTCGGACAGATAGCGGGTGACCATGTCGACGAGGGCACGTCGTTCCAGGCTCCAATCGATGGCGGTCCCGGTCACCATCTGCGCGAGCACCACACCGCGCAGCGTGGCCCAAATGACTTCGGCCACACCGGCATGCGCGGGATCGGTGGTGATCAGTCGTCCCAGCTGGCCGACCGCGGAGTTCATGTCGAGCAGGTGGCGCCGCGACGACGGGTCCGGTCCGCCGCGGGTCTCGCGCAGGATCTCGAAGGCGGCCATCGACGTCGGGCTGCTGTAGCAGCTCCAGGCGGTGTCGACGACGACCTCGATCCGCTCGCGCAGCGGCAGCTCGCTGACGTCGGCCGAGGACAGGCTGTCCACCAGCCGGGCCACCCCGTCGTCGACCACGGCCATCAGCAGGCCGTTGCGATCCCCGAAGTGGTACTGGATGACCCCCCACGTCACGCCGGCGCGTTCGGCCACGTGCTTGGCGGTGGCGGCGGAGAATCCCTCCTCCACGATGCAGCGGACCGTCTCATCGATGATTTTCGCCCGGGTGTCATCGCCGCGCTTGCGTGGCGCGGTGGTTCGCCGGGTGGGGCCAACAGGGCGATCGGGGGTATGGCCAGCGACGATGGACATTGTTGACTTTATAACATAGCCGAGTCTATTTTTGTAGCGTGAGCAGCCCCTCGCGATACGCACAATTGTCCCGTGACGAACTCGTCGTCCTGGTTCCCGAACTGCTGCTGATCGGGCAGCTGATCGACCGATCCGGGATGGCCTGGTGCATCTCCTCATTCGGCCGCGACGAGATGGTGCAGATCGCCATCGAGGAGTGGGCGGGCTCCAGCCCGATCTACACCCGGCGCATGCAGAAGGCGCTGAACTATGAGGGCAACGACGTGCTGACGATCTTCAAGGGCCTGCAGCTCGACATCGGTGCCCCGCCGCAATTCATGGACTTCCGGTACACCGTGCACGACCGGTGGCACGGCGAATTCCACCTCGACCACTGCGGCGCCCTGCTCGACGTCGAGCCGATGGGCGAGCAGTACGTGTTCGGCATGTGCCACACCATCGAGGACCCGACCTTCGACGCCACCGCGATCGCGACCAACCCGCGCGCCCAGGTGCGCCCCATTCATCGCCCGCCGAGGACGCCGGCGGACCGGCATCCGCATTGCGCGTGGACCGTCATCATCGACGAGTCCTACCCCGAGGCGCAGAGCATCCCTGCCCTGGACATTGTGAGCCGAACCCGCGCTGCGGCATGGGAACTCGACCCCATCGACCCCTCGGACGAGGGACAGGCGGATTACTCCGGCCCGCTGCTGTCCGATTTCGACTTCGCCGCCTTCTCGCATTCGGCGCTGGTCCGGATGGCCGACGAGGTGTGCCTGCAGATGCACCTGCTGTACCTGTCGTTCGCGATCGCGGTGCGCGCGCGTGCCGCCGACGACGACGAGGCGATCGGCGTGTGCACCCGCGGCCTGATCGGCATCGCGGGTCTGGCCGCCGAGCGCATTCACCGCGCGCTGAAACTCCCGGGCGGCACCGACGGCGTCCTGCGCGTCCTCGAGCTGCACCCGCTGCTCAACCCCGCGGGCTACGTTGTGGCCGAGACGGAATCGAACCGGCTGCACGTCCACCCGTCGCCGGCCCATGACGACAAATCCTGGATCTCGCTGTGCTCGCCGGAATCCGTGCAGCCGCTTCAGGCGATCGCCACCGCGGTGGAACCGCGCATCAAGGTCCGAGTTAGCGGTACGGCCGCCGACTGGACGGCCGAACTGGTCGAAACCGACGCTCCGACCGACGAACTGCCAGAGGTTTCGGTGGTGAGAGTCAGTGGGGGAGCGACGTTTCAGTTCGAGCCCAGGCGTTCGCTGCCGCTGACGGTGTTGTAACACAAAGCTTTTTGTCAAGGGGTTTTCGGTACCGCTTCGGTGACGCAAGCGCATCGAGCGGATACCAATGACATTGCGAAGCATCGGCTTTCCGCGTGTCCACGGCTATCGTTAACGCTGGCCACCGACCCCTATAGACGAGGTTTTCGCTCTATGTACGACCCACTCGGGTTGTCGATCGGGACCACGAACCTGGTCGCTGCGCGTAACGGAAGCCCACCGGTTAGCCGCCGGTCCGTGCTTACCCTCTACCCGCACTGTGCACCGAAAATCGGTGCACCCGAAGAGAACCCGTACCTAGCTGAGCCTGGCGTACCGATGAAGGGCTTTATCGAGCGCATCGGTGATTCCGTCGCGCTGGTGTCACCCGACGGTTCCGCGCATGATCCGGAGCTGCTGACGGTGGAGGCGCTGGACGCGATGGTGCTTGCCGCCGGTGCTGATGCGGCGTGCTCGGAGATTTCCATCGCCGTGCCGGCGCATTGGAAGCCCGCGACGGTGCAGGCGTTGCGGGACGCCTTGCGGACGCATCTGGGCTTCGTGCGAAGCGGCATGGCGCCGCGGTTGGTGTCGGACGCGATCGCGTCGCTGACCG
>NZ_LZKI01000046.1 GCF_001672755.1 Mycobacterium colombiense | reverse complement strand
CCAGCGGCGAACTGCGCCGGAGCCTAGGCGTTTTCGACGCGGTGGTGATCGGGCTGGGGTCGATGATCGGCGCCGGCATTTTCGCCGCGCTGGGGCCCGCCGCGCGTGCCGCCGGCTCGGGACTGCTGCTTGGCCTGGCGTTGGCCGCGGTGGTGGCCTACTGCAACGCCACCTCGTCGGCGCGGCTGGCGGCGCGATACCCCGCGTCGGGCGGCACCTATGTCTATGGCCGAAAACGGTTGGGAGACTTCTGGGGATACCTGGCCGGGTGGGGCTTCGTCGTCGGCAAGACCGCGTCGTGTGCGGCGATGGCCTTGACCGTCGGCGTCTATGCGTGGCCGGCGCAGGCGCATGCGGTGGCCGTCGCGGCGGTGGTCGCGCTCACCGCGGTGAACTACGGCGGCGTGCAGAAGTCGGCCTGGCTGACCCGCATCATCGTCGCCGCGGTGCTCGCGGTGCTGGCCGCGGTCGTCGTCGCCGCGTTCACCGTCGGGGCGCCCGGCGCCGATCGACTCCGCCCAGCCGGCGTCACCGCCGCCGGTGTCGTCCAGGCCGCGGGTCTGCTGTTCTTCGCCTTCGCGGGGTATGCGCGCATCGCGACGCTCGGCGAGGAAGTGCGCGACCCGTCGCGCACCATCCCTCGCGCGATACCTCTGGCGCTCACCATCACCCTGGCCGTCTACGCGCTGGTGGCCGTGGCCGCGCTGGCGGTGCTGGGACCGGGCCGCCTCGCCGACACCGCCGTCCCGCTCGTCGAAACGGCCCGCGCCGCGGGGACCGGCTGGCTGGTCCCGGTCGTCCGGGTGGGCGCGGTGGTGGCGGCGGCGGGCTCCCTGCTCGCCCTCATCCTCGGTGTCTCGCGCACCACACTGGCCATGGCGCGCGACCGCCATCTGCCCCACGCCCTGGCCGCCGTGCATCCACGGTTCGGGGTGCCCCACCGCGCGGAGCTGCTGATCGGCGTCGTCGTCGCGATCCTGGCCGCCACCACCGACCTTCGGGACGCCATCGGGTTTTCCTCCTTCGCCGTGCTGATCTACTACGCCATCGCCAACGCCTCCGCGTTCACCCTCGGCCCCGACGAGGGGCGCCCGCACCGCGCCATTCCGGTGATCGGACTGCTGGGCTGCGTAATGCTGGCGTTCGCGATGCCGTCGTGGTCCGTACTTTCCGGTGTGGTGGTGCTGGGCGTCGGCGTCGCCGCCTACCTGATTCGGCGCTTCGCTGCCCCGATGAGGTTGCGGCGCAACCGGAATCAGGCCTGACTTCGGCGAATTTCGCCGGGGTCGGTCGCACACCGCCGCCGAGCAATTCGCGCCGACGCGATTCCCCGCGGGCCGAACGGGGAAGTCTGACCGGATGTCCGACCCGGGAACCGAAGCATTCGACAAGCTGGTGGCGCTGTTGAACTATCCGATGTACGTCGTCACCACGCAGGCCGACGGCACCCCGGCCGGCTGCCTGGTGGGTTTCGCCAGCCAGACGAGCATCCATCCGCCCCGCTTCCTGGTCGGCCTGTCCCGGCGCAACCACACCTTCCGCATCGCCCACGACGCCTCCCACCTGGCCGTGCACGTGTTCGACCACGACCACCTCGACGTGGTCGAACTCTTCGGCAGCCAGACCAGCGACAAGGTCGACAAGTTCGATCGCTGTGCCTGGCACCCCGGCCCCGAACGGCTGCCCATCCTCGACGACGCCGCCGCCTGGTTCGCCGGTGAGATCCTGGAACGTTTCTCGCTGGGCGACCACGTCGGGCACCTGCTGGCACCGGTGGACGGCAGTCCGCCAAGGGAACTGGAAACCTGGGTGTCCTTCGGCGACGTGCGCGAGCTCGAACCCGGCCATGAGGCCTAGCGCGTGAGCGAGTCGCCCAGGATCAGTGCCGTCCCCAGCATCATCGAACTCGCGCCGTTCTACACCGATGCCCCGGATGGCGTGCGCGCCAACATGATCTTCAGCGCCGACGGCGCCGCCGCGTTCGGCGGTCGCGCCGGTCCGCTGTCATGCCCCACCGATCAGCGGCTGTTGCACATCCTGCGCGGCCTCGCCGACGTCGTGCTCGTCGGCGCCGGCACCGCGCGTGCCGAAAACTATGGCCCGGTAAAGCTGAGCGATGCGGCGCGCGCCCGACGGCACCACGAAGGGCGGGCCGAACCACCACCCATCGCCGTGGTGAGCCGCAGCGGTGAACTACCGCCCCGGCTGTTCAGCAATCCGGATCAGCCGCCGATCCTGGTGACCTGCGCACGAACCGCGGCCCAACAGGACCCCGACGACGACCGGCAGCACGTCATGGTCGCCGGGGAGGACTTGGTGGACGTATCGCGCGCGGTCGCGATGCTGCGTGAGCAGGGCATGCGCCGCATCCTGTGCGAGGGCGGCCCGACACTGCTCGACGAGCTGGTGGAAGCCGATGCCGTCACCGAAATCTGCGTGACGCTCGCCCCGAAGCTGGCGGCGAGCCAGCCGGTGGGCCAGCGGCCACACCCGGCGCGGCTGCCCGCCCCGGTCACCATGCAACTCGAGCACGCGTTGGTCTGCGACGGCTATCTGTATTTGAAATATCGCCGATGAGCCCGGCCGGGCTCGCCGGAAATGCGGGTGCACAAAAGCGCTCAACATGCAGCCGACGGCGCCTCTTCCTATGATGAAAATGCCCGGTTTCAAACCCGATCAAGAATAGGAATCACCGGCCAGGTGAGCAGTTCAGACCACGACCATGACTACCGTAATCTGGCGGTGAACCGACTGCGCCCCAGTGAAATTCAATGGGCGCTGAACCACGACGCGGTGCACGGCATCGCCTACGCGTTCAAGAACCCCGTCGCGGTCGCAGACTCCATCGAGGATCCCGACGACGACCGAAAGACCTACCTGGTGCGGGTCAAGCGCGACGACCTGGCCAATGCACTGGAAAAAATCAACGAATGGATCTTCGACAACCCCGGACCGGCCGGGATGCAGGCCTACGGATTCGTCCGGGCGCTGTCCCGAGAAGGGCTCACCGAACGCGCCACCGGTGACGACGACAACCGTTAAATTCACACCGTCGAATTAGCTGGCTTTCGTTATTCGCCGTGCTCCGCGGTCGCGAAAACCTTAGCCTTATGCCTGCATGCCACCGCATACGCGGATTCGGCGCAGTCGCCGGCCCGCTGCCGGCGCCGGCGGCCGGTTTGCGGCGCACGGCTGGCGGGTGAGGAGTGTTCGATGGGTGACGCGACCGTGGATTCGCGGGAGGGTACGCAATTCGGGCCGTATCGGCTGCGGCGGTTGGTTGGTCGTGGCGGCATGGGCGACGTCTACGAGGCCGAGGACACTGTTCGCGAGCGCATCGTGGCCCTGAAGCTGATGTCGCGCACCCTGTCCAACGACCCGGTCTTCCGTTCGCGAATGCAGCGCGAGGCCCGCACCGCCGGACGGCTGCACGAACCGCACGTCGTGCCCATCCACGACTTCGGCGAGATCGACGGCCAGCTGTACGTGGACATGCGGCTGATCGACGGCAAAGACCTGGCCGGCATGCTGAAGCGTTACGGGCCGATCTCCCCGCCGCGGGCGATAGCGATTGTCCGCCAGATCGGTTCGGCACTCGATGCCGCCCACACCGCCGGAATCCTGCATCGGGACGTGAAGCCGGAGAACATTCTGGTGAGCGCCGACGACTTCGCCTACCTTGTCGATTTCGGCATCGCCAGCGCCACTTCCGACGAAAAACTCACGCAATTCGGAACCACCGTGGGCACCGCCAAATACATGGCCCCGGAGCGGTTCGGTGACTCCGAGGTAACCACGAAGGCCGACATCTACGCGCTGGCCTGCGTCCTGTACGAATGCCTGACCGGCTCGCCGCCCTACACCGGCGACCAGCTCAGCGTGATGGGCGCGCACGTGCACCAGCCGATCCCGCGACCGAGCGCGGCCCGACCCGGCATCCCGGCCGCCTTCGACGCGGTCATCGCCCGCGGCATGGCCAAGAACCCCGCGGACCGCTTCCTCACCTGCGGTGACCTGTCGGCGGCCGCGTACGGCGCGCTGGCCGCACCCGACCAGGATCGGGCCACCGACATCTTGGAACGCAGCCAGATGGCAACGCCACCGGCCGCATTCGCCGGCCGGCCGGCCGGCGCCTTCGCACCCGGCGCCCCCGCCCCCGTGCCACACCAACCACCCGTCGGCGCCTGGCCCGGGCCGTCGGCCGCCGTGCAACCCCTGGCTTCCGGCGTACCGGGGCTGCAACCCACCGCGTGGGGCGGCCCGCCGGTCTGGACGAACGCCCCTGGCGCGGCGACGCCACCCTGGGGCCCACCGGCGCGGCCGGGCCGCAAGCCCTGGCTGTGGGTCGTTGTCGCGGCCACCCTCACGGTGGCGCTGCTCGGGGTGATCCTCGGCGTCGTCCGCCCCTGGGAATCGAAGTCCCGGCCCGCCCCGACCCCGCCTCCGCCACCGCCGGACGCCGTCGCGTTGCGGGTCCTCGATGACGGTGTGTTCGTAGGCAGTTCGGCGGCCCAGACCACGATCGACATCTTCAACGAACCCATCTGCCCGCCGTGTGGCAGCTTCATCAGGTCGAACGCCACCGACATCGACACCGCCGTGAACAACAAGAAGCTCGCCGTGCGCTATCACCTGCTCAACTTCCTCGACGACAAGTCGCACAGCCAGGACTACTCCACACGCGCGGTGGCGGCCACCTACTGCGTCGCCGCGCAGAACGACCCCAAGCTTTACGCCGACTTCTATTCCGGCTTGTTCGCCAGCAACTTTCAGCCGCAGGAGGGCGCCGCCGAAGACCGCACCGACGGCGAGCTCGCGCAATTGGCCAAGACGGTCGGCGCCGATGCCGCCGTCGTCACCTGTATCAAGTCCGGCGACGACGTCGGCACGGCCAGGGCGAAAGCGGCGAACGGCTACTCGACGCTGTCCGCAGACAACGCCAATTCCACGCCCTTCGTGTGGGACGGCAGCACCGCGGTGAACTACCAGAATCCGGCGTGGCTGACGAAACTCACCGGATAGCAAAGCCGCCCAACCGGGGCCGGCGGCCGGGCGAGCCGCGATCGCCGAGCCGGGGGATGTTGTACGTTTCCTGCGGCGAGTTGGCCTGCGGCGAGTTGATTGGAGTCGGCGATGAGCGACGCGCAGCGGTCGCGGTCGGGGACGATGTTCGGTCCGTACCGCCTGGGGCGGCTGCTCGGGCGCGGCGGGATGGGCGAGGTCTACGAGGCCGAGCACACCGTCAAGCAGTGGGCCGTCGCGCTGAAGCTGATGTCGCACACGTTCAGCCAGGATCCGGTGTTCCGCAAGCGAATGGAGCGCGAAGCCCGCATCACCGGCCGGTTGCTGGAGCCGCATGTGGTGCCCATCCACGACTACGGCGAGATCGACGGCCAGCTGTTTCTGGAGATGCGCCTCATCGAGGGCGTCGACCTGGACAGCCTGCTCGAACGGGAGGGACCTCTGCCCGCGCCCCGCGCGGTGGCGATCATCCACCAGGTCGCGTCGGCCCTGGACGCGGCCCACACCGCCGGGGTGACGCATCGTGACGTCAAACCGCAGAACATCCTGATCACCGGCGACGACTTCGCCTATCTGGTCGATTTCGGAATCGCCAGCGCCAAGACCGACGAGAAACTCACCCAACTGGGCACCGCGGTGGGGACCTTGAAATACATGGCGCCGGAACGCTTTTCGAGTGACGAGGTAACCTCGCGCGCCGACGTCTACGCGCTGGCCTGCGTGCTCTACGAATGCCTGACCGGGGCGCCGCCGTATGGCGCCGACAGCACCGGCGCGCTGATCACCGCGCACATGATGCAGCCCATCCCCAAACCCAGCGCGCACGGCGTGAGCCCGGCCTTCGACGCGGTGATCGCGGCGGGAATGGCCAAAGATCCGGGTGAGCGCTACCCCACCGCCGGCGCCCTGGCGGACGCCGCGCACCAGGCATTGACCAGCCCCGAACGCGAACGCGCCGCGACGATCCTGGAGCGCAGCAACACCGCGAGCGCCGAGGTCCCGATCAGCCCACCCGCGCCGCCGCGGCGCCGACGCACCCGCTGGCCGGTGGTGGCCGCCGCGGCAGTCGTCGCCGTCGCGATCGGCGCCGTCGGCGTGTGGCTGGTGCTCAAACCGACCAGCCAGCCGCAGTACCGGACGAGCTCGGGCAAGACCGCGCCGCCGTCCACCGCCGCCCCTGGCGGCGACCAGACGCGACTGATCAGCCTGCTCCCGCAGGGCTACCTGCCGGGCACCTGCACGCCGTCCACTCCCGAGTCGGGCAGCATCTGGGTGCATGCGGTGGCCATGGTGACCTGCGGACAGAACACCCAGCCCGGCGGCCCGACCCGGGCCACCTACGGGCTGTTCGGAACGCCCGACCGGCTGAATAAGGCCTTCAACGACGACGTCGGCAACGTCAGCCTGGTGAACTGCCCCGGCGAGGGCCGCTCACCCGTCAGCTGGCACTACGACGAGACCCCCAACGATATGGCCGGCCTGATCGCGTGCGGTAGCTACAACAACCACCCGAACGTGATCTGGTCCAACGACGCGAGGCTTATGCTCAGCGACGTCAGCGGCGACCCGGCCACTGTCGAAGACCTGCACACCTGGTGGGACGCGTACGGCTGACCCTTCCGGCCTAGTCCGTGACCGGTGCCGAATCCTCTTGGCGCTCAGCGTCTTCCACGGTCAATGGCAACGCCAGCTCCTCAAGCGGGCGCTGTTCGGCGGCGATGCCGAGCCACAGCTCGACCAGGCCGGCCGCGGCCATCACCACCGCCCCGATGAGGAACGACCAGACGACCTCGCTGCGCATGCCCGAGTTGATCAGCTGACCGAACAGCAGCGGGCCGGTGATCCCGCCGATAGCCGTGCCCATCGCGTAGAAGAACGCGATCGCCAGCGCCCTGGTCTCCATCGGGAAGATCTCGCTGACCGTCAGGTACGCCGCGCTGGCGCCCGCCGACGCCAGGAAGAACGCAACGATCAGCACACCGATGAAGGTCCAGACGCCGCCGGCCTGGGTGAGAAACACGATCGCCAGCGCCACCACCGCGACACCGGAACCGATGTAGGTCAGCGTGATCATCGGCTTGCGGCCGACGGTGTCGAACAAGTGCCCGAGCACCAGCGGGCCGGCGAAATTGCTCAGCGCCCACAGCACGAAGAACACCGGCACCATGTCCGACGGCACGGCGTAGAACCGGCTGAGCAACGTGCCGAGGTTGAACGTGACGCCGTTGTAGAGGAACGCCTGCCCGATGAACAGCGCCAGTCCGAGGATCGCGCGACGGGGATAGAGCTTGAACGCGACGGCGGCGATCTCCCGGAACGAGATCGCCGTGCGCTGGCGGATCCGCAGCGCCTTGCCCTGCGGTTCGGGCAGCGGTTCGCCGGTCTCCTGCTGGACAGCCTCTTCGATCTCGCCGACGATCTGCTCGGCCTCCTCGTCGCGGCCGTGGATGAACAGCCAGCGCGGGCTCTCCGGGACGTTGCGCCGCACCAGCAGCACGAAAATGCCCAGGATGGCGCCGATCCCGAAGGCAAGGCGCCAACCGACGTTGGGCGGGAAGTTCGAGGTGTTCAGCAGGATCAGCGCGCCGCCCGCGCCGGCGGCCGAACCCAGCCAATAGGTTCCGTTGATCACCAGGTCGACCCGGCCGCGGACCCGCGCCGGGATCAACTCGTCGATGGCCGAATTGATGGCGGCGTATTCGCCACCGATGCCGGAGCCGGTGAAGAAGCGGGTCAGGAAGAAATACCACGGGGCGAACGCGAACGCGGTGGCGACGGTGGCCACCAGATAGATCGCCAGGGTGATGATGAACAGGTTGCGCCGGCCGAAGCGGTCGGTCAGGTGGCCGAAGAACAGCGCCCCCGAACACGCTCCCGCGATGTAGATCGCGGCCGCCATGCCGATCTGTGCGGCGTTCAGCGAGATGCCGCTGTTGTGCTCCATGAGCCGGGCCGAGACGTTGCCCACCATCGTGACCTCGAGCCCGTCGAGCACCCACACCCCACCCAGGCCGACGACGACGCGCCAGTGAAATCGGGACCACGGCAGCCGGTCCAGCCGCGCCGGGACATGGGTCGAGATGGTCTTGGTTTGCGCGCTCGCACTCATGCGGTCTCCGTTCGGTTTGACAGAGATTTACCCACTCAGCGGGCGTCACCCACGATCGGAGCGGGACTCCTCGGGAGTCCAGGCCTGCGGCTGGCCGGGGTGGCCGGGAAACAGGAAGTCGATGAAGGCCGCGGCGGTCGGCTGGGGCTCGTGGTTGGCCAGCCCCGGGCGCTCGTTGGCTTCGATGAAGGCGTACTCGGCGCCGGTGACATCGGGCACCAGCAGGTCGATGCCGGTCACCGGGATGCCGATCGCTTCGGCCGCCGTCACCGCGACGCGGCACAGTTCGCTGTTCACGTGCGCGGTGACGTCGTGGATGGTGCCGCCCTGATGCAGGTTGGCGGTGCGCCGAACCCGCAGCCGAGTCCCCTGCGGCAGCACGTCGTCCAGCTTCCAGCCGGCCTCGGCGATAGTCGACTCCGTGAGGTCGTCGAGCGGAATGCGGGACTCACCGCCGGTGGCCGCCGAGCGGCGCCGGCTCTCCGCCGCGATCAGGTCCCGCACGCTGTGCTCCCCCGTGCCGATGATCTCCGGGGGCATCCGCAGCGCGGCGGCGACGACGCGTCCGTCGATCACCACCAGCCGCAGGTCGTCGCCGGTCACCCGCTGCTCGATCAGCACGTCCGGGTATTGCTGCCGGGCCCGCGCCAGCGCGGAGCTCAGGTCGTCGGGCCCGTTGTCCGGGAGGACCCCGACGGTGATGCCCTTGCCCTGCTCGCCACGCGTCGGTTTGACGACGACCTCGCCGACCTCCTTGAGGAAGGCGAAGTCACCCTCGTCGAAGGTGGCCAGCCGGGCGCGGGGCACGGTGATGCCCGCCTCGGAGACCAGGCGCCGCGTCAGCCGCTTGTCGTCGCACCGGCACATGGCCACCGCGGAGGTGTACTCGGACAACGATTCCCGGGTGACGACGCTGCGGCCCCCGTGGGTCAGGCGTATCTCGCCGGTCTCGGCATCGAGCACCTCGACCCAGATCCCGCGGCGCAGCGCTTCGTCGGCGATGATCCTGGCGTAGGGATTGAGGTCGTCGATCGTCTCCGGCGGCGGGGTGAACAGCGGCTCGTTGATCGCGTTCTTGCGCTTGATCGCCAGCACCGGGACGCGACGGAAGCCCAGCTTCTCGTAAAGCCCGATGGCGGCGGCGTTGTCGTGCGCCACCGACAGGTCCATGTAGGCGCGGCCCGCGCTGCGGAAGTGCTCGGCCAGCGCCTTGGTCAGGGCGCCGCCGACGCCCGGCAGCCCGGCGGCCGGGTCGACCGCCAGCGTCCACAGGCTCGACCCCTCTTCCGGGTCGTTGAACAGCAACTCGTGGTCGACGCCGGTGACGGTGCCGACCACGGCGCCGTCCTCGTCGCGCACCGCGAGCAGATACTTGACCGCCGGCACATGCTGATGGTTGTCCCAGATCACGTCGACGCCGGCCGGGACCATGCCACAGCGCACGTAGACGCGGTTCATGGCGTCGGCATCGATCGGGTCGTTGAGCGTGCGCACCGTCACGCCCAGCGGCGCCGACGTCAGGTCTGTCGTCGTGGGGGTGAAACGCAGCCGGTAGGTGTGGCTGGGGTCGATGAACAGCTCGGTGGGCGCCTCGGCGACCACCACGTGCGACTCGCGAGCGTAGATGCAGATGTCGCGACGCCCCGGCCCCTCGCGGCGCAGCGCCTCGACCAGTTCCTGGGAGTTCGCGAAGGTCTGCCCGAAAATCAGCCGGCCCCAACCCAGTTCAAGCTCGACATCCTTGGCCATCGCGTCGACCAGCTCTGGCGGCGACGCGTCATGCAGACCGAGCGTGATCGCCTCGGTGTGGTCGCCGGACGGATCGCCCTTGGTCATGCAACCGGGCCCGTTACACCATGACGCTGCAACCAGAGCTCGAGCAGGGCGATCTGCCACAGCTCGTTACCCCGCAGCGGGGTCAGTTTGCCGTTCGGGTTGGCCAGCAGCGCATCGACCGCGTCGGTGTTGAACAGGCCGCGCTCCTTGGCGGTGGGCGCGTAGAGGGCATCGCGGACCATGTCGAGATACGGGCCCTCCAGGTGGGTCAGCGCCGGCACCGGGAAGTAGCCCTTGGGACGGTCGATGACCTCCGACGGAATCACCCGTCGCGCAGCCTGTTTCAGGACACCCTTGCCTTCGTGCGCGACCTTGAGTTCCGGCGGGCAGGTCGCCGCCAGCTCGACCAGCTCGTGGTCGAGGAACGGAACCCGGCCCTCCAGCCCCCACGCCATCGTCATGTTGTCGACCCGCTTCACCGGGTCGTCGATCAGCATCACGGTCGTGTCGAGCCGCAGCGCGCGGTCGATGCCGGTTTCGGCGCCGGCCTGCGCGAAGTGCTCGGTGACGAATCGCAGGCTGGGATCGCCGGGCGCGACGATGCCCGATCCGACCAGCGCGTCGACCCCGGCGTCGTCGCGGTCGAAGAACGCGCCGCGGTACTGCGCGACGGCACCGTCCAGGGTGGCCGCGGCGGCCTCGCCCATCGGCGGGTACCAGTGGTAGCCGGCGAATACCTCGTCGGCGCCCTGACCGGACTGCACGACCTTCACGTGCCGCGCCACTTCCTGGCTCAGCAGGTAGAAGGCGACGCAGTCGTGGCTGACCATCGGCTCGCTCATCGCGCCGATGGCACCGTCGAGCGCGGGCAGCATCCGGTCGGTCTCGATGCGGATCTGGTGATGATCGGTCTCGAAGCGCTTGGCCACGATGTCGGAGTACTGGAACTCGTCGCCCTTGACGCCGCCCGCCGACTCGAAGCCGATGGAGAAGGTCGACAGCCCGTGCTGGCCGGCCTCGGCGAGCAGGCCCACGATCAGGCTCGAGTCCACGCCCCCGGACAGCAGGCAACCGACCGGCACGTCGGCGACCAGGCGGCGCTTGACCGCGAGCCGCAGCGTGGACAGCACAGCGTCTTCCCAGTCGCGCTCGGACCAGTCGGCGCGGTCGGCGTGGCGGGTGAAGTCGGGCGCCCAGTAGGTGGTGACGGTGCGCCTTCCGTCGGGCTCGATGGCGACCAGCGACGCGGGCGGCACCTTGCGGACGCCACGCAGGATGGTGTTGGGCGCCGGCACCACCGAATGGAAGCTCATGTAGTGGTGCAGGGCGACCGGGTCGATCCGGGTGTCGACGCCGCCGCCGGCCAGCAGCGCCGGCAGCGTGGACGCGAACCGGACGCGGTGGTTGTCCTCGGTCAGGTACAGCGGCTTGATGCCGAGCCGGTCCCGGCCGAGCAGCACCCGCCCGCTGTCGCGTTCGACGATGGCGAAGGCGAACATGCCGAACAGGTGGCTGACGAAGTCGTCGCCCCACCGGTGGTAGGCCTTGATCAGCACCTCGGTGTCGCTGTGCGAGAAGAAGCGGTAGCCGTACCCGCTGAGTTCTTGCCGCAACTCCTTGTAGTTGTAGATGCAGCCGTTCCACGCCAGCGACAGGCCCAGCTCCGAGTCGACCATCGGCTGAGCGCCGGCTTCGGTCAGGTCAATGATTTTGAGGCGACGATGGCCGAGCGCGACGCGGCCCTGCGACCAGGCGCCGCCCGCATCCGGGCCCCGTGGTGTCAGCACCGCGGCCATCGCTGAGACCGCCGCTACATCGGGCGCCTGCCCGTCGAGCCGTACCTCCCCGGTGACTCCGCACACGCCTTCGACCCTACCGTTGTCCGATTCGAAGCGCGCGTGAGCTCCGCCAAAAGCGCTGCAACGGGCCACGTACGGCGGCGATCAACGCATGGTGATCACCGCGATCGACGGATGTGTGAACTGGCTCGCACCGTCGCCACGAACCGGCGAGAACACTCATGACGTGGTGGGCAGCTCGTCGTCGCCGGATCCCGCGCTGAACCGTTCGTGCGGGGCCAGTTCGCGACGCCGCTCCGCGCGGAGAAGACGCCGGAGCTGGTCGCCATACATCTCGACCGAGTCGGCGGTCAGCATCTCGTTGTGCGTGCAGTCCACCGCGAACGTCAGGACGTCACCCGAGGCGTAGGGCTCCCAGGATCGGGCCAGCAGCGAACTGCGATCACTCTGATCCCGCACCGCGGAGAAGACGCTGAGGTCACCGTCGAAGAGCCTCGGTTCGTGGAGCCGGTAGAGCTCGATGTTGTCGTTGAGGTTCCCGACCAGCAAATCGACGAGCTGTCGGTGCCGGGAGAGGTCCGCGACGCCCGACTCGCGCAGCAGTTCCGCCAGCTGCTCATCGGTGGGCGGGCCGGTGTGCGCGTCGGTGCTGATGTCGTAGGCCCGCAGGACGTCGTCGAGCACCTGCTGCTCGCTCAGCGCGTGCTCGGGCAGGGCGATGCCGTCGTCGATGCTGGGTTGAGCGTCGAGCAGGATGAGGCGCCCGATCACGCAGCTGCGGCGCTGCAGCTCGATGGCGATCTCGTGGGCGACGACACCGCCGAACGACCAGCCCAGGATGTTGTAGGGCCCGCCGGGATAGACCTCTTGGATCCGGTCGGCGTACATCTCGGCCAGTTCGCGGATGGACCGCGGAGCGCCCTGATCGGCCTGCGGGATTTGCTGGATGCCGAAGATCGCGCAGTCCACGTACTTCCCGAGAACCTGGTACGGCCAGCTCACCCCGCCCGCGGGGTGGATGCAGAACAGCGGCACGCCGGACCCCTCCTGCAGGGTCTGCACCGGTACCACCTCGTCGGCGTCCGTCGCCTCGGCCTGCAGCCGCTTGCTCAATGCCTTGACGGTGGGCGCGTCGAACAGGGTGCGTACCGCCAGGTCAACGCCGAGTCCCACGTTGATCGCGGCGACCACGCGCATCGCCGAGATGCTGTCGCCGCCCAGATCGAAGAACGAGTCGTCGACCCCCACCTGCTCGGCACCGAGCACCTGGGCGTAGATGTCCGCCAGGGCCCGCTCGGTCGCCGTGGACGGGGCCCGGTACCCGCTGCCGATGTACTGCGCCGCCGGCAGGGCGCGGGTGTCGAGTTTGCCGTTGGGCGTCAGCGGGAGCGCATCGAGCGCGACCACCGCCGCCGGAACCATGTAGACCGGCAGCCGCCCGGCCAGCGCGGTGCGCGCCTCGCCCGGGTCGGCGGTCCCGGTGATGTACCCGACCAGACGCTTGACGCCGGGCTGGTCCTCGCGCGCGATCACTACGGCCTGGTCGACGTCGTCGAGAGCCGCCAGCGCGGCCTGGACCTCGCCGAGTTCGATGCGGTAGCCGCGGATCTTGACCTGTTCGTCGGCGCGGCCGAAGTACTGCAGCTGTCCGTCGGCGCCCCAGCAGACCAGGTCACCGGTGCGATACATGCGCGTTCCCGACGCGCCGAACGGGCACGCCACGAACCGCGACGCCGTCAGCCCGGGCCGCCCGACGTACCCGGCGGCCACGCCGTCGCCGGCCACATACAACTCGCCGACCACACCCGCGGGCACCGGCCGCAACCACGGGTCGAGCACGAACAGGGCCGCGCCGCCCACCGGCGACCCGATCGGCGGCGTTCCCGAACCCTGTGTCAGCGGGGCGCTGATCGCCACGCACATGGTGGTCTCGGTCGGGCCGTAGGCGTTGATCATCACCCGCCCCGGCGCCCACCGGTCCACCACCTCGGGCGGGCAGGCCTCGCCGACCACCGCCAGCGCCACCGAATCCAGGCCCTCCGGCGAGAGCATCGCGACCGCCGACGGCGTCTGGGTCAGCACCGTGACCTCCGCGTCGACGAGCAGGGCGTGGAAGTCCTTCGGCGAGCGCGCCACCGACTCGGGCACCACGACCAGCCGGCCGCCGCGCAGCAGCGCGCCGAAGATCTCCCAGACCGAGACGTCGAAGGCGTACGAGTGGCTCTGCGTCCACACGCCCACCCGCGGCAGGCCCGCGTCCAGGGACTCCAGCAGCTGGGTCACGTTGCGATGAGTGATGGCGACGCCCTTGGGGACACCGGTGGTGCCAGAGGTGTAGATGACATAGGCGATGCCGTCGGCCGCGGGTGCCGGCAACGGCGTGGCCGCCTGGTCCTCGATCCGTGGGTCCTCGATGTCGATGACCGCCAGGTCGGACCCGTTCAGCCGCGACCGCAGGCCCGCCGTGGTGACGGCGGCGACGGGCGCGGAGTCGTCGAGCATGAAGCGGATCCGGGCGCCGGGCGCCGCCGGGTCGATCGGCAGGTACGCCGCCCCGGTCTTGAGCACCGCCAGGATCGCCACGATCGCCTGTGCCGACCGCGAAAACAGCAGCGCCACAGACTCTCCCGGCCCAGCACCCTGATCGGCGAGCAGGTGGGCCAACCGGTTGGCGGCCTCGTCGACCTCGCGGTAGGTCAGCGACGTGCCGCCCCAGGTGATCGCCACCGCGTCGGGCCGGTCGGTGACCTGGGCGTGGAACAGGGCGGGAATCGACGGGAGTGCGGGCAGCGGCCGGTCCAGTACCGCGCGGTTACCGATCTCGTCCAGGCGGGTGCGCTCCGGCGCGTCCAGCAGGTCCACCGCCGAGAGCGGCCCGTCCGGATCGGCGGTCATCGCCAGCAGCACCCGCTCCAGCCGGTCGCCGAGCGCCTCGATGGTCGGCGTGTCGAAAACCCCGGTGTCATACTCCACCCGCAGGCCCACTTGCTGGCCGGACAGCGCGGCCTGCATGGTCAGCGGATAGTGGTTGCGCTCGAACATGTTGACGTCGGCGATCGCCAGTTCGTGATCGACCGCCATCGCCGAGGCGTCCAGCGGGTAGTTCTCGTAGGCGAACAGGGTGTCGAAGAGCTTCTCGTGACCGGTGATCCGGTGCATCTCGCTCAGCGACAGGTGCTGATGGTCGAGCGTCTCGGCGTGATCGCGCTGCAGCTGGCCGAGCAGCTCGGTCGTGGTGGTCGCCGGCGTCATGTTGGCGCGCACCGGGACGGTGTTGATCATCAGCCCGACCATCGATTCGGCGCCGACGACATCGGCCGGCCGGCCCGACACGGTGGTGCCGAAGGCGACGTCGTGCTGGCCGGTCAGCCAGGCCAGCAGCTGCGCCCAGGCGGCCTGCAGCACGGTGCTGACCGTGGTGTGGCTGGAGCGGGCCAACTCGCTGAGCGCCCGGGTGGTGTCCTCGGACAGCGCGAACGATTGCACGCCGCGGGCACCGAACTCGCACTGCTGCGGCGGCCCGACCAGCGTCGGGGTGTCGAAGCCGTCCAGCAGCTCACCCCACGCCGCGCGTGCGGCGTCGAGGTCACGCTCGGCGAGCCAGGTGACGAACCTGCGGTACGGCGCGGGCGCGGGCAGCCGCTGCCCGGTGTAGCAGGCGAACGTCTCGTTCAGCAGGATCGGCACCGACCAGCCGTCGAGCACGATGTGGTGGATGGTGAGGACCAGCCGGTGCCGGTCGTCGCCCATGCGCACCAGCGCCGCGCGGACGGCGGGCTGGTCGGCCAGGTCGTAGACCGCGGCGCGCTCGGAGGCGCATAGCCGCCGGATCTTCTCCTCGGGCTCGCTGCCGTTCGGCTTGAACTCGAGGCGCCGCCACACCATCGCGGGGTTCGCCGGGATGATCTGGACCGGCTCGTCGAATTGGTCGCGGAATCGGGCCACCAGGTGCGGGTGCCGGCCGACGACGGTGTGCATCGCGTCGCGCAGCCGGTCGCCGTCCAGCGGGCCGGTCAGGGTGAGATCCAGCTGCACGACGTAGAGGTGGTCGTCGTTGCCCCGCGTGGTGTTGGCGTGGAAGAGCAGCCCTTCCTGCAGCGGGGTCAGCGGCAGCACGTCGGCGATCCGCAGCCGGCGCTCGAGCTCGTCGATCTGCTGCTGGTCCAGGCGGGCCGGGAGGATGTCCGACGGGGTCAGGCCGCCGCCACCGGAGCGCACGTGCGCGCAGATGCCGGCCAGGGCCTCGAACCACAGCCGGCTCAGCCGGGTGATCTGTTCGCGGTCCAGCGCCGAGGCCGCCCACGTCCAGTTGGCGTGCAGCTGAGGGCCTTCCGCGGTATCCATGGTGCCGGCGTTGAGGTCCACGGTGTGCATCAGCGGCATCGGCACCGCCGTGCTGGTGGCGGTGGCCGACGAGCCGTCGGCGCTGATCCGCCACAGCTCGTCGGAGAGCTCGGCGGCCGCGCCGCCCAACCGGCCCAGGTAGTTGAACCCGATCGCCGGGTCGGCGCCATCGAGGTCGACCTCGTTGTTCAGGTACCGCAACAACCCGTAGCTCAGCGGATCCGGCAGCGCGCGCAGTTGTTCCTTGGCGTCCTTGACCAGCGCGCCCAGGAGCGGCGCACCCGCCGTGACCTGCGCCCAGGACAACCCGCCGACGTTCAGCGCCACCGGGTATTTGGTGGTGAACCAGCCCACGGTCCGGGACAGGTCCACTCCGGCGGCCAGCTCTTCGTGGCGGCCGTGACCCTCGACGTCGATGCCGATCGGCGAGCCGACGTTGCCCAGGAACTCGGCCCAGGCCAGCGCGAACCCGACCAGCAGGATGTCGTTGATGCCGGCGTGGAATGCGGCCGGCGCCTCGCCGAGCAGCGTGCGGGTGGTCTTCGCGTCGAGCGTCACCGACATGTTCTCGGCGGTCTCGTAGGTGTCGACCTCGGGCCGCACCGCCGGCAGGGCGGCCGGTGTCGCGGCGACCCGCCGCCAGGCGTCGGCCTGCGCGACCACCGCAGGCGACGACGCGTGCTCGGCGAGCAGCGCGGACCACCGGGCGAACGACGTGCCGCCGGCGGGCAGTGCGATCGGTTGCCCGTGGTGGTGCTGGCCCCACGCGATGTTGAGGTCTTCCAGCAGCACTCGCCACGACACCCCGTCGACCGCGAGGTGGTGAACGATCAGCACCAGCTGGCGGGCGGAGACCGCCCAGAGCGCGCTGAGCATCACCCCGGCGGCCGGGTTCAGCCGCGACCGCGCCTCGATGATCGCCGCGTCGGACAGCTCGTCGACGGCGTGCACGCGCTGAGCCGCGTCGACCGAGCCCGGCTCGGGCACGGTCAGCGACCATTCGCCGGCGTCATCGTCGACCCGCAGCCGCAGCATGGCGTGCCGGTCCAGCAGGGCCTGCAACACCGTCACCACGTCGGCCTCGGTGACAGCGGCCGGGGCCTGCAGCACCATCGTCTGGTTGAACTGATCGACCGGGCCGTCGACGCTGCGCAGCCAGCGGATGATCGGGGTGGCGGCGATGTCGCCGACGCCCTCGTCGGCCACGCCGTACTCGCCGTCCGTCACGCCGGCCACCCGGGCCAGCCGGGCCACGGTCTGCTCGGTGAAGATGTCGCGCGTGCGCAGCACCAGGCCCGCGGCCCGCGCGCGGGTCACCACCTGCATCGAGGAGATGCTGTCGCCACCGAGGTCGAAGAAGGAGTCGTCGATGCCGACCCGGTCGACGCCCAGGACCTGGGCGTAGATGCCGGCCAGGGTCTCCTCTACGGGGGTGCCGGGCGCGCGGTACCGGTCGACGTCGCGGTATTCGGGTGCCGGCAGGGCCCGCACGTCGAGCTTGCCGTTCGGCGTCAGCAGCAGCGCGTCGAGCGTCACGATGGCGGCCGGGACCATGTACGCCGGCAGGTGATCGGCCAGCCGGGTGCGGATCTCGACCGGGTCCGCTCCCCCAGTGATGTAGCCGACCAGGCGCTTGTCACCGGGCCGGTCTTCGCGGGCGATGACCACGCCCTGCTCCACGCCGTCCAGCGCGGACAGCGCCGAGCGCACCTCGCCGAGTTCGATGCGGTAGCCGCGGATCTTGACCTGCTCGTCGGCGCGGCCCAGGTACTGCAGCTGCCCGTCGGCGCCCCAGCGCACCAGGTCGCCGGTGCGGTACATGCGTGCGCCGGGCGCGCCGAACGGGCAGGCCACGAAGCGCGATGCGGTCAGTTCGGCGCGGCGCCAGTAGCCGGCCGCGACGCCGCCGCCGGCGACGTACAGCTCGCCGACCACGCCGTGCGGCACCGGTCGCAGGGATTCGTCCAGCACGAACGCCGCGGCGCCGGGCACCGGGGAGCCGATGGGCACTGGCGCGGTAGTGGGCGATCCCGCCTGCAGCGGCGCGCTGACCGCGGCGTACACCGTCGCCTCGGTGGGGCCGTAGGCGTTGATCATCGCGCGGCCGGGGGCCCACCGGTCGACCAGCTCGGTCGGGCAGGCCTCACCGGCGACGACCAACGCCGCGGACTCGAGCCCCTCGGGCGACAGCACGTCGGCGGCGGACGGGGTCTGGCTGATCACGGTGACGCCTTCGGCGACCAGCAGCGCGTGGAAGTCGTCCGGCGACCGGACCACCGAGTCGGGGACGACCACCAGGCGCCCGCCCTGCAGCAGCGCGCCGAAGATCTCCCACACCGAGACGTCGAAGGCCAGCGAGTGCCACTGTGACCAGACGCCCTCGCGGGGCAGGCCGGACTCCCCCGACGCCAGCAGCTGCGCGACGTTGCGGTGCGCGACGGCAACGCCTTTGGGCACACCGGTGGTGCCGGAGGTGTAGATCAGGTAGGCGATGTCGTCGGCGCTCGGCATCGGCAACGGGGTCGACGGCTGGGCATTGAGGTTCGGGACGGCGGGGGCCCAGATATCACCGACGTCGATGACGACGACGTGGTGGCCGTACAGCCGCTCCGCCAGCTCGGCGGTGCTGATCGCGACCATCGGCGCGGCGTCGGCGAGCATGAACCCTATCCGCTCGGCCGGCAGCCCTGGGTCGATCGGCAGATATGCGGCCCCGGCCTTGAGCACGGCCAGGATCGCCACGATCGCCTCGGCCGAACGCGGGAACAGCAGCGCGACCCGCTCGCCGCGGCTGACGCCCAGCCCGGCCAGGCGGTGGGCCAGCCGGTCGGCGGCCTCGTCGAGCTCGCGATAGGTCCACGAGCGGTCGTCGCAGCGCAGCGCCACCGCGTCCGGGGTGCGCGCCACCTGCTCGGCGAACAACGCCGGCACCGACGCGTCGGTGGTGGCGGGCGCGGTCAGCGCCGCGCGGTTGCCGAGAGCGTCCAAGCGGGCGTGCTCGTGCCGGTCGAGCAGATCGACCGTCGACAGCGCGCGGGTGGGATCGGCCGTCATCGCCTCCAGGACGCGCTGTAGGCGGTCGATCAGCCTCCGGATCGTCTCCGCGTCGAACACGTCGGTGCGGAACTCCACCCGCCCGCCGATCCCGGCGGGCTCGTTGTCCTCGGCCCAGCGCTCGGCCAGCGAGAACACCAGATCCATCCGGGCGACCTGAGTGTCCAGCGGAATCGACGTGACCTGCACGTCGCCCAACGCCAGCCCGGCGCCCGGTTCGCTGTCCTGCCCGGCGAAGTTCTGCCAGGCCAGCATCACCTGCACCAGCGGGTGATGCGTCAGGCTCCGGGTCGGGTTGACCCGCTCCACCAACACCTCGAACGGCACGTCCTGGTGCTCGAACGCCTCCAGGCTGCGCGTGCGCACCCGGGTCAACAGGTCGGTGAAGCTGGGGTCGCCGGCCAGGTCGACCCGCAGCACCAGAGTGTTGACGAAGAAGCCGACCAGGTTTTCGAGCGCGGGGTCGCGCCGGCCGGCGATCGGGAAGCCGACCGCCACGTCGGTGCTGGCGCTGATCTTGGACAGCAGAACGGCCAGGGCGGCTTGCACCACCATGAAGCTGGTCGAGTTGTACTCGCGGGCCAGCCCCGCGACCTGCTGCTGCAGGTCGGCCGGCCAGTCCACCTCGACGGCCGCACCGCGCTGGTCGGCCATCGGCGGGTAGGGCCGGTCGGTGGGCAGCTGCAACCGCTCCGGCATGCCGGCCAGCGCGTCCTGCCAGTAGGCCAGCTGCCCGGCGATGCGGCTGCCGCTGTCGGCGAGCTCGCCGAACTGGGCGCGCTGCCACAGCGTGTAGTCGACGTACTGCACAGCCAGCGGCTCCCACTCGGGGGCCCGCCCGGCGCACCGGCTGGCGTACGCCATTCCCAGGTCGCGGACGAGCGGCCGCAGCGACCAGCCGTCCGCGGCGATGTGGTGCACGACGGCGACCAGCACGTACTCGTCGTCGTCAACGCGGAACAGCGAAGCGCGCAACGGGATCTGGGTGGCCAGGTCGAAGGTCTCGAGAGCCGCGGCGTCGATGGCCTCGCGCAGCCGGCTCGCCGACCAGCCGCGAGCGTTCACGGTCCGCCAGCTCAGATCGGCTTGCTCGACCGGGATCACCACCTGCTGCGGCGTGTCGTCGGTGGCGGCGAACACGGTGCGCAGGCTCTCGTGGCGAGCCACCACGTCGGCCAGCGCCGCGCCCAGCGCCCGGACGTCGAGGCGTCCGTGCATCCGCAGCGCCGCCGCCATGTTGTAGACCGGCGACGGTCCCTGCAGCTGGTCGAGGAACCAGAGCCGGCTCTGCGCGAAGGACAGCGGGATGACCGCCGGCCGTTCGCCCGCCACCAGCGGGTCCAGCCGGCTTGTGTCCTCGCCGATGCGCGGCGCCAGCTGCGCGACGGTGGGTGACTCGAAGATGACGCGGACCGGGACGCCGACGTCCATGGCGCTGTTGACGGCCGCGATCACCCGCATCGCGGAGATGCTGTCGCCGCCGAGGTCGAAGAACGAGTCGTCGACGCCGACGCGCTCGACACCGAGCACGTGGGCGTAGATGCCCGCCAGGATCTCCTCGGTGGGCGTGGTCGGCGAGCGATACCCGGCCGCGGAGTACTCGGGTGCGGGCAGGGCGCGGACGTCGAGCTTGCCGTTGAGGGTCATCGGCAGCGCGTCGAGCACCACCACCGCCACCGGGACCATGTAGGCCGGCAGCCGCTCGGCCAGCTGCGCGCGGGCCTCGGCGGGATCGGCGGCGCCGGTGATGTAGCCGACGAGGCGCTTGTCGCCGGGCCGGTCTTCGCGGGCGATGACGACCGCCTGGTCGACGCCGTCGAGCGCGGCCAGGGCCGATCGCACCTCGCCGACCTCGATGCGGTAGCCGCGGATCTTCACCTGCTCATCGGCGCGGCCGAGGTAGTGCAGCTGCCCGTTTCGGCCCCAGCACACCAGGTCCCCGGTGCGATACATGCGCGATCCCGGCTCGCCGAAGGGGCAGGGCACGAAGCGCGTCGCGGTCAGCCCGGCCCGTCGCACGTAGCCGTAGCCGACGCCGCGACCGGCGACGTACAGCTCGCCGACCACTCCGGCCGCCACCGGGCGCAGCCACCCGTCGAGGACGAACAGCGCCGCCCCGGGCACCGAGGAACCGATCGGCGGCGCTCCCGAGCCCGCGGGCCCGACCGTCAAAGGCGTGCTCATCGACGAGAAGATGGTGGCCTCGGTCGGGCCGTAGACGTTGAGCATCGTGCGTCCGGGCGCCCAGCGGTCCACCAGCTCGGGCGGGCAGGGCTCGGCCCCGATCACCAGCGCCGCGGACTCCAGGCCCTGCGGCGACAGCATGCGCACCGCGGACGGGGTCTGGCTCAAGACGGTGACCTTCTCCGCGACCAGCAGGGCGTGGAATTCCATGGGTGAACGGGCCACCGAATCGGGCACCACGACGAGCCGCCCGCCGTGCAGCAGCGCACCCCAGATCTCCCACACCGAATAGTCGAAGGCGTACGAGTGGAACTGGGTCCACACCTGGTCGGCCGACAGCTCGACGCCGACGGCCGGCGCGTCGAACAGCCGGGTCACGTTGTGGTGGCTGACGGCCACGCCCTTGGGCACACCGGTGGTGCCCGACGTGTAGATGATGTGCGCGACGTGCGCCGGCGCCGGCGCCGGCAGGGCCGTACGGGGCTGACACGCCACGGCGCGGTCGTTGATGTCGATGACGATCAGGTCGTGGGCGTCGAGCTTGTCCGTGAGCTCGGCGACGGTGACCGCGGCCATCGGCGCGGTGTCGGTGAGCATGAAATCGATGCGGGCGGCCGGCAGCGCCGGGTCGATCGGCAGGTAGGCCGCACCGGTTTTCAGCACCGCCAGGATCGCCACGATCGCGTCCGCCGACTTTCCGAACAGCAGGGCCACGGCCTCGCCGGGGCGCACACCGCGCTCAATCAGCAAGTGCGCCAACCGGTTCGACTTCTCGTCGAGCTCACGGTACGACATGGACCGGCCCTCGAAGGTCACTGCCTTGGCCCGCGGGCTGCGCGCGGCCTGCGCGGCGAACAGCGCCGGGATCGACGTTTCAGTGCTGGGCTGGGCGAGTACGGCCCGGTCGCCCCACGCGTCCAGCCGGTCGTGTTCGGCGTCGTCGAGCACGTCGATCGACGACAAGCGCCGCGCCGGGTCGGTGGTCATGACGACCAGCAGCCGCCGCAGCCGCTCGATCAGCGTCGCGATTCGTGCCGCGTCGAAGACGTCGGTGTCGTATTCGATCTGCAGGCGCAGTTCCTTGCCGGGCTGGGCCTGCACCGTCAGCGGGTAGTGGGTGGATTCCCGGCTGGTGATGTCGGTGACGGCCAGCTCCTGGTCGGCCGACAGTGCGCCGGCGTCGATCGGATAGTTCTCGTACGCGAACAGCGTGTCGAACAGCTGGTCCTGTCCGGTGATGCGGTGAATCTCGTTGAGCGCCAGGTGCTGATGGTCGAGCGTGTGGTTGTACGCGCCCTGCAACTGGTCGAGCAGTTCGGCGGTGGTGGTGGTCGCGGTGATGTTCGCCCGCACCGGCACCGTGTTGATGAGCAGGCCCACCATGGTGTCCGCGCCGGCGACCTCGGCGGGCCGGCCCGACACGGTGGTGCCGAACACGACGTCGCCCTGGCCGGTCAGGCCGCACAGCAGCTGCGCGAAGGCGGCCTGCAGCACGGTGTTGACGGTGGTGTGGCGCGAGCGGGCCAGGTCGGTGATGGCCTGGCTGAGTTCGGCCGGCAGCGAGTACGACTCGACGCTCTGCTCTCCGAGCTCGGTGCGGTCCTGCGGACCGACCAACGTCGGGGCGTCGAAGCCGGCGAAGACCTCGGCCCAGGCCGCGCGGGCGGCATCGAGGTCGCGCTCGGCCAGCCAGTCGACGAAACCGCGGTAGGGCGCGGCCGCCGGCAGGCGCTGGCCGTAGTAGACGGCGAAGATCTCCCCGAGCAGGATCGGCATCGACCAGCCGTCGAGCACGATGTGGTGGTTGGTCAGCACCAGCCGGTAGCGCTCGGGTGCGGTGCGTAGCAGCGCCACCCGATAGGCCGGTTGGTCGGCGAGGTCGCCGCAGACCGCGGCGCGCTCCGCGGCGCACAGCCGCTGAACCCGCGCGTCGGCATCGGCGTCGCCGTCCAGCTCGAGGTACTGCCAGGCCGCCGCCGGGTCGGCCGGGATGACCTGGACGGGCTCGTCGTACTGGTCGCAGAACCGGGCCACCAGGTTGGGATGACGCCCGATCATCGTCTGCACCGCGTCGCGCAACCGGTCGGGGTCGAGCGGGCCGGTGATGCTGATGTCGAGCTGGCCCGCGTAGAGGTCCTCGGTCGCCTGCGCGGTGTTGGCGTGGAAGAGCAGGCCCTGCTGGACCGGGGTCAGCGCCAGCACGTCGGCGATGTGGTGTTGCCGCGCAAGCTGATCGAGCTGCTGTTGGCTCAGGCGGGCGGGCGCGATGTCCGACGGCGTCAGGCCGCCGCCGCCGGAACGCACGTGGGCGCAGATGCCGGCGAGGGCCTCGAACCACAGCCGGCCCAGGCGGGTCACCTGCTCGTCGTTCAGCGCCGAGGGCGCCCAGGTCCAGTTGGCGTGCAGCTGCGGGCCGCCCTCGGCCTCGACGGTGACCGCGTTCAGCTCGACGGTGTGCATCAGCGGCATCGGGATCGCGGTCGCCGCGCGGGTGACCGACCAGCCGTCGGGCTCGGGGCGCCACATGTCGTCGGTGAGCTCGGCCGCACCGCCCTGGCGTCCCAGGTAGTTGAAGCCGATCGGCGGCTCCGGGGCGTCCAGGTCGACGTCGGTGTTCAGGTAGCGCAGCAGCCCGTAGCCCAGCGGATCCGGCAGGGCCCGCAGCTGTTCCTTGGCGTCTTTGAGCACCGCGCCCAGCGCGGCGCCGCCTGCGGTCACCTGCGCCCACGAAATACCCTGTACCGCAAGGGAAACCGGGTATTTGGTGGTGAACCAGCCCACGGTGTGGGACAGGTCGACGTCGCGGCCCAGTTCCTCGTGGCGTCCGTGGCCCTCGACGTCGATGCCGACCGGCGCGCCCGGATCGCCGGCGAACTCGGCGCACGCCAACCCGAACGCGATCAGCAGAATGTCTTGCACGCCGGCGTGGAACGCGGCGGGCACGTCACCGAGCAGCGTGCCGGTGGTCTCGGTGTCAAGCTCCATGGCGAGGTGTCCGGCCGTGGCGAAGGTGTCCGCGTCGGGGCGCACCGCGGGCAACGCCGCGGGCGTGGCCGCCACCCGTTTCCAGGTGTCGGCCTGATCCACCACGTCCGGGTGGTGCGCGTGCTCGGCCAGCCGCGACGACCACTGGGCGAACGAGGTGCCCGCCGTCGGCAGCGTCACGGGCTGCCCGCTGTGATGCTGGACCCACGCGATGTTCAAGTCCTGCAACAGGATTCGCCAGGACACGCCGTCGACGGCCAGGTGGTGCACGATGACCACCAGTTGTCGGGTGGCGCTCGCCCACACCGCGCTGAGCATCACGCCGGCGGCCGGGTTCAACCGCGACCGCGCCTCGATGACCGCCTCGTCGGACAGTTCGTCCACCGTGTGCAGGCACGCGCGGGCATCCACCGAGCCGGGCTCGGGCACCGTCAGCGACCAGCCGGTGGCGGCGTCCTTGTCGACGTGCAGCCGCAGCAGGGCGTGGCGGTCCAGCAGCGCCTGCAGCACCGTGACGACGTCGGTCTCGGTGACCGCGGCGGGGGCCTGCACCAGCATGGTCTGATTGAACTGATCGACTTGTCCGCCAGCGCTTTCCACGTCCTGCAGCCACCGGATGATCGGGGTGGCCTGCACCGGCCCGAGGCCCTCGTCGGCCACGGCGGATTCGGCGTCGACCACTTCGGCCACCCGGGCCAGCCGGGCCACGGTCTGCTCGACGAAGATGTCGCGCGTCTTGCACACCAGGCCGGCGGCCCGAGCCCGCGTCACCACCTGCATCGACGAGATGCTGTCGCCGCCAAGGTCGAAGAAGGAGTCGTCGACGCCGACGCGCTCGAGGCCGAGCACCTGCGCGAAGATTCCGGCCAGAATTTCTTCAATGGCGTTGTCGGGGGCGCGATACCGGTCCGCGTCCTGATAGTCCGGCGCGGGCAGGGCGCGGGTGTCGAGCTTGCCGTTGGGGGTGAGCGGCAGGGCCCGCATCACCACCACGGCGGTCGGGATCATGTAGCCCGGCAGCCGCTCGGCCAGCGCGGCACGCACGGCGGCCGGGTCGGCGGTGCCGGTGACGTAACCGACGAGGCGCCTGTCACCGGGGCGGTCCTCGCGGGCCACCACGACCGCCTGCTCGACGCCGTCCACCCACGCCAGTGCGGTGCGCACCTCGCCGAGTTCGATGCGGTAGCCGCGGATCTTGACCTGCTCGTCGGCGCGGCCGAGGTAGTCCAGCTGCCCGTCCGCGCGCCAGCGCACCAGGTCACCGGTGCGGTACATGCGCGCGCCGGGCTCGCCGAACGGGCATGCCACGAAACGCGATGCGGTCAGGCCGGCCCGCTGCCAGTAGCCGCAAGCCACTCCGGCGCCGGCCACGTACAGCTCGCCGACCACGCCGGGGGGCACCGGCCGCAGCCATTCGTCGAGCACGAACGACGCCGCGCCCGGTACCGGCGAGCCGATCGGCACCACGCCCGGCGCTCCCGCCTCCAGCGGCGCGCTGATGGCGGCGTAGACCGTGGCCTCGGTGGGGCCGTAGGCGTTGATCATCGCCCGGCCCGGCGCCCACCGGTCCACCAGTTCGGACGGGCAGGCCTCACCGGCGACCACCAGCGTGACCGACTCCAGCCCGGCGGGCGAGAGCGCACCGGCCGCGGACGGGGTCTGGCTGAGTACGGTGACCTGTTCGGCGACCAGCAGTGCGTGCAGGTCTTCGGGTGAGCGCGCGACCGATTCGGGCACCACGACCAATCGGCCGCCGTGCAGCAGGGAGCCGAAGATCTCCCACACCGAGACGTCGAACGCCAGCGAATGCCATTGCGACCACACGCCGGCGCGCGGCAGTCCCGAGTCGCCGGAGGTCAGCAGCTGGGTGACGTTGCGATGCGTGACGGCAACGCCTTTGGGGACACCGGTGGTGCCCGAGGTGTAGATCAGGTAGGCGAGGTTCTCCGGATCCGGCGCCGGCAGCGCGGTGCTGGGCTGGCTGTCGATGGCGCGGTCGTTGACGTCGATGACCTTGACGTCGTGGCCGTCGAACCGGTCGGTCAGCTCCGCGGTGGTGATCGCGGCGATGGGGGCGGCGTCGCCGAGCACGAATCCGATCCGGGACTCGGGTAGCGCCGGATCGATCGGCAGGTAGGCCGCTCCGGACTTGAGCACGGCCAGGATTGATACGATCGCCTCGGCCGAGCGCGAAAACAGCAGCGCCACAGTCTGTCCCGAAGCGGCGCCGTGGGCCGTCAGGCTGTGCGCCAGCCGGTTCGACGCCTCGTCCAGCTCGCGGTAGGTCAGCGAACTGCCGTCGCAGACCAGCGCGACGGCGTCCGGGGTGCGGGCCGCCTGGGCGGCGAAGAGCGCGGGGATGGAATCGGTGCGGGTCGCCGATCCGGTCAGCGCGGCGCGGTTGCCGATCTCGTCGAGCCAAGCGTGTTCGGCGCCGTCGAGCAGGTCGACCGCCGAGACCGCCTGCGCGGGATCGCTGGTCATCGCGAGCAGCACGCGCTGCAGCCGGTCGATCAGCGCCTGGATGGTGGCCGCGTCGAAGACGTCGGTGCGGAATTCGACGGTGCCGCCGATGCCGGCGGGCTCACCGCCGTCGGTCCAGCGCTCGCCCAGCGAGAGGGTCAGGTCCATGCGGGCGGTCTGGGTGTCCACCGGTATCGGTGTGACGTCGACGTCGCCCAGCGACAGCCCGGCCGCGGGGCCGCCACTGTCGTGGCCGGCGAAGTTCTGCCAGGCCAGCATCACCTGGACCAGCGGGTGATGCGTCAGGCTGCGGGTCGGGTTGAGCCGCTCCACCAGCACCTCGAACGGCACGTCCTGGTGCTCGTAGGCGGACAGGCTGCGCTGGCGCACCTGCGACAGCACCTCGGCGAAGGTGGGGTCGCCGGCGACGTCGACGCGCAACACCAGGGTGTTGACGAAGAAGCCCACCAGCTCGTCGAGCGCGGGGTCGCGCCGGCCGGCGATCGGGAAGCCCACGGCCACATCGGGATTGGCGCCGATCTTGGACAACAGCACCATCAGCGCGGTCTGGACGACCATGAAACTGGTGGCGTTGTGCTGGCGGGCCACTTCGCCGAGGCGGCGCTGCAGCTCGGTCGGCCAGTCGATTTCGACCGTGGCGCCGCGCTGGTCGGCCACCAGCGGGTAGGGCCGGTCGGTGGGCAGCTGCACCCGCTCGGGCATCCCGGTCAGGGCGTCTTCCCAGTAGGACAGCTGGGCGGCGATGCGGCTGTTGCCGTCGTCCAGGTCGCCGAATTGCGCGCGCTGCCACAGCGTGTAGTCGACGTACTGCACCGGCAGCGGCGTCCAGTCGGGGCGGCGTCCGGCGGCCCGGCTGGCATACGCCACCCCCAGGTCCTGCACCAGCGGGGTGATGGACATGCCGTCGGCGGCGATGTGATGCACCACGGCCACCAGCACGTGCTGGTCGTCGCGGAGCCGGAAAAGCTCGGCCCGCAACGGAATTTGGGCCGACAGGTCGAAGGTGTAGCGGGCCGTGGCGCCGATCGCCTCTTCCAGCTGGCTTGCCGACCAGCCGCCGGCGTCGACGACCTCCCAGCCGAAATCGGCCTTGTCCGCGGGGATTACCACCTGCTGCGGGGTCCCCTCGGGGGCCGCGAACAGGGTGCGCAGGCTCTCGTGGCGGGCCACCACGTCGCCCAGCGCGGCGCCGAGCGCATCGGCGTCGAGCCGGCCGTCCAACCGCAGCGCGGACGACATGTTGTACACCGCTGAGGGACCCTGCAATTGATCGAGGAACCACAACCGGTTCTGCGCGAACGACAGCGGGACGACCGCGGGCCGCTCACCGGCCGTCAACGGCTCCAGTCCGGTTCCGCCCTCGCCGATCCGGGGCGCCAGCTGGGCCACCGTGGGCGCCTCGAACACGACGCGCACCGCGAGATCGGCGTCCAGGCTCGCGTTGATCGCGGCGATCAGGCGCATGGCCGAGATGCTGTCGCCGCCGAGGTCGAAGAAGGAGTCGTCGACGCCCACCAGCTGGGGCGGTTCGACGTTGAGGATCTCGGCGTAGATGCCGACCAGGATCTCTTCGGTGGGGGTTTCCGGGGCGCGGTATTCACCGGCGGTGTATTCCGGTGCCGGCAGGGCACGGGTGTCGAGTTTGCCGTTGGCGGTCAACGGAAGTGCGTCGAGTGCCATCACCGCGGCCGGGACCATGTAGGCGGGCAGCCGTTCGGACAGCGCGGCGCGCACCACGGTCGCGTCGGCGCTGCCGGTGATGTAGCCGACGAGGCGCAAGGCAGCGGGACGGTCCTCGCGGGCGATGACGACGGCCTGATCGACGCCGTCGAATCCGGCCAGCGCGGACTGGATTTCGCCGAGTTCGATGCGGTAGCCGCGGACCTTGACCTGCTCGTCGGCGCGTCCGAAGTACTGCAGCTGGCCGTCGGCGTTCCACCGCACCAGGTCGCCGGTGCGATACATGCGGGTGCCGGCTCCGCCGAACGGGCAGGCGACGAACCGCGATGCGGTCAGGCCGGGGCGGCCGACATATCCCGCGGCCACACCGGATCCGGCGACGTACAGCTCGCCGACGACGCCGGGGGGCACCGGCCGCAGCGACTCGTCGAGCACGAACAGCGCCGCCCCCGGCACCGGGGACCCGATCGGCACCGGCCCGTTGGCTGCCGAGCCCGGCGCCAGGGGCGCGCTGATGGTCACGCACATGGTGGTCTCGGTCGGGCCGTAGGCGTTGACCATGACCCGTCCGGGCGCCCACTGGTCGACCACCTCGGCCGGGCAGGCCTCACCGGCCATCACCAGCGACACCGACTCCAGGCCCTCGGGCGAGAGCATCGCCACCGCCGACGGGGTCTGGGTCAACACGCTGACTTTCTGGGTGACCAGGACGTCGTGCAGGTCTTGCGGAGAGCGCGCGACGGAGTCGGGCACCACGACCAGCCGGCCGCCGCGCAGCAGCGCGCCGAAGATCTCCCACACCGAGACGTCGAACGCCAGCGAGTGGCTTTGCGACCACACCCCCGCCGCCGGCAGGCCGGCGTCCAGCGATCCCAGTAGCTGGGTCACGTTGCGGTGAGTGATGGCAACGCCTTTGGGGACACCGGTGGTGCCCGAGGTGTAGATCAGGTAGGCGACACCGTCCGCCGTCGGCAGCGGCAGCCCCGTTTCGGGCAGGGTGTCGATGCGTCGATCGTCGACGTCGATGACGGACACGTCATACCCGTCGAACCGCCCGGCCAGGTCGGCGGTGGTGACCGCGGCGACCGGCTTGGCGTCACCGAGCATGAACTCGATCCGGGTGTCCGGCGAGGAGGGATCGATCGGGAGGTAGGCCGCCCCGGTTTTGAGCACCGCCAGGATCGACGCGATCGCCTCGGCAGACCGCGAAAACAGCAGCGCCACAGTCTGTCCCGGAACGGCGCCATGCTCCACCAGGCAATGCGCCAACCGGTTCGACGCCTCGTCCAGCTCCTGGTAGGTCACCGAGAGGCCCTCGCACACCAGCGCGACGGCGTCCGGCGCGGCGGCGACCCGGGTGGCGAACAGTTCGGGCACCGACGCGGGTGCGCTTGCAGGCCCGGTCAGAACACCGTTGTTGCCAAGCTCTTTCAGGCGGGCGTGCTCGGCCTCGTCGAGCAGGTCCACCGACGACAGCAGGTGCGTGGGATCGGCGGTCATCGCCGTCAGCACCCGCTGCAACCGCGCGATGAGCGTCTCGATGGTGGCCGCGTCGAACACGTCGGTGCGAAATTCGACCCGCCCGCCGATGCCGGCGGCTTCGCCGGCGGTGTTCCAGCGCTCGGCCAGCGAGAACACCAGGTCCATGCGGGCCGACTGGTCCTCCACCGGCACGGAGGTGACCTCGAGGTCGCCCAGCGCCAGACCGGCGGCCGGGTCGTCATGCCCGGCGAAGTTCTGCCAGGCCAACATCACCTGCACCAGCGGGTGGTGCGTCAGGCTCCGGGTCGGGTTGACCCGCTCCACCAGCACCTCGAACGGCACGTCCTGGTGCTCGAACGCCGCCAGGCTGCGCGCCTGTACGCGCTGCAGCAGTTCGGCGAAGCTGGGGTCGCCGGCCAGGTCGACCCGCAGTACCAGGGTGTTGACGAAGAACCCGACCAGCTGGTCGAGGGCGGGATCGCGCCGCCCGGCGATCGGGAAGCCCACCGCCACATCGGAACTCGCGCCGATCTTGGACAGCAGCACCGCCAGGGCGGCCTGCACCACCATGAAGCTGGTCGCGTTGTGTTCGCGAGCCAGGCGGCGCACCTGCTCCTGCAGCTCGGCCGGCCAGTCCACGACCACACTGTCACCGCGCTGATCGGCCACCGGCGGGTAGGGCCGATCGGTGGGCAGCTGCAGCCGTTCGGGCATGCCGGCCAGCGCCTGCTCCCAGTAGGCCAGCTGGGTGCCGATGCGGCTGGTGCTGTCGGCGAGGTCACCGAATTGGGCCCGCTGCCACAAGGTGTAATCGATGTACTGCACCGCCAATTCGGTCCAGCCAGGGGTGTGTCCGGCGCACCGGCTGGTGTAGGCCACGCTCAAATCGGCGCCCAGCGGCGTCAGCGACAGGCCGTCCGCGGCGATGTGGTGCACCACGATCACCAGCACATGCTCGTCCGCAGCGACCGCGAAAAGCTGTGCCCGCATGGGGATTTCGGCTGCCAGGTCGAATGTGTAGCGAGTCGCCGCCTTGATCGCGTCGTCCAGCTGGCCGGCCGAGCATGCGGTGGCGTCGACGACATTCCAGCCGAATTCGGCGCTCTCGATGGGCACCACCACCTGTTGGGGGGTTCCCTCGTGCGCCGGGAACAGGGTGCGCAGGCTTTCGTGGCGGGCCACCACGTCGGCCAGCGCCGCGCCGAGGGCCTCGGTGTCGAGCTGCCCGCGCAGCCGCAGCGCGGCCGCCATGTTGTACAGCGGTGAGGGGCCCTGGAATTGGTCGACGAACCACAACCGGTTCTGCGCGAACGACAACGGGACTACCGCGGGCCGCTCACCGGCCACCAGCGGCTCCAGGCCGCCGGCATTCTCCGCGACCCGCGGTGCCAGCTGCGCGACGGTGGGCGCCTCGAAGACGACGCGCACCGGAAGGTCGCTGTGCAGCGCGGCGTTGATCGCGGTGACCAGGCGCATGGTGGACAGCGAATCGCCGCCCAGGTCGAAGAACGAGTCGTCCACGCCGACCCGTTCGACGCCCAGAACCTGGGCGTAGATGCCGGCGAGGATCTCCTCGACCGCGGTGCTCGGGGCGCGGTAGTTGTCGACGGCCCGGTAGTCGGGCGCCGGCAGGGCGCGGGCGTCGAGCTTGCCGTTGACCGTGACGGGCAGCGCGTCGAGCACCACCACCGCGGCCGGGACCATGTAGGCCGGGAGGCGCTCGGCCAGCGCGGCGCGCGCCGTGCCGGGATCCGCCGACCCGGTGACATAACCCACCAGGCGCTTATCGCCGGGGCTGTCCTCGCGGGCGACGACGACGGCCTGCTCGACCCCGTCGAGCGCGGACAGCGCGGCCTGGATTTCGCCGAGTTCGATGCGGTAGCCGCGGATCTTGACCTGCTCGTCGGCGCGGCCGAAGTAGCGCAGCTGTCCGTCCGGGCCCCAGCAGACGAGGTCGCCGGTGCGGTACATGCGGGTGCCGGGTTCGCCGAACGGGCAGGCCATGAACCGCGACGCGGTCAGCCCGGGGCGACGCCAGTACCCGACGCCGACGCCCTGGCCGGCCAGGTACAGCTCGCCGACCACGCCGGCGGGCACCGGGCGCAGCCACTCGTCCAGGACGAAGAACGCCGCGCGCGTCACCGGCGAGCCGATCGGCGGAAATCCCGACCCGGCCTTCAGCGGCGTGCTCTTGCAGGCCCACATCGTGGTCTCGGTGGGGCCGTAGACGTTGACCATCGCCCGGTTCGGCGCCCAGCGGTCGACCAGCTCGGGCGGGCAGGGCTCGGCGCCGATCACCAACGACGTCCCGTCCAGGCCGTCGGTGGGCAGCAACCCCACCGCCGAAGGGGTTTGGGTCAGCACCGTGACGCCCTCGCGGACCAGCAGAGCATGGAACTCTTCGGGTGAACGCGACACCGAATCGGGCACGACGACGAGCCGGCCGCCGTGCAGCAGCGCTCCCCAGATCTCCCACACCGAGAAGTCGAAGGCATACGAGTGGAACTGGGTCCACACCTGCTCGGCCGACAGCGCGAAACCGAGGCGCAGGTCGTCGAACAGCTGCGCGACGTTGTGTTGGGTTACCGCAACGCCTTTGGGCACCCCGGTGGTGCCCGACGTGTAGATGATGTGAGCCAGGTCGGTGGGCGCCGGGGCGGGCGGCGCGGTGCTGGGCTGTTTCGCCACCGCCGGGTCGGCCGCGTCGATGACGATCAGGTCGAAGCCGTCGAACCTGCCGGCCAGGTCGGCAGTGGTGACCGCGGCCATCGGCGCGGCATCGGTGAGCATGAACTCGACGCGCGCGGCCGGCAACGCGGGATCGATCGGCAGATACGCCGCCCCTGACTTGAGCACCGCCAGGATCGACACGATCGCCTCGGCCGAGCGCGAAAACAGCAGCGCGACAAACTCTCCCGGGCCGGCGCCACGCTCGGCCAGCAGGTGCGCCAACCGGTTGGCGGCCTCGTCGAGCTCCCGGTACGTCATCGACCGGTTCTCGAACGTCAGCGCCACCGCGTCCGGGGTGCGGGCCGCCTGCGCGGCGAACAACCCCGCCACCGTCACCGGTTCCACCGGCTCGGCCAGGATGGCCCCGTTACCCCACTTCGCCAGTCGGGCGTGCTCGCTGGCATCCAGCAGATCCACCGAGGACAGCCGCCGCTCGGGCTCGGCGGTGACCGCGGTCAAGAGCCGTTGCAGCCGCTCGATCATCGCCTGGACCGTGTCCGCGTCGTACACGTCGGTGCGGTATTCGGCCGTCACGGCGATGCCCGCGCGCTGACCGGACTCGGTGAACCGTTCGGCCAGGGAGAACGTCAGATCCATGCGGGCGGTGTCGGTGTGCAACGGCATCGGGGTGACCTGCAGGTCACCCAGTGCCAGCCCGGCCGCGGGGGCGCTGACCTCCCCGGGGAAGTTCTCCCAGCCCAACAGGACCTGAATCAGCGGGTGATGGGTCATGCTTCGGGTGGGGTTGAGCCGCTCCACCAGCAGTTCGAAGGGCACGTCCTGGTGTTCGAAGGCCGCCAGGCTGCGCCGGCGCACCTGGGCCAGCAGCTCGGCGAAGGTCGGGTCCCCGGCGACGTCGACGCGCAGCACCAGGGTGTTGACGAAGAACCCGATCAGCTCGTCGAGCGCGGGCTCGGGGCGCCCGGCGATCGGGAAGCCCACGGCCACATCGTCACTGGCACTCATCTTGGACAGCAGCGCGGCGAACGCGGCCTGGATCACCATGAAGCTGGTCGCGTTGTGCTCGCGCGCCACCCGGCGCAGCTGCTGCTGCAGCTCGGCCGGCCAGTCCACCGCCAGGCGGGCGCCGCGGTGGTCGGCGACCGGCGGGTAGGGCCGGTCGGTGGGCAGCTGCAGGCATTCGGGCAGCCCGGCCAGAGCGTCTGCCCAGAAGTCGAGCTGCGCGGCGATGCGGCTGCCGCCGTCTTCCACGTCGCCCAGATACGCGCGCTGCCAGAGCGTGTAGTCGACGTACTGCACCGCCAGCGGCGGCCAGTCGGGGGCGTGCCCCTCGCACCGGCTGGCGTATGCCACGCCCAGGTCGCGCGCGAACGGCGTGATCGACCAGCCGTCCGCGGCGATGTGGTGCACCGCGACCACCAGCATGTGTTCGTCGTCGTTGACGGTGAAAAGCTCTGTGTGTAACGGGCTTTCGCTCGACAGGTCGAACGCGTACTGAGCCGCTGCCGCCATGCGTTCACGCACCCGGTCCTCCGGCCAGCCGCGGGCATCGATGACCTCGCAGCCGAAGCCGATCTGCTCGGCGGGAATAACCACCTGCTGCGGTATTCCGTCCGCTGCCGCGAACACCGTGCGGAGGCTCTCGTGGCGGCCCACCACATCGGCCAGCGCCGCGGCGAGCGCGTCCGCGTCAAGCTCCCCGCGCAGCCGCAACGCAACGGTGACGTTGTAAATCGGTGAGGGCCCTTGGAATTGGTCGATGAACCACAGTCGGGTCTGGGCGAACGACAGCGGAATCACCGCCGGGCGCTCCCCCGCCACCAACGGTTCCGGCCGATCACCGTCGCCGCTTGCCAGGAGCGCGAGCTCTGCCGCGGTCGGCGCCTCGAACACGGCGCGCACGCTGAGATCCGAGTTCATGCTGGTGTTGACGGCGGCGATCAAGCGCATGGCCGACAGGGAATCGCCACCCAGGTCGAAGAACGAGTCGTCGACGCCTACCCGTTCCAGGCCGAGCACCTGGGCGTAGATGCCCACCAGGATCTCCTCGGCCGCGGTGGCCGGGGCGCGATAACGGTCCACGTCCTGGTATTCCGGTTCCGGGAGGGCCTTGCGGTCGAGCTTGCCCGATGAGGTCATCGGGAATTCCTCCAGCGCCACGATGTGCGTCGGCACCATGTATTCCGGCAGCCACGCGCTCAGCCGCTCGCGCACCTCGCCGATCTTGGTGTTGGTGCGCGGGTCGTTGGCGTGGCTGGTGCGGCGCCGGATCCCGGTGGGCGGCAAGTAGAGATCCGTCAGGGGTGCGGTGTCGGCGGCATCGACGAAAACGGCGCTCAGAGTGCCGGATTGGGCGCCCCAGGTCACCGCAACGCGATATCCGAGCGACTCGCCGATGCGGTGCACCTCTTCGGCGACCGCGGCGTCGGCGACGGAGTCGGCTTGGGCGAGCGCGTCGGCCACGGGTTGCCCCTCGGCGAGCGCTGCTTCGACGCGGACGTCGGCGATGACGCCGGCGTGCGGGATGTCGGTGACGCGGACGACGGCGGGCCGTTGGGACGCCAACACGTCGCGCAGGCCGTCCAAGCCCGCGCATTCGGTCCACGACCAGGTGGGTGCGCCGGCGACGGAGCGCACGGGTGCCGGCGCTTTGCGGATGACGACGTCGTAGCGGTACCGGTTCAATTCGTTGTCGGCGAATCCACGTTTGACTTGGATGTCGACGCCACCGGCCGACGGGCAGTTGACGGCCCAGGTGGTGAAAAACTCGGGAGCCAACAGCAATTCGGTCTCACCGAGCATGGCGTGGCGTACCCGCTTGCGGAGTTCGGCTGCCTCGGTGGCCGAGGTGCCGCCGCGGGCCAGCGCGATCGCGGTCTGGAACGCGCCCTGCAGGCTGTGGTTGCGGACGTCACCGACGAACACGGTCCCGCCGGGGGCCAGCAGCTCCATGGCGTTGTCGATGACCTCGGCCAGGTATCCCGCGTTGGGGAAGTACTGAACGACCGAGTTGAGGATGATCGTGTCGAAGTGGCCGCGCGGCAGCCCGTCGGTGACGTGGGCCGGTTGGGTTCGCAGCTCAACCCGGTCGCGCCACGGCAGCTGCAGCCGCTCCATCGAGCGGGCCAGGTTCTCGATCGCCACCGGCGAGAAATCGGTGGCCACATACTCTTGCGCCTGCGGGGCGATCTGCGACAGCAGCAACCCCGAGCCCGCACCGATCTCGAGGACACGCCGCGGCTGCAGGGCGTTGATCCGGTCCACGGTGGCGGCGCGCCACTCGACCATCTCCTCGAGCGGGATGGCGTCGCCGGTGTAGCTGCTGTTCCAGCCGCGGAAGTCCTCGCCGAAGCCGGACTCGAGGTCGGCGCCGTAGAGGTCGTCGTAAAGCTGTTGCCACTCTTCGACGTTGTCCTCGTCATGGTCGGCGCTGATGGTGTGGTCGAGCGTGACGTAGGCGACCAGATGGGAACCGGTGCCGCCGTCGCGCACAGTGACGGCGGCCTGAGTGACCTGCGGGCAGGCCAGCAAGGTGTTCTCGATCTCGCCGAGCTCGATGCGCTGGCCGCGCAGCTTGATTTGGCTGTCGGCGCGACCGACGAAGTCCAAGTCGCCTTCGCGGGTCCAGCGCACCAGGTCGCCGGTGCGGTACATCCGCTCACCTGGAGCGCCAAATGGGTTGGCCACGAACCGTTCCGCGGTCAGGTCCACCCGCCCCAGGTAGCCGTGCCCCAGCGCCGGCCCGCTCACATACAGGTCGCCCATCACGCCGACCGGAACCGGCTTCAGCCAGGCGTCGAGCACGACCGCGCACACCCCAGGAAGCGGGGTGCCGATGCGAACCGGGCCGTCTGCCGACAGCGGCGCGCTGGAGGTGACCCACACGGTGGTCTCGCTCGGGCCGTAGACGTTGAACATCCGCCGCCCGGGCGCCCAGGCGGCGACCAGTTCCTTGGGGCAGGCCTCGCCCCCGATCATCAGCTTGTCGAAGCCGGGCAGCCGGGCGCGATCCAGCGACGACAGCACCGTCGGGGTCAGGAATGCCGCGTTGACCCGCTGGCTCTGTAGCAGGGCGGTCAGCGGCTCGCCGGCGTACACCTGTGGCGGTGCCACCACCAACGCGGCCCCCGACGCGGCGGCCATCGACATCTCGCCGACCGACGCGTCGAAGGTCGGCGAGGCCACCATCAGCACCCGCGTGTCGGAGTCCAAGCCAGACGACTTGCATTGCGCCGCGGCCCATCCCAGTAGACCGGCATGGCTCACCAGCACACCCTTCGGCGTGCCGGTGGAGCCCGATGTGAAGATCACGTAGGCGGAGTCGTGCGCGGTCAGGGGTGCCAGACGGTCGGCGTCGGTGATCGGCGCGGAGCTGTGCGCGGACAGGTCCAGCCCGTCGATCCGCACGACCGGGCGCGACCCGGCACCGGCGACCTCATCGGTGCCATTCGTCAGCACGCACACCGCGTCAACGGAGTTCAGCACGGAGGCGACGCGGTCGACCGGATGGTCGAGGTCCACCGGGGCGTGGATGCCACCGGCCTTGACCACGGCCCACCAGGCGACCACCAGTTCGGCGCACCGGCCCATCGCCACGCCGACGGCGCGCTCCGGACCGACACCCGCGTCGATCAGCTTGCGCGCCAGCCGCGTTGACCATTCGTCGAGTTCGCGGTACGACAGCTCCCGATCACCGTCGACCACCGCCGTCGCTTCCGGGGCGGTCGCCAGCGCGGAGGCCAACAGCTCCGGCGCCACCCCGATCGGCCCGGTGACGCCGGCGCCCGACAACCGCGAGAGCACCAGCTCGCGCTCATTGCGAGCCAGCAGCTCGACCGTCGACAGGCGCTGGGCGGGATCGGTGGTCATCGCCACCAGCACACGCTGGAATCGGTCCAGCAGCGAGGCGATTTCGGCGGTGTCGAACACCTCGGCGTCGTATTCGACGTGCAGGCCGAGCTCACTGCCGGGCAGCGCCTCCACCGTCAGTGGGTAGTGGTTGTACTCGCGGTTGGTGATCTCGGCGATGGCCAGCCCGTCGGCGCCCAGCGTCATGCCGTCTTCGACGGGGTAGTTCTCATACACGAACAGCGTGTCGAAGAGTTGGTCGTGCCCGGTGACGCGGTGAATCTCGCTGAGCGCCAAGTGCTGATGCTCGAGCGCATCGTTGTGGCTGTTCTGCAACTGGGCCAGCAGTTCCGCGGTGGTGGTCGTCGGGCTGATGTCGGCGCGCACCGGCACCGTGTTGATCAGCAATCCCACCATCGATTCGGCGTCGTCGACCTCCAGTTGGCCGACGCGGGACCGCGGGGTGCCGAAGACGACGTCGTGCTGACCGGTCAGCGACGTCAGCACCACCGCCCAGGCGGCCTGCAGAACGGTGCTGACCGTGGTGTGGCATGAGCGCGCCAGCTCGGTGAGCGCCTTGGTGGTTTGCTCAGGCACGCAGGTCTTTTCGAAGCCGCGGCTGCCGTGTCCCAATCGGCCGTCCGGTGCAACCAGGCTTGGGGTTTCGAAGCCGTACAGCACCTCACCCCAGGCCTCGCGGGCGGCGTCGAGGTCGCGACCGGCCAGCCAGGTGAGGAACGCCCGGTAGGAACCCGCGGCGGGCAGCCGCTCGCCGTAGTAACTGGTGAAGATCTCGCGCAGCAGGATCGGCAATGACCAGCCGTCGAGCAGGATGTGGTGATTGGTCAGCAGGAACCGGTGCCTGCGGTCGGCGGTGCGGATCAGCGCCACCCGGAACGCCGGCTGGCCGGCGAGGTCGCGCACCGCGGCGCGCTCGGAAACGCACAGCTGCTCGATCAGCTCGCCGGCTTCGGCCTCGTCGGTGCCGTCGAGATCGAGGTATCGCCATGCGACGACGGGATCGGCAGGAATGATCTGCACCGGCTCGTCGTATTGCTCGCAGAACAGGGCCGCCAGGTGCGGATGCCGGTTGACGACGGTGTGCACCGCGTCGCGCAGGCGGTCGGGGTCCAGCGGTCCGGTCAGCGTGAAATCCAGTTGCACCGCGTACATGTCGTCGCTGCCCTGCGCGGTGCTGGAGTGGAACAGCAATCCCTGCTGCAGCGGGGTCAGCGGCAGGATGTCGGCGACGTGGTGCCGGCGTTGCAGTTCGTCGATCTGCTGCTGGCTCAGGCGGGCAGGCGCGATGTCCGACGGGGTCAGTCCGCCCCCACCGGCACGCACGTGCGCGCACACGCCGGCCAGCGCCTCGAACCACAGCCGGCTCAGCCGGGTGATCTGACTTGCGTCGAGAACCGAAGTCGCCCAAGTCCATTCGGCATGCAGGTGTGGGCCGGTGGCGGTGTCGATGGTGCCGGCGTTGACCTCGACGGTGTGCATCAGCGGCATCGGCACCGCCGCGGCGGCGCCGATCAGGGACAGCCCGTCCTGGCTGATCCGCCAGCCCTCCCCCGCCGAATCGGACGCTGCGCCTTGGCGTCCCAGGTAGTTGAAGGCGATCGACGGGTCGGGCCCGGTCAGCTCGACCTCGTTGTTGAGATAGCGCAGCAGCCCATAGGTCAGCGGATCCGGCAGGGCCCGCAGCTGCTCCTTGGCGTGTTTGATCACCGGGCCCAGTGCCGGGTCACCGGCCGCCACCTGCGCCCAGCTCAGCCCGGCCAGGCCCAGCGACACCGGGTACTTGGTGGTGAACCAGCCGACGGTGCGGGACAGGTCGACGTCCGAGGCGAGTTCCTCGTGGCGCCCGTGGCCCTCGACGTCGATGCCGATCGAATCGGCTGTCTCACCGAGAAATTCGGCCCAGGCCAGGCCGAACGCGATCAACAGGATGTCCTGGATGCCGGCGTGGAACGCCGTGGGCACGTCATTGATCAGCGCCCCGGTGGTCTCGGCATCGAGCTGCAGCGACAAGCGCCCGGCGGAGGCGTAGGTATCCAGCTCGGGGTCGGCCGCGGGCAGGGCGGCGGGAGTCGCGGCCACCTTCTTCCAGGCGCTCAGCTGGCTCACGACGTTGGGGCGGTGGGCGTGGTCGGCCAGCAGCGTCGACCACCGGGCAAAGGACGTGCCCGTCGGCGGCAGCTCCACCGGTTGCCCGGCGCTGTGCAGCGCCCAGGCAATGTTGAGGTCCTCCAACAGGATCCACCACGACACCGCGTCGACGGCCAGGTGGTGGATGATCACCGTCAGCTGGCCGGTGGACTCGACCCACAGCGCGCTCAGCATCGCTCCGGCGGCCGGGTTCAACCGCGACCGCGCTTCCAGCAGCACCTTGTCGCTCAGCTCGTCCACCGATTGCAGGCAATCGGTGGCGCGCATCGACCCCGGTTCGGGCACCTGCAGAGACCAGCCGCCCGCTTCGTCGTCGTCGACGCGCAGCCGCAGCATGGCGTGCCGATCCACCAAGGCCTGCAACACGATTGCGACGTCGGCCTCGGTCACCCCGCCGGGGGCCTGAACCATCACGGTCTGGTTGAACTCGCCGATCGGACCGCCGGTGCTTTCGATGCCCTGCAGCCACCGCATGATCGGGGTGGCCAGCACCGGTCCGACGCCCTCGTCGATTTCACCGGCCGTCCCGTCGGCGACGCCGGCCACCCGGGCCAGCCGGGCCACGGTCTGTTCGACGAACACGTCTCGCGGCCGGCACGTCAGCCCGGCGGCGCGCGCTCGCGCCACGACTTGCAGCGACAGGATGCTGTCGCCGCCGAGCTCGAAGAACGACTCGTCGACGCCGACGCGGTCCACACCGAGCACCTCGGCGTAAATGCCGGCCAGGATCTCCTCGACCGCGTTGCCCGGGGCGCGATACTCGCGCGCGGTGTACTCGGGTGCCGGCAGCGCGCGGGTGTCCAGCTTGCCGTTGACCGTCAGGGGCAGCGCCTCGAGTGCCACGACCGCGGTCGGCACCATGTGCGTCGGGAGCCGTTCGGCCAGCGCGGCGCGCGCCCCGGCCGGGTCGGCGGTCCCGGTGACGTAACCGACCAGTCGTTTGTCGCCCGGTCGGTCTTCGCGGACGATTGCCACGGCCTGGTCGACACCGTCGAGTGCGGCCAGCGCGGCCTGGACCTCGCCGAGTTCGATGCGGTAGCCGCGGATCTTGACCTGTTCGTCGGCGCGACCCAGATACTGCAGCTGGCCATCGGGGCCCCAGGACGCGAGGTCGCCGGTGCGGTACATGCGCGCGCCCGGCTCGCCGAACGGGCACGCCACGAACCGCGACGCCGTCAGCCCGGCTCGGCCGACATAGCCACCGGCCACTCCGGCGCCGGCGACGTACAGCTCGCCGACGACTCCGGGTGGTAGCGGTCGCAGCCAGCCGTCGAGGACGAACAGGGCCGCGCCGGGCACCGGGGAACCGATGGGCGGCACGCCGGATCCCGCCGCCAGCGGCGCACTGATCGCGACACACATGGTCGTCTCGGTGGGGCCGTAGGCGTTGACCATCACCCGTCCGGGCGCCCACTGGTCGACCACCTCGGGCGTGCAGGCCTCCCCGACCACCGCCAGTGACACGGACTCCAGGCCCTCGGGCGACAGCATCGCGACCGCCGACGGCGTCTGGGTCAGGACGCTGACTTCCTCGGCCACCAGGACGTCGTGGAGTTCTTCGGGCGATCGGGTTGTGTCCTCAGGCACCACCACCACGCGTCCGCCGCGCAGCAGCGCGCCGAACATCTCCCACACCGACACGTCGAATGCGTACGAGTGACACTGCGACCACACCCCTTCGGCCGGCAGACCCGCATCCAGCGTGCCCATCAGCGCAGTGACGTTGCGATGAGTCACCGCAACGCCTTTGGGTACGCCGGTGGTTCCCGAGGTGTAGATCAGGTAGGCGATATCGGCAGGATTCGGCATCGGCAGTGCCGTGGCGGGCTGGGCGTCGATCCCAGGATCGGCGGTGTCGACGACGGTCAGCCCGTGGCCGTCGAACCGTTCAGCCAGGTTCCCGGCCGTCACCGCGGCGACCGGCCGGGCATCGGCAAGCATGAAGTCGATCCGCGTCTTGGGCGACGAGGGATCGATGGGCAGATACGCGGCGCCGGTCTTGAGCACCGCCAGGATCGACGCGACGGCCTCGGCCGACCTCGAAAACAGCAGCGCCACAGTCTGTCCCGGGCCCGCACCGTGGGTCAGCAGGCAATGCGCCAACCGGTTCGACGCCTCGTCCAGCTCCCGGTAGGTCACCGAAAGGCCCTCGCACACCAGCGCCACCGCGTCGGGCACGCGGGCCACCTGCGTGGCGAACAACTCCGGCACCGACATCGGCGAATCCACCGGCTCGGTCAAAACCCCGGTGTTTCCAACCTCTTCCAACCGGGCATGCTCATCTGCATGCAGCACGTCCAACGACGACAAGTGCCCTTCGGGGTGGGCCACCATCGCCGCCAGGATCCGCTGCAGCCGCTCCCGCAGGTCCGAAACGTCGAAGTTGGAGAACGGTTGCCCGGTACCGACGGTGCTCAGGAACTGCTGGTCGCCGAATCCAAGGAAGAACAGCCCGAAGTGGCCCACCGGGCCATAGCTGGTGTATTTCGCCGTGGCCGGCACGCCGCCGAGGCTGAGCGTGAGGCGGGCCGGGACGAAGTTGACGACGACACGGTTGGGCGCCTGCCTCGGACCGCTGAAGTCGCCTTCGCCGTCGAGCGTTCGTGTTGGGAATCGCTGGTGCCGCAACGCTTCTCGTGATCGTGTGTCGACGTGCTGGCAGAACTCGGCGAACGTCGTGTCCGGCGCGGCATTCAACACAAGTGGTACAACCCCGGCAAGCATGCCGGGATGGGTCTTCGAATCAGGATCGACTCGCCGGCTGACCGGGAAGTCGAGCACGACCTCATCCGAGCCGTCGGCGGACCAGCCGCGCACCAGAAGAGCGCAGGCGGCCGTCAGAACCGATGACCGACGGACGCCCAGCGCCTTGGAGAGCGCTTTGAGCGTGCCGACCACCGACTGATCCAGTTGCACTGGCGGAGAGGGTGCATACGGGTCACGGCCATCGTCGGGCGCGGTCGTCGGGTAGGCCGCCCCGTCGCCCTGGGGGCGGTGCGCGGTCCAATATTCCTGGTCCTCAACGAATTCGGACGAGGCCTCGTATTCCAACTCGCCACTGACGAGGTCATGCAGCGAGCCGAAGAAGGCGGGCGGAATCGGTTTCCCGGAGGCGAGCGCGGAGTAGATGGCCGCGATCCGCCGACCGATCAGCGCAATGCCCATCCCGTCGATGGCGATGTGGTGGCAGGTCGTGAACCAGTAGTACTCCTCCGGCGCGGTCCGGAATAATGCGAATTTGATCATCGGGCCGGTGAGCGGCATCGGCGTGTTCTGAATCGATGAAGCCGTTTCACGAACTTCCCGCTCGGGATCACGCGACTCGGTCAAATCGTAGAAGACAAGATCGACATCGTCGTATTCGACGGCCCTCTGGAAGACCTGTCCATCGGCCTCAAAGAACGAAGCCCTTAGGCTCTCAGCCTCATTCACCACGTGTCGCATAGCTTGATGCAACAAATTGGTGTCTATTGCGCCCTCAATGTGTACGAGCACACCCAATTGCCAAGCCACATCGAAATGGCCCGTCTGCTGCGCCAGCCAGATATCCAGTTGACCCCGCGTTACAGAAAGTGCCCGGTCAGCACGCTCCACTACACGCCCCCCACTAAAAGTTTGACCCCGAAACCCTTCTTACCGACATTTGTCTATCAATCACAAACCGGCGCGGTCAGCGTGTCGCGCAAACTTTTCGCCCGTATATCGGGCCAGGCTTCTTCGATGTAGTGCAGGCATGTGGCGCGGTCGGCTTCTCCAAAAACTACTCTCCAACCGGCGGGAATGACAGTAAATGTTGGCCAAAGACTGTGTTGTTCTTCATTATTGACCAAGACGAAAAAACGGCCATTGTCGTCATCGAACGGATTGAGCGGCAACGGATGGACCCCCTTACATCAACGACAATTTACAAATCACGCTGCGCGCACCGCGAGCGTCCTTGCAGCGCTTGAGGATTGAGCCGTCAGGCCCGGCCAGTATGTCGACCAGCTCCCACGCCGGAAATCAGCGTCATCGAGCTCGGTCGTGAGGGATGGCGCCGCAACATGATGGTGGCGGTACCCATTCCGACCCCTCGCCGACAGTCGCCGTTTACCAAGCAGCGCAGCCCATGCGCACTGCTACGACCATCGACGTCGCGATCCACGGTCGCCGGGTACCCATCGGTCGCTCCCCAAAACATCTGAATTCCGTTCTCACATAACCCGATCCGCGATAAATTCTACTGCCGCGCGATTGTGTTGCCGTGCAGCAAAAGACCGTGTTGCGCAGGTGTTGCATTAATCACTGCTTCGCGGGCGCATCTGACGCGTGCACAACAGTACCGGCGCCATGGTGTTGGCCGTTTGCCGAAGTCAACACGCAGAGCGCACCCGGATGATCACCCAATCTTTGCTTCTGACTTCCGGTTTCACCCGATGCGGACAGCGACCCGCTGGCAGCGCCTCGCAGCGCTATTCCGCAACTACAACACCATAAGGGTTCTAGCAGCGCATTCACGGATGTTCCCGCACAAGCTTACCCGCGTTCGCCCCGTTGTCGAATCCCCCACGCGCACTGTGCAAAAAGGTACGGGCACTTGCTAGGCATAGGCCGACGTCATCGCGGAAATCCACCGAGCCCTTCGGCGCTCATTGCTGCCGACACCGGCGCGTGTCGACCGCGGTGTCGGCGCCGGGACCCCATCGCCCGCTGGTCTCGTCGGGCGTGACCGTCGCCGGCTACGTTTGCCGGCTGGCCTTGTCCAACCCCCGGGCAGCCCGTCACGCAGGCTCGTTGTGATTGATCTCACGCGCCCTGGGCAAGCGCGGAATTCGCCAGCGCGCGCGCATCACACGAGCCCGCTAACGCGGCCACCCCGAACGCGGGGGCACCAGCCCGGTGGCGTCAGCTCGCGGATCCGCTGCCCAACTGGCCCGCGGAGCGGCCGGCGGCATATCCCGAATCCGTTGAACAAGATCAAATTTGGCGCACACAGCTGATTCATAGCCGGCTTTGCCGAACGATGATTTCGCGTTCTCAACGGGGTTCGGCGGCGTTTAGACGCAGGCGGTGTCGGGTAGTGCCTCGAACCATGTGGGGGTCGGTGCTGGGCTTGGGGATCCTGGCTGCGCTCAATCCTGTCCGTCTCGGGCTCGCCCTGCTGATGATCTCTCGGCCACGGCCCGGGCCGAGCCTGCTCGCGTACTGGCTCGGCGGGCTGACCGTGTGCATTCCCGAGTTGCTCATCCCGCTGATGCTGCTGAACTTCACCCCGATGTTCGGACACGTTGCGCACGGTTCGGCGTCCCCGTCGACGAGCTCGACCCTCAGCAAGATTCAAATCGGCCTCGGTGTGGTCGGCCTGTCGATCGCCGCTGTGATGACGGTGCGTTTCCTTACCCGCGCACGGACGCCGCAACCCGTGCCCGAGGACGAGCGCCCCCGGGAACTGTCGATGGTCTCGGGCGCGCCGATCGCGATGCCGCGGCTGCTGACCCGGGTCCCGGATGAGTCGACCGAGAACCCGCCGCTATTCCGGCGTCTGCTCGGCCGCATCCACAACGCGTGGGAGAGCGGGTCCTCGTGGGTCGCGTGGGTGATCGGCATGATCTCGGTGCCGGTCGACGGTGTCCTGTTCATCGTCGCGATCATCGCGGCCTCGGGGGCATCGGTCACCGCCCAGGCGAGCGCTTCCGTCGCGTTCATCCTCCTGATGTACGCCGTCGTCGAGGTCATTCTCGTCGGCTATGTGGTCACGCCGGCGAAGACCCACTCTCTCTTGCTCGTGCTGCACGACTGGGTGCGGACCTACCACCGGCAGATCCTGGTGGCGCTGTTCACGGTGGTCGGGGTGTCACAGCTGGCCCAGGGGCTGCACCTCCTCTAAAGCGGCCCACTAAAGCGGCCCTCTAAAGCGGCGCGGCCCTCAGCCCGAACGCGGCGGGCGCTCCGCCTCGACAAGGTGCTTGGCGATCTCCTCGACCCGGGTGTTGGTCTCCTGCGAGAGCCGCGCCAGCAGGCCGAACGCTCGATCGGCGTCGATGTTGAATCGCTCCATCAGCATGCCCTTGGCCTGGCCGATCGTGTCCCGGGACGCGATGGCGCGCATCAGTTGCCTGTTCTCCTTGGCCAGCGCCTGCTGCCGCTGCAGATACTGGCCGGTCTCCACCGCGCTGACGGCTTCAAGGGTGTGCAGCAGGTCCACCGAATCCCAGGCGACGCCGTGATCGACGTCGCGGGCCACCTCATCGAGAAGTTGCTTGCTTTTCGAGACTTCCGCCACGGTGTGCACCACCCCCACCAGCTCGCCGTGATCCAGCAATGGCGAGTTGGTGGGCCTCCACACCTTCGGGATGAATTCGTCGGGGTCGGCGGGATCGGGGATGTCGTATCGCTGCATCCGCATCCTGTGGAGACGGCCGCTGCGCATCGCGGTCTCCAGCGACGACGCGAGCTTCGCCGTCCCGTCGGCGCGCGGATCCCTGGGATTGTCCGGAAAGGCGTCGAAGAGGTACTGCCCGGGAAGTTCGCCGTGCTCGCGAAGTGTCACGCGCTCGTAGTCTTTGCTTGCCGCGCGGATCCGCAGATCGCGATCGAGAAGCAAGCAACACACGCCCGATGCACCTTGGACCACTTCTCGGGCGATCAATTTGAACCGATCCTGGTTGCGCATTGTGGGTGGCGCTTACCCGTTTGCCCCGGTGTCTAACCCACGATGAGCAGCAGGCATCGGAGGCAGCAGACTGCGCTGCAGCGTGATTCGACGGCTAGGCGGAGCGTCTCCAGAGCTCCCGGCGGTCACCGCGATCCAGGATCGCGGTCGCCAACCCACGTCGCTTCATGTCGCTTTCCCCGCTCGGTGATCGCCGGGCGGTATTGCGGAACCTGTGCTCGGACGCCGTCTCGGGTGCGTCGTGGGACGTAGCCGACAGAAGCCAGTCCGGTAGCGCCAATTTGCAGATCGTGCGCACCGTGAGCAGGTATTGGCGAAGCAGCGAACCGGTCGTGTAGGGCAGGTCGTAGGTGGCGCACACCTCGCGCACCCGTGCCGCGATCTCGCGGTAACGGTTACTCGGTAGATCGGGAAAGAGGTGATGCTCGATCTGGTAGCAGAGATTTCCCGTCATGAACCCCAATACCGGGCCGGCCTCGATGTTCGCGGTACCCAGCATTTGACGCAGGTACCACTCGGCCTGCGTCTCGTCCTCCAGCACCGATTCGGTGAACTTCTCCGCACCGTCCACCAGGTGGCCGCAGACGATCACGATGTAGGCCCAGACGTTGCGCAGGCCGTTGGCCACCACGTTGGCCGCGAGGGTGCGCCACCACCGCCGACGGCTCAGCGCCGGGAAGACGACATAGTCCTTACCCGCCTGGCGAGCCATCTTGCGAAGCATCGCCGTCTTGTGGGCGGATTTGGCGGCGTCCGTGGCTTCGAGTTCCTGGACTGCTATCAAGCCATGTATCGCGACGCCCCACTCGAAGGCCAGCGCCAGCAGCACCGCATACAACGGCTGCAGCAGCGCGCCGGGTTGCCACTGCTGGTCCCGGCTGACACGCATGATGCGGAATCCGAGGTCGTCGTCCACGTCCACGATGTTCGCGAAGACGTGGTGTCGGTAGTTGTGGGAGTGCTGCCACTGGGATGTGAGACCGGCGATGTCCCACTCCCAGGTATTGGAATGGATCTCCGGGTCGTTCATCCAGTCCCATTGACCGTGACTGATGTTGTGGCCGAGTTCCATGTTCTCGATGGTTTTGGCGGCGGCCAGGGCGGCGGTCCCGACGGCCCAGCCACACCTGCCCTTGCTCATGCCGATAGTGAGCCTGGCCGCGACCTCGAGGCATCGGTGAAAAGCGATGGCGCGCTTGATGTATGCGCGATCCTTGGCGCCGCGTGAGGCCTCGACATCGGAACGGATGGCTTCCAGCGCGGCCGCGAAGGCCTCCAGGTCCGCCTCGCTGAGATGGGCGTATTCGGCGATGTCGGTGATGGCCATCGGCGCTCAACCCGCTCGGCGCGCGCTGAGCGGCGTTTGTGCGGCACGCAGGCAGGCACGGTTTGCGAGCCGCAGCATTCTTTATTACGTCCGATCTATCGGTTCGTCGTTTCCGCGCACACGCACCCAGCGCGACGTCAGCCAAGCAGGAGAACCTCAACCGGTACAGCGGACCCGCGGCACCGAACCACAATCGATACCTTCGAACGCGGCCGCCAACCGTATCCCCCCACGGCCGACCTGAGCGACGCGACGGACAGGCCGCCTTGCGTCGAGCGACGATGCTACATGCCCCGCCAGTTTTCTCAACCGGCGGATGAACCTTCCGCCCCCGGACCAGTGCCGCACCCCGCAGACGCCTCGCTCCGACTGAACACGACCGCCTCGCCCGGAGCCGAAGCCAATAGGCTGGTGTTTTGGACACCGTTCGAGAGGTGATGACATGCCCGCACCGTCAGCCGAGGTCTTCGACCGTTTGCGTCAGCTCGCCGCGATCAAAGACATCACCGGACGCCAGACGAAGACGATCGACGAGGTCTTCACGGGCAGGCCGCTGACCACGATCCCGGTCGGCACGGCCGAAGACGTCGAAGCCGCGTTCGCCGAAGCGCGCGCGGCCCAGGCCGTTTGGGCGAACCGCCCGGTCACCGAGCGCGTCGCCGTTATCGCCCGCTATCGCGACCTCGTCGTGAAGAACCGCGAGTTCCTGATGGATCTCCTGCAGGCCGAGGCCGGTAAGGCCCGCTGGGCGGCCCAGGAGGAACTCATCGACCTGATGGCGAACGCGAATTACTACGCAAGCGTTGCCGCGGATCTGCTCAAACCCCACACGGTGCCCGCGCTGCTGCCCGGCATCGGCAAGACCACGGTCGGTTACCAGCCGAAGGGCGTGGTCGGGGTGATTTCGCCGTGGAACTACCCCATGACGCTGACCGTGTCCGACTCGGTGCCGGCGCTGCTGGCGGGTAACGCGGTGGTGCTCAAGCCGGACAGCCAGACCCCGTACTGTGCGCTCGCGTGCGCTGAGCTGCTCTATGAGGCGGGGCTGCCGCGGGCGCTCTATGCGATCGTGCCCGGGCCGGGCTCGGTGGTCGGCACCGCGATCATCGACAACTGCGACTACTTGATGTTCACCGGTTCGACCGCCACCGGCAGGCAGCTCGCCGAACACGCGGGTCGCCGGCTGATCGGTTTCTCGGCCGAACTCGGGGGCAAGAACGCGATGATCGTCACGCGGGGGGCCAACTTGGATAAGGCCGCCAAGGCGGCCACCCGCGCGTGCTTCTCGAACGCGGGCCAGCTGTGCATCTCCATCGAGCGAATTTATGTGGAGAAGGACATCGCCGACGATTTCATCGGCAAGTTCGGTGCCGCAGTGCGAAACATGAAGCTGGGCACCGCATATGACTTCTCGGTCGACATGGGCAGCCTGATCTCCGCGGGCCAGCTCGATACCGTGACGGATCATGTCGACGATGCGAAAGCCAAGGGCGCCAAGGTGATTGCCGGCGGCAACGCCCGGCCCGACGTCGGGCCGCTGTTCTACGAGCCGACGGTGCTGACCGACGTCACGCAGGAGATGGAGTGCGCGGCCAACGAGACGTTCGGGCCGGTCGTCTCGATCTATCCCGTCGCCGACGCGGATGAGGCCGTCGAGAAGGCCAACGATACCGAGTACGGGCTCAACGCCAGCGTGTGGGCCGCGTCCTCGGCGGAGGGCGAGCGGCTCGCCTCGCGGTTGCGGTCGGGGACGGTGAACGTCAACGAGGGTTACGCGTTCGCGTGGGGCAGTCTCAGCGCACCGATGGGCGGGATGGGCCAGTCCGGCGTCGGCCGCCGGCACGGCCCCGAGGGTCTGCTGAAGTACACCGAATCGCAGACGATCGCGACCGCGCGCGTGTTCAATCTCGATCCGCCCCTTGGCATTCCGGGGAAACTATGGCAGAAGTCGCTGTTGCCCATCGTGCGGACGGTATCGAAGCTTCCCGGTCGGAAGTGAGTCTCGTCGGCGGCCCGGCGATTTACGTCGCTGCATTATGCCGTTCGTAGCGTAAATCCGCGTTACGCTCGTCGATGTCAGCGGCACATCGCACGTCAGGAGCCCGCTATGAAGGCCGATGCGAAGCAATATGTGGAAGACGCTCGGCGGCTACGCGGGTACGCCACATTCGGCAACTTCTCGGTTGCTCAACTACAGCGTCTCGCCCGAGTGGCCCATCGCACTGCGACAACGGCGGCATTGCCGCTGATTCATGAGCAGACCCCGTCGGACTCCTGTTACATCCTGCTCAGCGGGGAGGTGGGCGTGTACATCGGCCGGGACCGTGTCGCCTCGCTGGGGCCGGGCGAGGTGATCGGCGAATCGGCGCTTCATCGTGGCAGGCTGCGTTCCGCGACCGTAACGACGATGGGGCCGGCCGAGTTGTTACGGATAGAACGCGACGACCTCGACGCGTTGCTCGGCGAGATACCGGCACTTCGCGAAATCATCGACGCGTCCGTCGCGCGACACGTACCCGTAGACCTGCCGCCGAAGCCAAAACCACCGTTCTCCAGGTTGGGCGCCTCGGTCCGCACCGACTTGGTCGAGCGGTTTGAGCAGGCCGCTGTCAGCGCCGGTGTGGACGTCGCGACCGCGCTCGAAGATGCGCTGACCCGTTGGATCGAACGGGACGGCACAGCGTAGCCCCTGCGTTCGTTGACCCCGATCTACTACCGGGCGTAGTATTCGGGCATCTCGCCACGCACAAGGGGGTGCAATGTGAGGTGGAGCTTCGCCCAGGTCGGGCTGGTGATCATCTGCGTTTTTCATGTCATTCAGGCGGTAATCGGGTTCATCCTCAATCCCAGCTTCGCGACCGGACCTGATGCGCCGACCGTGCAGCTGCTCGGCATGGACTACAACGGCTGGCATGCCGTCGCCGGACTGGCGCTGTTCGCGCCGGGGCTCGTGTGCGCGCTGCGGAAGTCGCTGGCCGTGTTGTATCTACTGCTCGCCGCGATAGCCGGTGCGCTGCCGGGCATTTGGGCCTTCTTCTCGCATCAGGTCGCGTTCGTGTTCAACTTCCCCAACAACACGGTTGACGCGGTGGTGCACTTGGTGACCGCCGCGATCATGGTTGCGGTCGCCGCCGTCCAGATCCGGATGGATGGTGGGCTTCGAAACTCGCTCGCCGATCTCCGGAAAGCACCGTAACGCAAGGCTTTTGAACTAGTCTCTAGTCGTTGCCGCCGATGGCGCCGATGCGCTCGCTCACCCGAACCAGCGCCTCGTCGAAGATCTCCACCTTTTCGCCGCGCTTTTCGTTGGCCGGCTGCGCGGAGCCGCGGGCGCCTTCGGAGGCCACCCGAGCCGCGCCCTGACGCCGCAACAGGCTGAAGTTCTTCTCGCGCGCTTGCCTCAGCCGGCTCTGCAAGTCCTTCAGCGACCTCTCGTCCAGGCGCGTGAGAGCCTCGGGATGACTCTCGCCGATCAACGAGCTTTCCTGCGGGGTCAGGTTCACGCGGTGGGTGCTCACGCCTAGATTCATATCCCGCACCGGGCGCGCCGACGCGTCGAACGCCGAACCGTCACGCCGGGGCCATCGCGAGTTCACATCTCCGGCCCGCCGCCGTCACACATGTCCAGCGCCTAGGCTTGCCGGAGCGGCTTACTCGAAGTTTGCGTCCTCGGGGTCTTCAGATCGCACGCTGCGGGTAGCCCGTCGGTCGAAGAAGGAGGTTGCGATGCCGCCGGGGTGGGTAGCCCGAATCTCTTTGGCACGACCAAAATGGATAGATGCCGTCTGAACAGGCGCCGCCCCCGCCGAAATCGGCGCCGGGCTGGTACCCCGACCCCGCCGTAGGCCACGGGCTGCAGCGGTACTTCGACGGCACCAGCTGGACCAGCGAGTGGGCGTTCTCCGCGGAGCCGCCGAAGAAGGGCCTCTCCGGGAAGGCGGTCCTGGCGCTGGCGGCGCTGTGCGTCCTCGTCCTCCTCATCCTGGTGGGCAAAAGCTGGATTTTCGACCCGAAGAATGCCGGCCACTCGACCCCATCGAGCAATTCGGTCGCGGCGGGCCCGGCGGAGGCGGCGCCGTCGACACCGGCCGGCCCCAAGAAGCCAGAGGGCGTCACGTTCACCACCTCTCCGGGCCCGACCGGCGACGTCGTCAACGCCCGATTCGCCATTCGTGACAACTACACCGAGCAGCTGATCAAAGACGGCGCCCGGCTGGACACCATCGACATCCTCAAGTACGCGAAAGCGACCTATCCGGACGCGTCCGCGGTGAACGTGCAGGGCACCTTCCCGATGACCGACCCGTACGGCAACACCTCGACTCAGGTGGCGATCGACCTCACGTATTCGAAGGCGACGCTGAACAAGATCAACTTCGATGGCATCAGCAAGGCCAGCATCTGGGAGATCCGCGATTCCGGCAATGTTCTTCCGGCCTTTCAGCCGTAGGCCGGTCTACTACTTCGGTGGGGTGCGGGCGTCCTCATAGCGGACGGACGCCACCATAGCCAGGGCGAGCAGGATCAGCACTGGCACGAACACCAGGGGGTACGCGGCGACCGCGGCCATGGCGATGAGCGAGCCCGGCACCAGCAACGCCATCGCGGCCGTCGGATGCTTCTCGCTCAGACTGACGATCCTGGCAGGCACCTCGAATGCCAGCGCGGCCTGCTGATACCGATCCGGCCGATCTGCGTCGTACGAGCAGCGGGTGTCTAAGCCGCAACCCGTGCAGTTGCGCCAATAGGAGTAACGGGTTTCCAGGCCGCAGCCCATGCAGGTGTGCGTGGTCATCGGAGGCCATGCTCTCATCGCGTCGGGTGGCGGTTGCGGGCGAGGGGGATCCCACCGCCTCCCCTCGATCGACACAAAGCGAGTAGCGGACTACTCATCCCAACTTCGCAGCCCGGCAACACAATCAAACGGTAGCCAGTGCCCCGACTCTAAGGGCATCCGACCACGCAGTCAGCGGGCGAGATGCCAATCTTCGGCGCGTCGCATCGCTCTGGGAAGGAGCTAAAAATGTCCATGAAACTCAGTCGGGTTCTAGCGATAGCAGCAGTCGCGGCTGTTCCTTTCGGGGCGATGCCGGTGATCACACCGGCTCCTGCCCAGGCAGGTCCGCTGTGCCCGCCACTTCCCGCCAACGTCCAAATGACACCCCGGCTTCAGCAGTTGCACGAGCAGTGTCTGCAGGCCGAGAGGAATCAGAACTATTGCGGTCTGGCAAGCGGATGCACTCCTGGCGATCCGTGCGTCGTTGGTTCGCCGATTGAAATTGCCGCATGTAACGATGCCCGCATGTCGGGCCAGCAGCCCCGCTACTGAGGAGCCCACATGAAGATCGCAGCAGTGGCTGTCTCAGCCGCGTTACTTATCGCCCCTCTGGCGGTGTCCATGCCAGCACAGGCTGACCCAGGTTGTACGCAGGTCTCCGGTCGTCTCAGCATCTGCCAAGACCCGAGTCAGTGGCCTTTGGTGCTGCCGGAGGGTTATTTGGGTAAGGCTGACCAGAACGGGTCGTGTGGCGCTTTTGCTGTGACGTGCAAACCGCCCTGCCACATGATGAGTCAGCTCACCGGGCAGTTGGTGCCCAACCCTCACCGTGGTACGGGTGAGTGGTGTAGCGACACGGGCCAATAGCAGATGCAACTCTCACTGCTGGCCGGCGGCATCGCGGCGGCGCTGCCCGTCGTCGGCTTCATCTGCGCGATGGAGAGCCACCGCTTCGCGGGACTCAGAAGCAAATTCGGCCCAGACCGACGATTCCATCGAGTTCAATTACGCAGGCCGCGACCTTTGCAAGTTCGACCTGGTGCTCGGATGGCTTTCGTAAGGGTGGGTCCTCAGCGGGGAAGCATTGGAATGCTTCATCGCGGGGCTCGTAGAGTTCGTCTCACCTGTGTCGGGCTGACAGGATTTGAACCTGCGACCACTTGACCCCCAGTCAAGTGCGCTACCAAACTGCGCCACAGCCCGCGCGCCGATGCGTGCACCGGCAGCAGGTCGAAAGCCTACCGCAGAGGACCCGGCACCCCGCCAATCGACCTTCCCCGTCGTGGCGTCGACTCCGGGCATCCCGGTAAGGATGGTGTGCTTCCCGAATACGCTAGCGCCGGTGCTAGCGCGTTTGAAAGTCACCTAATGCTCTGGACAGAGCCGAAAACCCGCTCAGCGCCGCCGCGCTCCCCGCTTTTCGCGCACCCGCACGTTGATCCGGATCGGCGAGCCCTCGAACCCGAATGTCTCGCGCAGCCGTCGCTCCAGGAAGCGCCGATACCCGGCCTCTAGAAAGCCTGTGGTGAACAGCACGAAAGTCGGGGGCCGGGCGGTGGCCTGGGTGGCGAACAAGATGCGCGGCTGCTTGCCCCCACGCACCGGGGGCGGCGTGGCCGCCACCACCTCTTTGAGCCACGAATTCAGCGGGCCGGTCGGGATCCGCGCGTCCCACGACGCCAGCGCGGTCTCCATCGCGGGCACCAGCTTCTGCAGCGCCCGCCCGGTCTTGGCGGAGATGTTGACGCGCGGCGCCCACCGCAGCTGCAGCAGTTCGCGGTCGATCTCACGCTCCAACAGCTCGCGGCGGTCTTCGTCGACCAGGTCCCACTTGTTGAAGGCCAGCACCAGGGCGCGGCCGGCCTCGATAACCATCGACAGCACCCGCTGGTCCTGTTCGGTGAGCGGGTCCGACCCGTCGATCAGCACGATCACCACCTCGGCCGCGTCAATGGCCGAGTGCGTGCGCACCGAGGCGTAGAACTCGTGCCCGCTGGCCTGACCGACCTTGCGCCGCAGACCCGCGGTGTCGACGAACCGCCACACCTTGTCGCCCAGCTCGATCAGCGAGTCCACCGGATCGACCGTGGTCCCGGCGACGTCGTGCACCACCGAGCGCTGGTCGCCGGCGAGCTTGTTCAGCAGCGAGCTCTTGCCGACATTGGGCTTGCCGACCAGTGCCACGCGCCGCGGGCCACCGGATGCGGGCGCCACCTCGGAGACCTCGGGCAGCGCGGCCAGCACGGCGTCGAGCAGGTCCGCCACGCCGCGCCCGTGCATCGCGCTGATCGCGTAGGGCTCACCGAGCCCCAGCGACCACAGCATCGCGGCGTCCGCCTCGGCCTTATCGCTGTCAACCTTGTTGGCCGCCAAGAAGACCGGCTTGCCCGACCGCAGCAAAATCCGGGCGGCGGCCTCGTCGGCCGTGGTGGCGCCGACGACGGCGTCGACCACCAAAATCACCGCGTCGGCGGTGCGCATGGCGACCGACGCCTGGTCGGCCACCAGCTGCTGCAGTCCCTTGGCATCGGGTTCCCATCCCCCGGTGTCCTGCACGACGAACCGGCGCCCGGTCCACAGCGCGTCGTAGGACACCCGGTCGCGGGTGACGCCAGGGATGTCCTGCACCACCGCTTCCCGTCGGCCCAGGATCCGGTTCACCAGGGTCGACTTGCCGACGTTGGGCCGGCCGACCACCGCGACCACTGGCGCCGGGCCGGCCTCCTCCTGTTCGTCGAGGCCCAATTCGACGGAATCCCAGTCGCTTTCGTCGCTCCATGTGCCGTCTTGACTCACCGAACCGCTCCGCTTCGCTGCTTGACCAGGTCTCGCAGGTGCGAGATCACCTGGGCCTCGGTCATCTCGCTGGTGTCCACGACCACCGCGTCCGGGGCCGCCCGCAGCGGCGATACCGCCCGGGTGGAGTCCAAATGGTCGCGGCGGCGGACGTCGGCCAGCACCGACTCGTAGTCGTCGGCCAGCCCGGCGGCCACGTTTTGATCGTTGCGTCGCCGCGCCCGCGTCTCGGCCGACGCGGTCAGGAAGATCTTCACGGGTGCGTCGGGCAGCACGACGGTGCCGATGTCGCGGCCCTCGACGACGACACTGCCCGGGCCCCCGGCCATTTCGCGTTGCAGGTCGACAAGCCGGGTGCGCACGGCCGGAACCGAGGACACCGCCGACACCGAGCCGGTGACCAGGTCGCCGCGGATCTCCGTCGAGACATCCTCTCCGCAAAGGAAATAACGGTCGCCGTCGGGGCGATAGTCGATCGACATCTGCACGGTTTCCGCGGTGCGGGCGACGGCATCGGCGTCGGCCGGGTCGATGTCGGCGCGCAGCACGGCCAGCGTCACCATCCGGTACATCCCGCCGGTGTCCAGGTAGCGCGCACCGAGCGCCTGCGCCAATCCCTTTGACACCGAGGACTTCCCGGTGCCCGCTGGGCCGTCGATAGCGATTACCACATCGCTCACAGGCCCACCGCTTTATACAGCTGGCCAATCTCGTGATGAGCCAGCGCCCGGAAGGTGCCCGGCCGCTGCTTGCCCAGCGAGACCGGCCCGATGTCGGTGCGCACCAACGACTCCACCGGGAATCCCGCGGCCGCCAACAGTCGGCGCACAATGCGATTGCGACCCTCGTGCAGCGTCACCCGCACCAGCGTCTTGCCCGGAATGGCGTCCACCACCGCGAACTCGTCGAGTTTGGCCGGCCCGTCGTCCAATTCGATGCCGGCACGCAGCTTCTTGCCGAGCCCACGCGGCACCGACCCCGTCACCGTCGCCAGGTACGTCTTGGGCACCTCGTGGGAAGGGTGCATCAACCGGTGCGCGAGCTCGCCGTCGTTGGTCAGCAGGATCAGCCCTTCGGTGTCGGCGTCCAACCGCCCGACGTGAAACAGGTTCTTGTTGCCGCGCACCTTGCGCTCGACCAGATCGCCGATGCAGGGCCGGCCGCGGTCGTCGGACATGGTCGAGTGCACACCGCGCGGCTTGTTCAGGGCCAGATACACCTGCGAGTCGTCGAGCACCACCCGGGCGCCGTCGACGCGGATCACCGCGGAGTCCGGGTCGACCCGGGCGCCCAGTTCTGTCACCACCTGCCCGTCGACCTCGACGCGGCCGTCGATGATCAACTTCTCGGCGGCCCGCCGCGATGCAATTCCGGCCTGGGACAACACTTTTTGCAGCCGGATCCCCTGAGCTTCTTCCATCAATCCTGGTCCACGTCGAACGTCAGCGACTGGTCGGACGGTTGACCGCCGGACAATTTGATGAAACGTGGCTCGCTGTCCAGGGATTCGCTGAGGTCCTCGATCGTGTCGACGTCGGGAAGCAGCGGCGCGATGTCCGGCAGATCTGCCAGCGAGGTCAGCCCGAGGCGCTCCAGGAACAGGTCGGTGGTGGCGAACGTCACCGCGCCGGTATCCTCGTCCACCCCGGCCTCGGTGATCAGGCCGCGCGTCAGCAGCGTGCGCATCACGGCGTCGACGTTGACGCCGCGCACCGCGCTCACCCGCGCGCGCGTCACGGGCTGGCGGTAGGCGACCACCGCCAGTGTCTCCAGCGCGGCCCGGGTCAGCTTGGACCGCGCGCCGTCCAGCAGCAGCTTCTCGACATAGGGCGCGAACCGGGCGCGGGTGTACATCCGCCACCCCTCGCTGTTTTGCCGCAGGTCGATGCCGCTGTCGCGCTCGGTGAGCTGCTCGGCCATCTCCTGCAGCTTGGTGGCGATCCGGTACACCGGTTGCTGGGTGGCCGACGCCAGCGCCTCGGCGGTCACCGGGGTGTCCACCACCAGCAGCAACGCCTCGAGCACGGAACCGAGTTCCTCGGCTTCCATGGGCGCGACTTCGGCGATGTCCGGGATGCCCACGTCGAGATCCGTTTCGAGATCGACGTCCGGCATGTCTTCAGTCACTTATTCGTCCCGCACTTCTACCAAGGCTTCACTGGCCGGACGTTCCCCGGTCCACGAGATTTGGAGCACGCCAAGCGGCTCTGACTGGTCGAATGCTACCGCCCGGGACCGATACAGTTCGAGCAGCGCCAGGAAGCGCCCGACCACCTCCATCGACGCCTCGCAGTCGGCGACCAGGTCGGAGAACGTCGCCCACGTCCCGCTGCCCCGCGCTTCGAGGATAGCCAGCAGCTTCTTGGCCTGCTCGGGCACCGACACCTGGACCTGGTGCAGGTGCGCGACCGACACGGTCGGGACGGGGCGCGGGCTGAACGCGATCGCGGCGATCTGAGCGAACCGTTCGGCGTCGACGCCGATCATCACCTCGGGTAGCAGTTCGGTGAACCGGTCCTCCAGCGACACCGAGCGCGGATAGCTGCGCAGCGCTGTGGCCTCGAGTTCGGCGAACATCTCGGCGACGTGCTTGAACGCGCGGTACTGCAGCAGCCGGGCGAACAGCAGGTCCCGCACCTCCAGCAGCGCGAGGTCCCCGTCGTCGTCGACCTGTCCGGCGGGCAGCAGCCGCGCCGCCTTCAGGTCCAGCAGGGTCGCGGCGACCACCAGGAACGCCGTGGTCTCCTCCAGCTCCAGCTGCGGACCGATTTCACGGGTGTAGGCGATGAAGTCGTCGGTGACCTGGTGCAGCGCCACCTCGGTCACGTCGAGGCGATGGGCGAAGATGAGCTGCAGCAGCAGGTCGAACGGGCCCTCGAAATTGGTCAGGCGGACCTGGAAGCCGTTCTGCTGTGGCGCCTCACCGGTTTCGGTCGCGTTCACGCGCCGAATCGGTCGATGAACTCACGGGCCAGCGCGCGATAGGCGATGGCCCCCGTGGATCGCGGGGCCCACGTGGTGATGGGTTCGCCGGCCACGCTGGTCTCCGGGAAGCGGACGGTCCGGGTGATCACGGTGTCGAACACCAGATCCCCGAAGCGCTCCACGACCCGGGCCATCACCTCGCGCGAGTTGACCGTGCGCGGGTCGTAGCGGGTGAGCAGGATCCCGCTGATCTCGAGCTTCGGGTTCAGCCGGTCGCGCACCTTGTCGACGGTGTCGGTCAGCAGCGCCAGCCCGCGCAGCGAGAAGTACTCGCACTCGGTCGGGATCACCACGCCGTCGGCGCAGG
>NZ_LZKI01000045.1 GCF_001672755.1 Mycobacterium colombiense | reverse complement strand
GGCGCGCTGGTGTTGACCGCGACGTTCGCCATCGGCAACGCGTTGCCGCTGCTGGCCTTCGCCCTGGCCGGGCGGCGCGTCGCCGAACGAGTGGCCGCGTTCCGGCGCCGGCAGCGCGTCATTCAGATCGCCGGCGGGATCGCGATGATCGTGCTGGCCGTGGCGCTGGTGTTCAACCTGCCGGCGATGCTGCAGCGCGCCGGGCCCGATCGACGACGTCCCGCCGGCCACCACGATCGCGGCCAGCACCGGACCCGCGCACGGCACATATAGGGCGCCCAGCGTCAGACCGAGCCCGAAACCATCTGTCCCAGAGCCGATTTGACGCTGAGGGAAATATGCGAAAGGCCGCTCGAGCAGGTGCTGCACCGGCGGGAAGATCAGCCCCAGGCCGATCAGCACCAACACCACCAGTGCGGCCCACCGGATCGCGTCCTGCGGCAGGTGCAGCGCCGTCAGTAGCGCGGAACCGATCAGCATGGCCAGGCTGAAACTGCACACCAGGCCGGCGATCACCAGGTACGGCCGCGTCGCGGACTTCACGCTGCGGGCGTCGGCGCGGCTGCTGTCCATGCCGGACAGCAGAATCACCGGAAGCACCGGCAGGATGCACGGCGAGATGCCGGTGATCAGCCCACCGAGAAACCCGATCAGGGCGATGGTCTGCACGCGCTAGTCGGAGGGGCTCGACGGGCGCCGGACGATGAGCATGGTTACACCTTTACCTGTTCTGCAGCGGCCGAGTGACCCCGCCACAAATCACGCGGCGTGCGTTATGCAAATCACACAATGTGCGTTACGCTCAGCCGGTGGCGCAACTTACATTCCAGCGCGCCCGCACAGAGGAAAAGAAGCGCCAACGTGCGGAGGCCCTCGTGGAAGCCGCGCGCTCGCTGGCAATGGAAACGGGCGTCGCGTCGGTCACCCTGACCGCGGTCGCCAGCCGCGCCGGAATCCACTACTCGGCGGTGCGCCGCTACTTCACCTCGCACAAGGAAGTCCTGCTGCACCTGTCCGCCGAGGGCTGGGTGCGCTGGTCGAATACCGTGTCGGAGAAGCTGGCCGAGCCCGGCGCGAAGTCACCCTCGCGCATCGCCGAGACGCTCGCCGAGGCGCTGGCCGACGACCCGTTGTTCTGCGACCTGCTGGCCAACCTGCACCTGCACCTCGAACACGAAGTGGACGCCGAGCGGGTCATCGAGGTCAGGCGGATCAGCACCGCGGCCACGCTGTCGCTGGCCGATTCGATCGGGAGCGCGCTGCCCGAGCTCGGGCGATCGGGCTCGCTCGACATCCTGCTCGCCGCATACTCGCTGGCGGCCACGCTGTGGCAGGTCGCGAACCCGCCGGAGCAGCTGACCGACGTCTACGCCGAGGAGCCGGAAGTGGTTCCGCCCGAATGGAATTTGGACTTCGCATCCGCCCTTACCCGCCTGCTGACGGCCACGTGCGTCGGCCTCATCTCACAATCGTCATGAACTCAGGAAGGAGGCCGGGGGGCTGTGGCTTGGCGAACTGCAACCGGTGAACGGGAAGGGCTTGGAACGCCCATGACGACGTCTGAGCCAAGGACCGAGCCGCTGATGAAGCAGGGCTCCGCCGGCAGCGAGGGCAACAAGGTCGCCCCACAACGCGCCAGGAAGAAGGGGTTGCTGGGTCGTTTCTGGCTGGTGCTCACGATCGCAGCTGTCGTCGCGCTGTCGGGATTCGTCGTGTACCGGTTGCACGGCGTCTTCGGCGTTCACCGCGGTTCGTTCGGTGGTGGCACCTCGGGCGAGGTCCTCGACGAGTTCAACGCCAAGACGATCACGCTCCAGGTCTGGGGCCCACCGGGCAGCACGGCAACCATCAACTACCTCGACGAAAACTCCCATCCGCAGCAGGCCCTCAACGTGCCCTTGCCCTGGAGCAAAGTATTGAGTTCGACGAAGCCCGGCATCCCGGCAAACCTGGTGGCGCAAGGAGACGGCAGTTGGATCGCCTGCCAGTTCGTGGTGAACAAGCACGACGGGAGCGGTGACGTCATCAAGACCCCGAACCGCTCAGATCCCAACCAAACCGTGAACGCCTTCGTCTATTGCCTGGACAAGTCCGCATGAGCGAGCCGGCCGAGGCTCCGCCGCGCGTCGACCAGCCGCTGATCCCGCCGTTCCTGCCGCGGATGATCCACCGGCTGGCCCTGCCGATCGTCCTGGTGTGGTTGGGCATCGTGTTCGTCACCAACACCGCGGCCCCGCAGCTGGAGGTCGTCGCCAAAACCCACTCGGTGTCGATGAGTCCGACCGACGCGGCCTCCTTTCAGTCGATGATGAAGGTCGGATCGACGTTCAAGGAGTTCAACTCCGACAACTCGGCCATGATCCTGCTGGAGGGCGACAAGCCACTCGGGCCCGAAGCGCACCGCTACTACGACGAGATCGTCAAGCGCGTCGAGCAAGACAAGAAACACGTTCAGCACGTCCAGGATTTCTGGAGCGATCCGCTGACGGCGGCGGGTTCCCAGAGCCACGATCAAAAGGCCGCGTACGTCCAGGTTTACCTCGCCGGCAACATGGGCGGCGGGCTGGCGAACGAGTCTGCCGCGGCCGTCCGCAAGATCGTGGACTCGGTGCCCGCGCCGCCGGGAATCAAGGCATACGTCACCGGCGCGGGTCCGCTGTTCGCTGATCAGTCCCACGCGGGTGAGAAGGGCGTAGCGAAGGTCACGCTCGTCACCTTCGCAGTGATTGTGGTGATGCTGCTGTTCGTCTACCGGTCGGTGGTCACCATGCTGATCATGCTGGTCATGGTCTTCATCGAGTTGGCAGCGGCCCGTGGTGTCGTCGCAGTCCTGGGAAACTACGGAGTCATCGGGCTATCCACCTTCGCCAACAACATGCTGGTGCTGATGGCGATCGCCGCTGGAACCGACTACGCGATCTTTGTGGTCGGCCGCTACCACGAAGCACGCGGTTTGGGCGAGACGCGCGAAAAAGCGTTCTACACCATGTTTCACAGCACCGCGCACGTCGTGCTCGGGTCGGGTCTGACCATCGCCGGCGCCATGTACTGCCTGAGCTTCTGCCGGTTGCCGTACTTCGAGTCGTTGGGTGTGCCGTGTGCCGTCGGCATGCTGGTGGCGGTTCTCGCGGCGTTGACGCTGGGCCCCGCGGTGCTGACGGTGGCTTCGTTCTTCAAGCTGATGGATCCGAAGCGCACGCTTCAGACCCGGGGCTGGCGTCGCATGGGCACCGCGGTCGTTCGCTGGCCCGCACCGGTTCTCGCGGTGACCATCGCGGTCGCGCTGGTTGGTCTGCTCGCACTGCCCGGTTACAAGACGGACTACGACAACCGCCACTTCCTACCGGCGGACACCCCGGCCAATGTCGGCTATGCCGCCGCGGACCGGCACTTCGACCAGGCTCGGCTCAATCCCGAGCTGTTGATGATCGAGACCGATCACGACCTGCGTAACCCGGCCGACTTCATCGTCCTGGACAAGGTCGCCAAGGCGGTCTTCCACATCCCCGGTATCGGCCGGGTGCAGACCATCACCCGGCCGTTGGGCACGCCGCTCGACCACAGCACCCTCGGTTTTCAGATGGGTGCACAAGCCGCGGGGCGGATCCAGACCCAGCACTATCAGGACGAGCAGGCGGCAAACCTGCTCAAGCAGGCCGACGAGCTGCACAAGACGATGGCAACGCTGCACGAGCAGATGCAGGTCACTCAGGATCTGAGCAACACCACACACGAAACCACCAGGCTCACCAAGGAAACCGTGCAGATCACCGAGAAGTTGCGCGACGACATCGCCAACTTCGACGATTTCCTCCGGCCGATCCGCAGCTACTTCTACTGGGAGAAGCACTGCTACGACATCCCGGTCTGCTGGGCACTCCGGTCGGTCTTCAATGCGCTCGACGGCATCGACCAGGTCGCTGAGAACATCGTGAACCTCAGCGCGAACCTGGACAAGCTGGATCGGATCCAGCCGAAGCTGGTGGCGCTGATACCGCCGCAGATCGAGAGCCAGCAGCGCAACCTCGACACCATCATGTCGAACTATGCGATCACGCAGGGCCTTAACGAACAGGCGAGAGCGCAGTCCGACAACGCCACCGCGCAGGGCGACGCCTTCGACAAAGCGAAGAACGACGACACGTTCTACCTTCCGCCGGAGGCGTTCAAGAGCCCGGATTTCGCGCGGGGTCTCAAGCAGTTCATCTCGCCGAACGGGCACGCCGTCCGGCTGATCATCTCCCATGAGGGCGACCCGGCGACTCCCGAAGGCATCAACCACATCGAACCGATCAAGCAGGCCGTGCACGAGGCGATCAAGGGCACCCCCTGGGAGGGCGCCAAGGTCTACCTCGGCGGCACCGCCGCGACATACAAGGACATGCACGACGGCTCCGACATCGACCTGCTGATTGCCGGAATCGCGGCGGCCACTTTGATTTTCATCATCATGCTGGTGATCACCCGAAGCGTCGTGGCGGCCGTCGTGATCGTCGGTACGGTGTTGCTGTCGCTGGGCGCCTCGTTCGGACTCTCCGTGCTCTTATGGCAGTACATCCTGGGTATGAAGTTGCACTGGATGGTGCTGGCGATGGCGGTCATCCTGCTGCTGGCGGTCGGCTCGGACTACAACCTGCTGCTGATATCCCGGTTCAAAGAGGAGATCCACGCCGGGCTCAAAACCGGGACGATCCGCGCGATGGCCGGTTCGGGCTCGGTGGTGACCTCCGCCGGTCTGGTGTTCGCCGCCACGATGGCCACGTTCATGTTCAGTCCGCTGCTGGTGATGGCCCAGGTGGGTACGACGATCGCGCTGGGTCTGCTGTTCGACACCTTGATCGTGCGCTCGTTCATGACACCGTCGCTGGCCACCTTGCTCGGGCGCTGGTTCTGGTGGCCGCAGCACGTGCGACCACGGCCGGCCAGCACCATGCTGCGGCCATATGGACCGCGTCCCGCCGTGCGCGACCTGATCCTCAACGACGTCGAGGAGCACCCGGCGGGCGGAGTGGTACAACCGCGCTGATCCTGCGCGGACGGGGGCCGGTCACGCGCAAGGCGCGACCCGACGATGTGGGGTGTCCCCTCTATAGGGGGCGGATAGCGTTGAAGCCGCGTGGCTTACGCCCAGTTCCACACCGACATGTCGCCGGGCGGGTACTGGTTGCAGATGTCGGTGGCCTTGGCCACCACGCCCTTGTTGTTCCAGAAGATCTTCATGTGGTTGGGCCAGGCCACCCACAGCGGATCGGACACGGGCGCGTAGAAGTTCTCGGAGTAGTTCCGGCGGTCCTGCGGCGACAGCGAGTAGAACCAGTGCGCCTTGTCGATCGTCGCCTGCTGAACGTTCGGGTGGTTGTTGAAGTCGATCATGTAGCGCTGGTAGTACACCGGGCTGGTGTCCCGGGATGCCGCCAAGATCTGCTCGGCGTCGCACGTCGTATTGATCATTCGGCGGGGGACCGGGAAGTCCTCCGTGGAGTCGGCTACCGCGGTCGACGGAAAAATCGCAGCGGTAATACCCAGAGCAACGAACGCGGCGCCTGCACGCAGGCCAGTACTCAGCCGAGACATAGCAATTACGGTAACACTTTTTGGCCCGCCGGGAACAGTTCCCAGGTCACTGCCAGGAATTCGCTAGCGCATCTCAGTATCAGTCGCGATCAGGGACGATGACGTGCGTTGGGTCGGGCCGCAGCTCCGGAGGGGCCTGACTGTAGTCGCCGAAGGGCCCGTCGCGGCGCTCGATCGCGGCCCGCACGCCGTCGGCCCCGGCGGTCTTGATGAAGGCCAGCGCGTCGGGAGTATTGCGCATCAGGCCGTCGAGAATGCCGCCCAGCGTCTGGGTGGACGCCAGCCCCATGTTCTCGTAGGCCTGATTGACGATCAGCTTCTGCGCCTGTAGCTGCGACAAAGGGATCTGCGCCAGTTCGGCCGCGATTTCGGCGACCCGCGCCTCCAGCCGTTCGAACGGCACCGCCTCGTTGATCAACTCGATCTCGGCGGCCTGCACGCCGGTCAGCGGTCGGCCGGTCAGCGAGTGCCACTTCGCCTTGGCCAGGCTCAGCCGGTAGAGCCACATCCCGGTCAGGTACGCCCCCCACATCCTGCTGTAGGGCGTGCCGATCACGGCGTCCTCGCTGGCGACGATGATGTCGGCGCACAGCGCGTAGTCGCTGGCCCCGCCCACGCACCAGCCGTGCACCTGCGCGATGACCGGCTTGGACGCCCGCCAGATGGCCATGAACTTCTGTGTCGGCCCGGTCTCGCGGGCGCTGACCATCGCGAAGTCCTTGCCGGGGTCCCATTTTCCGTCGGTCATCATGGCCTCACCCCACTGCTGGAAGCCGCCGCCGAAGTCGTAGCCGCCGGAGAAGGCCCGGCCCGCGCCGCGCAGCACGATGACCTTGATCGTTGGGTCGCGCTCGGCCAGGCCGATGGCGGCCTCGATCTCGTCGGGCATCGGCGGCACGATGGTGTTGAGCTGCTCCGGACGGTTCAGCGTGATGGTGGCGACCGGGCCGGACGTCCGGTACAGCAGCGTCTGGAAGTCGCTGGTTGGCATAGCTTCCTTAGGGGTCGGGCTGACGGTTCTCCGGCGAGGACGCGTAGATTCGCCCGCCGATCTTCAGATACGGCGTGGTGAGGTAGGCCGAGAACGCGATGATGGCGGAGAAGACCGCCGCCGAGAGAACCCCGTTCGGCCAGAGCTGGCCGGTTCCGAACGCAAAGCAGACGATGCCGATGATCGCGGTCGCCCAGTAGAACCGCCGGCCCGCGCGACGGTGCTTGACGAAGCGATAGCGCGCCTGTGCCGCCGAGGCCAGGATGAAGATCAATCCCGTCGCGAGCAGGGTGAGTTCGATGCGTTGCATTGCGGACACGTCGACGATCCTATGGCCGTGCGAGCATCTGCCATAGGAACGAGTACGTCAGCGCCGACTTGAACGCCACCTGCTCGTTATCCGCCGCGCCGGCGTGCCCGCCCTCGATGTTCTCGTAATAGAAGACCGGATGGCCGGCGGCCTCGAGCGCCGCGGTCATCTTGCGGGCGTGGCCCGGATGCACCCGGTCGTCGCGGGTGGAGGTGGTCATCAGCACCGGCGGGTACCGGCGTGTCGACGAAACGTTCTGGTAGGGCGAGTATTCGGAGATGAATGCCCAGTCATCGGGGTTGTCGGGGTCGCCGTATTCGGCCACCCACGAGGCGCCGGCCAGCAGCAGGTGATAGCGCTTCATGTCCAGCAGGGGCACGCTGCACACCAGCGCGCCGAACCTCTCCGGGTACTGGGTCAACATGATGCCCATCAGCAGGCCCCCGTTGCTGCCGCCCTGCGCGCCGAGCTGCTCGACCGTGGTGATGCCGCGATCCACCAAATCGGTTGCCACGGCGGCGAAGTCCTCGGCGACCTTGTGCCGGCCCTCGCGCATCGCCTGCGTGTGCCAGCCGGGGCCGTATTCGCCGCCGCCGCGAATGTTGGCCAGCACATATGTGCCGCCGCGGGCCAGCCACAGCCGGCCCAGCACGCCGCTGTAGCCCGGGGTGTTCGACGATTCGAAGCCGCCGTAGCCGTAGAGCAGGGTGGGCGCCGGACCGTCCGAAGCCCGCGGACCGCGCACCACGAAATACGGAATCGAGGTGCCGTCCTGCGACGTAACGAAATTCTGTGCCACCGAGATGTTTTCGGCATCGAAGAAGCCCGGGGCGGACTTGATCTGCTCGAGTTGCCCGTCGTCGGTTCCGCGCATCAGCCGCGAGGGCGAGTCGAAACCGCTCGAATCCAGGAAGAACTCGTCGCCGGTGTCGTCGGCGGAAACCACCACGGTGTTGGTCGCGGCCGGAATGCCGGCCACCGACTCACGCCGCCAGTCACCGGGCGTGACGATCTCGACGCGGCTGGCCACGTCGGCCAGCGAGACGATCAGCAGCCGATCCTCGGTCCACGCGTAGTGGTTGAGGGCGGTGTGCTGGTCGGGCTCGAAGATCACCTGTAATTGCGCTGTGCCGGCGAGGAATTCGTCGTAATTCGCTGCCAGCAGCGACCCGGCCGTGTAGGTGGCCTCGCCCAACGACCAGTCGCTGCGCAGCTCGATCAACAGCCACTCGCGGTGCAGGCTCACGCTGGCATCGGTGGGCGCGTCGATGCGGATGAGTTCCGTTCCGCGCAATTCGTAGACCTCTTCGTTCCAGAAGTCCAGCGCCCGGCCGATCAGCGTGCGCTCGTAGCCGGGGATCCGGCTGGCGCTCGCCACCACGTTGACGTCGGAACGCGCCCCCTCGAACACCGTCTCGGCCTCGGTGAGGGGAGTGCCGCGGCGCCAGCGCTTGACCACCCGCGGATAGCCGGAGTCGGTCAGCGAATCGGGGCCGAAGTCGGTGCCCACCAGCACGGTGTCCGGATCGGCCCAGCTGACCTGCGACTTGGCCTCCGGAAGCTGGAACCCGTCGTCGACGAATTGTCGTGTCAGCATGTCGAATTCACGCACGATGGAGGCGTCGGAGCCGCCGCGGGACAGGCTGACCAGCGCACGGGTGTATTCGGGGTAGATGACGCCGGCGCCGGCCCACACCCATTTCTCGCCGTCGGCCCGGCCCAGCTCGTCGACGTCGATCAGCACGTCCCACTCGGGGGACTCGGTGCGGTAGCTGTCCAGCGTGGTGCGCCGCCACAGTCCCCGGGGGTTGGCCGCGTCACGCCAGAAGTTGTAGAGGTGCTCGCCCCGGCGGACCACGTAGGGGATGCGGGCGTCGGTGTCGAGCACCTCGAGCGCCTCGGTGCGCATCCGTTCGAAGTTCTCATCGCGAAAACGCGCCAGCGTCGGCTCGTTACGCGCCCGCACCCAGTCCAGCGCCTCGTCGCCGGTGACGTCCTCGAGCCACAGGTACGGATCTTGGTCGTCTTCGGGGGCGGCGTGAGCGTGCGACGTCATGGAAGCCATTGTGGCGCCGGCGGTAGTGTGAGGTGAATTACACAGCCGAGTGAGGGGTGAGAGCAGATGACTGTTTTCGCACGTCCAGGTTCTGCCGGGGCATTGATGTCGTATGAATCCCGCTACCAGAACTTCATCGGCGGGCAGTGGGTCGCCCCGGTGAAGGGGCGCTACTTCGAGAACCCGACGCCGGTCACCGGCCAGACGTTCTGCGAGGTGGCCCGCTCCGATGAGGCCGACGTCGAGAAGGCGCTCGACGCCGCGCACGCGGCGGCTCCGGCGTGGGGCAAGACGGCGCCGGCCGAGCGGGCGGCGATCCTGAACAAGATCGCGGACCGCATCGAGGAGCACACCGCCGCGCTGGCGGTGGCCGAGGTCTGGGACAACGGCAAGCCGATCCGCGAGGCGCTGGCCGCCGACATTCCCTTGGCCGCCGACCACTTCCGGTACTTCGCCGGGGCGCTGCGCGCGCAGGAGGGTTCGCTGTCGCAGATCGACGAGGACACCGTGGCCTACCACTTCCACGAGCCGCTCGGCGTGGTCGGGCAGATCATCCCGTGGAACTTCCCCATCCTGATGGGCGCCTGGAAACTGGCGCCCGCGCTGGCGGCGGGCAACGCGGTGGTGCTCAAACCCGCTGAGCAGACCCCGGTTTCGATCCTCTACCTGATGTCGCTGATCGGCGATTTGTTGCCGGCCGGAGTGATCAACGTCGTCAACGGCTTCGGCGCCGAGGCCGGCAAGCCGCTGGCGTCGAACAACCGGATCGCCAAGATCGCGTTCACCGGCGAGACCACCACCGGGCGGCTGATCATGCAGTACGCGTCGCAGAACCTGATCCCGGTCACCCTGGAACTCGGGGGCAAGAGCCCCAACATCTTCTTCTCCGACGTGATGGCCAAGGCCGACGACTACCAGGACAAGGCGCTGGAGGGCTTCACCATGTTCGCCCTCAACCAGGGCGAGGTGTGCACCTGCCCGTCGCGCAGCCTGGTCCAGGCCGACATCTACGACGAGTTCCTCGAGCTGGCCGCGATCCGCACCAAGGCGGTCCGCCAGGGTGATCCGCTGGACAGCGAGACCATGCTGGGCTCGCAGGCGTCGAACGACCAGCTGGAAAAGGTGTTGTCCTACATCGAGATCGGCAAGGACGAAGGCGCCAAGGTGATCACCGGCGGCGAACGCGCCGAGCTCGGCGGCGACCTGTCCGGCGGCTTCTACATGCAGCCCACCATCTTCAGCGGCGACAACAAGATGCGGGTGTTCCAGGAGGAGATCTTCGGGCCGGTGGTGACGGTGACGTCGTTCGCCGATTACGACGACGCCATCTCGATCGCCAACGACACCCTCTACGGCCTGGGCGCCGGGGTGTGGAGCCGCGACGGCAACACCGCGTACCGGGCCGGGCGCGACATCCAGGCCGGCCGGGTGTGGGTGAACTGCTACCACGTCTATCCCGCCCACGCGGCGTTCGGCGGCTACAAACAGTCCGGCATCGGCCGGGAGAACCACAAGATGATGCTCGACCACTACCAGCAGACCAAGAACATGCTGGTGTCCTACTCCGAGAAGGCGCAAGGGTTCTTCTGATGGTCCCGCGCGCCGGCGACGATGCAGAGCGCAGCGATGCGGAGGAGCGGCGCCACGATGTCGTCGGGGTGGTCATCACCGCCCCGGCCGCCGAGGTGCTGACGCGGCTGCAGGCCACCCACGGCCCGGTGATGTTCCACCAGTCCGGCGGCTGCTGTGACGGCTCGTCGCCGATGTGTTACCCGCTGGGCGACTTCCTGGTGGGTGACCGCGACGTGTTGCTCGGCGTGCTCGACGTCGGGACGGACGGCGTGCCGGTGTGGATTTCGGGCCCGCAGTACACGGCTCACTATCGCGACAAGCACACCCAACTGGTCATCGACGTGGTGCCGGGCCGCGGCGGCGGGTTCAGCCTGGAGGCGCCCGACGGGGTCCGGTTCCTGTCTCGCGGCCGTGTCTTCACCGACGAAGAGCAGGCGTCACTGGCCACCGCGGCGGTGATCACCGGTGCCGACTACGAACGCGGTGAACGTCCCGGGGCTAGGGGAGCGGTGGTGGCTGACGCGGCCTCGGCGACATGCCCCCCGCGCCGGTAACCGCAGTACAGTCGGGGAAGTGATCCCTCTTCCGCGCCCCTGGCTGTTGGCCAGCGCCATGCTGATCGGCAGTGCGGTTGGACTTTTGGCGGGTGTGGCGTGCACCCTGGCCGTCCACACCGGTGTCCGCCCGGGCATCGCGATCGCGTCGGTGGTCGGCACCCTCAGCGTCGTAGGGCTGACGATGATCCTGTTTTCCGGACGCCGCTGGGTCACCATGGTGGGCGCGTTCGTGCTGTCGGTGGGGCCGGGCTGGTTCGGCGTGTTGGTCGCGTTGCGGGTGACCGCCGGTGCCTGACGACAAGGATGCCTCGAACCCGGGCACCGAGGCATTCGTGCCGGACTTCTCCGATGACGAGGACGACGCCGAGCACACCGGCACCCAGTCGTGGGTCCCCGATTTCGATGACGACACCGGCGAGCACCCCGCCGTAAACGGTGCGGCCACCGTCGAAGACACGGAGGCGACGCCCACTCCCGATGCGGGCGAGCCGGAACCGGCCGAACCCGTCGGCCCGGTGCAACCGGTCAACGTGCCCGGCCGGTACCTCTACCTCAAGTGGTGGAAGCTGGCCCTGGTGCTGCTCGGCGTCTGGGCCGCGGCGGCCGTGATCGGGCTGGGGCTGTTCTATTGGTGGTACCACTCGGTCGACAAGACCGCGGCGCTGTTCGTGGTCCTGGTCTATGTGGTGGTGTGCATCGTCGGCGGGGTGATGCTGGCGATGGCCCAGGGCCGGCCGCTGATCTCGGCGCTCTCGGTGGCGATGATGTCCGGGCCGTTCGCCGCGCTGGTCGCCACGGCGCCGCTGTACGGCTATTACCACTGCGAGCGGGTGGGCCACTGCCTCGTCGGGCTCATTCCGTATTGACGCCTCGCCCGGGCGGCCACCGAGGGCAGTGGCCAACTAGGGTGGGCTGGTGACTTCTCACTATGACGTCGTCGTCCTCGGGGCCGGTCCCGGCGGATATGTCGCAGCCATTCGCGCCGCCCAGCTGGGCCTGAACACCGCGGTCGTCGAACCGAAGTACTGGGGCGGGGTCTGCCTCAACGTCGGCTGCATCCCGTCCAAGGCGCTGCTGCGCAACGCCGAACTCGCCCACATTTTCACCAAAGAGGCCAAGGCGTTTGGCATCAGCGGCGAGGCGACGTTCGACTACGGGGTCGCGTTCGACCGCAGCCGCAAGGTGGCCGAGGGTCGCGTCGCCGGCGTGCACTTCCTGATGAAGAAGAACAAGATCACCGAAATCCATGGCTACGGCCGGTTTACCGACGCCAACACGATCTCGGTTGATCTCAACGAGGGCGGCACCGAGACCGTCACCTTCGACAACGCCATCATCGCCACCGGCAGCAGCACCCGCTTGGTCCCCGGCACGTCGCTGTCGGCCAACGTGGTCACCTACGAAGAGCTGATCCTGTCCCGGGAGTTGCCGGAATCGATCATCATCGCCGGCTGCGGAGCGATCGGTATGGAGTTCGGCTATGTGCTGAAGAACTACGGCGTGGACGTGACCGTCGTCGAGTTCTTGCCGCGCGCGCTGCCCAACGAGGACGCCGAGGTCTCCAAGGAGATCGAGAGGCAGTTCAAGAAGCTGGGCGTCAAGATCCTCACCGGAACGAAAGTCGAGTCCATTTCCGACAACGGTTCCGAGGTGACCGTCGCCGTCAGCAAGGACGGCAATCCCGAGGAACTCAAGGCCGCGAAGGTGTTGCAGGCCATCGGTTTTGCGCCCAACGTCGAGGGCTTCGGCCTGGAGGCGGCCGGCGTCGCGCTGACCGACCGCAAGGCCATCGGCATCACCGACTACATGCGCACCAACATCGAGCACATCTACGCCATCGGCGACGTCACCGGCAAGCTGCAGCTGGCCCACGTGGCCGAGGCCCAGGGCGTGGTGGCCGCCGAAACCATCGCCGGCGCAGAGACTTTGGCGCTCGGTGATTACCGGATGATGCCGCGCGCCACGTTCTGTCAGCCCAACGTCGCCAGCTTCGGTCTCACCGAGGAGCAGGCCCGCGACGAAGGACACGACGTCGTGGTGGCCAAGTTCCCGTTCACCGCGAACGGGAAGGCCCACGGTGTGGGCGACCCCAGCGGGTTCGTCAAGCTGATCGCCGACGCCAAATACGGTGAGCTGCTGGGCGGTCACCTGGTCGGCCACGACGTCTCCGAGCTGCTTCCGGAGCTGACGCTGGCCCAGAAGTGGGACCTGACCGCCACCGAGCTGGCCCGCAACGTGCACACCCACCCGACCATGTCCGAGGCGCTGCAGGAATGCTTCCACGGCCTGACCGGCCACATGATCAACTTCTGAGACAAGAGATGATGCGCACCGTCACCCCCCAGGCCATCGCGGGTGTCGTCGGTGGCCTGGCGACGGGTTACGTCCTGTGGTTGCTGGCTATTTCGAACGGCGACAACGCGACGGCCGGCCAGTGGGCCCCGCTGGTGCTGCTGGTGTCGGTGGTGCTGGGGATCGGCGCCGCGCTGTGGGGCCTGCGGCAGCGCCGGCGCGGCAAGCGGGCGTGGGCGGTGTTCGCCTTCGCGCTTCCGGTGCTTCCGGTGATCCTGACGCTGGCCGTCCTCGCCGACGTCTACGTGTAGCTAGCGCGGATGGTCCAGCGGGATGTCGAGCGCGGACATTGTCGCGGCGAGACCGTCGTATTGGCTTGCGAGTAAACAGAATTCGATCAGCTGCCGCCGATCCAGGTGGGTTGCCAGCTGCCGCCAGGTGTCGGCGCTGACGGTCCGGTCTTTGACGAACTCGTCGGTGGCCGCCAGCAGCGCCTGCTGGCGCACGGTCAAACGAGCATCGACCGGGTCCAGCTTCTCGGGCCACGCGAAGATGGCGGCCTGCAGGTCCGCGTCCAGCCCGGCCGCCCGCGCCATCCGGCGGTGATGCTGCAGCTCGTATTCGCACCCGCGCAGATGCGCGACCCGCAGGATCACCAGTTCGGTGTCGATGGTGGGAAGCTTCCCGCGCAGCAGTCGGCCCCCGTACGCCAGCCACGTCCAGAACAGCAACCGGCGCTGACCCAGCGTGGTGAACAGATGCATCTCCGGGGCGGCCACAGTGCGCGCACCCAGCTTTGCGATCACCCAATTGATCGGTCCCAGTTCGCGAAACCGCCCCGGCGGGATGCGTCCCTCCAGCGCGCCGGTCACGGTTGGGTCACCAGGTAGGGAGACACCGTGCTGCGGTGCTCGTCGAGATCGAGTGCGCGTCCGAGCGCCGGGAAGGCGCGCTGCGGGCAATTGTCGCGTTCGCAGACCCGGCAGCCCGCGCCGATCGGTGTGGCCACTGTCCCTGGTTCCCCCGAAACGTCGAGTCCTTCGGAGTAGACGAGCCGGTGCGCGTGGCGAAGCTCGCAGCCCAACCCGATCGCGAAGGTTTTACCCGGCTGACCATACCGGGCCGCGCGACGTTCCACGGTGCGGGCCACCCACATGTAGTTGCGCCCGTCGGGCATTTGGGCGATCTGCACCAGGATCTTGCCCGGATTGGCGAACGTCTCGTACACGTTCCACAGCGGGCAGGTGCCTCCGCTGGAGGAGAAGTGAAAGCCGGTGGCGGACTGACGCTTTGACATGTTCCCGGCCCGGTCCACCCGGACGAACGAGAACGGCACGCCGCGCATCGACGGGCGCTGCAACGTCGAAAGGCGGTGCGCGATGGTCTCGTAACTGATCGAGTAGAACGACGACAGTCGCTCGACGTCGTAGCGGAAATTCTCCGCGACGTCGTGAAACTGGCGGTAGGGGAGCACGGCGGCCGCGGCGAAGTAGTTGGCCAGCCCGAGCCGGGCCAGCGTGTGCGACTCTTCGCTGGTGAACTTGCCCTCCTCGACCAAAGTGTCGATCAGATCGCCGAACTCGAGGTACGCCAGTTCGGCGGCCATCTTGAAAACCTGCTGCCCCAACGACAGGTGATTGCTGAATTCCAGCGTCTTGGTCGTGGGGTCGTAGCGGTGCAGCACGGTGTCACCCAGGTCGATCCGGCGGTTGATGTGCACCCCGTGCACCTCGGTGAGCCGGCGGGTGAGCTCGCGCGCCAGGTCGCCGTGGTGCAACCGCATCTTGATGGTGAGGTCCTCGGCGGCGGTGTCCAGCTCGTGTAGGTAGTTCTGCCGTTGATAAAAGTAGTCGCGCACTTCCTCGTGCGGCATGGTGATGGAACCGCTGCCGCTGCCGTCGGAGTAGCGCTCCTCGGTGGCGGCCGCGAGCTGCGCCGTGGTGATCCGGTAGCGCCGGTGCAGGTTGACCACCGCGCGGGCCAGCTCGGGATGGGCGCCGACCATCTCGGCGACCTCCGTCGGGTCGACGTCGATGTCCAGATCGCGGTCCATGGTGACCTCGCGCAACTCGGCCACCAGCCGGGTGTCGTCCTGCGAGGAGAAGAAGGTCGCATCCACTCCGAACACCTCGGTGATGCGCAGCAGCACGGCCACCGTCAGCGGGCGGACGTCGTGCTCGATCTGGTTGAGGTAGCTCGGCGAGATCTCCAGCATCTGGGCCAGCGCGGCCTGGGAGAATCCGCGTTCGTTGCGCAGCTGGCGAACGCGGGAGCCGACGAACGTCTTGGACACTTCACCGAGGTTACCGGCGATGTGAAGATCTGGTTCGCAGACTTGGCATCACAGTTGATCGGGGCGAAATTGGTATTCGACGCACCTCGTTGGCACAATTCCACCGGGGCCTCAGGCCTTAGCCCGGGGTGACCACGAGGAGGAATCGGGGAGCGACGCCGTGAGCCTGGACAAACAACTGATGCCGGTGCCCGACGGTCACCCTGACGTTTTCGATCGCCAGTGGCCGTTGCGGGTCGGCGACATCGACCGCACGGGCCGGTTGCGGCTGGACGCGTCGGCGCGCCACATCCAGGACATCGGCCAGGACCAGCTGCGCGAGATGGGCTTCGAGGAGACCCACCCGCTGTGGATCGTCCGGCGCACCATGCTCGACCTGATCCGGCCGATTGAGTTCAACGACATGCTGCGCCTGCGCAGATGGTGTTCGGGCACCTCGAACCGCTGGTGTGAGATGCGGGTTCGCATCGATGGGAAGCGCGGCGAGGGGCTGATCGAGTCCGAGGCCTTCTGGATCAACATCAACCGCGAGACCCAGATGCCCTCGCGCATCGCCGACGACTTCCTGGCCGGCCTGCACAAGACGACCTCCGTGGACCGGCTGCGCTGGAAGTCCTACCTGAAGCCGGCCAGCCGCGACGACGCGGTCGAGATCCACGAGTTTCCGGTCCGGGTCACCGACATCGACCTGTTCGACCACATGAACAACTCCGTGTACTGGAGCGTGATCGAGGATTACCTGGCGTCGCACCCGGAACTGATGCACCCGCCGCTGCGCATCACGATCGAGCACGAGGCGCCGGTGGCGCTGGGCGACAAGCTGGAGATCATCTCGCACGTCCACCCGCCCGGATCCACCGAGCAATTCGGTCCCGAGCTGGCCGATCGCACTGTTACAACGCTCACATACGCCGTCGGCGACGAGGCGAAAGCCGTCGCCGCGATCTTTGCTCGCTAAACCGGACAAGCGTCCCGTTAACCGCCGTTGACCTGCGCGTTCTTGTTACCGGCGGGTAGCTTCTGAAACGGTTAAGTGAGTTAGCAACTTAGCAAGCTTCGCAAATTCACGCGTTCCCGTTGCTTAAATTGGCAACTGAAACGGGTGGACCGGCCCCTACGAGCTGTGTCATCTTCGAGTTAGCACACCAGTGAAGTTGAGCCGCTAGCTACCGCCGGTGAGGCGTCCAGCAACTCAGTAGTGAAGATCGTGAAGGAGCATGCCCAATGTCTGTCGTTGGCACCCCCAAGAGCGCCGAACAGATCCAGAAGGACTGGGACACCAACCCGCGTTGGAAGGATGTCACCCGGACCTACACCGCCAAGGACGTCGTCGCCCTGCAGGGCACCGTCGTCGAGGAGGCCACCCTGGCCCGTCGCGGCGCCGAGGTGCTGTGGGAGCAGCTCCACGACCTGGAGTACATCAACGCGCTGGGCGCCCTGACCGGCAACATGGCCGTGCAGCAGGTGCGCGCCGGCCTGAAGGCCATCTACCTGTCCGGTTGGCAGGTCGCCGGTGACGCGAACCTGTCCGGCCACACCTACCCCGACCAGAGCCTGTACCCGGCCAACTCGGTGCCGCAGGTGGTGCGCCGCATCAACAACGCGCTGCTGCGCGCCGACGAGATCGCCGCGGTCGAGGGTGACACCTCGGTGAAGAACTGGCTGGCGCCGATCGTCGCCGACGGTGAGGCCGGTTTCGGTGGGGCGCTCAACGTCTACGAGCTGCAGAAGGCCATGATCGCCGCCGGTGTGGCGGGGTCGCACTGGGAGGACCAGCTGGCCTCGGAGAAGAAGTGTGGCCACCTGGGTGGCAAGGTGCTGATCCCGACCCAGCAGCACATCCGCACCCTGACCTCGGCCCGCCTCGCCGCCGACGTGTGCGACGTTCCGACCGTCGTCATCGCCCGGACCGACGCCGAGGCCGCCACGCTGATCACCTCCGACGTCGACGAGCGCGACCAGCCGTTCATCACCGGTGAGCGCACCAAGGAGGGCTTCTACCGGGTCCGCAACGGCCTCGAGCCCTGCATCGCCCGGGCGAAGGCCTACGCACCGTTCTCCGACCTGATCTGGATGGAGACCGGTACCCCGGACCTCGAGCTCGCCGCCAAGTTCGCCGAGGGCGTCAAGTCCGAGTTCCCGGACCAGATGCTGGCCTACAACTGCTCGCCGTCGTTCAACTGGCGCAAGCACCTGGACGACTCCACCATCGCGAAGTTCCAAAAGGAGCTCGCGGCAATGGGATTCAAGTTCCAGTTCATCACGCTGGCCGGCTTCCACGCCCTGAACTACTCGATGTTCGATCTGGCCTACGGCTACGCCCGCAACCAGATGAGCGCCTACGTCGAGCTGCAGGAGCGCGAGTTCGCCGCGGAGGAGCGTGGCTACACCGCCACCAAGCACCAGCGCGAGGTGGGTGCCGGTTACTTCGACCGCATCGCCACCACGGTGGACCCGACCTCGTCGACCACCGCGCTGACCGGCTCCACCGAAGAGGGCCAGTTTCACTGAGGACGAGCGGGCTTTGGCCCGCGAGGACGAGGTGAAACCGAAGGCGCGAGTCACTGAGGACGAGCGGGCTTTGGCCCGCGAGGACGAGGTGAAACCGAAGGCTCGAGTCACTGAGCCCGCGGCGCAAGCCGCGCCTTGAAAATGAGATGAAGTAGCGTAGGCCCCGCCCAGCTAAGCCTGGGCGGGGCCTATTGCGGTGCAAGACGATACGACACCGGAGAGAAATCAGTGAGTGACGCAACGATCCAGCGGGTAGGAGTTGTCGGGGCCGGCCAGATGGGGTCCGGCATCGCCGAGGTCTCGGTCCGCGCCGGGGTCGACGTGACCGTGTTCGAGACCACCGAGGCCCTCATCACGGCCGGACGCAACCGCATCGTGAAGTCGCTGGAGCGCGGCGTCAGCGCCGGCAAGGTGACCGAGCGGGAACGCGACCGGGCACTGAGCAAGCTCACCTTCACCACCGACCTGAAGGACCTCGCCGACCGCCAACTGGTCATCGAGGCGATCATCGAAGACGACGCCGTCAAGGCGCAGGTCTTCGCCGAACTCGACCGGGTCATCACGGACCCCGACGCGGTTCTCGCGTCCAACACCTCCAGCATCCCGATCATGAAGATCGCCGCGGCCACCAAGAACCCGCAACGCGTGCTGGGGCTGCACTTCTTCAACCCCGTACCGGTGCTGCCGCTGGTCGAGCTGGTCAGCACCCTGGTCACCGACGACGCCGCCGCCGCGCGCACCGAGGAATTCGCGAGCGCGGTGCTGGGCAAGCAGGTCGTGCGCTGCTCCGACCGATCCGGCTTCGTGGTGAACGCGCTGCTGGTGCCGTACCTGCTATCGGCGATCCGCATGGTGGAAGCCGGGTTCGCCACGGTCGAAGACGTCGACAAGGCCGTGGTGGCCGGGTTGTCGCACCCGATGGGTCCGCTGCGGCTGTCCGACCTGGTCGGTCTGGACACCTTGAAGCTGATCGCGGACAAGATGTTCGAGGAGTTCAAGGAACCGCAGTACGGCCCGCCGCCGCTGCTGCTGCGCATGGTGGAGGCCGGCCGGCTCGGCAAGAAGACGGGCCAGGGCTTTTATACCTACTGAGTAACAACTGATGACGCACCAGTGCCGGGATGGCCGCCTGCGACGGATCGGTTAGTATGCTCGCGTTAAATAGGACGAAAGGTTAGTACCGAGCATGACGGGATTGGAACCCTATTACGAGGAGTCGCAGTCCATCTACGACGTCTCGGATGAATTCTTTGCGCTATTTCTAGACGACACCATGGGCTACACGTGCGCTTATTTCGAGCGCGACGACATGACGCTCGAAGAAGCCCAGATCGCGAAGTTCGACCTGGCGCTGGGCAAGCTGAACCTCGAGCCCGGGATGACGCTGCTGGACATCGGCTGCGGCTGGGGCGGTGCCCTGAAGCGCGCTGTCGAGAAGTACGACGTCAACGTCATCGGAATTACCCTGAGCCGCAACCAGTTCGAGTACAGCAAGAAGAAGCTCGCCGGATTGCCGACGGACCGCAACATCGAGGTGCGCCTGCAGGGCTGGGAAGAGTTCGAAGACAAGGTCGACCGGATCGTCTCCATCGGCGCCTTCGAGGCATTCAAGATGGAGCGCTATTCCGCATTTTTCGAACGCGCCTACGAGATTCTTCCCGATGACGGCCGGATGCTTTTGCACACGATTTTGGCGTATTCGCAGAAGCAGCAGCATGAGCGTGGCGTTACGATCACGATGAGCGATTTGCGATTCATGCGATTCATCGGTCAGGAAATCTTCCCGGGCGGCCAGCTACCGGCGCAGGAAGACATCTTCAAGTTCGGTGAGGCGGCCGGCTTCTCGATCGAGCGGGTGCAACTGCTGCAGAAGCACTACGAGCGGACCCTGAACATTTGGGCGGCCAACCTGGAAGCCAACAAGGAGCAGGCGATCGCGATTCAGTCCCAAGAGGTCTACGACCGTTACATGAAGTACCTCACCGGTTGCGCGAAGCTGTTCCGCGACGGCTACACCGACGTCAATCAATTCACGCTGGAGAAGTAACCGGCTCGCTTTTGGCCTACTTCACCATCGTGAATTGCCCCACATTGCTGATGCCCTTGCGGAAGAAGTTCTCGCACCCCGTCAGATAGTGCATGTAACGGTCGTA
>NZ_LZKI01000044.1 GCF_001672755.1 Mycobacterium colombiense | reverse complement strand
GCGCAGATGGCTCGCGCCGAGGCCGACATCGCCGCGGGCCGGCACGCGCAGTGGCCCATGGTGCTGGCCGCGTCGCCGCACGTCGCCGACCCCGGCCGCATCGACGCCGCCGGTCGCCGGCCCTTCTGGACCTACGCCCACGTGCCGGCGGGGTCCACCGTCGACGCGACCGAAGCGGTGACCGCGGTGGTCGAGCGGTTCGCCCCCGGCTTCCGCGACGTGGTGGTGGCGGCGCGCGCGGTGCCGGCCGCGCGGTTGTGCGACCACAACGCCAACTACGTCGGCGGCGACATCGGGATGGGCGGCAATTCCGCCTGGCGGGCGATCGCCGGCCCCACTCCGCGGATAAACCCTTGGCGCACACCCATTCCCAAGGTGTACCTGTGCTCCGCGGCCACGCCGCCGGGCGGCGGTGTGCACGGCATGGCCGGCTATTACGCGGCCCGCACGTTGCTGCGCCGGGAATTCGGGATCGACACGATCCCGGATCTGCGGCCTACGATGACGCCGTGACGAAACTTGCGATCATCTACTACTCGGCCACCGGCCATGGCACCACGATGGCGCAGCGCGTGGCCACCGCGGCCGAATCGGCGGGGGCCGAAGTCCGCCTGAGGCACGTCGCCGAAACACAGGATCCCGAATCGTTCGCCCACAACCCGGCCTGGACGGCGAACTACGAGGCCACCAAAGATTTTCCGGCGGCCACCGGCGACGACATCGTCTGGGCCGATGCGGTGATCTTCGGTTCACCGACCCGGTTCGGTTCTCCGGCAGCGCAATTGCGCGCGTTCCTGGACTCGCTGGGCGGGCTGTGGGCGCAGGGCAAGCTCGCGGACAAGGTGTACGCGGGCTTCACGTCGTCCAACACCGTGCACGGTGGCCAGGAGACAACCCTGCTCTCGCTCTACATCACGCTGATGCATTTCGGCGGCATCATCGTGCCGCCGGGATACACGGACCCGTGCAAGTTCGTCGACGGCAATCCCTATGGGGCGAGCCTGGTCACCACCCACGACAACATCAAGGAGTTCGACGAGCCGACCGGCGCCGCGCTCGAACATCTGGCCCGCCGGGTGGTGGCCGTCGCCGACCGGCTGGGTTAAGCCAGCCGGATCAGGCCGACCGCCCGGCTTGCCGGGCGCGGGTGGCCGAGCGCCCGGCAAGCCGGGCGCTCGAACCAAAACGCTAGGCCGTTTCGGTGATCGGCCGGTCGACCCAGCTCATCAGGTCGCGCAGCTTTTTGCCGGTGACCTCGATGGGGTGCTCGGCGTTCTCCTTGCGCAGCTGCTCGAGTTGCTTGTTGCCGCCCTCGACGTTGGCGACCAGCTTCTTGGTGAAGTCGCCGCTCTGGATGTCGCGCAGGATCTCTCGCATCCGCTCCTTGGTGCCGGCGTCGATGACGCGCGGACCCGACAGGTAGCCGCCGAATTCCGCGGTGTCGGACACCGAGTAGTTCATCCGCGCGATGCCGCCCTCGTACATCAGGTCGACGATCAGCTTGAGCTCGTGCAGCACCTCGAAGTAGGCCATCTCCGGCGGGTAGCCCGCCTCGACCATCACATCGAAACCGGTCTTCACCAATTCCTCTGTGCCACCGCACAACACGGCCTGCTCACCGAACAGGTCGGTCTCGGTCTCGTCCTTGAAGGTGGTCTTGATGACACCGGCGCGGGTGCCGCCGATGGCCTTGGCGTAGGACAGGGCCAGCGCCTCGCCCTCGTCGTTCGGGTCCTGGTCGACGGCGATCAGGCAGGGCACACCCTTGCCGTCGACGAACTGCCGCCGCACCAGGTGCCCCGGGCCCTTCGGTGCCACCATGGCGATGGTGACGTTGGCCGGCGGCTTGATCAGGTCGAAGTGGATGTTGAGGCCGTGGCCGAAGAACAACGCATCCCCATCCTTGAGGTTGGGTTCGATGTCGTTCTTGAAGATGTCGGCCTGCGCGGTGTCGGGCGCCAGCAGCATGATCACGTCGGCCCACTTGGCGACCTCGGCCGGGGTGTCGACGTCCAGGCCCTGCTCTTGCACCTTGGCCCGCGACTTCGAACCCTCCTTGAGGCCCACCTTCACCTGCACGCCGGAGTCGCGCAGGCTCAGCGAGTGCGCGTGTCCCTGGCTGCCGTATCCGATGACACCGACCTTGCGACCCTGGATGATCGTCAGGTCCGCATCGTCGTCGTAGAACATCGGCAATGTCTCCCCAGACGGGTTAGCCACTTCACTATCTCCTTCTTGTTTCAGCTGAAAACTTACTTGGCCGTGCCGATTCCGCGCGGACCGCGAGCCAGCGACACCACTCCGGATTGGACGATTTCGCGGATTCCGAAGGGCTCCAGGACCCGCAGCAGCGCCTCGATCTTGCCGCGGTCACCCGTCGCCTCGATCGTCAGCGCCTCCGGCGACACGTCAATCACCTTGGCGCGGAACAGGTTCACCGCTTCGATCACCTGACTGCGGATGCCGGCGTCGGCGCGCACCTTGATCAGCGCCAATTCCCGCGACACCGAGTTGTCGTCGTCGAGCTCGACGATCTTGATCACGTTGATCAGCTTGTTGAGCTGCTTGGTGATCTGCTCGAGCGGGGTCGCCTCGGCGGACACCACGATGGTCATCCGCGACATGTCCTTCTGCTCGGTGGCACCAACGGCCAGCGATTCGATGTTGAACCCGCGCCGCGAGAACAGCGCCGCCACCCGGGCGAGCACGCCGGGTTTGTCCTCGACCAACACCGACAGGGTGTGCGTGCGCATCAGGCGTGCCCTTCGCTCTCGTCGTCGAACAGCGGGCGGATTCCGCGGGCCGCCTGAATCTCGTCATTGCTGGTGCCGGCGGCCACCATCGGCCACACCTGCGCGTCGGCCCCGACGATGAAGTCGATCACTACCGGGCGGTCGTTGATCGCCCGCGCCTGGTTGATCACGTCTTCGACGTCTTCCTCACGCTCGCAACGCAATCCGACGCAGCCCAACGCCTCCGCCAGCTTCACGAAGTCCGGGATGCGGTGCGAGTGCGTGGCCAGATCGGTCTGCGAGTACCGCTCCTGGTAGAACAGCGTCTGCCATTGGCGCACCATGCCCAGGTTGCCGTTGTTGATCAGCGCCACCTTGATCGGCACGCCCTCGATCGCGCAGGTGGCCAGCTCCTGGTTGGTCATCTGGAAGCAGCCGTCGCCGTCGATCGCCCACACCTCGGCGTCCGGACGGGCCATCTTGGCGCCCATGGCCGCCGGGATGGCGAACCCCATGGTGCCCAGCCCGCCGGAGTTGAGCCAGGTGCGCGGCTTCTCGTACGAGATGAACTGGGCCGCCCACATCTGGTGCTGGCCGACGCCGGCGACGTACAGGGCGTCCGGACCGGCGATCTGGCCCAGCTTCTCGATGACGTATTCCGGGCCGAGGCTGCCGTCGCTCTGCGGGCCATAGCTCAGCGGGTAGGTGGACTGAACCTCGTTCAGGTAGGCCCACCACTCGGTCATGTTGAGCTTGCCGGGAATCCCGTCCTGGCGCAGCAACTCGAGCAGCTCGATGATGACGGCTTTCACGTCGCCGACGATCGGCACGTCCGCGTGGCGGTTCTTGCCGATCTCGGCCGGGTCGATGTCGGCGTGGATGACCTTGGCCTCCGGGGCGAAGGTGTCCAGCTGCCCGGTCACCCGGTCATCGAAGCGGGTTCCCAGCGCGATCAGCAGGTCGCTGCGCTGCAGCGCCGCCACCGCGGCGACGGTGCCGTGCATGCCGGGCATGCCCATGTGCTGCGGATGGCTGTCCGGGAACGCGCCGCGCGCCATCAGCGTGGTCACCACGGGGATGCCGGTCAGCTCGGCCAGCTCGTGCAGCTGCTCGGTCGCTTCACCTCGGATGACCCCGCCACCCACGTAGAGCACCGGCTTGCGGGCGCCCGCGATCAGCTTGGCGGCCTCGCGGATCTGCCGGCTGTGCGGCTTGGTGTTCGGCTTGTAGCCGGGCAGCTCCATCCGTGGCGGCCAGCTGAACGTGCACGGGCCCTGCAGCACGTCCTTAGGGATGTCGACGAGCACCGCGCCGGGGCGGCCCGAGGAGGCGATGTGGAACGCCTCGGCGAGCACCTGCGGGATCTCGTTGCCCGAGCGGACCAGGAAGTTGTGCTTCGTGATCGGCATCGTGATGCCCGAAATGTCGGCTTCCTGGAACGCATCGGTGCCGATCAGCGAGCGCCCCACCTGACCGGTGACGGCGACCACGGGTATCGAGTCCATCTGGGCGTCGGCCAGCGGGGTCACCAGGTTGGTGGCGCCGGGCCCCGACGTCGCCATGCAGACGCCGACCTTGCCGGTCGCGTGCGCGTAGCCGCTGGCGGCGTGGCCGGCGCCCTGCTCGTGGCGGACCAGCACGTGGCGCAGCTTCTTCGAGTCGAACAGTGGGTCATAGACGGGCAGCACCGCGCCGCCCGGGATGCCGAAGATGACCTCTACGCCGAGTTCCTCCAGCGAGCGGATCACCGACTGTGCACCGGTAAGTTGTTCGGGCCCGATACGCTTCGGCTTGCCGGCCGCAGACTTGACGGCGGGTTTGGCCGCGTCGGTGGCGATGTCGGCCGCGTCCGGTGTCGCGGAGGCGTGCTGCCTGATGGGAGCGCTCACTGTCGTTCAGTCCTTATTCATTCCGGGAGTCTCGCTGGGGGCAACAAAAAACCCCCGACAGCTAGTCTGCTGCACGAGGGTTGCGCGCTGGTGCTGGATTGCTTCAAATGCCGTAAGGCAAGTCAGCCACCAACGCGCTGACTAAGTACTACGAGCATCCCGGGCTTTCCGGCGGTATCCATAGCGTCCGACGGTAGCCTTCGCACAGTTCAGCAGTCAAATCCGTGACCGTCGGCGCTGTGGTCGCCAACGGGGTTGGCGGTGGCGCCGGGCGGATGCTCGCGGGACCGGTCGCAGGTGCCGGTGAAATGATGGCGGGGTGGCTACCGGTTCGTCCCCCCAAACCCCCTCCGCAGCGCCCGTCGTGATCAAGGTGTCGCCGATGGCGCATCTGGCCGTCGGGTTCCTGACCTTGGGGTTGCTGATACCGGTGATGCTGTGGCCACCGTCGCTCCCGCTGCTGGTCCTTCCGGCGCTGTTGTCGGCCATGATCGTCCGGCTACGCACCGTCGCCGACGACCAGGGGGTAACCGTTCGGACGCTCTTCGGCAGCCGGCGAGTGCGCTGGGACGACATCGAGGGGCTGCGTTTCCACCGCGGTTCTTGGGGACGCGCGCACCTCAAGAGCGGCGCCGACCTGCGGTTACCCGCGGTCACGTTCTCCACGCTGCCCGAGCTGACCGAGGCCAGCGCGGGGCGGGTTCCCAACCCCTACCAGTGAGAAGGCCGGTCAGCCGATCGGATTCACGCCGTTGAGGGCCACCCACACCCCGACACCGGCCGCGATGCCGGCCAGCAACGCGACGAACGACCCGATGAAGGGTCGATGCGCCCAGCCGCGGCGCGCGTCCAGGCCGTAGCGGCCGGGCCCGCACAGCACGACCGCGGCGGCCATGACGATCAGGGTGATCTGGTATTCGTGCCCTTCGGGCAGGAAGAACGGGAAGGTATGGCTGTGTGGCCGCGCCGAGACGCTGGCCAGCAGGCCGTTGATCAGAAACGCCAGCGCACCGGCCGCGGCCACCGGCGTGAACAGGCCCAGGATCAGCAGCACGCCCGCGACGGCCTCGCCGCCGGCGCTCACGTAGGCGAGGATGTCGGCGTGCTGGTAGCCGACGTCGGACAGTGAGTTCTTGAACCCCGTCACGCCTGAGCCGCCCCACCAGCCGAACAGCTTCTGCAGGCCGTGGGCGCCGAGCACCACGCCCAGCCCGACGCGCAACAGCAGCAAACCAAGATGCTGCGTTCCGCGCCGGCCGACGTCGTGCAACCGGTCGTGGTGTTCGTCGTCGTCGATGTCGGTGGACTCGGCGGCGGCGAGCCGGGCCGCCGAATGCGGCTGGGCGTAAGGCAAGGGCTCCTGTTGTTCCAGCAGGTGGTAGCCACCGGCCCCGGAGCCGGCAACCGCTGGGGCGCCGCCATAGGGGATGACGGTGGTGGTTCCGGTCGACGGGTTGAAGTCGCCGGGGTAGCCGACTGGCGTCAGATCATCTTCGGGATCAACCAGCCGCGCCGAGGCGGGGCGGCCCGGGGTCGGCTCCGGCGATTCGCCGGGCCGTTGCCAATGTGCGTCATTCGGTTGACTGGTCACGGGTGTCAGGGTAAGGGCATTCGGCCCTGAATTGGGGATTTGAGCGGCGCTTTCGCCTGGCAATCGGTGGTTTGCCCGTCAAACCGGCCCGGATTTGCCCGAAATCGCCTCCCGAGCCCGTTTCGAGGGCCCGCCGCGCGAGATCGCCCGTTCGCCGGACGTGGTGCCGGGCCCGGGCGGGAAGGGGCCATGGCCGAGTTTTCGGCGGCGGCCAACGGGGACGTGTGTGGCGGCGCCGCTGCCAGTGTCCGTAGCCTGACGGTCATGCGACTAGGGCGATCGGGGCGGTCGGTTCGGCGCGGCTTCGCCGTGCTGTGCGCCCTCGTGCTGGTGACGAGCGGGTGCGCGCGCTTCAACGACGCCCAATCGCAACCGTTCACCACCGCCCCCGAACTGAAGCCGCAGCCCAGTTCGACGCCTCCCCCGCCCACGCCGAAGCCGAAGGGCTGGGTGAGGTTTTCACGTCCGCGGGCGCCGAATGGCGCCAAGCGGGCTGCTCAA